>NZ_JAEL01000170.1 GCF_000518885.1 Bacillus sp. J33 | reverse complement strand
TAAATTAAACCCAGCTTCGATAAAGATCTGAGCAGGCCCTTTACCAGCTAAATTCTCTTTTACCGCTCGAATTTTAAATTCGGCAGTATATTGAATCGCACGATCAGATACAGATGCGACATTTGGGTTCTTTTCTAAGACTTGTCGTTGATGTTCATTGAAAATAATCTTACTCATAGTAACTTCTCCCGTCCTAATATATAGATTTTAGTATAACGGGGTTTTAAGCTAAGAAAAATAGAAAAACCCCGAATAGGTCCACTTTTTTTAAAGTGTCTACTGTTCGGGGTTCAGTTCAGTATAACTTTCGGGTACCCTCTTTTTTCTTTTATAAAATTGGCCTGTTGATTTCCGCTCCAGGGACTCAAGCTGTCGCGGGCGGTCCGACGCTCCTCGGTGCATTCGCGCATGCGGAGTCTCCCGCTGACTCGCTTCTCCCGCAGGACATTGAATAAGCTTCCCCGAGTTAACACCTCGTCGTAAGGAAATGCGGTAGCATTTTCGAGGAGCCCGCCCCTTCCACTTCAATCAACAGGGTGCTAGAACATCAGCATTAATACTAAGGTAAAAAAAGAAGAAAATCGTCCTTTTGGTATAACTAAGTCACCACAACCCATCATACGAGAAAGGAACGATTTTCTTATGTATAAAGAGTATAACACGAATCAAATAGCACTTCCAATGGATATTCAGGTACTAATCCCCCAACAACATCTTGCCCAAAAATGAGAAAAAAATGCTTTCAAAAAAACTGACTCAAAAGAGTCGTTTTTCTTTTGAGTCAGCTTCAATTTTATTTAGATATATCGAGGAAACAGAATATTATTTTCAAGATGAACATGCATAAAGGTTTGGCCTTCCAGGTCTTCCAGGCGCTTATATACCAGGCGATATGATCCGCATGCATCTGCAGGCGGTGTATAGTCGGCTGTAATTTCCCGCAGTTCTTTTAATATTGAGCCTGCATGGTCATGTTCCTGCTCAAGTTCTTTGATAAAGCGAATAATTTCTTCACGATTTTCAACGGCCGGATCCTCTAACTTTAGCAGCAATGGGAAAACGGATTCCTCTTCCTTTGCAGTGTGTTCAAGCAGCTCTTTCTTTAACTCGAAGAACAATTCGTACACTCTTAGCAATTCTTCATGGCTTGTGCCATGAACCCGTGCAACCTTTGTTACATACGGGCTTAATTGTGAAAGCTCCTCTTCGAGCGGACGATGGTATTGATTGATAACGTGTTCAATAATATCCTTTGAACTGCTTTCCGTCCAAACCTCTAAATCCTCTTTTGGGTTTTCCTTTTGGATTACTTCATTTAATTCCTTTAAAAGCAGATTCATATCAGCGGATTGTTCAGCAGCTGCACGTGACAATGGAATATTACCTCCGCAGCAAAAATCAATGCGAAAACGCTTGAACACATCACTTGTTTTAGGGAATTCATTAACAATATCTTTTACGAGGCGATCCTCTGAAAGTTGCATAGTCATTAATTGTTCCTCCTTTAATATTGCGGATTATATCTATAGAATAAAAGAAGCGGCTCATAAGAGTGGTGATGCTCATCACACTTTAAGGATTTTTTAAAACTTTTTTTATGAAGAAGCTGTGGAGCTGGGAATGTGTGATGTTTGTCATGTTAGGCTATTTCAGGTACGTTTATAATAATAGAATCAGATACAGGCTTATAAGAAAAAACGCTTGTTACATAGGAGCTGATATCATGTTGGAAAAAAGAACTCCCATTCCGGTTGGGGAAGCAGTCGAAAGAATCATGGCTTTTCAAAAAAGCGGAAATATTGAATATGTCTCTATCAATGATAGCTTTGGCCGCTATCTAGGTGAGGATTTAAAAGCAACCAATGATGTCCCGCATTTTGACCGGTCGCCGTATGATGGATTTGCAGTCAGGTCAGCTGATACAAAGGAAGCTTCATTGGATAATCCGGTTGAATTTGAGGTAGTGGACCATATTGGGGCCGGACATGTAACCGATAAACATGTAGGAGCTTTTCAAGCCGTAAGAATAATGACAGGCGCCCAAATGCCAGAAGAATGTGATGCTGTAGTGATGCTTGAATTGGCAAATGCATACGAAAAGAACGGCAAAAACTATATGACCATCAAACGCTCATATAATGCTGGGGATAATGTTTCCTTTAAAGGGGAAGATGCCAAGGAAGGTGAATCCCTGGTTAAAAAAGGAACAAGGATTAACCCGGGAATTCAAGCAATTCTTGCAACATTTGGCTACGCTGAGGTACCAGTTGCCAAAAAACCTCTCATAGGATTATTTGCAACAGGCACCGAACTTTTGGAAGTCCATGAGCCACTGCAGCCAGGGAAAATCAGGAACAGCAACGCCCATATGATTTCAGCGCAGATAGACAGAGCTGGCGCTGAGGTTACTTATTTTGGCAAACTGCCGGATGAATTTGATACCTGTTTTAATGCTGTAAAGGTAGCCTTGGAAAAAGTCGATTTGCTGATTACAACGGGCGGCGTGTCTGTGGGTGACTTTGATTATCTTCCAGCCATTTATGAAAAACTTCAGGCAGAGGTCCTTTTTAACAAGGTTGCCATGCGCCCTGGAAGTGTGACGACAGTCGCTCAGTACGAAGGAAAGCTGATGTTTGGCCTTTCAGGGAATCCTTCTGCCTGTTATGTAGGCTTTGAACTGTTTGCGAGGCCAGTTATTCGAAAGATGCTGTTTTCAGATAAACCTCACTTAAGGAAGGAAAAAGCAGAACTTATAGCAGACTTTCCAAAAGCAAATCCATTTACACGATTTGTCAGAACTTCACTCAACTATAGTGACGGAAGGCTAGTAGCCGCACCAAGCGGGGTGGATAAATCTAATATTGTTATGAGCCTTGCTGGTGCAAATTCTTTAATGATTCTGCCGGGCGGTACCAGAGGATATGGAAAAGGTGATAAGGTGGATGTCCTTTTGCTTGAAGACCAAGAAGGAAGCGAGTGGCCATGGTAAAGGAGCCTGTTATTTTTCAGGTTGCCGGTTACCAAAATAGCGGGAAAACAACCCTTGTAAATAAGTTGATTAAAAGCTTAAAAGAAAAAGGCGCTTCAGTTATTACTGTTAAGCACCATGGTCATGGGGGAAAGCCCAAGGTTCCAGAGGGGAAAGATAACAGCAAACATATTGAATCAGGGGCAGCTGCTTCACTTGTCGAAGGGGGAGGCAGGCTTCTTATTCAGGCAGAAAAGGAAAGCTGGAGGCTTGAGGAGCAAATTGCAATAGCTTCACAGCTTAACCCAGATATAATCCTTATTGAGGGACATAAAATGGCATCTTACCCAAAAGCTGTCCTTATAAGAAATACAGCAGATCAGCACTTGCTCCAGCAATTAACAAATATCCAGGCAGTATTTTATTGGGAGGAGAAAATGGAAAATCGAATCATGGAGGTTCCGTTTTTCAATATCAACGATCCAAACGGCCCACAGTGGGTCATAAATTATTTAATAAATAAATTTACCCCAAACGGCATATAAAGAGGTGAAAAGCCTCCTGCAAATTTAAAGAACCTACGCATAAAAGGGAATACCGCGCGTAGTCTGGTCCGTTGCACGCGTAAACCACTTGACTGAGCATCTAGAGGAAGAATATCCACGCGCAAGTATAGAACCCATGCATAAAAGAGAATACCGCGCATAACTGGATCGCTTGCACGCGTAAACCACTCGGCTGAGCGTATAAAGGACGAAAGTCTGTACGCAAATCCAAAGCCTGGCGCATAAATTTGCGTGTTACCAGGTAATCTTTGCAAGTGTAGCCTCTGGCGCAATTAGCCGGAGGCCTTTTTGGCATTATTGAACGTTTTGTGGCGAAAATCCCCTGAGTGATAAGCCTCACTTTCTATATAGGAAGAAGGATATATAGTAGAGGCAGAAAGTTATGGGGAGGAATTGCAGATGAAATTATTTATGCCGAAACAGCATGGCGCTTGGGCAATGCTGCTCCTGCCTTTTTGGCTTGGAGCGGCAGGATCTGAAATTATTTGGCCGCATGTTCCATTTTTTTTAGGGTGGGCATTAATATATCTGGCTACTTATCCGTCCCTATTATTATTTAAAGGAAAGAAAATCGCATATTATGCAAAGTGGACAGGTATTTATCTGATCCCAGCCATTATACTGCTTTTAGTCCCTTTGTTGTTTAGGCCATCTATCATTTTATTCGGGCTGCTTATGGTACCTTTTTTTATAATAAATGCTTATTACTCCTCAAAGAATCAGGATAGGGCATTTGGAAATGATTTCAGTGCAATTTTGGCATTTTCGATCGCTGGCTTGGCAAGCAGCTATTTGCCTCATGGAGAGTTAACTGCTCTTTCATGGATCATATTAGCATCATCTGTTTTATTTTTTGCAGGAAGTACCTTTTACGTAAAGTCAATGATCCGGGAGAAGAAAAATCTCTCTTTTAGGTGGGTATCATGGTTATTTCATGCTGGTGTTCCGGTTATTTGGCTGCTGCTGGGGGAATGGGTCATAGCAGCAGCGTTTATTCCAAGCTTATTCAGATCCATCGTGTTTTACGGAAAGTCATTTTCTCCTAAAGAAATTGGCATCTTTGAAATCGCAAATGCAGCGATTTTCTTTTTTATGATGTTAATAGCTATTAACTAAAAAATCCGGCCAAAATTAGACTGCACCCCTTATAGTAGATGTTGAAAAACCCACAGTTGGGCAACATTGACTTAAGGGGTGATTTTTTATGGCAAAAAAAGGACAAAGGTTACAAAGTTATACTTTGGAGATAAAGGCTGAAGCAATTCAGTTAAAAGAAGCTGGTTTCTCAGCACAGCAGATAGCTAACAAACTAAATATACCAAGTAAAAATACTGTAAAGACTTGGTGGAGGAAATATCAAAAAGAGGGACAAGCATTTTACTTAGACAATAGAGGTCGAAGGAAAGAGTACACAGATCAAGAACGTTACA
>NZ_JAEL01000169.1 GCF_000518885.1 Bacillus sp. J33 | reverse complement strand
CAAAACCGGCTTTCCAAATCTGGAAAGATACTATATAAATTCAGAAAAGAAAAAGTGGAGCGAAGCTTCGCAGACTCAAAAGAGCTGCATGGGCTTCGCTATTGCCGGTTACGGGGACTACACAATGCAAGCGAGCAGGTGCTTCTCACCGCAGCTTGCCAGAATATGAAAAAGATCGCCATGCACCTGGCAAAGCTAGGATAGGTGCATGGCGATCNTTTTTTAAACCAGAAAAGCTAATCTTCCTTTGGTATATTTCTTTTTAAGAAAAACTTTGTTGAGAAAAAATACCCCTTTCTCAACAAGCTGAGTCTCTTCTTCAAAGAGGCTCCTTTTCTAAAATAATTCCTACTATTTCACTCAGAAAAATGGTATTATAAAAATCAATTAGAATAATAGCTTAGTAAATAATCATTTATGAATATAAACATAATATCAGGAAAGAAAGGACGGTCATGAAGATGACGGGAAAAGTATATTTAGTGGGTGCTGGGCCAGGTGATCCTGAATTAATGACTGTTAAGGGAATGCGCTGCCTTCAAGAAGCGGATGTCGTTTTATATGATCGTCTCGTCAATCGGGAAATTTTAGAGTTTGCCAAAAAAGACGCACAGCTTGTGTACTGCGGGAAACTCCCTAACCATCACGTCATGAAACAGGAAACCATCAACCACCTGCTGGTCAAGTATGCGAAAAAAGGGCTGCAGGTTTGCCGCTTAAAAGGCGGAGATCCTTTTGTATTTGGAAGAGGCGGGGAAGAAGCAGAAGAATGTGCGAAAAATGATGTCCCATTTGAAATCGTTCCTGGCATTACAGCAGGAATTGCTGCTTCAGCCTATGCTGGTATTCCTGTTACACACCGTACCTTAAGCAAAAGTTTTGCATTTGTCACTGGGCATCAAGCCGGCAATGAAGAAGCCGAGCACAAATGGGCTCACTTGGCACATGCCGTGGATACGATATGTATATACATGGGCGTATCCCACTTGCCTAATATAGTAAAGAATCTCATTAGCAACGGAAAATCTCCCCAAACACCGATCGCCCTGGTACACTGGGGAACACTGGCAGAACAGAGGACCGTAACCGGCACCCTGGCTACTATCGAAAACAAAGTGAAAGAAGCAAAAATCGCGAATCCAAGCATGATGGTGATTGGGGACGTTGTCAAAATGCATCATAAAATTAATTGGTTTGAAGATGAGATTGCGCCACATCTGCCTGTGTTGAATGGCTAAGAGAATAATTTGGGATTTAGGATATTGAAGGTGAGGACGCGGCAGAAATTTGTGAGCAAGTTTTCATGTGCATCGTGAAACAAATATATGGATTAAACTTAGACTTAAATGCGATTATCCAATTGAACCGAACACGAAGGGATTTGCCCGTCAGGTGAAGTAATTGCCTCAAATTAGGAATATTTGAGCCGAAACTTCGGAATATGCGGCATTGCTCAAGTTAATGCGTCATACACCAGTTCTTATGCGCTAAACCTGGAATATTTACGCCAAAACTCTGGGCTTTGCGTCATATTCAAGTAATTGCGTCATACAAAAATATTTATGCGTCACAAACAAACACTGATGCGTAATCCTCAAAGATTATTGGCCCGATGACATATAGATATGCAAAAAACACAAATAGCACCGTGAATCATCATTTTTTCGTTACACTATTAACTGAACAAATCATATCCAGCTAAAAAGGATTCCTAATGTTTTTAAAAACCAAGAAAGGAGCCGCTCAATGAAAGCAATCTTATACATCGGCCACGGCACACGTTCGAAACAAGGTGCAGCTGAAGCCAGCCATTTTATCGAACGAGTGATGAGAAAGGTTGAAGCCCCCATTCAGCAGCTTTGCTTCCTTGAACTTACTGAACCAGACATCGAAGAAGGCTTTAAGCGCTGTGTCGAGCAAGGGGCGACAGAAATTTCGATTGTGCCGCTATTTTTGCTTGCAGCAGGCCATATCAAGCAAGACATTCCAGAAGCACTTGCTCCTTTAAAGTACAAATACCCCCATATTAACGTTATAATGGCTGATCCTTTTGGTGTACAGGATCGAATTCTCAACGCAATTTCGGAGATGGTCAAGTTAGAGGCTCAGCAGATTCGCTCAAATGATTCTATCCTGATTGTAGGGAGAGGAAGCAGTGATCCGTCTATTCTGAAATCCTTTGAATCTATCGTAAACGGAATAAGCCAGCGCCTTGGGATTAAAGATGTTCGTGTTAGCTATTTGGCGGCAGCGTCTCCGTCGTTTAAGGAAGGAATGGATTCAATTTGCAGTGACGCTTCAGGACGCGTTATAGTCATACCTTATCTGTTATTTGCCGGCCTTTTATTAAGTGAGGTTAAGAGAGAGGTAAATAAGAAGATAAAATGGGGGCACTCCATTATACAGACAGGCACATTGGGAAGCCATGAGGTTATTCAAAAAATAGTGATAGAAAAAGCAAACGGAAAGGAGAATGCTAGTGCAGCCGTTAGTGATTGATTTAACCGGGAAGAAAATAATAATTGCAGGCGGAGGCAGGATAGCATTCCGGAAAGCGAAAGTCCTTGACGCAGAACAGGCAGATATCACATTTATCGCACCCGATTTTTCAAAAGATGTCATTGGCCTTGCCAATCAAAAGGGATATAAGCTTGTTCAGCGTGAAGCAAAGTTAGAAGATTTTAAGGATGCATTTTTAAGCATCCTGGCTACCAATAACCGTGAAATCAACCAGTTGCTGGCCCAATCTCTTGAACCCGCACAGCTTGTTTGTGTGGTAGATGAATCAGGAGAGGGCAATGTATCATTTCCAGCTACTGTCCGCCGCGGCCATCTTCAGGTTGCTGTTACTTCAAACGGTGCCAGCCCGAAGCTTACCCGAAAGCTAAAAAAAGAACTGGAAGAGCAATTCAATGAAAGCTGGGCAGAGTATACCGCATTTCTGGCACAATGCCGCGAGCTTATTAAAAAGCTTTCTCTGTCTTTTGAAGAAAAAAACCAGCTGCTTGCCGAATTACTGGATGACCGTTACCGTGTCCATGAAGAAGCCCGGGAACAAAAGTGGAATTCTCTGAAATCATTACATTAATATATAACTTCTGAAACCGTGTCAATGCACACGGTTTTTCAATGCCTTTATTGTGCATATTCACTATGGTACATTTGAAAGTAGTTACAAAGGAAGGCGGCAACCCTATGCAATTTTTAACTCAAGAGCTGGCACAGGAAATTGTCGAAAGGACAATGAAAATCCTTAATAAGAATATAAATGTTATGGATGAGAATGGCATCATCATTGGATCAGGTGACCGTGAAAGGTTAAATCAAATTCATGACGGTGCACTGCTTGTCTTAAGAAATGCTGAAAGTGTTGAAATTGATGATAAAAAAGCCTCAAAGCTAAAAGGATCCAAGCCAGGAATCAACCTGCCAATCCGCTTTAATAACCAAATCGTTGGTGTAGTCGGCATAACAGGGAAGCCGGATCAAATCCGCAACTATGCAGAACTTGTTAAAATGGCGGCAGAGCTTGTTTTAGAGCAGTCCTTTTTGCTTGAAAGAGTTCAATGGAAGCAGCGATTGCAAAGTGAAATTGTCAATCATCTTATTTCCGGCGGACAGGTCAATGATTCATGGGTTAAAGAGCGCTCTGGTTTTATGGGGGTTGATCTTGAGCAGCGCAGAACAGCCATTGTTTTTCAGCCATCTGATTATGCAGAAACGGTGAATCAAAAACTCATTTATGCCATCCATTTTGAACTGGGGAAACAGGATTTAATCGGCACGACTTTTAATCACGAAATTGTGATATTAAAAACCGGATCACAATCAGAACAATCAGCATTCATCAAGAGGCTCTTTTCTTTGGCAAACGGAAAAGGGATAATCGCAAGCGGCTGCAGTGCGGATAACATCAAAGAAGTAAGAGTTTCTTTTCAGAATGCGCTGCGTCTCCTCCAGCTGGGCCCTATACTTGAGCCAGAAGCTGATTTCTACCGCTATGAGGATTTCCGGCTTGAGGTGATATTGTCACAGCTGGCCCAAACCGAACAGACAGCAAAAGCTCTGCCTTTTTACGAGCGGCTGCTTGAACAGGATAAAAAAGGTGAATTGGCTCATACACTGGCAATGTACATAAAAGAAAGCGGAGAGCTTAACAAAATAGCCGATCAATTGTTTATTCACCGAAATACTCTTAGATACCGGCTTGATAAAATTACGGAACTAACCGGAAGAGATCCGAGAAATATAAGGGACCTGATGGAGCTCTACATGGCCAAATTAGCCAAGGACCTTCAATAGTTGTGCAGATGCACAAATGATATAAAGTTAAGCACGATTCAATTCATCAGCACTCACAATGAAATAAAACAAGCAAGCGGCTACAATAGAGATAAGGAAACGAACTTCTTGGGAGGTTTTCCTATGGGTGACCCGCTTCTTGCCGGTTTAACAATAGCACTCATTTTAACGTTAGTATTCGGGATCTTTAAGCTTTTTGGATAAGGTGAAACTTCCAAAAGCAGGGCTTTTCTTCCGTTGTTGGTTATTTGGGGGTCCCGAATGATGCAGGTCTTCTTGGAACTTTGCCGCCGACTTGGCATATCTAGTCTGAGTTCTCATAATCGGGCAGTTGACCAACTGGCTAGAATTCCTTCCTACTTTTGAAATGGGGTTTTACCGCGCGATCAATGCAGGATCATTGAAAAGGTAGTGTCAAAAGATTTATGAAAACTACCTAAAGGGTTAGTTTCTCTCCTATTTACTGGATGGAGATGCGCCGCAATCGCTCTTGACAAACACGCCAATGGTTTGAGGATTGTTTAACAAGGGCGAAGGGAACAAAAGAAGGCATACCAAATAAGCCCTTGGTTGTTTCCATTTTAAACCATTGGCAAGTTCGGTTTGTCAAGAGTTCGCTCCGCCGATTGCTGAATTAGCTTAAGGGCTCAGCTAAACAAAAAGTTAGGCTTGTCTTTGTTCTACTATCCATTGT
>NZ_JAEL01000168.1 GCF_000518885.1 Bacillus sp. J33 | reverse complement strand
GATGATTTAATGTATATGGCCATGGACCAGAGAGAAGCAAACTTATTCTTTCACTTGATTAATCATTTGTACGAACGAAGTTCGATCATCCTGACTTCAAATAAAAGTCCAGATGAGTGGGGTAATTTAATTGGGGACCAAGGGATTACAACAGCTATTTTAGATCGCTTACTTCATCGTGTGGAAGTCATCCATGGAGGTGAAAACGAGGAAAGTCATCGCATGAAAAACCGGAAAAGCATTTTTTCAGCAGAAGTGTAAAAAGGAAACGAGCAAAAAGTGTAAAATTCAACTTGACGTCTACATCCGGAATAGTCCATTTGTTTTTACCACTCATATATTCTTCTGTAACAGGTCCATTTGCAATTGATAGCCCTTTAGAAAGTGCCACTTTAATACCCATAGGCCGATCTACTTCCAAGACTTCAGTTAATGTATCGAGTATAGTTTTCCCCTCTTCGGATAGCGACATTCTTTTGTTAGACATTTAATCACCTCTTTACAAATTTAAAATATCCATCTCTAATAATGGTGTATTTTTTATCCTGATCATAATCAAGCATATATTGCTTATAAGAATTTTTTTCCATTAACTTTACATAATCCTGAGTAATCTCTGTGTCAGTGGACAAGATAATTACCTGTTCACTTAATTCTTTATAATAATGGTTCATTAAGTGATTTCTATGATAGCTATCAAGTCGTCCAAGTGGAGTATCTATTACCATTGGAAGTGATAGATCTGAGGCTTTAGTAAGGGCCCAAATCAAAGCAGAAGATATCATCTGCATCTCACCTGCAGAGCGGTCTTGAATACTTACTTCCTGCATTCGATCATTATATAGCCTGATAGTATAAGTGTTAATATCAAACTCAATTTTTCCAAACTCATCTTGTTTTCTAAACAATTGACTTAACATCTTAGCGAACTCTTCTTTAATATATGTTGCTTTTAAGGCTGTTACTTCAGCGACATATTGCTCCATTGTTTTAATGGTACGTAAAACTTGACTGTTTTGTTGTTGTAGGGAATCTAAATCTTCATCTTGTCCTGCCATTCTGCTTAGGTTATTTAACAGCCTTGATTTTTCTTCATTAGCAGTATTCAGTTTGCTAGATATTGTCTTGAACCTTAAGTAAATCTCTCCTAATTTTTTTGCTAATAAATCAATCTTATTGCTTTCCTCTTCTACATTTACTGCTTCCGGTGCATTTCGGATCTCAATTTCCAAATTGTCGTACTCTTGCTGAAGTTTTTCAATTTTGTTAATCATTTCAGTAACTTGCATTTTATCTTTAATAAAAAGGTTTATTAAATACAAATAGTCATTATTTGAAATATCATGTATTAATTTGAATCCTTCAGGAACTAGATTTTTTATATCATTTTCCTTAATCCAAATTTCTTCTCCGAGCTTTTCTATTTGTGTTAGTTGTTCTTGGGTTAGGGGAGGAGTAATTCTCTTGCCTAATAATTGGTTCATAAAGTTTCTGTATGGTGTTAGTGAAGCATTTTGCAATATTTTCTTGTGATTTACCTCGTTTTCCAGTTTAAGTTTCTTTTTTAAGTTGGCAATTTTGTTTCTTAGGATAATATTTATCATATTTTGATGTAAAAATGCATTGAGTTCTTCTTTTGCTAGCTTTAATTCAGTTTCCACACGTGATTGTTTCTTTACGATAACTTCTCTGGATTTAGAGTTTTGTGCAATTTTGTTATTTCTTTCTTGTTTAGCTGTATTAATTAGACCCTTATATTTGCTAATTTCTGATGAAAGTTTAACTTTCTTTGTTTCCAAGGTAGTTATTGTTCCTTTTATTTCTTCAAGCTCTGTCTTAATGCTATTGAGTTTCACTTGACTAACAGATTTAGCTAACTTATTTTCTATAGAACCTTGAAGTGCTTTAAGGTCTGTTAATAGTAGTTTATATGCCTCCATACCTGTTATTTTGCGTATGGCTTCTTTCATTTCATTACTATTTTGCCTTAAAATAATATCTTTAATTTCTTCTCCATCAAAGATAAAAAACGGAGCTGCATGATATGGAATTATTCGATCAATAAATTTATTAAATACTTCAATATTATCGATTCTTGCATGCTTGGAAATCCTTGATCCAGGTTTTTTTACATCTAGATCTCTTTGCTCGTGAGTCATTCTTTTTAACTGATCAAAATACCATTTTACTTTTAGTGTCCATTCTTCACCTGAATCGGTTTCTAAAGAGAGAGAGACTGAGCATTCTCGTCCACCTTCATCAAAGAAGGTATTATTAATTACATTTGAAAATAACCTTTTATACTCACTTTCAGACATTCCTCTTTTACCGAAAAGAACGTATAAGATTGCTTTTAATATTGTCGTCTTTCCTGCACCATTTAATCCACCTAGAAGAATAATATTTTGTCCAGTTTCTTCTCTTACTTCTTTTGGAATATATAGGTCAATATCTTGATGTCCATAATAAGTTTTATAGTTATCAAAAGTTAATTTCTTTAATAACACTGTTTATCACCTAACTACTATTTTTTTGTATGGAAATAAAATAAGTCTTTATACTCTTTAATTCTTCCGCCTTGACTAACATTTTCGTAGGAAAGTTTTTCAGCTGACTTAATAAGGTCCTTTGCAAGTTTAAGAGGTACATCATTTTGGTTACAAACTCTTGCTAGGAGTTCAAGTTCACGTTTTTTTATTTCTTTCATTTAAATCACCTTCGTTTATTATGGTAAAAAGAGGATATTTAAATTAAATAACTATTAAAATCTTAACATATTTATAGTTAAATTTTACAATTATGTTACAGTACAAATATTACCATAGAACCTTATCAAAAAAAAGGAAAGGTATATTCTTAAAATAACTGTAAGTAAGGAGGGATAAAATTTGGCTTGGGACTTAAAAGTAGGAGAAATTAAATCAACTTATATCACTGATGAAGACATTTGGAAGGTTCTCAATAATTTTTTCTCTAGATCATATACAACTATGTCTTATAAGTTTGGTTTTTTTAAAACCCTTATTGAAAACTTGTATAATGTTAATGAATATTTAGAACTCGATTATAATAAAATGTTTTTTTCATTTGCAAAAATATATTGGAACTTGGTTGTTCATCATAAATTATGGCAATCAAACAATAAAAATCAGGCTTCAAGTATTCAAAAATTACTTGAAGGTTACTGTGATAAATATTCAATTCCTCCTGAATGGACATTTGATAAATTGGAAGACAAAGTTCAATTAGAAATTATTACAGATATAAAAAAGACGGGAAAAAAATATGTAATTGGAGCATTTTACGGTGATACGAAAGGTCTGTTTTATGAATTTGACCGTAACAAGGAGTACTTTAAATTTAATTTGCCAGTTTATAAGTTCTTGCAAAAACATCAAAAAATAATTACGTATTTAACTAATTATCATTTAGCAATATTTTTAGAAAAACATAATTCTGTACCAAATATTAATTATCTTTTAACGAAAATTGAGAATGTATCTAAACGTTCTTCTTTAAACCCCTTTTATCACATATTGTTGAAATACGAAGATAATGTATGTTTTTATTGTAGCAAATCCTTAAAAAGGAAAAGAAATACTTCTCATGTCGATCATTTCATTCCGTGGAGTTTTGTGCAAAATGATAATTTATGGAATCTTGTGCTTGCATGCCCGACATGTAATCATAAGAAAAAAGACAAGTTAGCAGAAAAAAGCTTTTTGTTTGAAATTGTGGAAAGAAACGAAAAATTGATAAGTAATATTAATCTAGAAGATATTGAATTTTTCAGCAATTATCAATCTGAAAAACTAATAAAGCTTTATCAGTACTCAAGCTTTAACGGCTACATAGATAGTTGGAAACCTAACTATTAATAATAAAAGAAAGTAAATCTAAATGATAAGAAATCATAAATTTCGTAGTAATAAAGTAACAACTAAACGTAGAGTTATAGTAAAAAACCAAAGTGAAAACAAAAAGTATCTGAATAAAGAAGTAGGGAGCAAACCATGTCTAGCAACTTAAGAGAAAAAATATTAAGAATAATGAATGAATACATAGAAGCCAAAAGGGAACCTTTTGGTGGTCATTCACTTGGTGGATTTGTTAGAAATGATGTCACTGCCGAAATTAATAGCTTACCTTTTATTGATACCACCAAGTACGTTGTAACAGGATCAGTAGGCCAAGGTAACTGGGCTTCCGTTCCTTGGGTAGCAATCATGAATCGCAGAATTACCGTTTCTACTCAAAGGGGCTACTACATTGTATATCTTTTTAACGAGGATATGCAGAGCGTGTACCTCACATTGGCTCAGGGTGTGACAGAAACATCAAAAGAAGAAATGGTAAGAATTAAAACTGAGATTAGAGAGTCTATTCCATCATCTAGTAAGGTTAAGGTAGACGATGATATTAGATTAGGGGATAGTAAAAAGGCAAGAGATTACGCTTTATCTACTGCAGCTTATATTCAATATGATGCAGGACAAATGCCGGAAGAAGGCGTAATAGTAAAGGACTTACAAGAGATGATTTATATTTATGAGAATTTCATGAACAGGCTACACTTAGTTGGACAGAATTTTTAAGGTCAAGTAGACTACAGATAACACATTAGAGGAGAATCTACATGGCCAAAAGAGAACGGCGAACATTTACTGAAGATTTCAAACAACAGATCGTGCAGTTGTACCAAAATGGGAAACCAAGAAAAGAGATTATTCGTGAGTATGACCTTACTCCTTCATCATTTGATAAGTGGGTGAATCAGAGTCAGAACTCTGGTTCTTTTAAGGAAAAAGACAATTTAACAGGTGAACAAACGGAACTGATTGAACTCCGTAAGAGAAACAAGCAACTAGAAATGGAAAATGACATTTTAAAGCAAGCCGCGCTGATACTAGGACGAAAGTAAATGTAATCAAGAATAACCAAAACAAATACTCGATATCAGCAATGTGCAAAGTCCTACAAATCCCTAGAAGCAGCTATTATTATGAAGCAAAAGAAAGAAACCCAGAGGATAATATTACCTCCGATGTAATCGACATTTTTCATGCCAGCCGTCAAAATTATGGGACACGTAAAATCAAAATAGAATTAAAGAAACGCGGTCTCATCGTTTCAAGAAGAAGAATTGGGCGCATTATGCAGGAGCAGGGTCTTGTGTCTTCATATACAGTAGCTCAATTTAAGCCACATGCGAAATCCTGTAATGAATCCGAACAGAAAAACGAACTGAAGCGTGAGTTCAGCCAGGAAAAAGAAATGACAGCAATCGTAAGCGATTTGACATACGTAAGAGTCAATCAAAAATGGAATTACGTATGTGTCTTTGTCGATCTCTTTAATC
>NZ_JAEL01000167.1 GCF_000518885.1 Bacillus sp. J33 | reverse complement strand
ATTTTGAATAGAAGTAGAGGATCCGTTGGTCGACCGTTGTCCTCACTATAATATGGGCGAACCTTATCTAAAATGGTTGAAAAATCTATGTACTGATCTATTTTTCGCAGAAGGTGGTCCGAAGGAACAAGTTCATCAATAGACACAAATTCAATTTCATTTTGCGAAGATTCTTTGGGTTTAAACATGTAAATTCACCACAATCTATAGGATTTAATGGGTTAATTATAACATATTAACGCGGTGAATAATTAAAGTTAACTATTAAAATAAAGGCTGTCGATAGTTTCTCGACAGCCTGAGGACGATAACAGTTTTGTTATCGCCCTGAATCCCGTTTACCAATCTTTAGTTATTGCCGACAGTTGGCTGGTCAATGAGGTTGGTATCCAATACATTGCTTGCATTTAAGCCGTTATTTGTAATGACTAGACCGCCGGTATTGACAGCTCCCTGTCCGGAAGTGGATTTAGAATTGCTTTTTGGTGAAATGTATAGCGCGTCACCAAATTGAACAATCCCCCCGCTAACATTGACTATTTGTACAGGCCCAATTATAGCTGGCATAAAAAACATCCTTTATAGAAAAGATTTATAGTCATACCTTATGCTCCTCCAGGCTGATTGTTGTTTCTGGGATAGAGCTGACGGATATGCTTGACTCGAGCTTCCATTGAGATATCGCGGCTGCTGCCGATATGAATGACGGAAGACGCCGAAACCCCAATTATATCTATTTTCTGCACTTTAATAACTGGATTAAGCTGTGTGGTCTGGATTGCAATATCTTCTTCGATGGGCAGCAGCGGAATTGGTTCGCTGAATATGCGATAAGCAGAATAATTGCCTTCTCGGCCATGAAAAAACTCTGCTTCACGCTGGACGGCGATTGCCCTGGAGAAACCTTGAATTGAAGAGGAGTCTCCAATCTCAAAGACAGACGAAAATGAGATGGTATCAATATTAATTTTATCAACAGATGAAGTTCTTTGCAGCATAACGATTACTCCGGAGTCAGCGGCACAAAAGGCCCAACTAGGAGTGATTCTGCTGGCGTATCAAAGGTGGAAGCCAGCTGGATGGTTTGCGTATCGCCAACCATAAGCACAGAAGAACTGGACACACCCAGCACCCTGATGCTGCCTACACACAAATCCCTGTTATACACTTGATAATTCACTCTTTATTCATTCCTTTCATATTTTCAGGCAGATGAGAAATAAAAGCATGGACCCCATTTTGAATTTCCTTTTTAAGGCTCTCGATTACTTCTGCATTTGCATTAGGGTTTTCCTGTTGGCCACGATTTTCAGCATGCTGCTGTTTAATATAGAAATCAATTCTGTTTGGCAGCTGCTTTTTAATATCCTCTTTGATAAAGGCAATATAGGAATCATCCACAGATAGATTTAATTTTTGCTGAACTGCAGCAACTACATCCGGGAGCTCGATTTCTAAATATTGATAGATGGCATCTTCAATCTCCATCGTTCTCTTCATCTGGTTTTTAGGCGATATAGGTGCATGGATGTTTTTGTTATCTACGGCAAAATCCTCAATGTTTTGCAGCTCGGAAGGATTAAGTCCAATGTTCAAGGTACCTTCAAGAGACTCCACCTTAAGCTGGTCAAATTTGTATTCGATCCGGTCCACCTGCATCGGAGGGCGGCTTTTCAAAGCTTCAGTTTCTTCCTGAAGCTTTTTGACCGTTGCTTCAAGGCTGCGGAGTCGCTTTTCCTGCGCCTGTACAAAAGCATGCAATTGCTGAAGATAGGAATAAAATGGCTGATTCATATGCACCACCTCGCTTTTATTGATTATTCACCCCTTTGGCCCGATGGACCGACCAATGGGACTGACGGTGTTGTTATTAATGAGCCTGCTGGTCCTGGAAATAATGGCGCTTCTGCTTCGGGAGCAGGTTCCTTAAATCCCCCCGTATTATACAAATAGGCGGCTGGTTTGATAATGCCTGCACTTCCAATCTGCATGACTGATGAGTTAGTTATGCCGCCGATCTTAATAAAATTAATATGAATGGATTGCTGTATATAAAAGTTCATAATATCACCCATTTGTTAAGCATTAAAATAATTTCCCTGGTCAACGCCGTCCGAATCATATGTGTTCGTTGCACTTCGATGATTGTAGACATTCAGGCCATCTCCTGTGTTAAAAGAACCCGCGCCTGAAAATGTCTTTGCGTTAGATACAGGCATGATCTTATAAACATCTCCAATGTTGAAAACAGAGCTGCTTCCGATAGATACAACCTGTGCGACTCCAACAATAGCTGGCATACATAACACCCTTTTAAATTATTTCTTGTATATCGTATGTGCCTAAAAGCTGATTGTGATTAATTAGCCCAAATATCTATGTTCGGCCGGGTCAATCAAAATCGGAGTAGTTTCTGAGGTGAATAGGCAGGAAAGTCTCCACCCTTAATAGATCAAAATGTTATATAACAGACAAAATTTCTATAAAGCTGTCTCAATTTATGTGTTAATATAAAAATAAATACAGAATTAACAAAATATTCAGTGAGGTGGAAATGTGATGAATGTGCCTTTGATATTAACTCAATTTTTAGATCGAGCTGTTTCACTTTATGGTTCCAAGAAAGCTATTTTTGCCGATGATAGAGCTTTTACATACGAAGAGTTAAACACCAGGGTCAATCAGCTCTCACATGGTTTGAAGGAATTGGGAGTCCAAAAAGGAGACAGGGTTGCTTACCTGGCACCAAATTCAGTTGAAATGCTTGAAGGGTTTTATGGGGTTTTTCAGCTTGGAGCGATCATGGTGCCTTTGAATATACGCCTGAAGCCAGAGGATTATCTGTTCATACTGAACCACAGTGAATCTAAAATCCTGTTTGTCGACCAGGAGCTCTATCATCTGATCCTTCCTGTAAAGGATCAGCTTAAAACGGTTGACAAAATTATTGTTCATTACAAAGACGAACCTACACAAGAAATCGATTATGACTCATGGCTGAATACCAAGAGCAGCAAAGTTTATGACAGGGAATTGCTGGATGAAAATGATGTGTGCAGCCTCTTATATACCAGCGGGACAACGGGCAATCCAAAAGGGGTAATGCTGACACACCGCAATAACTACCTGCATGCTTTGACGACAATGCATCACTTGCGTGTCCAGGACCAGGATGTATTGCTCCATGTATTGCCGATGTTCCATGTAAATGGATGGGGTTCCCCTTTTTATTACACTGCAAATGGAGCTTCACAGGTGTGCATGAGAAAAGCCGCTCCAGTGAAAATTTTTGAAGCGCTGAAAAAACATAAAGTTTCCGTTATGCATATGGCGCCTACAGTTCTGAATTCACTTATGCAATACTGCGAGCAGTATGCTCCAAATGTTGACCAGGATGTTAGAGTAGTGATTGCCGGCTCTGCCCCGCCGCCTGCTTTTGTGACAAGAGTAGAAAAGGAGCTGGGCTGGGAGTTTATCCAGGTATACGGGATGACAGAATCATCTCCTTTAAGTACGGTGTCCACTATCCGTTCTCACCTGAAAAAACTTCCTCTTGACCAGCAGTACCGGATGAAAGCAAAAGCTGGCCACCAGATGATTGGGTGTGAAGTAAAGGTCATAAATGAACATGGAGAAGTAGTTGCTCATAATGCCAAAGAAATAGGCGAAGTTGTTGTTCGCAGCAATGGCGTTATGAAAGGCTACTGGAAAAATGATGAGGCAACAATGGAAGCTATTAGGGATGGCTGGCTTCATACAGGGGATATGGCGAATGTCGATGAACATGGCAATATCGATATCGTTGACCGGAAAAAAGATATTATTATCAGCGGAGGTGAAAATATTTCCTCTATCGAAGTCGAAGGTGCTTTATACGAGCATCCGGCTATTCTTGAGGCTGCTGTAATTGCAGTTCCAGACGAAAAATGGGGTGAGACACCACATGCCTTTGTCGTATTACGCAGCGGCAAAATATTGACTGAACAAGATGTCATTGAATTTACAAGGGAAAAACTTGCTCACTTTAAAGCTGTAACCGGTGTTACATTTGTTGATGAGCTGCCAAAAACCGCTTCAGGTAAAATTCAAAAAATACATCTCCGCAATAATTATTGGGAAGCGAAAGGAAAAACAGGAAGATTTGTTAATTAGCTGAATGAGGACCTGCAGCATAATGCTGCGGTCTTTTTAATTTTCTGGACAATCGGACTGCGGCTCTCTATCATAAAGAATATGTTTTGGTTTCCAAAAAAAGGAGGCGTCTTATGCATAAGCAGGTTAGCCCGGTCCTGGAGAAGGACCGGATCATTTCATTGGATATTATGAGAGGCTTTGCCATTCTCGGTATCTTTTTAGTAAACATGCTGTCATTCCATTCTCCGTTATTATATCTTGATCCATCTCGATGGTGGAACAGTCCTGCTGATAAAGCGACCTATGCTTTTATTGATATCTTTTTTCAAGCAAGCTTTTACCCATTATTTTCAATGCTGTTCGGATACGGATTAGTCATTTTAAGTGAAAGGGCAATTGAGAAAGGGATGAGGTTCGGATGGCTGGCTGCCAGAAGACTTTTTTTGCTTCTTGTGATAGGGATCACTCATGCATTTCTTATTTGGCACGGGGATATTTTGATCAACTATGCAATCTTTGGCTTTATCTTTTTGCTTTTTATAAAAATGAGCGGAAAGAATATGCTCTTGACTGGTTTGCTGCTTTACATCATTCCTAATCTATTGTTCGCTCTCCTGTTTTTTGTAAGTATTCTTTTTGTGCCTGCTCATGAACTTTCCATATATGATCCTGCAGAAGCGGCAGCATCTCTGGAAGTTTACCAAAATGGAAGCTTCATGGAAATTACGGCTCAAAGGGTGGAAGACTGGTCAGGAGTCAATAATCTCTCAGCGCTGCCAATCATGCTTGCTTCCATTTTTCCGTTATTTTTAATAGGCGGTGGGGCAGCCAAGCTTAAGTGGCTGGAAAAGCCTGAGGAATTTCGGGGTTTTTTAAACAAAATAATGATTGCTTCCATGGCTGCAGGTCTGTTGTTTAAGTTGCTCCCGTATTTATTTAAAGGAAACCTGGCCTTGGAGTTTGTACAGGATATTTTCGGGGGTCCGCTTTTAGCGATTGGATATGGGGCGGCTATTGCCTTATCTATAAAGAAAAAAATCGTGCCTAAGATCCTGCTTCCGCTCTCTTACGTGGGGAAATTATCACTTACCAACTATCTTATCCAGTCCATTATCTCGACGTTGATTTTTTACAGCTATGGATTAGGCTTTTACGGAAAGGTATCCGCATTTATGGGAACGATTATCGTGATGCTTATTTTCGCTCTTCAAGTATTAGTAAGCCGCTACTGGGTTACCCGCTATTATTACGGTCCGGTTGAATGGCTTTGGAGGAGCTTTACTTATTTAAAACTTCCCAATTGGAGGCGGCCGGCGGAATAAGGTGAATTCTGGTCATTGGGCTTGAGGAGGAGGCAATTCTGCTTTAGCTGGCATCCTTGGCCCAAAGCTTGGCATGCGTGTCTGCCAATAAATTATGAGCAATCTGGCAGCACTGGAACCCAAAGAGGTTCTAGCTTTTTTGCAGATACAAAAGTATTTTCTTAAGGCTGTTTTCGTAAAGTTTTTTGCTTTTCGGGTGGATAACGAAGTTTAACCAACTGAGTTGATTGTAGCGGAGGGCACTTGATCCTCGAAAATGCTACCGCATTTCCTTCGTGCGGTGCCAGGTCAGGGAAGATTATTCAATGTCCTGCTCAGAAGAGAGGGAAGTGGGA
>NZ_JAEL01000166.1 GCF_000518885.1 Bacillus sp. J33 | reverse complement strand
CAATGACCGGAAGGTCATCCACTTGAAGTTTTCGATAAGGTTTATTTACGGGCTGTTCAGTAGGTTTAACGAACATGCTTTTACCAATCAATAAAGTAAGCAATGTTCGAATGAGTTGTTCTTGATAGTTTATAAAAGTTAATAAATAGGTTATAATTTGAGGGTACAAATTGTCACTTCCATTCTTGGTTGTTGGGTGTGTGGTAACCTCAATTATCCAAAGAATTTAGGGGGTGGCAATTTTTTTGCCTATAAAGCCCTCTATGGAGATATTTTATAACCTATTTCTTATAGAAGTTTTGACAATACGGGGAGCAGGAAGGAGGAGTGATTATGAAAATTATTATTTTGTCTGATACCCACATGCCCAAAAAAGCTAAAAAACTTCCAAATGTTTTGTGTACTGAGCTGGATGGCAGTGATTTAATCATTCATGCAGGTGATTGGCAGACTCTTGAGGTATACCAAGAATTGAAAGCTTATGCACCTGTTGAGGGCGTGCGCGGAAACACGGATAGCGATGAGATTTGCGATCTTTTTGGCGACAAGCTGCTGCTTGAGATAAAAGGCTACAAAATAGGTGTCGTCCATGGGCATGGAAAAAGCCGAACAACCGAAAAAAGGAGTATCGAGGCTTTTGAACAGGAAGAACCAGATGCTATCATTTTTGGACATTCCCATATCCCGTTACTGAGGCAATTTAATGGGGTTACACTGTTTAACCCGGGATCGCCTACAGATAAGCGAAGGCAGCCGGAATATTCATTTGGTATTTTGAATATAAAAGAAAAATTAGATTTTAGACATATCTTTTATAATTCCAAAGAATAAAAAAACGGCTGTTTAAGGCCGTTTTTATAAATCGGAATCGTTCATATCAAATTCATAATAATCTTGGGTGCTATATGGCTTAAAGCCGCATGATTTGTACAATCCCAAGGCATGTTCGTTTTCTGCAGCAACTTCCAGGTGCACTCTTTTACTCCCTTTATAATGTTCCGATGCAACAATGAAAGATAATGCGCTTCTCCCAATCCCTTTACCCTGGAGAGGGGGATCTATTGCAAAACCGTAAACCCAAGTTGCCTCTTTATCTTTTTGCAGTCTTATTTTCCCGGCTTTTTTTCCTTCAAATTCAATAATATAGGTAAGTTCCTTACCGTTTTCCCAAGCCTCTTTGTTAAAAGATTTTGCTTCTTGTTCAGGGATATTAAAGCAAACGGAATCAAGGGAAGTTATGAAATCAAGGTCACTCACCTCTGCTTTGCGCAGGGTAACTTTGGGGTTAACAGAACAGTTCTCGGAGTTTGCCAGACGTGCCATTTGGTATTCCGAGAAGGAATAGGTACATGGCAAATTTTCTAAGAAACTTTTGGCGGATAAAGAATTAGCAGGTGCATTAATAAGCAGCTTGCTGGCCTTCCGGATCGTTTTTTTGGCCTGTTTCAATAGGTTGCTGAAAACTCTCTTTTGTCTGTATTCAGGGTGTACCATACCGCATAACTCCATTGGCCCGCCGAAAGTATAAAGAGCAAGGTACCCGATTAGCTGTCCTTTTTCATCATATTGGAAAAAATCATGCTCTGAACCGTAAGGTCTTGTTCTTAAGCTATCCCAATTTAATTTTAATTTGATATTCTCTTTCTCTTCGCAAACCTGCTGAAGTAGATGGATATCGTTTAATTGTTTACTTGTCAGCAATCAATCTGCCCCCCGCTCATGTATCAAATTACTTCTACGTATATTTTAAAGGAAAAAATTTCAAACGGATAGCCCTTATATTTGGTTACAGCTGCTTCGGGAGGGGAATAATAGTATTATATTTCTTGTTGTGGTAGCATGGGATGGACAGAGGGGGATTATCATGAAAACTTTTACAGTGAATTTTCACAAAGAAGATCAAGTACAGCCTATGAAAGTGGAAAAGTTATCCGAAAACGATTTCGAGCAGTACACAGCCGGTGGAACAAGGCATCTATTTGAACTGGATAGTAATATTGGCTATTTTATTTTTTTCGATGCATTAGATAATCAAGGTAAAGAGTCATATATGGTTCTGCAATATGAAGAAGATCAGGAGGAACCAAGTGCTTGTTATGCATTTGAATTAAAAGACTTTTACCAGTTTGCAGCTTTGCATCTGAATGATTTGAACTTTGATGAGGAAACAGGTCAGGATGATGAAGAAGCATACACGCCGATGCACCACTTAGCGCACTTAATGTACCATATATCAGAAGAAGGAAAGAATATCGAAGTTTAATGAAAAAAGAGCAGGCATGCCTGCTCTTTCATTCTGAATGAGAAATGTTTTCGCTGCAATAGCGGGAAACTAATTTCTCTTCTTCTTCGTCCAAAGCGAACTCTAAAACTTTTCCTGATTGATTCTCCAGAAAGTGATAATTTAGGATCCTCTCATCATCATCATTTTTATAAAAAAGCACTCTCAATTTGATGCCATTCTCTGAATACAGCTCATCATCTTCATCCACATCAATATCTAAAAAGAACTCATAGCGGTCACCGGTTAGGATTCCTGTCGGATCTTTTATGTATTCAACTGAATATCCAGTAATGTTCATGATCTTCACCCTTTCTAACATAAACATATCCTGCTGTACATGTCATTATACACTTTTTCCTGTAAAGAATGATAGTATTTGTTATTTTAAAGGAATCAATTAGTTTTTTAAATCGCTATTTTTGGTAAGTTTGTTGCTTTTAATGGCTAAAGTCGAACCAGCTGAGTTTTGGGGCGGGGAGCATTTGACTCCTCAAAATGTCTTCGCATTTTCTTGCGAAGAGGTGTTTGTTCAAGGGTGCTTTTCTGAAGTCCTGCGAGAAGAGAAGGGGCCTGGAGACCTAACAGGAATAGCTGGGGAGGCCGGGTTCCTGTGGAAAGCTTGAGTGCCCCGTGCTGACATCAACGGGCAGAAATAGAGTCTTTAAGGTATATCTTTTTGACAGAATAAACTAAATATGTTATACTATTTTTAGTGAAAAGAATATAATATTGCCCGTAAACACTTGTTATATAGAAATGGTCTGAATTGTCCCTTTATATAGCAAGTGATTTTTATTTTGGGTGTATGGTCTTACTCTTTGGGAGGTGCCTGATATGGCAATGGGATTTGGCAGAAAGAATATGGAAGAAATTAAGGTGGAAGAAGTTAAGATCTGGGAATGTACATCAGAAACTTGTAACTGCTGGATTAGGGATAATTTTAAAAGCAGTCAGGTACCTACTTGTCCGATTTGCAAAAGTGAAATGACCGAGACGACTAAAGAATTGCAGGTCGTTAATAATAACAGCATCTTTACAAAATAATAAAAAGGGCGACGGATTGTCGCCCTTTTATTTGTTATTAATTTTATCGATCACGCTTGATAGCTCATCCGGCTTTAAAAACTCAATTGGTGAGAAACCTTTTTCAAACATAATACTATCAGCCTCAATAAGCAATACATAACGTCCATTTATCTTAGACATATGAATGGTTTCTCCGAAATCAGATAAAAGGCCGGCTACAGAAACATGATCCATTTTAAGCTTCAGTTCTATATCAGGTGAATGTTCAATAATTTGTGCAGCTGCTTCGATTACTTGCTCCGAAGAAAACCTCTCCTGTATTTCTCTTTTCGGGCTTGCGGCCCATACTTCCATGCTTGCTTCCATCTGTTCTCGTTCTTCGCTTTCTGGCTGGAATGTTTCTTCGATATGTTCCTGAACCATCCCAATTACTTGTGTTTTTACGATTTCGGGGAGGGATGGCTCATAGTCCACATATTTTAAAAAGTCTTCAAAATAACGGGCATGGGAAGATTGGTGAATTTTCAATTCTCCTTCTTCGATCATCCCTTCCTCCGGCATATATGGATACTGAATTGATTTCATATTTTTGGTCGTAATCGCCATTTCTACGTTTTTAATGAGAGTTGTTTCATCTGAAATGGATGCAACCTTTGGTTCAAAATCGCATTTCATGATAAATAGGAAGGGTTCATCAAAATATTTCCTAAGCTTGGCATTAGCAACAAGCAAAACTCCTCCGCGGACAGCGCTTGTATCAAGATAGGCATTCACGATTTGTTCGTTAGCCTCCTGGAAAAGCTCTTTAGAATCAGCCAATCTTACCCGGTTAAAAAGATTATAATTGGGGTTGGAAGTTAAATCATGCCCTGGTTCAACAATAAAACGGCCGATTTTTGTAGGTGCCTGATCAGTCTTCGGATGCCTTTCAACTTTTCTTTTTGAGATTTTTCCAAGTTCGCCATCTAAGAAATCCTTTAAGGCGCTGTTTTCATACTCATTTGTATCGAGTGTTTGGAAATGCTTAGAAAACTTATCGGCATTTTCTCCTTTTCCCTCTATTTGTATTACATAAAAAGATAAATAATTGATTTCAAAATCCATTTCATTCACCTGTATTCTTCTAATTTGACTTTTCTAGTATAAGAAAGGGGATAACTCCCGTCAATTCGTGTTTAGATTAACCAGTGAGAAAGTATAGGTTTTTGTTGGCTGAAACAAAATAACAGAAACGAGTGAAAACTGGAAGTGGAAAAATGTCAACTAACTTATTGTGGTTCCTTGCTTTAGCTCTTATTAGTGTATTGATCATATACATTACATACAAGAAAACGGAATTTCATCATAATCTTGCTGTATATTTTCTCACAATGGGCCTTGCCTTTTTAATGGAATACATAGTGTTGATTTTAGGGGATGCCTATTCCTATTACCCACGTTTTTTTACAGTGCAATGGTATGATGACGTTTTTGGTTCCAGTATTTCTCAGGCTTTTTTTATTCCAAGTGTCCTTATGGCAACAGCAGCTTTTAGGGTTCCGATAAAATGGGTGGTTTTGATCATTGGAGCTATCTTTGGGATCGAGGAATTTTTTCTCTGGCTGGGCATATATGAACATAATTGGTGGAAATCCTGGTATACCACTATAATCTTATTTGTATCAGTTTTTGTAATTAAATGGTGGAGACATAGAGTGGAAAGGCCAAATTTTTTTATACGGTTTGTAACTATTTATATGGCTATTACCACAATTTTTCAAGGTGTGACTTTTTATTTAACATCCATTATGAAAACGCACTTCTATACGGTAGGGTGGTTTGAATCTCCGTATCAGGATCATATCGTATTTAATGTTTTAATTTGGATTATCTATGCACTGCTGCTAACACTCATCATTATGAAATTTTATCGTTTCATATGGCTGGCCTTCCTCTTTTTTGCCGATGTCCTTTTTCACCACATGCTTATAAAAATGAATATTTTACATGTGAACACTTTTTGGCATCCTCTATATTTCAGTGTAATGCTTATCTTTTTGCTGATGCTGATAAAAAAATTATATACCTATATGTTTCAAAAAAATTAGATCTGGATTTATTATATGGCGCATAGATTTAATGTTATTTGAAAGGTATGTGATGGACGCTAAAGGAACGGCCCAAAACAAATTGGGGAGTATGGAAAAAGAGCTTCAGGTTTATTAAAATCTTGTCAGCCAGCTGACTATTTCCTACCTATATAGATGATGAAACGGGTAGTTGGGGGCTGTCCTCCTGTGAGAGTAGGACGCTGCCGGGCAACTGAAAGAGCACCTGAATAGGTGCTCAGCTTGTTGAGAAAGGGGTATTTTTTCTCAACAAAGTTTTTCTTAAAAAGAAATATACCAAAGGAAGATTAGCTTTTCTGGTTTAAAAAAAGATCGCCATGCACCTATCCTAGCTTTGCCAGGTGCATGGCGATCTTTTTCATATTCTGGCAAGCTGCGGTGAGAAGCACCTGCTCGCTTGCATTGTGTAGTCCCCGTAACCGGCAATAGCGAAGCCCATGCAGCTCTTTTGAGTCTGCGAAGCTTCGCTCCACTTTTTCTTTTCTGAATTTATATAGTATCTTTCCAGATTTGGAAAGCCGGTTTTGTCTGACCTTTTCCTTATCATCCT
>NZ_JAEL01000165.1 GCF_000518885.1 Bacillus sp. J33 | reverse complement strand
ATAGATGTCGAGCCCGTCTTTGGACAAATTAAACACAACCGAAAATTCAACCGGTTTTCTCTAAGAGGCCTATCCAAAAACACCACGGATTGGGGTCTTATTTGTGTTGCCCACAATTTAAAAAAGTGGGATGATCTTCTACAAAACAGGTAAAAAGAGTGAAGGTTTAGGAGGATAAATNGGGATATCTCTCCTAATTTTGAATAAGTTACTCGAAATTGAGGACAAAATGATCTCAAAATAAAAAACTGACTCAAAAGAGTCGTCGTTCAACGACCTTTTGAGTCAACCTCTTTTTAAGGGTTATTCTTTAATTGCTGCTTCTAACGCAACTTCAATCATTTCATTGAATGTTGTTTGTCTTTCTTCTGCTGTTGTTTCTTCTCCAGTTAAGATATGGTCGCTTACTGTCAGTACAGATAATGCTTTGCGGTCAAACTTCGCAGCAAGCGTGTATAGTGCGGCTGTTTCCATTTCAATAGCAAGAATCTGATATTTCGCCCATTTTTCAAGTTCCGCGTTATCGTTATAGAACATATCAGCTGTGAATACATTTCCAACCTTAAGGTTTAATCCTTTTTCCAGACCAGTATCATAAGCTTTTTTCAAAAGCTCGAAATTGGCAGTTGGAGCAAAGTCTACTCCGCCAAAAGTAAGCCTGTTCATCTGTGAGTCAGTGGAAGCGCTCATTGCCAAAATAACATCCCTGACTTTTACATCCTTTTGGATTGCACCGCAAGTTCCAACTCGAATTAAATTTTGAACATTATAGCTCTGCATTAATTCATTAATATAAATGGAAATGGAGGGTACACCCATTCCTGTCCCCTGTACAGAAATGCGCTTTCCTTTGTATGTTCCTGTGTATCCAAACATGTTTCGGACTTCATTATAGCATTCCGCATTTTCTAAAAATGTTTCTGCAATATATTTTGCACGCAGCGGATCTCCAGGCAGGAGGACCGTTTCCGCAATTTGGTTTTCTTTAGCACCAATATGTACACTCATCAATCAAAACCTCCAATTCGTTCTGAAGCCTTTGGAAATGCTTCCAAGTCACACTATACCATATGCGGCATGACTTAGAAACAAATAAGCAAAAGCATGTTTTTTCCCAATTCGGGAAAGCTATCATTAGCTTTTCCAAAGGAGGTTTTAATCATGCCACAAAAAGGGATGAGCAAAAAACTTAGACAGGCAGTTCAGCATGCCAATGATACAAACCCATCTTCAAGAGCAAATACTGAACCACATACATCGAAAACAGTAAAAACTAAAAGCAATAGATAAAATGGAGGGATTAAAATGGGCAAAAAGCATAGAAACCGCATAAATTCACCAAAGAAAAATAATCATATACCTGCCGAAGCAATTATCGCTGAGCAGGAAGCCCATGGCAAAGAATATACTGCTAATAAACGCAAAAATAGTCCAGGTTCAAACATAACAGAATAAAATAGCAAGAGGAGAGCAAAATGCTCTCCTCCCGTTAGATACTTATCGTATATGTATTCGATTAATTTCTTCCCAGCCGCCTGGCTTTAGCTGATAATAATACTGGCCTCTTCGCCCTTCATCAATATAAAGGATATCTCCCGTCGAAATAAATCTTCCGTTAAAATCAACAGGGATCCTGTCAAGCACATTAAATCTTCTAAAAACAGAATCAAGACATTCTTCATGGGTTGATCCTTCAACATTTAAGCGGTAAACTTGCTGAAACCCTTTTTTCTCCCTGAATCCTGGTGTCTGGAATATCGTCACATCATACTCTTTTCTTCTGATTCTTGTTAATTCCTTCAGCATATGGAAGCCCCCTCAGTTTTGTGATAAACCCATACATTTCGGTGTTAAAAACAGTTCTATAATAGCTTTTAACTACTTTTACTACTTGGCAGTCTCATGGCGACCTTTTCCCTCTTCTGACGACATTTTTGGATCCATGACCCTTCAATGACGACAAAATTTCCCTTTACTTCAACTTTCGCCTTTATAAACATTTGTAAAAAATGATTTATTAATTAATTAGCCATTTTTCTTGTCGTTTCCTTTATCAAAAAAGTTCTAGTTTTGTCGATTCGCGAAAATTTTTATTAAGAAAGCGCTTTCAAACAAGTCCGCCCCGCATAGTATATACAAAAGACATTTTTAGGGGTGATGAAAATTGAGGGTTTCTAAAAAGCCATTTTTGTTTTCAGTCATTACCGGGCTGCTTTTAATGACTTTTTCGTACTTCTTCCAGCCTCTCATGTCCTTTCAGTCCATAGCTCACCGGGGAGCGTCCGCCTATGCACCGGAAAATACAATGGCATCCTTTGAAAAAGCTGTTGATTTAGGTTTTGATTATATTGAAATGGATGTAAGATTCAGCAAAGATGGACACCTTGTGGTCATTCATGATGCCGATGTACAACGGACTACTGATGGGGAAGGCCTTATTGCAGATATGACTGTTAATGAAATCAAAGAACTTGACGCAGGATCATGGTTTTCTTCTGCGTTTGAAGGGGAGGAAGTTCCCTTGCTTAATGAAGTAATAAATCACTTTAGGGGAAAAATCGGACTGTTAATTGAAATGAAAGCTCCAGAAAACTATCCTGGAATGACAGAGGCGCTTGCAGACATGTTATCCGGCTACACACAAGATGGCCAGCCCGTTAAAAGCATCAAAGTCCAATCTTTTCATGTGAATGAAATGAAAAAGTTTCATCAGCTAGCCCCTGATATTCCTGCAGGCATTCTCCTAAGCAAACAGCTGGATATGTTTCATTTGGCTTCCTACCGCCAATTTGCCTCCTTCCTATCAGTCCACCATCTCCTGCTCTCCAAATCCTTTATCACACAAGCTGAATTATTCGGATATGACATATACACCTGGACAATAAAAAAACAATACCAATTTGCAGATATGCAGCGGCTCGGCGTTCATGGAATCATCTCTGATGAAGAGAAAAGAATGCCTGACTCCCGGCTGTATGCACTAATAACCCCCTTTTTGAAAGGTCAGGATTTTCTTAAAACATTACTAACTTAAGGGGAAGAAATAAAAACGATGGGCATTTGCCCATCGTTTCAGCATGATTATGCATATTTTGCAATCACTGAATGAAGCTTTTGCTCAATATAAGGGATGTCGCTATTGGATACAGTAAAACGGACAAACGACTCATCCATTTCAAGCGCTTCTGCCAGGAATCCGCCCAGTCCTCTTGCTCTTCGGTCTACCTGCATGAGGATCTCTGTCTCTCCGCTTGCCTGGGGAAAAAATATGATTTCCAATTCATCAAGCCGTCCTCTGTATGGTCCGGAGACTGGAACAAATTCAAACTCCTGTATAAATGGCAGTCTGCGGCGAAGCCGATGTGGCGCCTGTTCACATTCAGCTTCTCTTAAACGGAAGCCGATGCTTGATACAGCTTTTAAAACAGAATCCATTAACGGACTAGGGACAACCCTGATATAGTCCTTATCTGTTGGGTCTACTGCATTTTTGATATCAAGGCCCGTTGCCACCCAAATTTTTGTTTTGCCAAAAGATAAAGGAGTATCACTCGGCAGGCTGAAAGTAAAAGGAATTTCTTTTCGCTCATTTGCCGCTAATGTGAAAGACTCTGCCAGTCTGAAACGGTCAATCAACCCGGAAACGGTATATTTTTTATCATCCGACTCTTTTACATAAGTTGTATTTAAAGAAAGGTAAATGTCATCGATTTTTTGCTCGGTATTCCCTCCTGTAATTTCAACTACTCCCCTTAAAGGTTCCCCTGGTGAAACAGTATCTTTTTCCAGCTTTGTATCTACTTTAGCAGATCCAATCCCCACACTTGCCAATACCTTGTTAAATAATGACATGTTCTTCTCTCCCTAATTAATTTATATTTATTTTTTCTTTCCCGGAAGTTTTACCTTCCGCCCCGCCAACTTTTTTATCCTTCGTCAGCATTTACTAAATACAAAATAGTACTTCTTTCAAAAAGATATACGACTATCTAAATAGAAAGTTTCATTTTCTGCCATGTTTTTTCAATAGATGAAAAAGTTTTTTGTTTAATATTTTCGATAAGAAAGACGTTTGCTTAAGAAGGAATTATTTTTGCCCGCGCAAAAAAATGACGAGCACATTTTCTCGTCATTTTTTCTATGTTATTCGTCTTCGATCTCTTCATCAATAATGCATTTTTGCAGTAAATACTCAAACGTTATATCTGCGAGTTCATCCAATTCTCCTTCAGTAGGCACATACCCTCTTTTTGCCAGCTCATGAAAGAAAAATTCAGCAATTTCCTCCGTATCTATCACTACCTCTATTTCCTTCACAGCATCGCCCCCTTTGTACAAAATGTATGATGCTCTTTCTTAAATCATGCAAAACAACTGTCAGAAAAGTCTTATTCTTTTTTATCTATAAAATTATTATACTTTAGCATTTTATTTTATTTTGGACATACATATGGGATAAGTAGCTAAAAATGATGATCACTTGCAGAAAAAATATTTTGGGGAGGAAACAAAATGACCAGTATATCCAAACTAGCCGCGCTAATAAAAGAAGATGTCAATTCCGAAGAAAGCTTGATCGTTAATTTATATAGCAATCTATTAAATGGATTGTACAAGCTTATTGTTTGGTTCGGGGTTCCGTTTTTAATTTTCATTTTGGTGTCCTTCATAACAAAAGCCTGATTAAACTGTGCTCTTTCCATCATTATTGGCAAGATGCTTTAGCTTTCTAAGTATGACACGCATGATATGCTTGTATTCATCGTCATGAAACATTTCATAAAGAATGCGATAGTCATTATATATATCAAGCAAACCATCTATCAGCAATTTCCTTTCTTTTATGCCTTCAAGCAGCTCCTTTTCAGCTTTGCGGAATGAATTGGCTGTCTCCTTTAATTCTGGAAGCTTTTCTTTCTTGTTGATCATATAAAGGAGGCCCAGCTTCTGAATAAATGCATCGGCACTTTCTGCATCTGCAACGAGTGTCAGTTCTTCTTCCCCAGCTTCTAGCCATTCTCCGTCATTAATTCTCGAAAGCTCATAAATGACATCTTCCCATGCGTCCTCTTTGTATCTCCAAATTTCCGTCCTGAAGCCTACTATTTTGAAAAGATCCGAACCATACCCCTTAACCTGGACAAGATCGCCAAAAAAGTATTTATATTCGATATCAATGTGCTCCTTTTCCATGATCTCACCTTCATACTCAGACAGCAGCTGAAGGCTGGATTCCATATAAAGACCTTCACTTTTATTGACTTCATAGACATATATATCATCAAGCCACTTGACGTCTGTCACTTTTCCAACTGTTCCATAAATAGTGATCACGACCGTATCACCGATTTTGTACTTTGGTTTTTTCCTTTTGCTCATGTCCTCCATCCTCTCAATGACTGAGTCGTGAGTATTGAATACAATAGTATATGCACTTTTTATTAAAATCGTCCGTATGTTCATCACAATCAAAGTGAAAAGCAATTCGGCTAGATATGATTTTGTTTGGCTCTGTTAAGTTTGCCTGCTGATTTCCGCTTAGAGAAGTTCTTTCCTAATGCGGCCCAAACGTCAGCGCTAGCTTGCTAATTAGCTCTCAGTCACGCCACTCCCGTATAAAATCCCTCGAGAAAGCAGCTCGAAAAAATACTAAGCAAACTTGTGCCATCAGCTCCGAGTGCTAAAAATGAACATGAGCTTTAACACGCCAAATAAAAAGAGGGTGTCCCAAAAGTCTAACTTTCGGGCACCCTCTTTTTTCTTCTATAAAATTGGCCTGTTGATTTCCGCTCNAGGGACTCGCTTTCCGCGGGCGGTCCGACGCTCCTCGGTGCATTCGCACCTGCGGGGTCTCCCGCTGACTCGCTTCTCCCGCAGGACATTGAATAAGCTTCCCCGAATTAACACCGCACGAAGGAAATGCGGTAGCATTTCCGAGGAGCTCGCCCCTTCCGCTCCAATCAACAGGGTGCAAGAATCAATATCAGCATGAATACTAAGACAAAAAAAGAAGAAAATCGTCCTTTTGGGTATAATTAAGTCACCACAACCCACCATACGAGAA
>NZ_JAEL01000017.1 GCF_000518885.1 Bacillus sp. J33 | reverse complement strand
CTGTTATTGTCCCCTTTAAGTAGACATTCAAAAAAACCTTCATGTTACCATGGAGGAAAGAATGCTACTTGGAGGGGATTTTTCTATGGCAAAGAAAGGACAAACTTTTAATAGCTATTCAGAGGAGTTCAAACGTAATGCTGTAATGAAATACGTGAATGGTTCAAAGAGTTATAAAGTATTGGCAGAAGAGTTGGGAATCCGTCATTGCAGCCAGCTTAAAGTGTGGGTTAGGAAATGGAAAAATGGAGTACCTTTTGATGAGCGTAAAGGAGTGTTCAATCCTTTAAAAGGCAGGCCCAGGACTAAATTTAAGTCAGTTGAAGAGGAAAGAGATTATTTAAAAGCACAGGTTGAATATTTAAAAAAGCAGTATCCAAATCTGGTAAAGGAGGAAAAGACATTCCCAGAAGAATAAAATATAAACTGATAGATGAATTAAGAAGTGACTATCCTGTCTCCTGGCTGCTAGAGATTGCCTACATCAAACCTGCAAGTTATTACAAATGGAGGAAAACCAACACTCAACGGGAAGAGAAGGCTGGGAAGGAACAGGATATTCGCGAGCACATTATGGGAATCCACTTCATGCATCCCGAATTTGGCCGGCCGCGTATCACAGATGAACTAAATGAAAATGGTTATTCTATCAATCATAAAAAGGTCTATAAGCTTATGACGGAAATGGATATACAATCAGTCATCCGGAAGAAGAGAAAACGACATGGCCATAGTCCTTCAGTCATCTTCCCCAATCGCCTTAAGAGGAATTTCAAGGCTGCTGGACCTAATCAAAAGATGGTAACGGATATTACCTATGTGTCTGTTGGAGAAGAATTTTATTATTTATCCGTTATTCAGGATCTTTTCAATAATGAAATAGTAAGTTGGGAGCTATCCAAGAGAAACGATCTCGAACTTGTGTTAAATACGGTAGATAAATGGACAAAGAAAAAAGACGTAGCTGGAGCCGTTCTCCATTCGGATCAGGGCTTCCAGTATACGTCAAAGCTATACAACAATCGATTAGAGGCTTATGGCATCAAGGGCAGCCACTCTCGAAAAGGAAACTGCCTGGATAATGCCTGTGTAGAATCATTCTTCTCACACCTCAAAACAGAGAAGTTGTATATAGACAAGTGTATTTCAGAAGAAGAGCTAGAGCAAGCCCTTGAAGATTACATCTATCATTACAATTACAAACGAAGACAAAAGAAACTAAAGAAACGCGCACCGATTGAATATCGAAACGCGCTCGCTGCTTAGCTTTTTTAGGTTGTCTACTTGACAGGGGCAAGACCAAGCCCGGCTTTCTTTCTTAAGTTTTCAATATATTGAAAAGCCTGCTCCACTTCTTCGTCCGTGTAGCGCTGCTTGCTTTTCAATGTGAAGACCTTTTCCTTCACTTCTTCTTTCGGAAGTTCATTAAAATACAGAACCGTCGAAACAAGTTCTAGGAATCTGGCATTTTGTCCGTTCATATCCAACAGGCAGTCCTGCAGGCTTGGCATATCGACTGCATTGACGCCCAAAAATTCTTTTCCGGTTTCCGTGAGTGTGTATCGGTATTGATAATAGCCGCCCTTTTTCTCTTTCACTTCGTTTATAAATCCCATATTGCAAAGTTCTTCGACTCTTAAAGTCAATTCCTCCGAATAAGGACCGTAAAAGTGAAATTGGAATCTTTCCTGAAAAGGAAATGCAATGTTTTTGGCGATATAAATCATCTTCTGCAGCTTTTTCCGTCCCACGATTTCTTCAGAGACTGCAATGGCATGCATTAATTTGGCGTGATCCTTTAACAAAGCTCTTCATCTCCTACTCCGTTTTTTCCCGTAATCAAATAGACTATATGTAGTCTTAGTCGATATCCAGCAGCGTTCTGATTTGTTTTTTAATATTCGGCTTTTGGCTGTCATCTGAAATAAAATCCGCCGGATAGTACAGTTTATGATCTGTTCTGCGTTTACCCGAAATGGCATCCACTATTTCCGATTCACGGGAAAGCTCGCGGATATCGCCATTTTTCAGCAGCAAATGAATCGGCAATCGCTCTTCTTCCTCGCCCGGACGGTAAAAATCATATGGCAAGTCGGATGATGAATCGACAACCAAATAATATTCAGGGTCTATGCCTGCTTTTTTAAATAAATCTGACAGCTCGGCCAGTTTCTTATACTCTTTCGCAGGGTCAAATTCCACATATTTATATAAATTCCGGTCCATAAAGCGGCAGCAAAGATCACTTAAAACCGGATCTTCTTCCTCCTGCCACATTTGGAAATAATAAAGAATAATCGCTTCATCGAGTTTAATATAATCCTCCAGCGTAATTTCACCGCTGAACAATGAATAGAAATGGATGGGGTCGTATTTAAACGTATATTTTTGCTTATGCAGATCCTTGGCACGATGCAGGATTTTGGTCAAAATAACCTCTGCACTGCGGGTGACCGGGTGGAAATACACCTGCCAATACATCTGGTACCGGCTCATTATATAGTCCTCCACCGCATGCATCCCGCTCTGCTTGATGACTACCTGGTCTTCCCGCGGCCTCATGACACGCAATATCCGCTCCATGTCAAAATGGCCGTAGCTGACACCGGTAAAATAAGCATCCCTTTGCAGATAATCCATTCGGTCTGCATCAATCTGGCTCGAAATCAGGCTTACAACAAGCTTATTTTTAGACGTTTTTGCGATTACCTCTGCTACCTTTTCTGGAAAATCAGCACTTACCTTTGTAAGCACCTTATTTACCTCTGTACTCCCTAGAATGATCGCTCTTGTAAAATGTTCATGGTCAAGGCTGAATACTTTTTCGAAGGAATGTGAAAATGGGCCGTGCCCCAAATCGTGGAGAAGTGCTGCGCATAATGAGAGGAGGCGTTCTTCTTCATTCCATTCCGGTCTGCCGATAAACACATCATCTGCAATCCGCCGGACAATCTCGTAAACTCCGAGCGAATGGTTAAAACGGCTATGTTCAGCACCATGGAAGGTTAAGTAGGTTGTTCCCAGCTGCTTAATTCTTCTAAGGCGCTGAAATTCTTTTGTTCCTATTAAATCCCAGATCACTCTGTCCCTGACGTGTATATAACGGTGGACAGGATCCTTAAATACCTTTTCCTCGCTTAACTTTTCCGCCGAATATGCCATCTTTTACCTCCGCTTTTCTGTGTACCCCTATTATATCCCGATTGCTTTATCAATTCACCACAAAATTCCCAGTTTTGCATGGCCATTCGACAGGAACCGCAATACAGCAATCATCAGCTCCAAAAAATATTGTCCGATTTTTCCAAAAACGTTTATAAGCTTTTTAGCTTGCCCATTATGTCTATTTACCAAATTGAAACTAAAACTAAACTACCCTCTTTGGGCAAAATAAAAATCACCTCAGGACAGAAGTCAAAAGGCGATTTATTGCATTTTAACGGGCAGTAATACATCACTCTTCAATATCAAATCAAGTTTAGGAGGATGACCTGCCAGTAATAACTCAGACTAATAGGGCCACATATTATGGGCAGCGTCTGGGTGTTCCGCCTCATACGGTCCTCAAGTAACAATCAATGGAATAAAAAAACCTCCACTGGGGAAGTTTCGCATTATTTTTTCAGCTTTTTATTAATTTTCTCCATCAATTCCTCTTCCGTTAATGCGGCAAGGGGACGGTTATTGACGAATGCAAATGTCTTTTTGCGGCCTGGTCCGCAATAGGACTGGCAGCCAATGTCAATTTTAGCGTCTGGATCTATTTCTTTTAAACGCGGTATCAATGTTTTTAGGTTTACTGCCTGACAATCGTCGCAAACACGAAATTCGTTTGCCATTTTATTTACAACCCTTTCTGCGGTCTAACTTTTATTTTAAATAATGGCTATGTTAAATATGATTGCTGATTCCTGCTTGCTCCCAGCACTCCTCGGCGTTTCGCTCGCTAAATCCATAAAACACAGCCTATATAATAGTTAAATTCCCTTGTTAAAGCATGTCCGAAGCATGGCAGCCCTATTCAGGATTGGATTCTAATTCCAAATGCCCTGCCTAACTGCTACAGGCTATTTTAAAACTTATCCAGCGGCTTTGCAAGCTGTAATCATTAACTTGGGTGGTGTATCTTACTAATCTTCATAAAACCGCCATACGTATCTAGCGAAAAATAAATTTTAAAAAAAATCTACTATCCTTTTAATCACATTTGTATAAAATCTGCCAAGTTTGTCCATCCTTTAACTAAGGCAACAACAAAATGCAAATGAAAATAGGGAGTTGAGGATTTATGAAAGTACGTCAAGATGCATGGACAGATGAAAATGATTTATTGCTAGCTGAAACCGTATTAAGACATGTCAGGGAAGGAAGCACTCAATTAAATGCTTTTGAAGAAGTGGGGGATAAGCTGAACCGCACCTCTGCAGCATGCGGATTCCGCTGGAACGCAGTCGTAAGGCACCGATATGAAAAAGCTCTGCAGCTTGCTAAAAAACAGCGCAAGCAAAGACAAAGAATGCTAGGTAAAGACCAGGGCGGCAAGAAGAAGCTTCTATATTCACCGCCAGTTCCAACCGTGCAGGAAGTTGAAGCAGTGTCTGTTTCGGCTGATCCAGCCGCACCGCCATCACCTGCAGACTTCTATGAAGAGCGTATGGAGAAAGATACCAGCGACCAAAAAGAAGCGGTTTCATCTTATACCTCCAATTATTCGGAAACGGCTTATGCAGCTCCGGCACAACTGGATCTGGATAGCGTAATTTCTTACTTGCAAACATTAAATCACTCAGGCATTCAGCTTGATATACTAAAAAATGAGAATGAAAGATTGAAACGTGAAAATGCAGATCTCAGAAGCCGAAACGAAGAGCTTGAAAGCAAGATCAGCGAGCTTGAGGAAAATACGGTAACGATTCAGGAAGATTACGAGACACTAATGAAAATCATGAACAGGGCCCGCAATTTTGTACTGTTCGATGAGGAAGACAGACCGGCCTCCAAGTTTAAAATGGACCGCAATGGAAATTTGGAGAGAGTGGCTGAGTAATAAAGAAAAGCGGAGGCGCCCTTGCCCATCGACGGAGCGTGGTGGACTGAGGCCCACAGGACAAGGAAAGCTTCGACAGCTTTAACATCGCACGACCGAAAGCGTTAGCTTTTGGGAGGATGTGGGTCACTCAGACGTTGCCAAAGGACGTGGCGTTTTTAGTCTGAGTTCCTTTTTGTGAGCTAAAGGAAACACGAAGAGCGACAGCGATTCGATGTTGACTTATAACGCTCGGAACGCGCACGTCCTGTGTGCGTCGTCGTAGACGAGGTGAAGGAAGCACGTCGAGTCGATAGGGTGCCGGAGCTAGACAGTTATCGAAGTTCAAAGCTATATTTTGTGTAATAGAAAAAGCAATTCCAGCGGGATCAGGAGAAAATGGCAGCAATACCCTATCAGAAAAGCCGTACCCACATGGTTACGGCTTTTCTTTATTACCTGCCCAGCACCTTTTCATTCCGTTCTGTGACCCGATGAAAATAGGCTTCAAATAAACTTGCTTCTTCTATGGTCAGCTGTCCTGCATAAAGTCGGCCAGCCTTCTTGTTTAAAGCCTTCAAAAAGCGGAGCATAACATCCTGGACAGTTAAGTCTGCATTAAATAGCTCTGATAGAGATGCCATTACCTCCGGCTGAATTTCAGGATACTGAAATTTCGTTTGTTCCCCTTTTCTCGAAAGGGAGTAGAATTTTCCTATCAAGTCCGCCCGCTCACTTCCGCTTCCATTTACACAAAGATAGATTTGCACGGCCACCCCATTACGGAGGCGCCTTTGTGATATGCCTGCAAACTTTTGCCCGCCTATACTTAGATCATAGCTTCCGGGACAGTAGGAGCCGACAATTTCCCTGGCTTCTATTTTTTTATCAAATTCGGAAAACATCTCTTTTATGAGCATCCACATGGCGTCATATCCGCGATTTATATCGATGCCTTTTTCGTTTTCCGGAAAAATCAGTGAAATATTCAGGACCCCTTCATCCAGCACAACAGCCAGTCCGCCTGAATTTCGGACGATTACTTCATACCCTTGGTTTTTTAGAAAATCCAGGCCTTCTTCCAGGTAAGGAAGCCTGGTATCCTGGATTCCGAGCACGATGGTATTATGATGGACCCATGTTCTCGCTGTAGCTGGTGCTGTGCCTGTCCCGACAGAAGCACAAAGTGTATCATCCATTCCAAATGAATGCAGGGCATTTAAATGGATGCCCCCAACAGATTGGTCAATGACTCTCCATTCATCCTGCTGCAGCAAATCTTGCGCCAAATTCATCTTTTTGATCCCCTTTTGCCGATACTCCCGGTTAAACCTTTGTTCATCGGCTAAAATTATCTATTTCAGGGCCGGCTTTTAATCGTTGCCGGCAAAATTTATCTATTTAACGGCCATTTTAGCCAGTTTATCGGCCAAACTGGCCAGTTTATCAGCCAATAGCCCACAACAGAATTATTATAGCAAAAAAGCCAGTCACAAGGGACCGGCTTCTAAGATAACAATTATTGATTTAAAGCCTGAGCTGCAGTGATCAATGCAAGCTTATATACGTCTTCTTCGTTGCATCCGCGGGAAAGGTCATTAACCGGACGATTTAAGCCTTGCAGGATTGGCCCTACAGCTTCAAAATTTCCAAGGCGCTGGGCAATTTTGTAGCCAATATTTCCAGCTTCCAGACTAGGGAAGATAAATACATTTGCATCCCCCTGGATTGGTGAATCTGGAGCTTTTTTCTGCGCTACTGATGGAACAAATGCCGCGTCAAACTGGAATTCTCCATCAATGATCAATAATGGATCGCGGACTTTTGCTGCCTCAAGCGCTGCTGAAACCTTTTCAGTTTCCGGAGACTTGGCAGAACCTTTTGTTGAAAAGCTCAGCATCGCAACGCGCGGTTCGATATCAAACATTCTGGCTGTCTTTGCGCTTTCAATCGCAATTTCCGCCAAGTCCTGGCTGTCAGGCGAGATGTTAATCGCGCAATCGGCAAAAACATATTTCTCATCCTCGCGAACCATGATAAATACACCGGATGTTTTGCGGACGCCTTCTTTTGTCTTAATAATCTGAAGTGCCGGGCGCACTGTGTCTGCTGTAGAATGTGCCGCTCCGCTCACAAGCCCGTCAGCCTTGTTGGCATATACAAGCATGGTGCCAAAATAATTCTCATCTAGAAGAATTTTGCGTGCATCTTCTTCTGTCGCTTTGCCTTTACGTCTTTCTACAAAGGCTGCAACAAGCTCATCCATCATGAGAAAGTTGTTAGGATCGTAGATTTCAGCTGATTCAAGGGAAATATCCATATCCTTTGCTTTCGCTTCGATTTCTGCAATATTTCCAACAAGGATTGGAGTAATGATTTTCTCAGCAGCCAACCTTCCCGCTGCCGCTAAAATGCGCTCATCCTGCCCTTCAGGAAAAACAATTCTTAAGTTTTGCCCTGATACTTTTTCTTTTAAAACCGAGAATAAATCACTCATGCAAATTCCTCCTAAGGCATCTGAATTCCGTTCATTTAATAGAACTTACCCTATATACTCCCTTAGAATACTCTTCACACCCAGAATTTCAAGGAGTTCGGTCACTGTTAGCGCTTTCAGATGAAATGTTTTTGTTTTCGATAAATTTCCAATAATAAATATCCTTTGCAGCTGCGGCTTATATAATGTTCATTTCTTGTTTTAAGATAACCATAATGGTCTTTTTGTAAACGGCATTTTGAGTTGACTGGCATCTATACGGGTGACTATCATTCGATTAATTCCAACATTTCAAGTTTTGTACACATGTTAATTGGAGAAACTATGTTATAGTAGTGATGAGAATTTTTAGTACATATTAGGAGTGATCGTAATGAGTGAAGCAGCAGTAACGCTCGACGGCTGGTATTGTTTACATGACTTCCGTACAGTTGATTGGACTACCTGGAAAATGCTTTCAAGCGATGAGCGCCAGGCAGCCATCCATGAATTTATGGCCCTAGTGGACAAGTGGAACACTGCACAAAGCGAGAAGAACGGCAGCCATGCCCTTTATACAATTGTCGGCCAAAAAGCTGATTTTATGATGATGATCTTAAGGCCTACAATGGAAGAGCTAAATGAAATTGAAAACGAATTCAACAAAACAAAATTAGCTGAATATACAATCCCTGCTCATTCTTATGTTTCAGTTGTTGAATTGAGCAATTACCTGCCTGCAGGTGAGGATCCTTATCAAAATCCGCAAATTCTGGCACGCCTATATCCTGAACTACCTAAAGCGAAGCATGTGTGCTTCTATCCAATGGATAAGCGCCGCCAGGGCAATGATAACTGGTATATGCTTCCTATGGAAGAACGCCGCAATATGATGCGCAGCCACGGCATGATCGGCCGCCAATATGCAGGCAAGGTAAAACAAATCATCACTGGTTCTGTCGGCTTTGATGATTACGAATGGGGCGTAACCCTATTCTCTGATGATGTCCTTCAATTCAAAAAGCTTGTTTATGAAATGCGCTTTGATGAAGTAAGTGCCCGCTATGGCGAATTCGGTTCTTTCTTTGTCGGCAACATTCTTGAAGAAGACAAGGTAGGAAAATTCCTGCACGTAAACTAATATATATGTCCTTTAAACTCCCAGGTCACCTGGGAGTTTTTCTTTTTCCAAGTCATAAAAAAACATGCCCCTACATACTAATGAAATAGTGAGTTTCTATTATATAACTTCATATGCAATTTTCGAGGAGGCTTGCGTCTCCCGATCTGCTGAATCAGCATTTAGCCTTATCACAGCCTTATCTTTAGGAGGGAAAAAATTGAGTCAATTTAATTATGGTCAATACCCTAATTATGGTTACCAGCAGCCTTATGTTGATGCTCGTCAAAATGCACAATACTATCAGGCACAGCCGCAATATCAGAAAACGCCAACCGCCGGTACAGTTGCAGGCGTGAGCGCAGGTGCACCGCCCTCGATTCCTGGCATGCTTCCGCTTGAACAGTCCTACATTGAAAATATTCTGCGTTTGAACAAAGGAAAACTTGCAACTGTCTACGCAACCTTTGAAAACAACACGGAATGGAATGCAAAAGTTTTTAAAGGCCTGATAGAAGCGGCCGGACGCGACCATTTAATCCTTAGTGACCCGCAGACAGGCCAGCGTATTCTGCTCCCGATGATCTATCTCGATTATGTAACATTTGATGAAGAGATTGAATATGAATATCCTTACAACGGCGGGCCCGCTATGGCCCAGTACTCTCCGCGTTAGTAAGAAAAGCGGAGGCGCCCTTCGGAACAAGCCAAAAGCCGCTTGTTCCTGCGAAGCTTATTCGAAAGCAGCTTTCCTTGAGTAGCACATCGACGGAGCGTGGTGGACTGAGGCCCACACGACGGGGGTCACTCAGACGTTGCCACAGGACGTGGCGCTTTTAGTCTGAGTTCCTTATTGTGAGATAAAGGAAACACGAAGAGCGAAGCAGCTACATGGAAATTCATCATGAATAACAGCTCTGAGTTTACATCATGCGCTTTGCGACGAGCTGTACGACGCTCCTTGAATTAGCTGTGGCGAAGGAGCACTTAGAGCGATTCGATGTTGACTTATAACGCTCGGAAACACGCACGTCCTGTTGTGCGCCTCGCCTTACTAGCACATCCTGTGCGTCGTCGTAGACGAGGTGAGGGAAGCACGTCGAGTCGATAGGGTGCCGGAGCTAGACAGTTATCGAAGTTCAAGTTATATACTTTCTTTATGAAAAGGAAGGAGCTTTGACCCAAATGTCAAAGCTCCTTTTTTTACTATAGATATTTAACCGCAGCCATAATCAGCAATACCCAGGCTGCTAAGAACGACACTCCACCAAGGGGTGTAATGGCTCCAAGCACACTGATTTTTGTCAGCGTCAAAACATATAAGCTTCCTGAGAAAAGAATAATGCCAATAAGCATCAGCCATCCTGACCACGATAGCAAAGCAGTGCCCGGCAGCTTACCAAGGAGTACACCAATGATCAGGATCCCGGTTGCATGGAACATTTGATAGGTAACGCCTGTTTTCCAGATCTCCAAATACTTAGGTTCAACCCTTCCTTCAAGACCATGCGCTCCAAATGCCCCTAAAGCGACTGATAAAAAAGCATTGATTGCCCCAATAATAATAAATAGCTTCATATTCTCCTACACCTCTTATCCCATTTTAAAAATCAAATAATGAATCACCATTAGCTTCATCATCCATTTGCATTTTCTTTGGCTGCAAATTCGCAGGCTGTGCAGGCTGCGAGCTGTATGTATGGCTTATAGAAGGCGCAACGGAAGTGCTCCCTGTGTCTGATTCTTCCAAAATCAGTTCACATAGCGATTTAATGGCTTGAACCCTTTCCCTGATGCGAGCTTCTGACGAACTGGCTTTTGCTTCATATAATTCTTTTTCCATCTTTCCCAAAAGTTTTTGAACAGAGATATTCAAACACTTCACCTCTTTCTATGAAAAACGACACTTTCATTTTTAACGCTAAAATCACTTTAAAGTGTATCAGGTTTTCTTTTCAAAACGCAAACAAGGATGGCCAGATGCCCGAAAAACTTCCATGGAGGGCATCTGTCTTGTCTTACATATAACACTCTGCATCCCTTAGGGTGGTTTGCTCCCAAGCAACATCGAAATAGATGTCTTTGAAACCATCAATCTTCTGTACATTCATCTTCTCTTCATTCCCTGCCCTCTGCCCTGTTCCCTTATCCATCATGTCATCAAAAGGCATCAAACATATTTCGAGCCCTTTCTCCTATCCATTGCATTTCATGTATGTTTCACGTGAAACATGACGAATAAGATTAGCAGTCTGAAATCTCCCAATCGATTGGTTCCTCGTCCAGCTGCCCTAGAATATCATTCACCTTTGAAAATGGCTTACTGCCAAAGAATCCTTTGCGGGCGGAGAACGGGCTCGGGTGTGGGGCAGTCAGGATGTAATGTTTAGCAGGGTCGATCAGCTTTCCCTTTTCCTGTGCTGGCTTCCCCCATAAGATAAAAACAATGGGCTTTTCTCTGTCATTCAGTTTTTGGATAACTGTATCGGTAAACATCTCCCATCCTTTGCCCTTATGGGAATGCGCCTGCCCTTTACGAACGGTCAAAACTGTATTTAAGAGAAGCACCCCTTCTTTAGCCCATTTTACTAGATACCCATTGTTGGGGATATCGCACCCTAAATCTGCCTGCATTTCTTTAAAAATGTTAACCAAAGACGGGGGGATCCTGACATCCGGTTTTACTGAAAAACTTAATCCATGTGCCTGGCCTGGCCCATGATATGGATCCTGCCCCAAAATAACAGCCTTTACATCTTTGTAAGCTGTATAATGAAGAGCATTAAAAATATCTTCCTTCTTTGGATAAACAGTGTGCTCCTCGTACTCCTTCTTTAAAAAATCACGAAGCTGCAGATAATAAGGCTTTTGGAACTCTTCACCAAGAATGTCTTGCCAATCATTTTTAAAAGTTGTTTTTTCCATAAGTATCTCCTCCCTTTTTCGCTGAAGGCTTGGTGTTGCTTTTTCTATACCCGATCGCAGCACATTTAAGTAGATTACCATCCCTGCCGCTTAATCTACCATTCGTTTTCTCATGTTTAAAAGATGGCAAAGCGGATAAATATAAAATATAACGGGCAGCACATAGTGCCCTATCAAAAATAGAATCGAATCTTTTGAGGAGGATGATATACATGTATAAAATTGAAGTCGCAGAAAACGGTGTACAAGCAACAGACACAATCGGCATGCTTCAAAGCCAAGGCTTTAATAAAGAAAATATTTATATTTTTGCACATGACAAGGATCGCTCTGAGCACCTTACTGATGCCACGGAAACAGGGGATGTCGGCATGAAGGAGCAAGGTTTCTTCGACTCTGTCGGCAACGTATTCAAAAAGCGCGGAGATGAGCTGCGTTCCAAGTTTGAATCTGTTGGTTTAACCAAAACAGAAGCAGAACAATATGAAAAAGTATTGGATGAAGGCAAACTCGTGATTATCGGTACTGACGAGGTAAAATAATAGACAAACAAGGGGTGTCCCGAAATCACCCTAAAAAAAGCGATGAAAAACGTTGATTTTTCATCGCTTTTTTCAATTAGAGGCGTTGTTTTAACCATTTGTATAATGGCAAACGTGATACTATAAATGATTAGTAAAAAACCCAATAAGATTTGCCATTGGCTGATCATCCAAAATACATAATAAAAAACATGAATGTAATCATCATTTACCTTTTCATTCTTTAATATGAACCTCATTTTACAAAATGGCTCTTTTCTCATAGATTGCTGTTTTTACTTATAAATTCTGCCCGTTGATTTCCACTGCAGGCACTCAAGCTTTCCCGTGGGGAGGAATGAGACCCTCCTCGGCTTCGCCTGCGGAGTCTCCCGCTTCCCTCTCTTCTGAGCAGGAGTCAAGCACCCTCCGCTACAATCAACTCAGTTGGTCTAACTTAATTAGCAGCTGAAAAGCATTAAACTTTACGAAAACAGCCTAAAAAAAAGATTAAATACCAGGAAAAAAAGAAATAATGATATTGAACTAGTTTCTGCTATCATTCTTTCTAAAAGGGGCAAAAAAGTATCTGCTACCCCATTAACCGATGATATATCGTTTTTGCCTGTACTAAATCTTTCGTTCCATGAATAAGAGCACGCCCGTCTTTAAAGATGACTAAACGCTGCTCTCCCATATTGACTGACAGCAAATATGGATTCCCTTTCACCTGATAGCCAAGCGACTTCAGCTGCTGCGCCAGTTCACTGAACTCGATTTCCGCCTCTTTAGGCGGACGTATTTGAACAGTATCCCTTCCGCAGAGAACGGTGGACTTCATCATGTTTTCTGCCTGGAGGTATGGATACGTCCTTTCCTCCCCGCATGATAAGCAGCCCTCATCCTTTGCTTTCGACACCTTCATGCTTGTATACTGGTTCCGCCACAAATCAAAGCTCACCATGGCAGTCCGGACTGCATCCCAATCCTCTGCCAATATCTTCAGTGCCTCTGCCATTTGATGGGCGATGACCATTTGGACAGCCGGTGCAATAATCCCGCCTGTATCGCAGGTCATACCCTGAATCGGTATTTTTTTCAAAAGGCAATTAAGGCAAGGCGTCCTTCCTGGTATTATGGTCAGGCTCATCCCAAAGCTGCCGACACAGGCTCCATATATCCACGGAATCTTATTTTTTTGCGAGATATCATTAATGGCCATCCTTGTTTCAAAATTATCAGTGGAATCAAGAATGAGATCTACTCCCTTAACCAGTTCTTCCAATTTTTCCGGGGTGGCATCCCCAATCACCGATCGTATCGCCACATCGGAGTTTATCAGCCTTAACCGTTTTTCTGCAGCGGCAGCTTTTGGAAGCTTTTCAGCTACATCACTTTCTGTATAAAGCTGCTGGCGCTGCAGATTGCTTTCTTCTACATAATCCCGGTCAATGATCGTCAGTTTACCGATACCCGCACGGGTCATCATTTCAGCATTGCCTGACCCAAGAGCTCCTGCACCAATAATCAGCACATGTTTGGAGCGGATTTTTTCCTGCCCTTCTTTTCCGATCGGCGGAAACAAAGTCTGCCGTGAATACCTTTCAGACATAAGTGAACCTCCTAAGAAAAGCATCAGGCTCCAACTGACCTCGAGTCCTGGCGCCTGATGCTAAACAAATTCATACAGGTACATCAGCCCCCGCTTACAGGAGGTATAAAAGCGACTGTATCTCCGTCCTTAATCACTTCATCATCTGATGCAAATTCTTCGTTTACGGCTGCCATGACCGTGTCCAATTTCAAACCGTATTCCTCCGATAGCACTTGTTTCAGCTCGGCTATTGTTTTGCTGCTTGCATCCTTTGTTATTGATTCTTCGCCAACACTATCTTTTAAATGGGCAAAAAACATAATTTTATTCATTTAAATCCTTCGCCTCCGGTTTCCCTTTTGGATAAGCTACTGTCTCAAGCTGGTTGCCGATCCATTCTTCTCCGTCTTCCCAATGTTCCTTTTTCCAAATCGGCACAATCTCTTTGATTCTTTCAATGGCGTATCGATTTGCTTCATACGCATCTGCACGATGGGGTGTGGATACGGCTATAACAACTGCAACATCTGTAATATCCAGCTTGCCTGTACGGTGTGTAATGGCCACTTCTGCACTATCCCAGCGCTCTTTTATTTCTTTGCCTATTTGTTCAAGCTTTTTAACAGCCATCGATTCATACGCCTCATAAATTAAATAAAGCGTTTTTTTGCCATGTGTGAGCTCGCGGACAGTGCCAATAAAGGTTGTTATGGCCCCTGCTTCCCGCTGCACTACTTTATTTATAACACTTTGGATATCGATTGGATCCTTTGAAATCTCAAAATTCATTAAATCACCTCATTTTGTATAAACAAGCCCTCTTACAGTCTTATTAACCTCAATAGTTTCATTTTGACATATCCACTATCGGAAGTGAAATAGCATTCCGATTTACTTGGAACCCTTCTTCATTTCTCCTGCCATTTTTAATGCCTGCCGGTACTCATCCGGACAATTCATATTAAAGAAATAGGCTTCTTCATTTAAGAAGCCCCTCTTTCTAAGCTCTTCGCTCTTCAAAAATGAAGTGTCTATATCATTCAAAAAATCTCGGATTCTCAACTTATCTTCTTTTAAAGCACGTTCAGCCGCTTCATTGGCATCCTTTCGATAAGCTGCAAAAAGCGGATGAAGGCGGCCTGCAATTTCTGGGACTGCTGCCTGATGGCTATCTAGTTCTTCTAGAAGTATTTTTCCTAATTCTGCAGATATGAACGGCATATCACAGGCAACAATCAAATTCCTTTGCGTTTTTGAAGCGGATAACCCTGATTGGATTCCAGCAAGCGGGCCTTTTTCTTTCCATTGGTCACTGACTATGGGGAGGCCAAGAAACTGGTATTCTTCCTTGCTGTTGGCGATGACGATCGTTTCAGATGTGATAGCAGCCAATCGGTCTGCTATGCGTTCAATTACCGTTTTACCGTCTATATTTAAAAGGGCTTTGTTCTCGCCCATTCGGCTCGATTGTCCTCCTGCTAAGATAATGCCCGTTACACTCATGTTCCTCACCTGACTTTAGTGATATAAAAGCCTTACGCTTCTTATTGTAATATTTTATCATCTATTCGAATGTGTTTCTTTGATAAAGGCCCGCTGGCTTCCATAAGTATGGCAAAATTGTGTCTTTAAATCATCATTGTCTAACAATAAGGAATTGGGTATAAATTTACCGTTTCCTGAAAAAACTTTATATGTGCCTTTGCAGATTGTCCACAGGAAACCGGCTCTGGATTTTTGAGCCGGTTTTTCTGTTTTAATAGTTAAAATAACACTTCTTTGGAAGTTTTCTTTCTTTGCAGACTGTAAATAAAACATTTTCTGGAGGCAGGTCATTTATTTATAAACAATGCAGAATACACAGCAATTACGGCATTGCCAACCTGCCTTTCGAAATGGCAGACAGAGTAGATGCGGAAACAAATTATCAGCCATGGTGAAGTTCCTGGCGGAATAGACAAAAAGTGCAGAATTTACATGCTGGGAAACAGCAGCGGACAACCTTATAAGAGGAACAGGTATGCAGTCCATTTTAGTTTTTCCCTTTTGCAATTATTGTTATAATTAGAAAAACATATCCAGCAGAACTTCAAGGAGGAATTTTGTACATGACTATGAAAAAAGTGTTAACAATCGCAGGTTCAGATACAAGCGGCGGCGCCGGAATCCAGGCCGATCTTAAAACCTTCCAGGAGCTTGGCGTTTATGGCATGACAGCTTTGACAACAATTGTTACGATGGATCCTAAAAACAACTGGAGCCACAATGTATTCCCAATTGCCAATGAAACATTGGAAACACAGCTTGAAACGATTCTATCAGTCGGCATTGATGCCATGAAAACGGGCATGCTAGGTTCAGAGGAAGTTATAAAAATCGCAGCAAAAACAATTAAAGAAAATAACCTTGATCGAGTAGTCATTGACCCGGTAATGGTTTGCAAAGGTGAAGACGAGCCTATCCATCCTGAGTTAAATGAAGCGTTACGAGATTTGCTTGTGCCGCTTGCAACTGTTGTAACCCCTAATCTATTTGAAGCTTGGCAGCTGGCTAAAACAGGTCCAATCCGGACTGTCGAAGACATGAAGGAAGCGGCTGTTAAAATCCATGAACTTGGCGCCAAATATGTATTAATTAAAGGCGGCAGCAAGCTCCAGCATGAAAAAGCTGTTGACCTTCTTTATGATGGACAAGAGTTCACTCTTTACGAAAGCGAACGGGTTGAAACTACGTATACACATGGCGCAGGCTGTACATACTCATCAGCCATCACAGCAGAGCTTGCCAAAGGCAAACCTGTAAAAGAAGCTGTCCAAACAGCCAAGGATTTCATCACTGCAGCCATTAACCATGGATTCCAGCTAAACCAATATGTCGGCCCTACAATGCCTGGTGCATACCGCAAATACGGTAAAGGCCGCCTGGAATCAGAACAAAAATAGAAATTTAAAACAGAGTCCATTGGGCTCTGTTTTTTCTGTGGAAAAATGGCTGTAAATTCAGCGAATAATATGTTTTTCGGATAAGATGTGAATTTCGCGGATATATTTGTTTTTTCGCGGATAAATCAAATCTTAGTAGTTTTTTAATATCCCACCCTGTTGCTCTTTAAGCTCACTTTTTCGCTTTTCCTGCTATTTTTTAGTAAGATAAAAATACAATCTGCTTTTTTCAGGCGAATAGATATTAACAAATAAACCTATACATGAAGATAAATGGAAAGGGGGATTTTGGAGTGGAACCAGCAGTAAAAGAAACTGTGCAAAAAGAGATTGATCGCTTGGCAAATAAAGAGGTCTATATCCATTTAGAAACAACCAATGGGGCATATGCTTCCCATTTCGATGAAAGCTTCTTTTCTTCCGGCGCGTATATCCGCAATGCCAAACTGATTTACGAACATGGAAAAATCACAGGAAATGGCCCATATCGTGTCGGACTGAAAATGAATTTCGGCTGGGTTTATGCTGAAGGAATCACGCATTTTGAAGTGGATGAAAAAGATAGGCTCCTTTTAGCTGGACATGATTTCAGCGGAAAACTTGCAGTTGCGCTGCAAATTGGCGAAACGCCATTTGAGTAGAAAAACGGGAGCGCCTTACCATGGGACAGCCTTGATCTCTAGGTGCGATTGCATGATAAAAAGAGTGTAAAAATGGAAAGGAGCAAAGCTGTATGGAAAAGGAAAGACATGTACTCGTCATTTTCCCCCATCCCGATGATGAAGCATTTGGGGTTTCAGGAACGATTTCCTTACATATTGATAACGGTACACCTGTTACCTATGCTTGCCTGACACTAGGCGAAATGGGGCGCAATATGGGAAATCCCCCTTTTGCAAACAGGGAAACATTGCCGAAAATCCGCAAGAAAGAACTGGAGGCTGCAGCGAATGTGCTGGGCATCCAGGATTTAAGAATGCTTGGCTACCGTGATAAAACGGTTGAATTTGAAGAGGAAGAATTGCTGGCGAACAGGCTGGGAACTATTATAGGCGAAGTCAGCCCTTCCCTGATCATCACATTTTATCCGGGGTATGCCGTCCATCCCGACCATGATGCAACCGGAGCAGCCGTTATCAGAGCCGTAAAAGAGCTGCCTGCAGATAAGCGCCCTAAGGTACATTGTGTGGCATTCTCCAACAACTGCGAAGAAGAACTAGGCCAGGCTGACGTAGTCAATGATGTCAGTGCAGTAGCTGACCGTAAAATTGCTGCCATTAAAGCACATACTTCCCAGACCCAGCTAATGGCTGCCAATATGGAAGAAAGCCTTAAAAATCAAGATCCTGAAGTAATGGCAAGAGTCTATAAAGAGCGTTTTTGGACCTATAAATTCTAACCCTTAAGGGGCTATAGCATGAAAAAGCCACTATTTATATTGATGGTTCTTGGATTGATTGCTGGACTTGCAGCTGGATGCAGCTCTGATCCCGGTCCTTCCTTCGAAAATGTAAATGCTGATAGAGCCAAAGAGCTATAGGAAACCGAGCAGGCTCAAGTGATTGATGTGCGTTTTGAAGAGGAATACGCTGAAGGGCATATTCCTGGAGCTGCTTTGATCCCGCTCCCTGTTCTGGAAGAAAAAATCGATCAACTGGATAAGGAAAAGCTATATCTCGTCGTATGCCGAAGCGGAACCCGATCTGCCCAAGCGAGCCAACTATTGGCTGATAATGGCTTTAAGAAAATATACAATATGGAAAATGGCATGAATGAATGGTCTTTTGAGACAGAGAAATAATTCAACCCTATTCATGTGTTTATAAGGAAGCCGTCCCCTTTTAGGACGGCTTTTTTTCCATTTTAATTGGTACGTCTTTCCTACTTTTTGCCCATGAGCTTTTCCTCCGATGGTGATAGAATTCCCTTAAGAGTCGTGCAAGCGTTTTCATCCTTGGTTTTTATGCAAACGATTGCACCTACGCCCAATCCAATCTATTAAGGAGGGAAATTCATGAAACAAGCAAGAAAAACCGGCATCTGGATCATGCTGCTAAGTTTAATTCTTAGTTTATTCACTGGAATCAACCCGCATCTATCCTCTGCCAGCACTGTAGAAAGCCCTGTGGCGGAAGGAAATAATGTTACCTTCTCCTACCAGGGTGAGGCTCAGCAAGTCCGTGTCGCAGGGAGCTTTACCGACTGGAAAAATAAAGCTTTAGAGATGACCAAAGATGAAAATAGCATTTGGTCAAAGACTATTCATCTATCCCCTGGAATCTATGAGTATAAATTCATTTTGGAAGAAAACAATTGGATTACCGATCCTGCAAACAGCCGGACTGCCAATGGCAACAGCTTATTAGTTATAAGCGGATTAACAACGGATATGCCTGCTGACATTGGAAAAGGCAGCACTCTTCCTCTTTCAGCCAGCCTATTAAACAGGGATGGAACTGCTGAAACTGTGCACCCAGCATGGACATTGCAAGAGGAAGCAGCGGGTGTATCTCTAATAGATAACCAGCTGAAAATCTCTGATAATGCTGAAGCAGGAAGCGTAACTGTCATTGGCGAATACAACGAATACACACTGAAGCATACCTTCAAAATCAATGCCCAATTGAATACCTATACGATTAACTACTTGCGCAGTGACGGAGAGCAATTTAATTGGGATTTATGGGCATGGGAGGATGGAAAAAATGGCAATGCCTATCCTTTTACAAGCCAGTCAGAAGGATTTGCTCAAGCTAAAATATCATTTCCTTCAAATAAAATCCATGTCATTCCCCGCCCTGGCAGCTGGGATTCACAGGATGTCACTAGAACGATTACCATGCCTGAAGGCCAGCATGAAACAGAAGTATGGCTGGCAGAGGGCGATGAAACGGTTTATTACTCAAAAGAGGATTTTGACGATAGAAACGCAGAAGATAACCGCCGTTTTATCGAGTTTACCTATGTAAGAGACAATCATGATTATGAAGGCTGGAACATTTGGACCTGGCAGACTGGTGTAAAGGATGGGCAAGCTGATTTTACTAAAGTCACTGACAAAGGGGCTGTTGCTTTGATTGAAATTGGCCAGCAAACGGAGCAAATGGGCTTTGTACTTCGCAAAGGCACAGGCTGGGATCAAAAGGATCCATATGGTGCCGACCGCTATATTAAAACAGGGAACGACAAGTACACAAAGGTCGTTGTCACAAGCGGCCAGGGGGAATTCTATCAAGTCCCTTCCATCACTGGGCCTGTTTTAAATAACGGGAGCCTCACTCTTTATTATAGAGATCCAGAACTATTCAAACAGGAAGAAATGGATTCTATTGAAAAGGTGCAGGCAAAGTTCGATGGACAGCTATATGATATGCAGTACTCTCCTAAAGAGGAGCGCTTCTTTACAACGATTGAGCAATTGGAAGAAGGCACATATGAATATTCTTTCCTGGTTACCAGAAATGGGGAAACAACCGAAACTGCAGATCCATTTAATACAATTGATGGAAAATCATCCATCACATATAAAAATCCCACAGCTGAAATCATTGCTGAAGTCAATCCGAAGAAAGCATCCTACAATGAAAATGCCGTTCTATCAATTGAAACCACACTCTCTGATACGGATGTATCTATAAAAGAGGTATACGCAGACCTTTCTGCAATCGGCGGGAGCAGCAAAACCAGCATTGACCCGGCTTTAAATGCCCAAACCATTTCCATTGATCAATCTGTAACGGCAGGAATCAAGGCATTGCCGATTACCGTTATTGATGAATATGGCAATGTACATGAAGGAGAGGCATCCATTGAAGTAGCAACCCGTACCTTCAGCGGCAAAAAAGATGACTTTGACTGGGATGAAGCCCGAATTTACTTTATGCTGACTGACCGTTTCCATAATGGAGATGCATCCAATGATGACCCAAATGGAGCAAACTATGATACGTCCCACCTTGAAACCTACCATGGAGGAGATTTCAAGGGGATAATTGAAAAACTCGATTATCTTGAGGATCTCGGCATCAATACCATCTGGATTACCCCTATTGTCGATAACATCAATTGGGATTTGCGCCATGATAAAGATGGAAACCAATTTGGGTACCATGGTTATTGGGCAAAGAATTTTTCAGCATTGGATGAACATCTCGGGGATATCCAGACATTCCATGAGCTTCTGGAAAAAGCTCATGACCGGGGCATAAAGGTAATGGTAGACGTAGTTCTTAATCATACTGGATACGGATTAAAGGAAAATGACCCCTCCATTGGACTCGGGATCCCTAACTTCCCTACTGATGCCGACCGTGCACGTTTTTCAGGCATGCTTCGGGATGGAGGAACCGATACGATCCGAGGCGAGCTTGCGGGGCTGCCCGACCTCAAGACAGAAGAAGATGCTGTCCGCAGACAAATCATTGAATGGCAGACAGACTGGCTTGAAAAAGCAAAAACAGACCGTGGAGACACAATCGACTATTTCCGCGTCGATACAGTTAAGCATGTTGAACACACAACATGGAAAGCATTTAAAAATGCACTGACTGAAATCAAGCCCGACTTTAAAATGATCGGTGAATATTATGGGGGCCACATCGATGAACATGGCGGCTTCCTGAATAGCGGCGAAATGGATTCTATTCTTGATTTTGGCTTTAAGTATACAGCTGCTGATTTCATCAACGGCCATATCGATGCAGCTGAGGAAAAGCTGCAGGCAAGAAATGATAGGCTTACAAATACAGCAACACTGGGACAGTTTTTAAGCAGCCATGATGAAGACGGCTTCCTGATTACTGCTGCCGGGAATGATCGGGGAAAAATGAAGGTTGCTTCTGCCCTCCAAATTACAGCCAAGGGCCAGCCAGTTATCTATTACGGTGAGGAAATTGGCCTTTCCGGGAAGAATGCCGGCGATATGGATAAAGGGGAATTCAATGAAAACCGCTATGACTTTGACTGGTCCCTAATTGGAAATGACATGCACGAGCATTACCGGAAGCTGCTTAACATCCGAAAAAATTACTCTGAGGTATTTTCAAAAGGAACACGTGAAAAGCTGGCAGGCAGCGATGCCGACGGATATCTATTCTTTAACCGCTCCTATAATGGCACACATGCCGTTGTTGGATTAAATATTGAAGCTGAAAACAAAAAGGTTACGGTTAATGTCCCTTTTGCTGCCGGCACAAAGGTTATTGACCACTACAGCGGAAAGAAATATACAGTAGACAAAAACAAGCAAATTAAAGTTAAACTGCCTGGCAGAAATGACGGCGGTACGATCATTCTGATAGAGGATGAACAAAAGAATAAGTAAAAAACAGGGAGCCTTTTTAACCATGAGGCTCCCTGTTTTTATGATTATTTCTCCATCATTTCCTTTAAATACTGAAGCTGGCTGCCGTCTTCCTGCTTTACAATATTCACGATAAAACGTTTGGTTAATTTTGCTACAAGACCGCTTGTTTTGACGTTTGCTTCCATCTCCACCTGCGTTCCTTCTTCTATTTCATGGAAATTATATTTATATTCCGTAATCAGTCCATTGGCATTGCTTCGTGTCGTATAGGTTTTATCCTTTTCAAAATCAATGATTTCAATATCAGCATTAATTTTTTTGCCTCTTACCATGCGGGTCTCAATAAATTTTGTCCCCTTCCCGATCTCGCCCTCCGTCTGTTTTTCCACTTTTATGACATACGGCATGAGTTCAGGGACATTTTCCATGCTAACCATATAATCAAATACTTCATGTACAGGTTTATGAATAATCTCACTGGAACGAAAATCAGCCATGCTTTTGCACCTCAGAATCATAATCTATGAATTCATTATATAACAAAAACTCTGAACTGACTAACCTCCCAGCAGCCATTGTATATTAACAGATAAGGACTTTTCCTATAGCCTCTGGTGAAAATGGGAGCAAAATTTGCACCAATCCACTATTACAATCTTTCTATTAGCGATTTCAATGATTCCTTCTTTTTTCAGCCTCGAAAAAACACGGCTTACACTTTCCCGGGATGTTCCTACTAATGTAGAAAACTCCAGGACTGTGATTGGAAGTTCAATATGCATTCGATTGCAATGATTAGCCCCAAATTTTTCTGCAAGCCTCTCCAATGTTTTAATTGTTTTTGTATACACATCCAGGAGGGCAATGTCTCTTAAAATGGATGTCATGTCTCTCAGGGATTCACTCATGTAACGGATAATCTGGACGGCCATCTCCGGGGAATACATTAGCTCCTGTTCAAGGTCATCGGTGTTCAAGAAATAGATTTCACCATCCTGCACCATCGTGCCTGTTGCCGGATAGGTTTGGCCAGTTTGGTTAAAAAGATTGGCTTCTGCAAAAATTTCTCCTTTTTTCTTAATGCAGACAATAATCTCATTTCCTTGTTCATCCTGTTTGGTCAGCTTCACAATACCCGAGTGGACAAAATAAACTCCTTTGGCTACCTCGTACTCAGACATAATTCTATCGCCTTTATTGTATGCCTTTTTGATGATCCGTTTATCGATCAGCTGGATTGACTCGCTGGGAAGATCCTTAAAGATTTCAATTTTGCTTAAAAACTCGTCAATAAGCGGCTGCCTGTATGGTGCCCCCATATTGTCTCTCATTTCATAATCCATTCTCATCCCCCGCTTCCCTAATGTTATTCCTTAGGATTATTTTAGCGAAGGCCTCTTTTATGGAAAGTGATATATCTCACAATATACGGTAAGTACTAAAAAAACACTTTCACAAATCCTTCACATTAACCTTAGAAAATTGTGAAATTCATCACACATAGATGAGTAAGCTGAGGTTAGGATGATAAAGAAAACTCTCAAGGAGGGAGCAAAGTGAATAAAGCTTTTATACATTTCATGATCAGCGCCATTCTCGGCCTTGGTATTGGATACCTGGTCTTTGATGTCCTGGGGGATGGAGATGATTCAGGCAATGAAATCGCTATCCAGGATAATACGCAAGCCAATTCCGAGGAAACCAAGCAAGAATCTGCAGAAACATCCTCCGATTCAAGCACGGCAGCAGCCGTCTCAACTGAAGAAAATATACTTCAGGCTAAAGGCTGCTTGGGATGCCATGCAGTAAAAGGCTTGAATCTCCAAGGAGGCGCCACAGGGCCTGACTTATCACAAGCCTTTAACAATGTTGAAGGGAAACACGGCAAGCCTCTGAAAGAATTTTTGAAGGAGCCGACCTCGGCAGTCATGTCAGGAGTGATAGGCGGAAATCCATTGACAGAGGAAGAAATCAGCAAAATTTCAGATGTGCTTAAACAAGCTTCGGAATCTAAATAACCAATTAAGGTGGTGCCATACTTATGAAAAAGTGGGTTCCTGCTGCTTCAGGCCTGTTTGCCGGCTTTTTGGCAGCAACTGTCTTCTTCGCTGATTTTTCACCAAACCAGCGCAGTGAAGCAGCAAACGACTCTAATAAGAGCAATGCTGAAAAAGTATACGTTCCTTTTGGCGAAAAAGATGAATACTATTTATTTGCATCCGGCGGCCATTCGGGACAAATGTTTATTTACGGAGTACCTTCCATGCGCCACATTCGTACTGTACCAGTTTTTTCCCAGGATTCAGCAACCGGATACGGCTGGGATACACATTCTAAGGAAATGCTAGGCGGATATACATGGGGGGATCTACACCATCCAGCATTTTCTGAAAAAGATGGAGATTATGACGGAAAATACATGTTTGCGACTGATGTTGGGAACAGCCGCGCGGCAGTCATGAATTTGGAAACTTTCACGGTCAGAGACATCATTAATGTTCCAAACACAAGCGGACCGCACTGTGCAGCATTCGTTACCTCCAACACAGAATACATGTTCCTGCCGACCCGATTTGCCGTGCCAATTGGAAGAGAGTACGCACCGCTGGACGAGTACAGCGAAAAATACCGAGGGGTCATGTCTGCTGTTACATTTAATGAGAAAAAAGAAAAATTAAATATTGCCTACCAAGTGGCGCTTCCGCCTTGGTCATATGATTTATCAGATGCAGGCAAAAAAATGTCTTCAGACTGGGCAGTCATGACTACTTATAATACAGAAGAAGCTACCACCAACCTTGAAATCAACGCTTCTCAAGCGGACAGAGATTACATTGTATTATTCAATTGGAAAGAGTTAGAGAAAATGGTGGAGGATGGACAATATGACGAAGTAACTGGACAAAAAATGATTTTTCCGGAAAAGCATAAAGGCGGCATTTACCTTGTTCCTGTTGCAAAATCTCCGCATGGTGTAGACGTGACCCCTGATGGTAAACGATTTATTGCATCCGGAAAACTGGCGCCTGCTATGACTGTCTTTTCTTTTGAAAAAGCATTTGAAGCGATTCAAAACGAAGATTTTGCAGGTGAGCGCAATGGTATTCCAGTCTTAAAATATGAATCAGTAATGGAAAAAGAAGTTAATCCTGAAAATGCTCTTGGGCCTCTTCATACGCAATTTGACGATAAAGGAATGGCTTATACAACCATGTTCATCTCCTCGGAAATTGTAAAATGGGATCCAAATACCGGCGAAACTTTGGATCGTGTTCCAGTGCAATATTCACCTGGCCATTCGGTTGCAGCAGAGGGCGATACAGTTGCACCGGACGGTAAGTATTTGATTGCATTAAACAAAATTGCAAAAGACAGTTACTTGTCTGTTGGCCCTTCCCATCCCGAGTCAATGCAGCTTATCGATCTTTCAGGAAAGAAGATGGAAGTGATCCAATCTGCACCTGTTAACCCTGAGCCTCACTACGCACAAATGATTAAGGCAGATAAAATAAAAACCATTTCTGTTTATCCGAAAGACGCAAACAACCCAGATGCCGTTTACAGCCAAGAAGAAACAAAAATCGTCCGCAAAGGAAATGAAGTTCATATCTACGGTATTGCCATGCGCTCTAAATTTATTTTCGATGCCAAAGCCAAGCGGCCGGATCAAATTGAGGTGAATGAAGGAGATAAAGTTTTTATTCACTTAACGAATATCGATTTTGACCAGGATATTACTCATGGATTTGCCATAAACGGCTATGACTTAAACATCGAGGTTCAGCCGGGGCAGACCAATACAGTAGAATTTACAGCTGATAAGGCGGGAACCTTCCCTATCTATTGTACGAATTTCTGTTCGGCACTGCACCAGGAAATGACGGGCTACTTCCTTGTGAAACCTAAATAAGAAAAGCGGAGGCGCCCTTGTTCATCGACGGAGCGTGGTGGACTGAGGCCCACAGGACAAGGAAAGCTTCGACAGCTTTAACATCGCACGACCGAAAGCGTTAGCTTTTGGGAGGATGTGGGTCACTCAGACGTTGCCANAGGACGTGGTGTTTTTAGTCTGAGTTCCTTTTTGTGAGATAAAGGAAACACGAAGAGCGACAGCGATTCGATGTTGACTTATAACGCTCGGAAACGCGCACGTCCTGTGCGCCTCGCCTTACTAGCACATCCTGTGCGTCGTCGTAGACGAGGTGAGGGAAGCACGCCGAGTCGATAGGGTGCCGGAGCTAGACAATTATTTAAGTTCAAAGTTATACCTTATCTTTAAATAAAAGGTGAAAGGGTATCAATTTCGGCTGATGCCCTCCCCTTTTAAGAAAGGCGGGAAACCAATGGATCGTAAACGTTTTTCTACTCTTTCTTCCATCCTTCTACTAACAGCTGCCACCTTAATTGCAGCTTCTTTATTTTTTCCATGGTGGGGTATGAGATTTTTTGCTCCGCAGTATCCGGAGGGCTTAAACATCATTGTGTATCCGAATAAGCTTGATGGAGAAATTGATATTGTGAACGGTTTGAATCATTATATTGGAATGAAAAATTTTAGCGAGGCTAATTTTCCCGAATTAAGATATCTCCCTTTCGTTATTGGAGGGCTAGCGGTTCTTACTTTTATAACAGGCCTTCTTAAAAGGAAAACAATTCTCAAAGTACTCATAGGGTCATTCATACTTTGCGGGATGCTCGGTTTATGGGACTTGTACAGGTGGTTAAAGGATTTCGGCACAAATCTTAGCCCTACTGCTCCCATTACTGTTGAACCCTTCATTCCGCCAATCATTGGAGAAAACACTTTGGCCAACTTTGTTACCCATAGCTATTTGGGAACCGGATTCTATTTGGCAGCTGCAGCCTTTATTCTTTTGATTATTCCGTTGTGGAAGGATCGAGGAAGATGAAGAAGACCTGTCTCCTCTTTTTCTTACTATTTTTGGCATCATTTGTTTTCCCTAAATATGGCTCTGCCTCTGAAGACCTGCAGGATCTCATTGATTCAGCTCAAGAAGGTGCGATTATCAAACTGGAAAACAAAACCTACAAGGGAAATATCACAATTAATAAAAAGGTAGAAATCATAGGAGGCAGCCAAACCATCATTAAGGGCGACGGGATGGGGAATGTTGTGTCTATTCATGCTCCTGGAGTAATTATGCGAAGCCTTACAATTACGAACAGCAGCATGGACCGGAATTCTTCTGAGGAGTATTCCGCCATTAAGGTCTATTCTAACGGAAATCTCCTGGACCGGATAAAAATCAGCCATTCCTTCCATGGTATTTATTTAAGCCAGGCACATGGCAATACCGTTCAAAACTCGGAGATAAAAGGACTGGGTAAAGGAAAGATTGCCAGTCAGGGAAATGGGCTGCATGTTTATTATGCAAACCATAATACATTGAAAAATAACAAGATAACCGGTACAAGGGACGGGATGTTTTTTGATTATTCCAATGAAAACACAATTACAAACAATAAAATAAGCCATACGAGATACGGCCTTCATTATATGTATTCTGATCGAAACAGCTTTAAAAACAATATTTTCTTCTTTAATACAGGAGGGGCTGCTGTCATGCACTCCAGCGGATTAAACCTTTCAAAAAATCAGTTTCTTTTTAATTACGGGCATCGATCGTTTGGGATCTTGCTCTTGTCTGCCAATCAAATCGAAATAGAGGATAATACATTTTTTTTAAATCAGCGAGGCCTTTATATTGATCAATCAACTTCTAACTCAATCCGGAATAACCGGATTATTAAAAATCAAATTGGAGTTGAACTTTGGGCCAGCTCAAACGACCAGGTTTTTTCAGCAAACCAAATCCATGAAAATACGATTCCTGCTGTTAGTTTAGGAGGCCAGGGACAAAATAGCTGGAGTGAAAATGGTATTGGAAATGATTGGGGAAAAACCTTTCCGAGCCTCGACCTGGACGGAAATGGCAAAGGCGATGAACCTATTGTTTACCAATCTTCATTGCACCAGCTAATAGAAGATTATGAATTAACCTATTTATTCTTAAAAAGTCCGGCGATAGCCGTTTATGAGAAGATGAACGCTCTTCTGAAAAATAATAATAAAACTATGTTTGAGGACCCTTATCCGCTAGTTCGCCAAAACCGCATTGATATCCCCCTGGCCTGGGTTCTAATTGGTACAGTCATCTTTACAATCTTGATAAAAGGGAGACACTGGATATGCATTATGTTTGGAAAGAATGGAAGGAAAATATAAGAGGAAAAGGGCTATGGTTATCCTTTAGCATTGTAATCCTTGTCTCAGCCATGATTTTATATAAATCCTCTATTCTTTCTTTTGACCAGGGGTTTTATATATTACTGTTAAACTTATTTGATTCCATGATCTATTTCATCCCCATTCTTTGTTTATTTCTTGGAGCATTCTCTGTCTTCCAGGAAAAAGAGCAAAAAACCTTGATCATGCTATTAACCAGAAGAGAAAGTTATTTTAGCTTTCTGCTAAAAAAATCCCTTGCTGTTCAAACTGTATTGATTGGACCTATTTTTATATGGTTTTTAATCTATCTGCTTCCTGTGAAAATATATTTTCAGCTTGATGGAAAGAATTATGCCATTTTTTTAACATCTCTTTTAAGCTTAATGCTGATATTCAACCAGCTTGGAATTTTAATCGGTAGTATTTCCCGATCACGAATGCAAATTATAGGATATGCAGTCCTATTGTGGTTTTACTTTTTCTTCTTACACGATTTTTTCTTGCTTGCCCTTTTGCCTGATGTCACTTATGAAAATGTGAAGCTTTTTTCAGTTGCCTATTTTTTCAATCCTTTGCAATCTGCACGCATTTTTCTGGAAACAGGTCTTCAGGTTTATTCCTTCGGCCATATGTCCAAATTACTGCAATCTTTTATGTGGATAAAGCCTTCCTTCTTGTTAATCGGAAATGCAGGCTTGCTTCTCTTTGTCTCATTTATTTTAGCCGTGATTTTTCACCGTAAGGAGGGATTAGATTGATTAAAATAAAGGCATTAACACAAACCTTTGGAAAGAAAACTATCTTAGATAATGTCAGCCTTACGGTTCAAAGAAATGAAATCTGTGCTTTGGTTGGACGAAATGGTGCTGGAAAATCTACTCTTATTAACAGCCTGCTTGGATTGCTCCCTTTTAAAAAAGGAACGGTTGAAATAAATGGTGTAAATCTTAAAAAGAAAAATTCGGAAGATATTGCTTACTTGCCTGAAAAATTTATGCTTTACCCTTCCCTGTCAGGACTTGAAAATATGACCTTTTTCGCTATGGCCTCCTCAAAATCAGTCGACCTGGATCGTGTCAGGCATTTACTGAAAGCAGTCTCTCTTTGGGATGAACGCAATCTAGCGGCTAAAAATTACTCAAAAGGAATGCTTCAGCGATTGGGACTGGCGATAGCACTATATCAGGATTGCAGCATTCTAGTACTCGATGAACCGACTAGCGGGATTGATCCAATGGGAAGAAAAGAGATCCTTCAGATCTTAGAAGCACTGCAGGAAAAGACGATCCTTTTGTCTTCTCATCACTTGGACGAAATTAAGCAGCTGTGCACACATGTTGCTTATTTAGAAGATGGGAAAATCCAAAAATTCACTGTTGATGAATTCATGGAATATCAAAAGTTGGGAGATCATGCGTTATGAAACGTTTTCTTATTGGAAGTTTTTTTATTCTTATTCTGATCTTATCCGGATGCAGCTCCAGCAAAAACATCCACATGGAAATAAGTGAACCTTTCTATATGCACAAAGATAAGCCATCCTTATTCAAGGTATCCATCACAGATAATAATAAGGCATTAACTAATTTAAAGGTAAGTGCCGAATTTTCGATGAAGAATATGGATCATGGAGAATACAAGACAGCCCTTCAGGAAGAAAAGGATGGAATTTATTCCGGAAGTGTCGAGCTGCCAATGGCAGGGGATTGGGAAATTGTTGTAACCGCAGAAAAAGAAGGTAAAATAACAGAGGAAATTTTTGAATATGAGGTGAAAGAGCCGGAAGGTGCTGCTCTTATTAACGGGGATTGGGTAACAGAGAAAGATTTGGAATTCTATCTATTTATCAATAAGCTGCATATCGCGATCAGCCGATTTCAGGACCAGCAAGCCTATAAAGGCAAGGCACTGGATGAAGCAATGGCCTATTGGGATGACCAGGAGAAAATGAACGAAGACCGCAATCAATTATTAACACAGATTATAAGGCTGAGATCCATGGCATATCTAGCAAGGGAGAAAGGCCATAATGCTACCACAGAAGAAATAGAAATCGAACTTAAGAAGGTAAAGGAACAATATAATCAATTTGATATAGCAAAAAAAATGATACAGGAATATGGAGATCGAAAATTTTGGGAGAAGCAGGAGAAACAGTACGAGCTAATTGTTCTCTCTCAAAAGGTTCAGCAGGATCTAATCGAAAAAGTAAAAAAAGAGAATCCTGATGTCAATAAACAGGAAATCTATTATCTCGCTCAAAAGCAATACGAAGAGCTGCTTGTCTCTCAGGTTAACTCCCTTAAAATTGAAATCTTTTAATGAACTTTGCCTTATGACCTTTCATCATGGATGAGAGGTTTTTTTGTCGAAAGAAATGAGTGATTACTCACTTTACAATTTGAATTATTTACATTATGATTTCAGTGAGTGATTACTCACTTTTATAAAGGGGTGACAATATGAACAATAGCAATCCGGTCGTTTCCATTCAAAACGTTTCAAAAAACTATGGAAAGCAACAGGTTTTGAAAAACATCAGCCTGGAAATTTCTCAGGGAGAAATCTTTGGTCTTCTCGGACCTTCAGGAGCAGGCAAGACGACCATTGTCAAACAGCTTGCAGGATTAGAGGCTCCTTCACAAGGGGAAAACTTTATTTTAGGTGAAAAAATGCCCAATTTAAACCTAATGAAAAAAATTGGCTATATGGCGCAATCTGATGCCCTTTACGCCGAATTGTCAGCAAAAGAAAACCTTGATTTCTTTGCTGCCCTTTACGGACTAAAAGGCAAGGAAAAACAGCAGCGGATGAAGGAAGTAATGGAGATTGTTTCCTTAAATGAGCATTTCAATAAGCTTGTTTCCAATTTTTCCGGGGGAATGAAGAGGAGGCTCTCACTGGCAATCTCCCTCTTGCATAAGCCAAAGCTGCTTATACTTGATGAACCCACAGTAGGGATTGACCCTGTACTCAGAAAAGGCATATGGACTTCATTTAACACTTTAAAAGAAGAGGGAACCACGATTATTGTTACCACACATGTCATGGATGAAGCAGAAAAGTGCGACAGGCTGGGAATGATTAGGGATGGACAGCTAATTGCAGCTGGAACTCCGGAAGATTTAAGACAGCAAACAAGTACGGCCAATATTGAAGATGCCTTCCTGGCATATGGAGGTGCTTAAGATGAGGATTACAGCGCTGGTTATAAGAATACTCCGCCAAATAATAAGAGATAAACGTACAATGGCACTTTTAATTTTCGCACCCATACTTGTCCTTACCATGCTTCACCTTGTCTTCAATGGAGACGAATATACGCCTTCCATCGGACTTGTGAATCTGCCTGAACAAATTGAGGCTCAATTAAACTTGGAAGATGCTACTATTAAACAATATGAATCTGCTAATCTGGCAGAAAATGATTTATCACTCAAGAAGCTGGACGGGTATCTGTTGTTTGATCAAATGTCCCCATCCCTGGTCCTTGAAGGAAGCGATCCAAGTGTAAATGGTTCTGTCATGAGTTGGGTACAGAATGCATTAAGACCATTGCAGCAAAATGGCGCAGACCCGGAATTGAAGGTAGATTATTTATTCGGCTCCAGCGACATGGGTCAGTTTGATTATTTCGGTCCTGTTTTGCTTGGTTTTTTCGTCTTTTTCTTTGTATTCCTGATTGCGGGTGTTTCCTTTTTGCGCGAGAGGACTACAGGCACACTTGAAAGACTTCTAACAAGTCCGCTTAGAAGATGGGAGATCGTGTTGGGCTATATCATTGGTTTTGGCGTTTTCACCATGATCCAGGCAACCGTAATCGCCTGGTATGCCATCTATGTGCTTGGCATGCTGATGGAAGGTGCTTTTGGGTATGTCCTGCTCATTACCTTGCTTCTATCCCTAACCGCATTGACTCTGGGAATCCTGCTATCTTCCTTTGCCAATAATGAGCTTCAAATGATCCAGTTTATTCCGCTTATTGTTGTACCTCAAATCTTTTTTTCCGGATTATTCAATCTTGAGACCATATCAGAATGGCTCAGCTGGATTGGACCCTTAACTCCTTTATATTATGCAGCTGAAGCACTAAGGAATGTGATGGTGAGAGGTTTCGGCTGGGAAATCATTTATAAAGATCTGCTGGTTTTATTGGGCTTCTCTCTGCTCTTTATGATTCTTAATATTGCTGCCCTGAGGCGGTATCGTAAAATATAAAATTTCTTTTTATATTTTTAATCCGTTATAATAAAGCTATAGAAAATGTACGGATAAAGGAGTCTACTATGCCAGAGCAGGATTCAATAATAGAAGAGCTATTCCAGGAAGAAGAAGGGCTGACAGATAAGCAAAAGAAAATTATCGCCGCAGCGATTGAGTCGTTTTCCGAGAAAGGCTATGCAGCCACTTCAACAAGTGAAATCGCCAAAAAAGCAGGAGTTGCAGAAGGAACCATCTTCAGGCACTATAAAACGAAAAAGGATTTGCTGCTGGGAATCGTTTCCCCTATGATGGCAAAACTGCTTGCTCCATTTGTCATAAAAGACTTATACAAAGTAATCGATCATAAATATGAACGGTATGAAGATTTTTTAAGAGCCATTATGGCGAACCGGATTGATTTTCTAAAAAACAATATGTCTTTAATTAAGATCCTCATACAGGAAATCCCTTTTCATCCTGAGCTTAAGGAACAATTTAAAGAACATATTGCCAAAAAAGTATTCGAACGCTTTGTTAGCCTGGTTAAGTTCTATCAAAAAAAAGGCCAAATTATTGATATTCCGGCTTTTAGTGCTGTTCGAATGACATTTACATCCATATTCGGTTTTTTAATTACCAGGTATCTATTACTGCCTGAGGCCGATTGGGATGATGAAAAAGAAATTGAGCTTACCATTCAATTTATCATGCATGGTCTTTCAAAGGAATAAAGCCTGGCAGCTGCCAGGCTTTTTAGATATCAGACAGCGAAATTTGATAAAGCTTGTCATCCTTTTCAAGCGGATTTCCGCGGCCATCCGTATTGTTGCTTATAAAATAAAGGCTGTCCCCTTCAATAAAGACATCCCGGATCCTGCCCAGGTTTGAAACAGCCTTCCGAATCTCTCTCGTTTCCAGATCAAATTCCAGAACTGCACTCCCTCTTAAGGCAGCGGTGTAAAGCTTGCCGCCGTGATAATCCATGCCGGAAGGAGCCCAGGTTTCATCATCACCTGAAGTAAATAAGGGAGACTCCATGCCTTCCTTCTTTTCATTCCCTTTGATGACAGGCCAGCCATAGTTCTTTCCAGCCATAATTTGATTAATTTCATCATTGGCTTCAGGGCCGTGGTCACTTGCATACAAAGTTCCGTCATCTGACCAGGCCAGCCCCTGCGGATTGCGGTGGCCATAGCTATAGACATAGGAATCAGGGAAAGGATTGTCAGAAGGTATAGTACCGTCCAAGTTCATCCTTAGTATTTTCCCTCCCAGGGAACCTGCATCCTGGGCAATTTCAGGATCAGTTGCGGCATCGCCAGTGGTGGCATAAAGCTTGCCATCAGGGCCAATTTCAAGTCTGCCGCCATGATGAAATTGGCCGCTTGGAATTTTGTCCAGCAAAAGCTTATCCTCTTTCCAAATTCCATCCTGAAGCTGGAGGATGACAATACGGTTAAACTGGCCAGAGCTGTTTTCATAGGTGTAATAGGCATATGCTTCATTCGATTTGGCAAAGTCAGGTGACAGCACAAAGCCCAAAAAACCGGCTTCTGCAGCGGTTGAGAGCCTCTTTTCCAACTCAACCTTTTGCCGTTCTTTCTTTCCTTCTTGAATTTTTACAATGCTCCCCTGTCTTTCCGATATATAAAAGGTTTCTCCCGTTTTATCAATGGACCATGGGATATCCAGCTCATCAGCCATGATGCTAGGTTCTTCTCTGGAAGGGAGGCTGGCCTCCATTTCCTCACCTTTCTCCTCAACCTCATTTTCCCCGGCATTTGAGCATCCGGCCAACCAGATAATAGCCAGCAGCCATACACCTATCAACTTTTTCATACAGCTCTCATCCTCCTTTTACATTTTACTCAAGCACTTTCCAAATTGCCTTGGCTACTCCGCTTTCTTCGTTCGTAGATGTGACAAAATCACATTGCGCTTTGATGATGTCATCGGCATTTCCCATTGCGACTGACCTTCCAGCCCGCTTAAACATGGACAAATCATTATAATTGTCGCCAATTGCCATTGTTTCTAGAAGTGAAATTCCTTTTTCTTTTACAAAAGCTTCAAGGGCAATTCCCTTTTGTGCAGCAGTACTTGTCAGCTCCAGGTTCTCATCGCCTGATGAACTTACGGCCATGCCTTCGAGTTTAAGCAGTTCCTCTTTTGCTGAAGTGAGAAAATCTGGTTCAAATGAGAACGCAAGCAGCTTATAAATTTGATGCTCTTCATCGCTGAACAGCTCATCATAGCTGTTCACTTTATGGACCAATCCTTTCTTAAAGCGCTCCTCAGCAGCTTTCGTGACCTTATCAATATCATCTGCTTCAGGATTTCCGCTTAGAAAGATATCGACTATAATTGAAACGCCTCGGTCCTCATCGATTGTATATGTACCTTGGTTTGTATATACCTCGAAATAAACATTATTCTCTAATAGGATATAGGCAGCTTTTTTAGCCAATTCCTTATCAAGCGGATTAGAAGAAACTACCTTTCCATCTGCAGCCCTTACCTCAGCACCATTCACACAAATAATGGGGGCAGTGATGCCTGCTTCCTCTAGGACGAAACTTGCTTCAAAGTACGAACGCCCGGTTGCAATCACAACATCTACACCTTTTTCCTGTGCTGCTTTTATGGCTTTTATATTCTCATCCGTTATTTTCTGTGTTGCTGTTAAAAGTGTTCCATCCATATCGCTGGCAATGCATTTAATCATGTTATCTCACCTTCTGGCCTAGTATTTTTTCTAAATAATTTATTTTGCCATTTTATCATGTTCTTTATTTTTATTTGGCTCTTTTCTCATAAATGGTTGTTTTTTCTTATAAATACTGCCCGTTGATTTCTGCTACGGGCACTCAAGCTTTCCCGCGGGGAGGAATGAGAGCCTCCTCTGCTTCGCCTGTGGGGTCTCCCATTTCCCTCTCTTCTGAGCTGGAGTCAAGTGCCCTCCGCTACAATCAACTCAGTTGGTTAACCTTATTTGCCGCCCGAAAAACAACAAACCTTACTAAAGCTGCCTTTTGTTTAAATATTTGCTGCCTTCCCTGATACTTAACTTGGCAAGTGGATTGGAATCAATAAAATTCTTTACCGAATCAGGGTTTGTTTTGGAATATTCACGGAGAGCCCATCCAATCGCCTTTTGAATGAAAAATTCCTTGCTTTCGTTATTAAAAAGAATATATTGATATAACAATTCTTCATCCGTTCTGGCTTTATATTTTAACTGAAACAATATTGCGCTCCTGCGAAGCCACATATTCTCGCTGATGGCCCATCCATCAATTTTCTCTCCGATGACTTCCGGACTATTTGATGCAATCGAACCGACTGCGTGGGAGGCAAGCATATCGACCGTATCCCACCACGATTTGGTCACAATCAGCCTTTCCACTAATTCCAGATGACTCTTGTCCAATTTCTTTGTAAATTTTCCAATATAGTCGAGTGCAGCATATTGATATTCCCGCTCTTCCATTTCCCATAGTGCTTCTGCAAACTCTGGCTTGAATCCCTCCTTTAAAAGCCCTGTCTGATTAAAAAGCTCTTTTAATAAAAGCCTTCTCTTAGGCGTTTTAATTCCTAGGAAAGGAAACTTTTTTTTCATGTAGTTTTGCATGGGAACCACATCCTCTTCACATCTGTTTTCCTCAAAAAGCTTTATTAATACATGAATATCCATCTGAGCTCTCCTTATTAAATCGTTACAGGTCTAGGTCATCCTATTAAGGATAAGGTATTTTAGGGATATGTCTCTTTCTCCATTTCCGGATCGCTTTTCCCCTTCTATTTAATTCCATTTTATAGAGTTACGCCGAATAATCCAATTCCCATGATTGATTAGACAGAAAAGAAGAGCCATTGCCTGGTTCGGATGGTATGGGGTATTTTAATGGGGGCTATTGCCGCTGTTTTGCTCTTAAGCAGCGGACTAGAGGGGCTGCAGACTGCATCTCTCGTCTCAGTACTTCCGTTTACCATTATTTTGATTTTGATGTGTGCATCCTTAATAAAATTGCTTCGCAAAGAAACGGTACCGGTTAAACGGAAGAAATAGCATGTACAGACCTCTGTCAAAAAGGTCTGTTTTTTATTCCACGTTGAAGAACTGCCCTAAGCACTCTTCTCCGTCTTCGGTTCGTGTTATTTCCTTAAAATCTAGCTGATAATCCTGATATATCTTTTTCCAAAAACGGATGGCAGGATCATTTTGTTTTAACTGCTCAATATAGTAGGTTCCTTTAAACCCATTAAAAAGGAGTTTGATTGCTGATTCTGCTGCTTTTTTCCTTCTAAACGCATTGTAAATAAATAGATCATTTACGCAGTAATCCGCCTTTTCCAAAAAAGGGGTACGCAGCAAAAGAAAAAAACCAGCCAGGCGCCCATCAGCAATAATGAAATAAGGCTTCACACCTTCTTTTTCCCATATCAGTCCAAAAGCATCAAATTCATATGTCCCGTCATCATTTATATCCAGCGCGTTTGTGTACCTTGATAGATCATGAAGGTAGAAAGCATACATGTTTTTTAAAATGGCCTGATCGCCAAAATCCGCTTTCTTAATGTGAACGTCCATCATCTTGTCTCCTTTCATTAATCCCTTTAATAGTAATCGGAATGGCACCTAATTTAAATATTATTTCAGAAAAGAAGGAATATAGGGAATTTTACAGAAAATATAATAGGTTTAGGGTATTTATTTTTTTAAGGGGGTTACATCATGAAAGTACTGGTATCTTTCTTTAACCGCATTATGCAGCGGTACCTGCCTGATCCATTTTTATTTGTTATTATCCTAACTTTTGCCGTATTTGGATTAGGCTTGATTTTCACTGACAGCGGACCTTATCAGATGGTTCAGCATTGGGGCAATGGTTTTTGGGGCCTTTTAGTGTTCTCCATGCAAATGGTCTTGGTATTGGTTACAGGACATGTCTTGGCAAGCAGCCAATTTTTTAAGAAGGGGCTAGGCGCTCTTGCCTCAACCGCAAAGTCACCAGGCCAGGCCATTATGATTGTCACGGTTGTATCCATGATTGCCAGCTTAATCAACTGGGGATTCGGACTTGTCATTGGTGCCTTATTTGCCAAAGAACTGGCTAAAAAGGTTAAAAACGTCGACTATCGGCTTTTAATTGCAAGCGCTTACTCAGGATTCATCGTCTGGCATGGGGGAATTTCCGGCTCCATTCCATTAACGATTGCTACGCCTGGCCACTTTTCGGAAGAAATGATCGGTGTAATCTCAACAGATCAAACCATATTTGCCGGCTTTAACCTTTTAATTGTTCTGGCGATATTCCTGGTTTTGCCATTTATTAACCGCTTTATGATGCCTTCCAAAGATGAGACAATCGCTGTAGATCCTGCCCTTCTTCAGGATGATGTTCAGGCTGCCGCTCTTGAAAAAGGGGCCATGACACCGGCTGAACGTTTAGAAAACAGCCGAATTATATCACTTCTGATCGGAATTTTTGGACTTGTTTTCCTGTTTTACTATTTTGCTACGAATGGATTCAAGCTTAACTTGGATATTGTTAACTTCTTGTTCCTATTCCTCGGCATTCTTTTCCATGGAACACCTAAACAATTCCTGGAAGCGGTTGTGAATGCCGTTAAAGGGGCAAGCGGCATTATTATTCAGTTTCCATTTTACGCGGGAATTATGGGCATGATGACAGCATCAGGATTGGCGGCTGTAATGTCAGAAGGATTTGTTTCCATTTCGAATGAATTTACATTCCACTTCTTTGCATTCCTAAGTGCCGGCCTTGTTAACTTCTTTGTTCCGTCCGGCGGCGGCCAATGGGCAGTCCAGGCTCCAGTTATGCTCGAAGCTGCAAAGGCATTGGATGTTTCCATTCCAAAAACAGCAATGGCTGTTGCCTGGGGAGATGCCTGGACGAACTTAATCCAGCCTTTCTGGGCTCTGCCTGCACTGGCGATTGCCGGCTTAAAGGCAAAGGATATTATGGGATACTGTGTATTGACTTTGCTTGTGAGCGGCGCAGTCATTTCCCTTGGATTGCTGTTTTTATAGAAATACATGAGGATGGCCGATGCCATCCTCTTTTTTAAAAACCGCTGATCTATAGTTTTATTTGATTGATAGATTGGAAATTTTGTTTATAAAACACTATGAAACATAATACAAAAAGGCATGACAGCCTTGGCCATCATGCCTTTTTATCAGGACATTCCATTATGATGATCATTTTTCATGTTATGCATATAGGACTCGATGTAAGCCCTCTCTGAATCAGACGCATGCTTCTCATTTTCCCCAGGATCAAAATCGTCAATTCCATGCTTCTTATACCACCAGTCAACAAACATTCCTGTTCCCAATAATACCGCGCAAAAGCCAAGAAGATAAAGAATCAATTTGATCACCTCTACTTTATTATATGTTTTTTCAGAAAATAATGACATATTGAACAGGCCTATTTTTTATAGCGGCTTATACTTTTACTGTTTCCGGCAGGTCCTGGTAGCCTTCCTGATAAATCCGGCTGATGATGGATTCGATTTCTGGCTCCTCTACTGTCAAGTCCTTGATATTATGAGTTTTAGTGATTTGGGCGATTAATTCGGATGCAGAGATTTTATCCCGGTTAAACCGGATCCAGTATCGGCTCGCTTCCTCCTTATAGACCTCTCCGCCTGTAAGCGGCAAACGGCTTGCTGACTCCTCCAAATCTACAATAAGTGTCCTGATTTTCCCGAACCTTTCTTTCACTACTGCGATTTCACCATCATATACTTTTTGGCCATGGTCAATGAGAATCATGCGTTCACACAGCTTTTCAATATCCTCCATATCATGAGTTGTTAAAATAACCGTAATTTTGCGCTCTTTATTAATCTCTTTAATAAATGTCCACATCTTTTCCTTGGCTACGACATCAAGTCCGATGGTTGGTTCATCAAGGAATAGAATGGGCGGATCATGTAAAAGGGATGCGGCTATATCAGCCCTCATTCTTTGCCCAAGCGAAAGCTGGCGGACGGGGGTGTTGAGGAATTCATCCAGCCCTAGAATCTCTGTAAAAGTATCCATGTTTTGTTTATAGCGGTGATTCGAAACCTGGTAGATTTCCTTCAGGAGTTCAAACGATTCGATTGTAGGCAGATCCCACCAAAGCTGTGTTCTCTGGCCAAACACAACTCCAATATTCTTGGCATTTTCCTGCCTATTCTCATAAGGGACGATTCCGTTAACCTGGACTTTTCCCGAACTTGGCACTAAAATACCGGTCAGCATTTTGATTGTTGTCGATTTCCCAGCGCCATTCGGGCCAATATAGCCAACCATTTCCCCTTTTTCTATGGAAAAGCTGATATCCTTCACAGCTTCCTTTTTAATATGCTCCCGTTTTACAAGGCTCTTCATAGCTCCCAGGAGGCCTGTTTCCCTCTTGGCAACCATGAAGTCCTTCATTAGATGTTCAACCTCTATAATCGGCATTCTAGCCCTCCTAATCTATGTTAAGATCCTGTACTCTTATATCTCTTTAAACCCAGCATCCAAATATAATAGGCAATAACAAAAAAGACAATTCCGACAAGCGGCGAAAAAAAACCTATATTCTCAGGGAAGAACGGGGTCTCTTTTTCAAGCAAAACGGCAGCGGGAAAATAGTTTACAAAGCCGAATGGAACGACAAAGGCGGTAAACCACTGCACAGCTTTTGGATAAATGACCAATGGATAGTTAGTTAAATTTCTCGCAGGATACATAGCTACCCAGTAAAACTGCTCTGATTTCGTCGTCCAGAATGCGAGTGCAGAAATCATCACAAGCAGACCGCCCTGAATGAGGACGCCTCCAACCACTGAAAACAGCAAAAATAGACTTTTTCCTATGGTCCAATCAAGCTGCAGTTCAAAGCTGACCCAAATGAAAATACCAATACTGAAAATAAATTGCCCAAAAGAAGCCACATCGAATTTCATCGCCATGAAATGAAAGAAGGGATTAATGGGCCTGACCAGAAAGCGGTCAAACGTGCCATTTAAGATATACGTGTCCAATCCCCTAAAGTGAAAAAATAAAATGATGCAGAACCCCCAGGATAAAACAGCGACGGCAAACAGGAATAGCATTTCAAAAAAAGTCCAGGAACCCAATTCCTGAAATTGGTAAAGCATAATCCACATGGTAACTGCGGTACCGGCATAGGAGGTAATCAGCCCAACAATCCTCATGACAAATGCAAAACGATACTGCAGCTGTGCCCTTACGCCAGCGGAGATGAGTTTAAAATATAGATCGAAATATTTTAATATTCCCACACTCTATCCCCCCTGAACAATAACTTTGTGTGACGCCCGATTCCAGACGAGCCTTAATAAAAGGCAGCAAACAGCGACCCAGAATAATTGAATTCCAAGGGACAGCAAGATCGTACGCCCAGTTATTTCACCTATAAAAATCGTATTTGGTATGTAATAGATTCCTTGAAACGGCAAATAAAGAGCCATTTTTTCAAGCCAGCCTGGAAAAAACCAAAGCGGAATGACTGATCCGGACAGAAGGGACATCGCGAAGTAAAAAATATCAACAACTCCGCCTGTTTCCACAAGAAAGAATGAAAGCAATCCAAACGACATTTCAATGCAATAGCGAATCAGGAATCCGATAAATGCTGAAATGATAAATAAAGTCCATGTCTGCCAGCTGTACGGCAAGGCCAGGTCCATAAACAGAAAAAGCACCGTGTATAATGGCAGCAGGGCTGTGAGAATGTAAAATGCAACACTTCCGAAGTCGGCAAACAGATAGCGCAGCGGGACATTAAACGGGCGCATTAATTCCAGGGAAATATCCCCTGTACGGACTTTCTCCTGAATCTCCCAAAGCGGAGTTCCTGCTCCATTGACTCCCGTTAAAAATTGGCTGACCACAATATATGTCAGCATGGCTTTAAAGCTCACACCGCCCGATTCTTCTCTCCCTGCATATAATGCAGTCCAAATGGAACCCCACATAAGCAGGAAAATCAGATTGGAGCCAAGCCTCGACCATACATCGAACCGGTAAACAGCCGAACGAAGAAAAGCCTTCTTTGTGAAGGTCCAATATAACCGAAACCTAAACATTCACCCACCCGCTTTTTGATTTTTTTGATTATTTCACATTTTAACATAATATGGGAGATGAAAATATGCTTGTTAAAATAATCTCTTTTACGTTTAAAAGAGAGGTAAACGGTGGAATTTAAGAGAAAGGAGTTGGCTTTTTAGAGAATATGAATTAAAATTACTTTTGGTTTATAAATATAAAGCTCTGTTAAACTTGCCTGTTGATTTCCGCTCCAGGGTGCAAAAATCAACAATCAGCTTTAACACTGCCAAATATAAGGAAAAGGTGAATAGTATTGACTGATGCATCCAGAAAGAAATATACATCTTCTGAAATCCTAAAATTTGTTGTACCATCACTTATCGGAATCAGCTTCTTTATGGTTCCGCTAAAATATAACGGTGAAATCACGATTCCAATCGCCATTTTTTCCGGATGGGTACAGGAATGGCTTGCTGCTTATCTTCCTGAAATCATGACCTTTATTATTGTTTTGACTCTTCTTGGTACGATTGCTGCTAAATTTTTTAATCCGGCCTTCATTGAAAGAAGCCCTTTCTTTAAAACCTTATTCGATGTTCCAGCTATTTGGTTTGCCGCGAGAGTACTGGGAAGCATTTTTGCGGTTATGACACTATTTGAAATTGGGCCGGAACAAGTTTGGTCTGAAAATACAGGTGGCTTGCTGCTAAACGATTTGCTGCCGATACTTTTTTCGGTGTTTTTGTTTGCAGGACTTTTCCTGCCGCTTCTTTTGAACTTTGGCCTGCTTGAATTTTTCGGGTCACTCTTAACAAAGGTCATGCGCCCTATTTTCAGGCTTCCAGGAAGATCATCCATTGACTGTGTTGCTTCCTGGCTTGGAGATGGAACCATTGGCGTTCTTTTAACAAGCAAACAATATGAAGAAGGCTATTATACAAAGAGAGAAGCAGCCATCATTGGCACCACTTTCTCAGTCGTGTCCATTACCTTTAGCCTTGTAGTCATTTCCCAGGTTAATCTTGGCCATTTATTTGTGCCTTTTTATTTAACTATTACAGCAGCAGGTTTTATCGCTGCGATTATTAGTCCAAGAATCCCGCCTTTATCCCGAAAGCCGGATACTTATTACAACGGACAGGAAGGCGGCCTGGACGAAACGATTCCAGAGGGCCATACACCCATTAGCTGGGGGATTTCCAAGGCCGTAGAAAAAGCAAAAGGCCATCAAAGTGTGAAGCATTTCTTTGAACAAGGTGCCAAAAACATCCTTGATATGTGGATGGGCGTTGCTCCAATTGTCATGGCACTTGGTACACTTGCCCTGATCATCGCTGAGTACACACCCGTATTCAAATATCTGGGAATGCCTTTCATTCCGCTGCTGCAGCTTATGCAGGTTCCAGAGGCTGCTGCAGCTTCTGAAACGATGATCGTCGGTTTTGCGGACATGTTCCTCCCATCTGTTATCGGTGCTGGAATTGAGAGCGAAATGACTCGCTTTATCGTTGCCTCCGTCTCCGTTACACAGCTGATTTACATGTCTGAAGTGGGCGGACTGCTGCTTGGTTCTAAAATTCCGGTTTCTTTAAAGGACTTAATCATCATTTTCCTGGAAAGAACTATAATTACTCTGCCGGTAATTGTACTGGCTGCGCATATTATTTTTTAAATGTGAAAAGGGTATCCCATGAGGGGGTACCCTTTTTGTGTCCACCGTTTATTAAAAGCACTGGAAAGATCTGATTCTTCTAAGATCTGTTCCGTAAAAGGTCCAGCGCCATCTTCTCCAGCGCCAGCCGGCTACAGAGGTTCTGCCGACAAATGTCGGATAGAACCAGAAGCTGCGGCCATTTTCGAGCCAAATGTAGGTGTAACGAAATAAACAGCCTCTTATGGCCCCTGGATCAACGGCAAATGTGGTGACCTGCTGCATCTGCGGAGTAAAGCTTGGCGGCGGCGATGCCGGAGGGCCATCCGGCTGTCCTCCTCCACTTGGAGGCCCGAATCCTCCTCCTGGTCCACCTGGTGGCGGTCCGGGCGGTCCAAATCCCCCGCCTGGCGGAAATCCTGGAAGTCCAAACCCGCCGCCAGGGAATCCTCCTGGAAACGTGCGCCCATCATAATAATAGTCCGGCATGTACGGATAAAACGGGTAATTTGTGTAATCCATCAATTTTGATCTCCTTTCAATATCCTTATTGCACGATAACTGACTAAACCTTTTCGGAAATCAGCAGAAGCTCAGAGCGGATCTTTTCTTTAATCCGTTCTACTGCCTCAAAGTCCATCGCAGAAACATAAATTTTTTCCAGTTCTTCATGATGGCTTTTTGCATTAGCCAAATAAGAAATAGCTTCACTCATTTTATTTTTATAACGGGTGCTGATGTCTTTAATCTGTTCGGCATAAATTTCATCTGTGCCTGAATTGATGGTGATATCATACATATCAATGATTTCATCACCGTCTCGATCAGGAAAATATTCATGTGGTGCTGTGCTATCGAAAATGGCCAGCCCCAGCTCTCTGACAATAATCATATCCAGGCTGTGCGGATCAAAGCCGCAATGATAGATTTCAATATCAAATCCACGGCTTTCAGCCTCTGCTGCCAGCTTTTTCAGCATGGTCGACTTCCCGGAACCCGGACGCCCTTTGATAAAATAACGTTTTTGAATATCTTCAGTAAGGTTTGGCACAAAATCGACTGCACCGGTTGGTGTAGCTGCCCCTAAATAACGATGCTTAACTAAAGGTGTTTTATTTAATTTCATGTTTCCATAGAAATTCCGAATAAGCTTTTTCGTCAGTTCATCCGCCTTTTGAAAATTCATATTTTCAATGTAGATTTTTTCCCATTCATCATGGATTTTCAGCGCTTCAGCAAATGTTTCATACGCTGTTGCGAAAGAACAGCTTATCTGTTTTGCCAATGTGGTAATTTCTTCTTTTTTCCCGGCCAAGGCCCTGGAATCCCAAGCTTCTCCCAGATTGATATATTCATCAACCGCTCCAGGCGCTTTCGGTTCAATGACATGTGGCGCTGTTCCATCTACGATGCCTGCTTTTAACGCCGGAATGATGACTCCGTCGATCGAATTATTATCAGAAGAGCAATGGATGTATTCAAGATCATAGCCTTTTTCAGATAACTCCGCTCCAATCGCTTTCATCAGAGAAGATTTCCCAGTCCCCGGCCCGCCCTTTAAAATAAATAAACGGTCAAGCCCTTGAAGATTGGAATCAAATAAACTGTGGAACCCGCGGGCTGTATTTCCGCCGGCAAAGTAATTTAGTGTCTTCCCAGCCACTCTTACACTTCCTTTCGAAATGCATCTTCACCTTACAGTATGCAGAGAGAAATGAATGGGTGAATGCCCAAGAAAAAAAGCTGATGAGTGATTTGCCAGTTGATGATATATCAGGCGGAGTTGACGATATAAACAAAAAGTTGAGGATATAATTGCTGAGTTGATGATATATTGGGGAAAGTTGATGATAAAAGTACGCTTCATAAAAAAAAGAGCGCTAAATCAGCTACATTCAGCACTCTTTTCAGCTATTTCTATTCATTTTTCACTAAATCCTCTAATTTTGCCTCTGTCACCCGCTGCAAATTGCCGATTTCCAGCTCCATTTGGATGCCGATCTTCCCGCCGCTGACAATAATCTTGTTCAGTTCAGAAGCCTTGGCATCCACAAAAGAAGGATACTGCTTTTTCATGCCGACTGGAGAACAGCCGCCCCGTATATAGCCGGTAAGCTTCTGGATATCTTTAACCGGAATCATTTCTATCTTTTTTTCACCGGCAGCCCTGGCAGCTTTTTTCAGGTCAAGTTCATCTTCAACCGGTATGATAAATACATATACCTGCTTGCTGTGTCCCTGCGCAACCAGCGTTTTATAGACAGCTTTTGGGTCCTTTCCAATCTTCTCAGCAACCGAAACGCCATCAATCTTTCCGTCCTGGCTGTCATAGGTGATTAATTCATAATCTACCTTTTGTGCATCCAAAATGCGCATCGCATTTGTTTTCCCTTTCGCCATAAACGAATCCTCCATTACCTATTTTCCCCATTTTAGCACTTCCCGCAGCTTTCAAAAAGCCTCCTTCGGTATGAATATCTCATAAATAAAAAAACAGGATTCTCACATGAGGATCCTGTTTTTATAACACTATTTTATACGATATACGCGCGCTTCATAAGGCTTTAGGGTGAAAGAGCCAAAGTCTTCATGCTCTTCAACAGCGTAGTTATTCAATAAAAGCTGGTCATATGAAAGTCTAAACTCTGACACGAAGTTCGCTTCCTTTGATGAGAGATTCGTAATCACCACTACCTGGTCATCATCAGAGGTACGGGTATACGCATAAATTTGTTTATCATCCTTTAGCAATAAATCATATTGACCGTATGCGAAGACTTCATTTTCTTTTTTCAGGCGGATCATTTTCTTATAAAAAGAAAGGATGGAATCTTCATCTTGAGATTGAACTTCGACATTGATTTCTGTATAGTTCGGATTTACTTTCATCCATGGCTGGCCAGTAGTAAATCCTGCATTTCTCTTTGCTGACCACTGCATTGGCGTCCGGCTATTATCACGGGAAGATGCCCAAATGATATCCATGATTTCCTGGTGGGACATCCCTTCCTCGCTTTTAATCCGATAAAGATTTTTCACTGCTACATCATCATAATCATCAATAGAAGGAAAATGAACATTTGTCATGCCAATCTCCTGTCCCTGGTAAATGAATGGCGTTCCCTGCATAAGGAAGTACATGGCACCCATTGAAGTGGCACTTTGATGCCAATATTCCTGGTCATTCCCCCAAGTAGAGACAACACGCGGTTTATCATGATTTTCGATGAACAGTGCATTCCATCCATCACTTTCAAGCCCTTTTTGCCAGCGTGTAAGAACCTTTTTCAGCTCAACAATATCAAGCTCGGGATTTGTTTCGGCATCCCATAGGCCAAGATGTTCAAATTGAAAAATCATATCCATCTTGCCTTTTTCTTCTCCAACCCACAGGTCTGCCTCATCAACCGTGACACCGTTCGCTTCGCCGACTGTCATGACATCATAGTTTGCATACGTACGGTCTTTAAATTCCTTTAAAAATTCATGGATTCCGTCCTGGTTCATATGCATATCGAAGGAAGAAACATACTTTTTCTTTTTTGGATTCGGCATATCAGGCAATCCTGAACGCTTTTTAATATGGCTGATTGCATCAATCCTGAAACCGTCAATCCCTTTATCAAGCCACCAATTAACCGTATCATATAGAGCGTTACGGACTTCTTCGTTTTCCCAATTTAAATCAGGCTGCTTTGTTGAAAAAACATGCAGGAAATATTGATCTGTTTTTTCATCATATTCCCAAGCGGAGCCGCCAAAAATACTTTCCCAGTTATTTGGCTCCTTGCCGTTTTTTCCATCTCTCCATATATACCAATCTCTTTTTGGGTTGTCTTTGGATGAACGGGATTCTATGAACCAAGGATGCTCATCGCTTGTATGGTTTAGCACAAGGTCCAAAATCAATTTCATATCCCGTTTATGAACTTCATCTAGAAGCTCGTTAAAATCCTCCATTGTTCCGAAGTCTTCCATAATATCCTGATAATCCGAAATATCATAGCCATTATCATCGTTAGGTGATTTGTACATTGGACAAATCCATATAACATCTATACCTAAACCCTTAATATAATCCAGCCTTTGAATAATTCCTTGAAGATCTCCAATCCCATCCCCATTCGAATCCTGGAAACTGCGCGGATAAATTTGATACCCAACGGCTTCTTTCCACCAAATTTTGTTCATATTACCACCCTCAATTTATATATAAAATTTCCATCAGTGCGCAAACGTTTGCATTGAGCGGTATAAAAAAAAGCTGCTTGCTTTCAGCATTTGCATACTACTACAGTAAGTGTAACGCTTACAATTGTTTTTTTCAATACCCTTTTCGTGACAAAAAGGGGGATTTTTGGGGTGGAGTATAGTATGAAATTTTAAAAATGCCGCAGCTTCCAGACTGCGGCTAACATCATATTGTCTAGGCCGGCTCCAATTGAAGCTGATCCCAGTAGGGTTTTAAGGAATGGTAAATGATCTTGTGCATAAAGGTCCTATCCATATCCGTAAGCAGTTTTTCAGCAAACTCCCATGCATTTTCTTCTATTCTCAGTGCAATTCGATTTCGATCCTGACCAGAACTGCATTGATCCATTCTTTCAGCAAGCACTTCAAGCTGTTTGTCTTCAGCATGGCCTAGTTCGTGCGCAAACACCACAGCAAAATAATCCAAAAAATATTCAGTAGTAGCGAATAATTGCTGGCACTGATTTTTTATTTCTTCAATGTATAGTGTTATGGTATGTGATCCCATGCTATACTTACCGCCTGCCAGACGATTTCCCGGAAAATGACTCTCCAGTTTTATATTCACAAGGCTCCCCGATCTCTCCAGCAACTCCTGAACAACTAGATCCAGTTTCTCTTTTTCCAATTCATACACCTTTCTCTGCATGGATATTCAATCCGCTGGCTTTTTGAACTGTCCTATTAGCTTATAGGCTATTATATGAGAAAAGTGCTGAAAAATAAACCAAGTTATTTACCCTTTTACTATGTGTTTAAAACCTAATCGATTTAGTTTTTTTCCTGCAAAAGCGATTTATGAATCCAAATCGCCGCCTGTGATCCTTCCCCCATGGCAATTGTCACTTGTTCTGAATGGGCAGCGACATCGCCAGCAGCCCAAACATTTTTTACATTCGTCATTTTTGAACGCGAATCTGTCACAATATGCTTATTCTCCAGTCGTTCTACGCCCAGCTGTTTGGCTAAACCGGATTTTACCTCGTTGCCGCCAAAAGCAATAAAGCCTCTATCTCCTATAATCTCTTTTCCGCTTTCGAGCAGTACACCGTTAAATTTGTCATCATCCGACAGTACCTTTTGAATGGCTTCCTCATGGTATTCAATATTCTTTTCAATCATTTTTTCATTTAAATTTTGCTTCACTTCGGCTTTTTCATGGTTAACAAAAACAAGATCACCTGTCCAATAGGATAACGTTAATGCCATATTAGCCCCCGTGTTTCCCGATCCAAGCACAATTGTGCGTTTGTCCCTAACTTCATATCCGTCGCAATCCGGGCAAACATACACTGAAATGCCCAGGCAGGGCATTAATTCTGGGAAGGGAGGGATACGGTCCATAACTCCTGTCGCCAGCAATATTCGCTTGCCTTTGTACTTTTTTCCGCTTTTAGCTGTAACTTCGAATACCTCGCCTGACTTTTTGGCCTGCTCTATTTTTTCTATGGCAAACTCCACTCCAAGACTTTCAGCATGCCGTTTCCCAATCTCACGCAATTCCTGGCCGCTTATGCCATCCGGATACCCCAAGATATTATGATAGCTTCTGCAAATGGTGGAACGCCCATCATTTGCATCAAGCACCAAAGTATTATGTTTATATCTGCCCAGCTGAATTGCAGCCTGCAGACCTGCCATTCCTCCGCCGACAATCAAGCAATCATAAACCAACTGTATTCCTCCTTTTTGTGCCAAAAAAGGCTGTACATGTAATTTACCCGGAAAAATCCTATCTAAATACAAAAAAAGAGAGTTTCGGCAATATCCGAAAAACTCTCTTTTTTCCTTCATTTATTCATATGTGAAAGAAAACCGCCAAGAAGTGCATCCAAATCTTCTTCACTTTCCTCTTCAGGTTTATCTTCAGTCTGTTCCTGCTGTTCTTTTCTTGCTTTCTCCCAATCAAAATCAAGCAAATCGTCTTCTATATCTGCCAAATTCGCTTCTGACAGAGATTCAGATTCCTCTAACGCTGCAGCCGCGGAATCATACGGATCAAACTCATGTTTGGGCTCCTCTTGCAAATACAATGCCTCATCTATATCTGAAGATCTGCTATTCATAGAAGCAAGCAAAGACGTAGCCCGCACAGGATCTGTTATCAGCTGATAAAGAATGCTTCCCAGCAATGCCTCTGAGTGCTCATGCTTCAGCCAGTCCCTTTGAATTTTGCTTAATCCTTTGGGAAGGGGAATGGTAATGGTTTCCCGGTCCTTTGATTGAGAACTGCTGACTCCCTGCATAACAAATTCTGCAATTTTACTGGAAAAATTCCGTCTTTCAGTCTCCTTCAGCTTTTGCAGATGCTTAAGTATATGGTCAGGTGTATCAGATGGCACACGAAAGGAAATTGATTGCCCTCTCTTTATTTCAGAAGAGGAAGCTTTTTTCATGAAGTATCACCCTAGTTGGCTTTAACAGGTTTTTTATCCTGGTCTGCCTTTTCTTTATTCGTTCTTCTTGTAAAATCAGAGATCAGCTTATAATAAGCATTTGCCATCATCCAGATGCTTTCTTTTTCATCCTCGAAGAAATCAATATTATAGCCGTCCAGATTATTATTTAATGTCTTCAGATAATCTTTTAAAACGATTGAACCGCCGCCTACAAAATAGCAGATTTCTGTTTGTGAGTTCTTTTGCCATACATTGCGGAGCAGGCGATACTGCTTCTTGGCAAGGTCCAGAAGGATACGGTCTGTAATATCATGGACACTTGTACGGCTTCCTTTAACCATGATGTGGTTGCGGTCGTTCTTTTTCGTAATGATTTCAACAACATCTCTGCGGCTGTCCAGCTCAACACCATGCTTGGATCTGATTTCTTCACGAATGGATTCCAGCGCCTCTGAAACTCCAAGGTTAAATCCTTGAGCTTTATCATCATCTACATTGCGGTTTTTAATCACAGCAATATCAGTTGAAAGACCCCCGATATCCTGAATCAGAATTCGTTTATCAATTAGATCCTTATTAATGATGTTTAAATTGTTATCCATAACAAGGTTAATATAAGCCGCAAACCCTTCAGGATAGACTTTTACTTCATCAAATTTGATGTTTACCTTTAATCCTTGATATTTAGGTGTTACAAGGAATTCAACTTGGTGCACTGATCCAAGCAGTTTTGAACGATACCCTGCATCTTTCCCTTCCTTTACTTCACGAAGAGGAAGGCCTGTCCCTAACATATAGTTCGAATCAATAACATTCCCGGATTTTTTAAAGCCTGTTGATCCATCCTTCTGAACCGCATCCAATGCCAATGCTGTAAAAAGCATTACTAATGTTTGGTCTTCTTCAGACTTACTGCTTCCAGGATCAAGCTCTGTGGCATTGTCGCTTTTTGTCGCCAAATGTCCAACACGATAAATTGCATTATTTTCTTTCAGGGCAGGGGAGTGGACCCTAATATGTATACCTTCAAGCGGATTTTTGCTGTCCAGCTCTTCAATTCCGATAACTGGTCTATCTTCAACATCTCTTGCAATTACGTTTGGTATGTTTAATTCTGCATCCATTTTTCCAAATATCGCTTTAATAGAATCGTTCCCTACATCAACTGCTGCAATTCTTGAATTACTCAATTCACTTCAATCCTTTCATACTCTTATATAGAGGTGTTTATTTAAGAGTAATCCAGATTACTAGATTTTACAATGAGAGGAGAAAAAAAGTAATGAAAGCGTAAAGACGTAAACAAAGTGTAAACTTTTCAGTTCATGTTTTCATTTTTTGACTACATGTAAACACAACTGCACACATCCAATTATACCAACAAGTCCACACTTTCGTATACATGTTTACACATATGAACACAATCGCATTCAAATCCGTACACTTGTTTACATATCTGTTTACAACTAACATTTACTAGAATTAATCCTTGCTGCTGCTATGTTTTTAATAATTCATCCCATTTTCTTATTTGATTTATAGTGAATGCAAAATTAATGAAAACCAGCCTCTATTTGAGGGTGAAACACACTTAAATGAATAAACCCTGGAGGCGTGTTGATTATAATATAGGATAAGCTAATCCTGCTGTCAGATAAGAATACTAAAGTAAATCAGATCTAACCTAATAGTTTGCAGATGTTCGTATACCCTTAATGGTATACCGCACAAACCCAGAAGTATATTCAAAATTATTGATTGCTGTGTTTCGGATCCAGAAGTTTAATCCTATCTTTTTTAACAAATGATTGTTCTTATCGAATAGGCAAGAGCAATGCCCTATCAAAAATGGAGATTGAACTATCTAATGTTGGAAATATAGTTAATTGCACTTTCTGTTAATGCTGCCAATGGATTAATGTTTCTCGGGAAGCTGCAACAAGAAGGGGGGAAGGATAAAAAATACAGTTTGATTCTTTCAAGCCTAACTTATTCCTCAGCAGTTATTCATTCAGCAGCTACTTCTATCCTCGGTAATAACCATAATATTTGAGTTCTTCATTCATTTTTAGGGAGAACTTTAAAATATGGCGATGGATGATGAGATTACGTGGTATTAATTCTTTAATTTATTTAGGCTCTTTTTCTAATAAATTTTTTTATATCTGCTCGTTGATTTCAGACGGGGCACTCGAGCTTTCCACAGAAAGGAATGAGAGCTTCCTCGGCTTCGCCTGTAGGGTCTCCCACTTCCCTCTCCTGAGCAGGACATTGAACAAGCATCCTTGAATAAACACCTCGTCGTAAGAAAATGCGGATGCATTTTCGAGGATCACATGCCCTCCGTTACAATCAACTCAAGGAGGTTAACCCTAGTTAGCCACCCGATTAGCAGCAAACTCTACGAAAACAACCTTTAATTTAAAAGGGACTATAAGTAAATGGACAAACATCAATAATATTTTTTACAAGCTTTTGATACTAACTCTCATAAAACAACTTAATGGGAGGGGAGAATTACAGATTCCTTGCTTAATTGCTTTTGGCTATCTAAGTAAAGGTTTAATAATACAACAGCAAATGTGTACGTATTTGAATACACGTACACAAAAGTGCACACACAGTGATATACCAACAAGTATACACTATTGCATACATGTTTACTTTATTGTCCACAATTGAATACACTATCGTTTACATGTATTCATTTTTGTGCACTTCGCGAATCGCTCTATTATATTAATCATTCCTTTTACACATATGCTCTTTTCAAATAGATTGCTGTTTTACTTATAAAATCTGCCTGTTGATTTTCCACTGCGGGCATTTGCTTTCCCCGGGGAGGATGAAAACCTCCTCGGCTTAGCCTGTGGGTCTCCCACTACCTTGAGGGATAAAGAGCGACTGGGAAATAAAAAACGCAGTAAAATTGTTTAAATATTTTAAATTAATCTACTTTATAGAAAAAATTCCTTTAAAATAAAGATATATAAATAAAGATATATACTAGTGAAAGGAGAACAGCTCCATGAAAGGCTCGAGAATCTTTATGCTGTCTCTATTTTTCATTTCAATGGCCATAGCTTTTTCCTCAGTTAGAATCATTGTCGAGAGCTCTGCATATTTAAAAGCACTCTTCATATATTGGTTCTTTTCAAGCTTGTACCATCATTTGCGCATTATCAGTAAAAATGGCAGCACCAGTATGGATTATGGGATCAACTATAGCCTATCAATTGGGATTTTTACGGGTCCCCTAGGATTATTTATATTTGAAAGCATCTACCGATTTACCGTTTACTTTAATAAAAGGAGGACAAAAACCGCTGATCCGGATGAGTTTGTCCATACCTTCTATAATATCGGCTCTTTTGTGATCAGCAACTCGATTGCCTTTTATTTGTTTAATTTGCTTTATCCCCTACTGCAGCCGATCCCATTCGGTTTTTGGATGACGATGCTGATTTTAATAACTGTCACATCATTGCTTTCCGACAGTTTCTTAATTGCCGTATTTACTTTGTTGGGGGACATTAAAACAAAACGTGAAGCAATTAATTTTTTTAAAACCAGAAGTCTTCTGGATATGGGTAAAATAGCCTTCACCAATGGCCTTTTGCTGCTTTTTCTTCAGGAAGGCAAATGGGAAATGCTCATTAGCTTATTTGTCCTGAACTACCTCGTAAGCCGCTCATTCCTATCAAAATCGCAAATGCTCCAAAATAAAATTGAGCGGGATAAGTTTGAGCAAATGGCTTACACAGACTTTTTGACAGGTGTATATAATCGGGCTTTTATGGACAAGAAAATAGCCGAGTTAAATAAAACAAATGAGTGTATTGGCATTATCGTAGCAGATATCGATCAGTTTAAAAAAATCAATGACAGCTATAATCATGCCGTTGGGGACCAGGCAATCAGGCATTTTGCCAATACATTGAAAAGCTATCTTTCCAGGGAAGATTACTTGTTCCGGAGCGGCGGGGAAGAATTCACTATTTTCCTTAGAAATCGCAATTATGAGGACGCTGTGTTATTGGCAGAAAAAATTCGCCGGGGAATAGAAGGCAGCAGTTTTAAAGCCGAATATAAAGAAGAAAAAATATCCCTTTCATATACCGCTTCCTTTGGACTATTTTTCTATAAAATAAATAATCAGCTTTCAATTGAAAAAGCCTATGTATATGCAGACCATCTTCTGCTGAAGTCCAAAAAAATGGGCAAAAACAGGCTGTCTAGCAGTGAAGCACAGGCTGATATTTACAATCTGAAAGCTTCGGTATTTGCAGAAGTATAATAGAATTTCGAAAAGCCGCCGATTTGGGCGGCTTTTTCTATGGGAGTATTTTTTGAAAAGAATTAAAACAATAATTATTCCGAAAAAATAATCTTTTGGATATATTTTTGAATAGATTCATTTTTAACCATAGAAAGTCAATAATAACCATGGCTTCATAAATCTTTTTTTGACAATTGGAAACAAAGAAAGATATTATAGAATAGCTAAAGGAGGATTATTCATGACAGATAATAATAGGCAGAAAATTGTTGAAAGTGTGCCTCAAAAAGGCTTCTTTGGCCATCCAAAGGGCTTATTCACACTTTTCTTCACTGAGTTTTGGGAGCGCTTTTCTTACTATGGAATGAGAGCGATTCTTGTATTTTATATGTATTATGAGGTTTCAAAAGGCGGATTGGGCCTTGATGAAACAACTGCTCTTGCCATCATGTCTATCTATGGCTCATTAGTTTATATGTCCGGTATTATTGGCGGCTGGCTTGCTGACAGAATATTGGGAACCTCAAATGCAGTCTTCTATGGCGGAGTTTTAATTATGCTTGGTCATATTGCTCTAGCCGTTCCTGGAAGCCTTGCCATGTTCTTCGTTTCAATGGTCCTTATCGTCCTTGGTACAGGATTATTAAAACCGAACGTTTCCAGTGTTGTAGGTGAAATTTACAGTCCGGAAGATACACGTCGTGACGCCGGATTCAGTATTTTCTATATGGGTATTAACCTCGGGGGATTCCTTGCACCGTTAATTGTCGGAACAGTTGGAATGAATTATAATTTCCATCTTGGTTTCGGAATTGCTGCGGTTGGTATGTTCTTCGGATTGCTTTTATTTATTTTCACCAGGAAAAAGAATCTTGGATTGGCTGGAACATTTGTTGCCAACCCGCTAACGGGCGATGAGAAGAAAAAGGTCTTCACACGCATTGGAATTGGTGCAGTCATTATTGCCATCCTGGTTGCAGTTGGGATCCCAACAGGCCTATTAACAGTTGATTCATTCATTGCGCTTGTAGGTATTTTAGGTATTGGTCTTCCAATTGTTTACTTTACAATTATGTATCGAAGCCCGAAAACAACTGATGTAGAGCGTTCCCGCATTATTGCGTATATCCCTCTATTTATTGCGTCTGTAATGTTCTGGGCTATCCAGGAACAGGGTTCCACGATTTTGGCCAACTATGCAGATAAACGGACACAGCTGGACTTCATGGGATTAAATATTTCCCCTGCATGGTTCCAATCCCTGAACCCATTATTTATTATTTTCTTAGCTCCAGTGTTTGCATGGATGTGGGTGAAGCTTGGCGATCGCCAGCCTTCAGTGCCGCAAAAATTCTCAATGGGACTTTTATTTGCAGGTTTATCATTCATCGTTATTCTTCTGCCAGCTTATTTGGGTGGAACTGATTCGCTTGTAAATCCATTATGGCTAGTGCTTAGCTACTTCATTGTCGTACTCGGTGAGCTTATGCTATCACCTGTGGGACTATCAGCAACAACAAAATTAGCGCCTGCTGCCTTCTCAGCGCAAACCATGAGCCTCTGGTTCCTATCAAACGCTGCAGCACAGGCAATCAACGCACAAATTGTAAAATTCTACACACCAGAAACAGAAATGACATATTTCGGTGTAATCGGTGCAGCCGCTATCGTACTTTCCATCATCTTGTTCCTATTGAGTCCTAAGATTCAGGTTTATATGAAGGGTGTACGTTAAATAAAAAATCGGAGAGTTGAAATTTTTCAATTAGACAAAATTTTCAAAGCCAGAAGAGCCTTATCTCTTCTGGCTTTTTTTATTTATTTGTTTAGATTACTGTTTTCAAAAGTATTGCCGCCTTCAAGGGTTCCATTTTGGAAGCCCTTATAAAACCATGATTTTCTCTGTTCAGAGGTACCATGTGTAAAGCTTTCAGGGACTGCATAGCCTTGTGCCCTTTTTTGAAGGGTGTCATCACCGACTGCTGTTGCAGCGTTCAAAGCTTCATCAAGGTCTCCCTCCTCTAGATAGCCCATTCCCTGTGCATGATGAGCCCAAACACCTGAATAATAGTCTGCCTGCAATTCAAATCGGACTAAATACTGATTGAACTTCTTTTCGCTCATACGCTGGCGAAGGGGCATAATTTCTTCAGTTGTTCCTAATAGGGTTTGTACATGATGCCCCACTTCATGCGCAATAACATAAGCCATGGCAAAGTCCCCTGGTGCTTTGAATTTCCTTTGCAGCTCCTCATAAAAACTTAAATCAATATACAGCTTTTTATCACCCGGGCAATAGAAAGGACCTGCAGCCGAAGTTGCTGCCCCGCAGACTGACTGAACGCTGCCAGAATACAAGACGAGTGCCGGCTCTTCATACACTAGCCCTTGTTCTTCAAATATCTCCGACCATATCTCTTCCGTATCGGCAAGCACCACAGAGACGAACTGTGCAAGCTCTTTTTCCTGTTCCGTTTCTTCATATGGAACAGATGTGCCTGAATCCATTTCTGTCATATTTCCTAAAAGCTCTTCCGGATTGCCTCCAAGAAAGGTAAATATCAGCAAAATGATAATCCCTCCGAGACCGCCGCCAACAAGCGTTTTTCCGCCTCCGCCCATGCCTCTTCGGTCTTCTACATTAGAACTCGCTCTTCTTCCTTTCCATCGCATCATGTATCCTCCTAATGAATCCGCTAGTATGATCTGATTTCATTAGTGTATACCCGAAAATAAGAGAATTATTAACCTAGAAGCAATAATCTTAATCGAAGTTTTGCATATAAAAATAAGTGCCTGGACAGGATCAGGCACCACTTTCATTTACACTTTCTTAATAGCCCTAGAAGGGTCATAAAGCTCCAGATCAATATCCGCCTCTTTGCCGAGGGCCAGCTTTGCAAGCTGAGCGCCAAGAAACGGCCCTGCAGTCAATCCTGAGGCTCCAAGCCCATTTGATAGATAAAGCCCTTTGAAGCCTGGAACTTCGCCAATAATAGGCAGGAAACCTGGTGTATAGGGACGGAAGCCTACACGGACTTCGGTAAACGCCCCATCAGAAAGGCCTGGCGCAATCGTCAAAGCTTTATCTAAGATTTCATGCAGGCCGCCTGCCGTTGCTCTTAAATCGTACCCCCTATCATCTTCATGAGTGGCTCCTATTACGACACGGCCTCCATCAAATGCTAAAATATACTGATTGTTTGGAGGCATGACAACAGGCCACTTTTCCGTCTCCACATTTTCCAGCTGTAAATGGATGATTTGCGCTTTTTGCGGCTTAACATCCAAATGTATTCCCAATGGTTTAAAAAGCTCACCAGCCCATGCTCCAGCCGCTACAATCACACTCTCTGCCTCATAATACCTTTCCGTGGCCTTAACCCCTTTGACAACAGTTCCATCACTAACAAGCTCCGCAGATCCATTTACTAATTCAGCTCCATGCTTTTCAGCAGATCTCAGCAGTGCATCCCTTAATTCCCGCCCATCAACGCGGGCTGCTCCGCTGACATAGACAGATGCATATTCATTTGCTAAGGGAGGAAACAATTCAGAAGTTTGCTCCGGGGACATCTGCACAATCTCCCCTATCTCGGGGGCAGATTCCCGCCTTTTAACCGCCCGTTCTTCCATTTTTTCAAGCTTCGCAGGATCTATATGCAGGCTTACAGCACCTATTTTCTCATATCCTGTTTCCGTCTCTCCGTCCTTCTCGAGCTCTTTTATAAGAGTCTGATAGTATGCCGCTCCCCCTTTGGCCAAAGCATACCAGGCCTTATTCCGGCGCTGGGTAAGCCATGGGCAAATAATGCCAGCCGCTGCATCAGTTGCCTGCCCGGGGTCTTTCCGGTCAATGACAGTAACTGCTGCTCCTGCTTTAGCCAAATGGTAGGCTGCTGAAGCCCCAAGGATTCCGGCACCTATAACCACGTATTTTTTCATAGTAACTCCTTTTTAGTAGGATGATTATGCATCTATTTTACAGAAGTTATCGTTAATACTCAAAAAGCTCCAGCAAAATAAAAAGAGGGACCCTCCATTGAATGGGTCCCAAAACGATTATTTTTTCTTAGCTTCCTTCAATTCGACTTCATAAGTAAAGTCTACAGCATTTTTATCATCTTTAGGAGCAGCATAGGAAGTAATCATGTAATTCTTTCCCTCCTGGAACAGCTGCTTCAATTGCAATGCATTTTCTTCTGTTACATTGAACGGATCCACTGTGACAACCTTATATGTTTCCTTCTGGCCTGCTTTGTTTCCAACTGTTTTTTCATTGATAAAAGTAACCGTGTAATTTACATACTTGCCCAGCAATTCATTCATTGACTTGAATCCTTCAGCAGAAGATCCGTCATGGCTGTAGCCAATTTCCGGTATTTCAATATTATCAATGAACCAGCCGCTGTCATTGTATCCCCAGTCTGTTAAATAGCGGAAAGAAACTAAAACTTTCTGGCCAGCATATTCACTTAAATCAAAAGTTTCTGTTTGCCAGTCAGCATAATGACCTGTAAATCCCGGTACATTTTCTTCAATTTTTGGATAGCCTTCTTCTACTACTTCGCTGGTTGTATTTTCATTAGCAAGACTCTTCCATGTTTTTCCTCCATCAGCAGAAACTTGGACAACACCAAAATCCCAATTTTCTTCAATATCAATAAAATTATCAAACTTTAATGTCGCACTATCAACATTCGATAGATCTGCTTCAAAGATTAAAGCGTTATCCGCTTCATCTCCATTATTGCCCCATAGAACCTGATTTTCAGATCCTTTTGGATCAGCCACTGATTTCCACGGAACAGGAAGGAAGTCTACTCCATCAAAGGAGATTCCATTAATTTTTTCTTGGAAATCCAGTTGCTTGAAATCTCCGCCCCAAGCAGGGACACCTTCTTTTTCAAATTGTAAAGCCTTTTCAAAGTTTACAGTCATTCCGCGTTTCGTACCCTTATCATCAACTGCAAGTTCGCGAAGATTAATGCTGTCAAAATCGTAAATTCCTTCGCCTATTTTACTGGAATCCAGAGTTAAAGCTGTCATAAAGTTCTGATAAACTTGAGTGAAATCCATGGTGGATCCATGTGCCTTTAAGACCTCATTAATACTATCAATGCCCTGCGACTTATTCAGTGCTAACTCACGGATAAACTCCTGGCCGAATTTGTCATTCATATACAAAGTGAAAAGATAAACCTGTCCATAGTCAGCAATCGTTTCAGGGCCAGTTGCTGCGTTTCTGTGGTCGTCCCAATTTACTAGAGAATTTTCCGGATGATCCAGGTAGAAATTAATAGAGCCTTCATCATGGCCATATCCTCCAAGATATTCAGAGAAAGTAGACATCCCCTCGTTAATCCAGGTTTCTTCAGCACCATCGTTATCAGCATGAATTAAATGCTGCAGTTCATGGATAGTAGTTCCAAAGAATGTAGATTCCAAGCGGGTTTCCCAGCTATTTGTATCGATTGTAATGATATTTCTATCAATATAGTTTTCTAGTGTTTGCCAGAAGAAGCCAGCAACGAAGAATGGGTAATCAGGATTGTAATAACCATCATCCTTGATATTATCTACCAGCATAATCACTTTGTCGCTTCCTTCATAATAACCGTCAGGAAGACCGACCATTTCCGGTAAAGGAGAATTAGATCCATCAAGGCTATCTGGCGTTCCGAAGAAAGATGTTGCCTTAGGATATATATTGCTGTCAAACTCATCTCGCAGTTTATCAACCTGCTCTTGTGTCACAACGTGTGCTGGGCGATCATCAGGGAAGGATAAATCATTTGCCACCCAAATCTCAACATTTTCACCCGTGCTGCGGAGGGTAAATTCTTTAAACTCTAATTCCCTATTTAGAAAAAGCTTCGTTCCTCCATCATATGTAAAGGTGCTATCAGCTGAATCATTCCCGGAAGTTTCATCTTCATTAAAATTAATTTGCCCCGCTTGTTCCATTAATTTCTTCTCAGCCTGCTTCAAAAATGATGAATCCTCAGACAGACTGTTCAGCTTGCCATCGATATCAACGCGATCTCCATATCTTTCAATGTCCCAATTTGGAACGGTTTCCGCTGATGCTTCAGAAGGGTCTGATGCCAGCGGCGATAATAAAGAGAGCGCAAGAGCTCCCGTTGATAGAACAGATAATAATTTCTTCTTTATCACTAATCTATCTCCTCTCACTTTAATTGTTAGAATTATCATAACATAGTGAAATTTGGCTATATAACGGTCTATTATCCTATTTACGACGATTAATTATAGGTAAATAGACTCGATTATAGGAATTTTGAACCTTTTTCCCTTACATGTGCAAATAAAAGACTGCATGATGGGCTGAAGCACCCATCATGCAGTCTCTTAAAACGGTTTATTCGGCTCATAAGTCGGCTGCTGGTTTCTGGCCTGAAACTGCTGGCTTTTAGCTGCCGCATCCTGTACGTTTTCTTCTAAAGAAAACTCAGTATCCAGCCCTTTTTTAAATTGATTTGCCTGATTTTGGGCCGAAACTACCTGCTGTTCTTCTGTTACTTTATCCGGCTTCTTTGGCATTCAAATCTCTCCTTTATTTAGAATATAGGTATAGATTTTCCAATGAGGCCGGCACTATTCATCCTTTTAAATTTCTACCTTTGTTCCAACACCTTCGCGAATGGCTTTTTCATATACTGCAGCAGCCACGGCCAGGTCAAAATAAGCAATTCCGACTGACTTAAAAAAGGTGATTTCGTCGTCATTTTCTCTTCCAGCAATCCGTCCAGCTGCCAATTCTCCCAGTTCACCATGAAGCTTTGAAAAATTCCATTTTCCTTCGTTGAGAGGTATGATGAAATCACCTGCTTCATCCTTTACACCCTCTATCGTATCTGCAACGATTTTAGCGCTTCGCAAAAGTGTTTCAGCGTCCACTTCCTGCATATGAGGGAGATAGGAGCCCACTCCGTTAATATGCGTTCCAGGCCTGAGGGCTGCTCCTGAGAAAACGGGTGTTTCAGAGCGGGTGCTGCAAATAACTATATCTGCTAAAGAAACAGCTTCATCAGCATGATCAAAAACCGTTATAGACCCGCTAAAATCCCTAAATCGGTCAGCAAACTCATAAGCCTTTGAAATTGTGCGGTTATAAAGCATAATTCTCTCTATTTTACGGACTTCCAATACAGCTTGAAGCTGCTCTTCAGCCATTGCCCCGCAGCCAATAACCGCTACTGACCTTGCCGATTTTTTCGCCAGATGCTTTGTTGCAATTCCGCTGGCAGCACCTGTCCGAAGCCTTGTCAGATACGAGGCATTTAGGCATGCCAAGTGTTCTCCATTTTCTGTATCGCTTAATAGAATAACTCCCTGTGTTGTTTTTTTCCCTATTGCCGGATTGCCGGGGAAAATGGTGACCACCTTTACAGCCGTTTTCCCGATCGGCTCCATCGCACTGGGCATATAGAGAGCGGATGCCATTTTATGAGGGAAGTCCAGCACCGTCCGGTGGGGATTCTGTATTTTTCCATCAGTGTAGTGGGCCAAAGCCCCTTCCATGTCCTTGATAGCGGTTGCCATCGTATAAATCGACTGGATTTGTTTTTCAGATAATACAAGCATAAAATCTCCCTCTCATATAAAACCTTAAGCTTTTTGATCTGTATGATGCTGCCCTATGCCTGTACGATTTACAGCTATATCAGAGTCCAAATCCTGATTGCTTTTATCGCGTACTGATGCGATTGCAATTAAGGAGATGGCTGCTGCAAGCATGATATATAGAGCCACAGGGACATAGGAATTGTCATAGGCATTCAGCAAGGCTGTTGCAACCAGCGGGGCAGTGCCTCCGGCTAATGCAGCTCCAATTTGGTAGCCTAGCGTAATTCCTGTATAACGGACATTTGACTTGAAGATTTCCGAAAACATTGTACCAAGTACAGCTGTAATGGGGGCCCAAATAATGCCGAGACCAAGAACTGTCGCCACAATAAGCAGGGTTGCTGAATTTTGATGAAGCAGCCAGAAGTATGGGAAGGCATAGAGCATCATGAGTACCGTACCGCCAACATACAGCTTTTTGCGTCCGATTTTATCCGATAGCTTTCCCATTACCGGAATTAAAATGGTCGTCACAATCGTTGCTATTGTTACGGCATTTAACGTAACTGTACGCGAGAATCCAAGCTGAGCTGTCGCATAGGAAACAATAAAGGTTCCAAAGATATAAAACGGAGCTGTTTCTACTACCTTCGCACCTATTGCTATTAAAACTTCCTTCCAATGGCTGCGCATCGTTTCCACAAAAGGAATCTTGGCAATTTCGCCTTTCTCCCGCGCTTTTTTGAAGGATGGTGTTTCATCAATGCCTTTGCGGATCCACAAACCAAAGAAGACGAGCAGAGCACTTAAAATAAAGGGGACACGCCAGCCCCATGACAAAAATGCTTCTTCAGGCAATAAGGTCATAACGGATAAAGCAAGTGTTCCAAGCAGCATACCAATTGTTACACCCATTTGCGGGATGCTTCCGAAAAAGCCCCTTCTTTCCTTAGGCGCATATTCAACAGCTAATAGAAGGGCGCCTCCCCATTCACCGCCTAAGCCAATTCCCTGTATTAAACGCAAGATAATTAGAAGAATCGGTGCAGCTGCCCCAATATTGTCATAAGTTGGCAGAAAGCCCATAAGAACGGTCGCACCGCCCATCAGCGATAGCGTAAGGACAAGTGTTTTCTTCCGGCCGATTCGATCTCCGATATGGCTGAAAATAACGCCCCCAAGCGGACGGATGAAGAAGGCAAGTGCAAAGGAAGCATACGCCAGCATCAATCCGACAGCCGGATCATCGCTATGAAAAAACATTTGATTAAATACTAGTGCAGCAACCGTTCCATATAAAAAATAATCAAACCATTCGATGGAACTGCCAATTAAACTGGCGATCAGAACCTTCTTTTCTAAATTCTTTTTCACAAACATCCCCCTCTCAATTATGTAAAATAAACATAAACCAATAATAGTTCATATTATTTTGATATTTCAATATATTTGTGACATTACCTGCCAAATAGAACTTTCCTACTGTACACTTCCTAGGGTGAAAGTATAAGATTGTTTTTGATATAATCATATTACTTAAATTGATTTGACCTTACTGGAGTGAACACGTTGAATTCTAAAAAAGCACTGCCTCTATTATTTGCAGTCATGTTTCTTGTTATGGTGGGATTTGGGATCATCATTCCTGTCATACCTTTTTATGCTGAAGAGTTAGGAGCTACACCGACGCAGCTGGGCTTGCTTATGGCTGTTTATTCTTTAATGCAGCTGCTCTTTGCACCTATGTGGGGCCGCATTTCCGATAAGATTGGCCGCAAACCTGTCATTATGATCGGGATTTTCGGCCTTGGATTATCTTTTTTCATGATGGCATTATCTACTGAGCTCTGGATGCTGTTTGCCGCAAGAATAATCGGCGGCTTTTTATCATCAGCGAACATGCCAACTGTTATGGCATATGTAGCAGATATAACTTCTGAAGAAGACCGCGGAAAAGGAATGGGAATTATCGGTGCCGCTGTCGGTTTAGGTTTTATCTTTGGACCTGCAATTGGCGGTATCTTTTCCCGGGAAAGTCTGAATGTACCCTTTTACCTGGCAGGTGCATCCTCCTTCATTACTTTCTTTCTTGTCATGGCCGTGCTGAAAGAATCCCTATCACCGGAACAGCGGAGCAATCAGTCTGTAAAACGGCCTGGATTATTTAAAGCTTTGAACGGACCTGTTAGCATTCTATTTTTCCTGCAGCTATTTGTCTCGTTATCCCTGGCAGGCTTGGAGGCAACGTTCGCCTATTTTGCTGCTGAAAAAGCAGGACTGGGGACAGTTGAGCTTGGCTATATCTTTATGATTATGGGGTTTGCAGGTGCCCTTGTACAAGGCGGATTAGTGGGAAGAATGACGAAAAAGTACGGGGAAGGGGCAGTGATCCAAATCGGCATTACGATATCTGCCATCGGATTTGCACTAATCCTGCTGATTGATAGCTTTGCTACAGCAGCCATTTATTTAACTGTGTTTGGTGTGGGGAACGGTTTTATCCGTCCGAGCGTTTCCTCTCTGCTGACCAAGACTTCTCAGACCGGGCATGGCAGTACAACAGGGCTTTTATCGTCATTTGACTCTCTAGGCAGAATTATCGGCCCGCCATTGGGCGGATGGCTTTTCACTGTCAGCATTGGTTTCCCATATATATCAGGCATTTTGCTTTCTGCGATTGCACTTGTCTTATACCGCGTCTATTCCGCCAAGGCTGCCGGCAGCCGTCCAATCACATCTTAAGAAATGGCTGTTTTCGTAAAGTTTGTTTCTTTTCGGGTGGCTAAATAAGTTTAATCAACGGCGGGATTCATAAGTAAAACAACAATTAATGAGAAAAGAGCTTACGAAATAATAAAAGGGAGGCCGCAAACAGCCTCCTATTTTATCTTCTCTTTTTTCAATATCACCTGTATGACATGTCCAGTGCCAGTATGCCCTCTGCCTTCCACTCTCTCCTGTTCGCCATAAAAGAAATGCACAACCTTATACCCTCCAATCCATTCAAGCAAGTCGGCAGGGTCATAAACCATATCAATCCTTTTTGGCCCACCTGTTTGATAACGGAGCTGATCCTCTGAATAAACCTCCATTAATACCATTCCTCCTGGTTTCACTACAGAAATCAGCTTATCAAATACAGTTTTCTGATCCTGTTTCAAAAAATGCCCAAAAACCATTACTGATGCATCATATTCTTCAAAAGGTACAGAATCATAAATTAAATCCTTTTGTTCTGTTTGAACTGTGACATTATGCCGTTCAGCCAATTGTTCCGTTTTCTTTAGTCCATTTTGCGTATAATCCCAGGCTGTAACGTCGTGTCCCTGACTGGCAAGAAAAACCGCATTGCGGCCTTCCCCCTCTGCAAAAGCAACAATTCTTTTTTTGCTCTCAAGCCGGTTGGCTTGTTCTCTTATAAACTCATTTGGCTCTTCGCCATATAAATATCCCTCAGCTTCAAATTTTTCTTCCCAAAGATTTGTCATCTAACCCACTCCTATCTAGCGCATTTTTAGCCTTTAAAGGAAATAATATAACCCAATAAGATATTCTAGAAGGACTTATGGAAATCCTATTGTATAATAGGAAAAAGTCTTTTCTGAAAAGGGAGAATCATGATGAAAGAGCTTTTATCTATGGAAGAAGTCCAGCAAATGATTCAGAATCATGAACTGAGCTTCATTTATGTTTTAACGGACAGCTGAAGTGTCTGCCATGGTTTGCTGCCTCAGGTTGAGGAAGTTTTAAAAGAATACCCCCAGATAGAAGCAGGGCTCGTTAATGCGGATAAGGTAACAGAAATTGCCGGTTTTTTAATGGCATTTACAGTACCTGTAGTCGTTTTATATTTAGATGGCAGAGAAGTCCTTAGAGAGGCCCGTTTTGTTCCTGTCGAGAAGCTTCGTAAGGATTTGAAGAGGATATATGAAGGAATCATGCAAGAAGAATAGGCAGGTTTTACAGCCTTCTCCTTCCATCTGGTTTTTCTGATACTTTCGGGAAAAGCTGTTGAAGTTCCGAATATTTCCGTTTTTTAAATAAAGACTGTGTTAAAGCTTATTGTTGATTTTAGCACCCTGTTGATTGGAGCGGGAGGTACGAGCTCCTCGAAAATGCTACCGCATTTCCTTACGACGAGGTGTTAACTCGGGGAAGCTTATTCAATGTCCTGCGGGAGATGCGTGTCAGCGGGAGACCCCGCAGGTGTGGATGCACCGAGGAGCGTCGGACTGCCCGCTGAACGCTTGAGTGCCTCGTGCTGAAATCAACAGGCAAATGTAACAGAGCCTAAATAAAAAAAGAACTGTAACCAAAACTAAAAAGGCCAGGGATTCGTTCAGATAACGGATCTCTGGCTTTTTTTAAAGGTTATAACTTTTTAATCATAGTCCTCTGGCAGAATATATGCGTTTATTGAAAGCATTAAAGCAATCCCGGATCAGGCTCTTCCCCCGGTTTAACTTTTTTAGCCTTTTTCTTCGCCACGCTTTTCGCAGGAACTTCTTTTTTAAATTCTTTTAGAATGGCAAAGGACATTGCAATTAAAACAAATGTCAGCGGAAATGCACTTACAATAATAGCAGTCTGCATGGCGCTCAATCCGCCAGAGAGCATCAATACGATTGCTGAGGCTGATAAAAACAGACCCCAGACGATTTTTACAAAGTTAGGCGGATTCAGATCACCATTTGTTGTCTGCATCCCCAATACGAATGTTGCGGAATCTGCCGAGGTTACAAAAAAAGTAGTTATCAGCAGTAAAGTAACTATTACAAGGCCACCCGAAAATGCCAGGCGATCATAAACAAAAAATAATGCTGTCTCCAGACTCTGCCCTGCGATATTGGCTCCTTCAAAATAGTCAAAATAAATAGCCGTCCCGCCAAACACACTAAACCAAAAAGCACATACAAGCGTCGGAATAATCAGGACGGCGATCATAAATTCCCGAACCGTTCTCCCTTTCGATACGCGTGCTATAAAGGTCCCGACAAAGGGTGCCCAGGCAATCCACCAGGCCCAATAAAAAATGGTCCAATCCTGAATCCAAGTTGCCTGTTCCTCATTAAAAGGAGCAAGCCTCAATCCCATACTGGGCAGGTTCTGTACATAACTCCCTAATGTAGTCGTAAAAAGATCCAGCACAAATCCTGTTGGGGCTAAAATCAGGAAAGCAAATAGAAGAATAACTGCAAGGACCAAATTGGCATTACTTAAATATTTGATCCCTTTTTGAAGTCCTGTACTTGCAGAAAGTATAAATAAGACAGTTACTATGGCTATTATTAAAAGCTGGACACTATAGTTATTTGGTACTCCGGCCACATAATTTAAGCCGCCATTAATTTGGGCTGCTCCAAGTCCGAGGGAGGCCGCTACACCAAAAATTGTTGCAAAAACGGCAACACTATCTACAATAATGCCCGTGATTCCCTTTGCTCTGTCCCCTAGTAAAGGAGTTAATGTAACACTCATTAAACCAGGCTGTTTCTTCCTGAATTTATAATAAGCAAGAACAAGCGCTATGACAGAATAGATCGCCCAGGCATGAAATCCCCAATGCAAATAGGTATATCTTAATGCAACTCTTGCTGCCTCAGGAGTCCCGCCTTCGCCAATTGGCGGATTCGTAAAATGGGAGATTGGCTCAGAAACGCCAAAGAATAATAATCCAATACCCATTCCAGCACTGAACAGCATGGCAAACCATGTGCTGCGTTTAAAATCCGGCTTATCATCATGCGAACCTAATTTAATTTTCCCGTACTTGCTAAAAATCAAAAACAAAGCAAATATAAGAAAAAAAGTGGCGGATAACTGATAAAACCAGCCAAATGAGCCCAAAAAGTAAGCTTTTGTTTGATCCATCACTTCCCCTAACTGAACAGGTGCAATCATGCCCCAAATAACAAAAATACTTGCTATGACCAAAGAAATCCAAAAAACACTTGTTACCTTTTTCAAAGCTGCCCACTCCCTTATAGGACTAAAATAATATACCATTATGTTTCCCGAATAAAGAAAAACCATGAGTCAAACAGGAATGCCCCCACATCCTCCTCTTACAGTTGGACTTACTAATTACGTAAAAAGGAGGGCCAAGGTCTGGCCACTCCTTTTATATCAAACACCGTATCACTCTTTTACTCATCATCAATCTCGCCGTCACCAATTTCATCCTCTTCTTCAACATCTTCCACTTGTTCTCCTTCCTCAGGCGCTTCATCATTTCCACAGCCCATTAACGTTAAGAAAGACAGGGATAGGAGAAACATTAATAAGAATTTTTTCATTTATTTAACCTCCTTTTCCTTAGTTTTACAGAAAGGAAGAAATTATATGTAATGTTAGGTTTTGAATAATTGCTGCTAACTGAGAAAAAACTTTTAAGAGGCTGCAAAGCAAAATCTAAACGCCTGCATGTGAATGTAATTGTTGTTAAAGGATGTGCAATAGATGGATTTTTTTCAAAGGCAGTCAACACTCACCGCCTTGGAATGGGGTCTTAGGGCTGTAATCGCATATTTCTTTTTAGTGGCGGTTGCCAAAATCTTAGGCCAGCGTGCCATTTCCCAATTAAGGCTCCTTGATTTTGTTATGGCTTTAGTAATTGGAAATATTATTGCCCATCCATTGTCTGACGAGGAGCTAGGGCTAAAAGGTTCTATAGTGACAACCACGGTATTGGTTGTCCTGTATCTGGCCAGCTTATTCAGTATCCTAAAATGGCCAGCGGTTAGAAAGCTTGTTAATAACCAGTCCATAACAGTCGTACAGAATGGAGAAATCATTTACAAAGGATTAAAAAAGGCAAGAATATCTATTGATGTCCTGCTAGAAGAATTACGCGAGAAAAAAGTAGATGACGTAAAGAAAGTTTCCCTAGCATTATGGGAAGCTGACGGGGATCTTTCCTTTTTTTTAGATCCCAAATATGAACCCATTACACCTGCTTCCATACAAATGAAGGCGGAACCATTCGATATGCCTAGAACCATTATCAAGGAAGGCAAGGTAAATAAAAACGAGCTTATCCAAATTCAAAAGGATGAAAGCTGGCTTGCCTCCACCTTGGAAAGCTTATATAAGACGGAAATAAAAAATGTACTGCTCGCGACTATAGATAGTAAGGGTACTTTGAAAGTATTTTTATATAATTGATTTAGCTGACACCTCTTGTAACGAGTGATTATAGCGCCTGCTGCAAAACATTAACTAATCTAACCTTAATCAGAGCTTTGCCTCTGATTTTTTTATGAAGAATGGCATTATATAGTATGAATGCTCCAATAGATTTTTATATTATGGAATGGATTAAAAAATGATAGGATGTGGGTTATGCATTATAAATTCCGCAATAAAGCTGCTGAATTACTATTGCTTAAATCCTTAAGGACCAGAATGAGTTTGTCTGATAAAGAAGAACAGCACTATTTAAATCTTAAAAAAGGCTATGAAGGAGAAATTCTATTTGATTTATGGACAAACAAACTTGAGAGTGATTGTTATATCTTAAATGATTTGCTTCTAAAGTTAAACAATACCTTATTTCAAATAGATTCATTAGTTATTTTTTCAGAATGCATCTATATTTTTGAGGTAAAGAATTATGAAGGAGATTATTTCTATGAATCCGATAGGTTTTACAAGAAGCCTAAACGCGAAATTACGAATCCGCTTAATCAATGAAGCAGAGTGAATCCTTGCTTCGCCAGTTGCTCCAAAACCTTGGATTTAATTTACCCATTCATTCTTACGTTGTTTTTATCAATTCCGAATTCACCTTATACCAAACACCCCTAAACAAACCATTTATTTTCCCTACTCAACTCAATCGCTTTTTAACCACTCTAAATGCTATACCATCCAAATTAAATGAGAGACACAAAATACTTGCTGACAAGTTACTATCAAAGCATATTAAAGAATCTCCGTTTAAAATATTGACTATATATGATTTTGAACAACTGCAAAAAGGAATTACTTGTATAAAATGTACCTCCTTTTCAATCCATGTAGAAGGACAGAAATGTATTTGCAGAGAATGTGGATTGGAAGAAGGGGTTGCGAAAGCAATAATGCGAAGTGTGAAGGAATTTAAGCTCCTTTTTCCTCAGCATACAATTACTACCAATGTTATTCATGATTGGTGTAAAGTGATAAATTCAAAAAAGAGGATAAGAAGTGTTTTAGAAAAAAATTATAAAAAAATAGGAGTTCGCCAGTGGAGGTATTATGAGTAAAAGGCTTTTCTTGATAAATTTTGAGGTTCAGGAACTTTATGAAGGACTTTTCTTCTCCTTTCTACTCGGATTTTGGTCTTCATAAGCCCAATGAAGGATTAAGTCCATATAATTGTGTAAAAAGAAAAAGGGTTCATTTTATTCACTCTTGGCTACAATGTTTTCAGCGACGATAAACAATGAAAAGAGGAATAAAAATGACCCAATTACAGTTTAACCTAGATTTGGAACTTTTAAAAGAATCTGTATTAAAATCGAATATTGATGCAGTTGTTAGATCAGCCATTGTTTTGGTATTGAACGAGTTTATGGAAAAAGAGA
>NZ_JAEL01000164.1 GCF_000518885.1 Bacillus sp. J33 | reverse complement strand
CTACTACCTGAAAGGATAGTGTAAATATGAGTATGGCGGACTATAAAGGAAAGGGTAATGTTCAAGAGACACCTTTTGGTTATACAATATCAGTGATTGGTGGTAAATGGAAAATGCTTATTATTTACCTTCTGGCAGAAAACCAACCAGTTCGATTTAATGATTTGAAAAGAAAAATAGGAGCTATTACNTTNAAAACATTGAGTTCACAGCTTAAAGAATTGGAAGCAGATGGGATTGTTAGACGCAAAGAGTATCCCCAAATTCCCCCTAAAGTTGAGTACAGTCTCACACATAAAGCAGAAACTCTATTACCTGTTTTGGAACAGTTATGTGAGTGGGGAGAAAAAAACAGCAATAAGTAAATTAAATCCAAGTGCTCTCGGTATTATAGAGACCATACTGCTGATGGCTGGAGAAACCCATTTATTTTTGTGCATCACGAGAAATGTTGAGATACCAGGGTTTACCTCAGCCACCATTTCATCTGCTAACCTATTATCCTGCATTTCGAAAGTACCTATTGAAAATAAATCTCCTTTTACCCATAATGTGTTACAAAAAGCTATAAAAGAAGAAGAACAGGCATAAATTTTCATTGTGCTATCGGATACGAACACCGAGGATCAAACACAAACTCGCTTAAAAAACCAAGCAATCCGAGAAAAGAAGAAAAGCATGGTTATGAAGGATAAAAGGAAGCAATTGATGGGTATGAACGTCTATATTACGAACACATCTCCAGAAGAAGTCACCCCTGATTATGTCCATTCCCTCTATTCCTTGCGTTGGCAGATTGAGATTTTATTTAAAACATGGAAGTCATTTTTTGAAATCGATGAATGCAAAACAATCAAAAAAAACGCCTAGAGTGCCATTTATATGGCCAACTCATCGGCATTCTCCATTAATAAGAAAATATTCCAAACACTGTATCACAAAGGTAATATTGGATTGAGCTAAAGAAATCAGCTGCCATTTTTGGTGGCTTTTTTAATTGAGAAGAACTATTTGAGTTGATCTTTGTTTCTCAATAACTAAGAAAGTTGTTAAATACGGTTGTATCCACATACCAAACCAACTGTATTTTGACTTCTTTCCATTTTCATTTTAAGTTCAGTGTTTTTATATCCAATTATCCTTCGTAAGCTTTTTCGTTAACTTAATGGTTATTTTTTTACAACTAAATGTTAATAGCATCGTCTAATATTTGAAGTGTAATTATAGAAAGGAAAGACAGATGAAAACTAAAGATGAACGGTTAGAGTGGTTAATGACCGAATATGGGCAAAGTATTACAAGACTTGCGTTTACCTATACCAAGCAGAAACAGTTATCGGAAGATATTGCTCAAGAGGTGTTTATTAAATGTTATGAAAATCTAGATGAATTCAGACATGAATCATCCTATAAAACTTGGCTTTATCGCATAACTGTAAACTTGTGTAAGGATAAACTAAAAAGTTGGACTTTTAGAAATATCGTTTTTACAGATTTATTTTCTACCTGGACCAGAACAACTGAATCTCCTGAAATAAAATATATCGATATTGAGAATAATCGATATATTTCAGAAAAAATCATTTCCTTACCCATTAAATATAGAGAGGTTATTATTTTATATTATTACGAGGAATTATCTTATAATCAAATATCTGAATTGCTAAACCTAAAATTGCCTACAATTAAATCCAGGTTACATAGAGCTCGCCTTTTATTAAAACAAAAAATTGAAGGGAGTATAGCTAATGGAAAATATGTTCAATAATTTAAAAGAAAAAATGAATGAAACCATTTTAAAAGATATAGAATTTAGTGAGCAAAATAAAGAAAAGGTTAGGAGAACAATTAATAGTTCCAATCAAAAAAAGGACTTCAATTTAAAATATAAGATAAATTATTTTGTAAGTGCTTGTGTTAGCTGTTTATTACTATTTGGCCTAGGCTATTTCACCTTAACTAAAATAGGCTTATTAAGCGAAGATAAAAACACTACTATCCCAAATGATCTGGGACAGAATATAAATACCAATCAAAATAGTAAAGAATTAGATAGCATTTATACACCTCCAACTAATGAAGAGTATTATGGTGATATGACAAAAGAAGAAATAATCTCTAAGATGTTGAATACTGCAACCCATTTTATTACTGCAAGTGGTAAATTTGAACAACAAAACATCTATAAAGATGGAACAGGATCAACTACTGTTACAGAGTATAAATTAAGTACTAAGAAGGAAGTTGGAGGATACGTTAAATTTACCAATAAATCATATGAGAAAAATGAAATTGTTCAAAATGAAGAGATTATATATAACAATCATCAATTGTGGTATATCGATAAAATTAGGGAGAATTTCCGAGAAGAAAAATACAGTCCCAAACAACAGAGAACAGTGACTCTTGAAGAAGCGAAAAGTGTAAATCTTAATCAACTATTTAATGATATATATGCAGATCTCCCACCGATTGGTACAGCAGGTTTATCTTTGTATCCATATACTATGGCGATAGAATATTTAGGTGATATAAATAGTTGGGATATTGTAAACCAGAATGAAGAAATATTGGGACAAAATACTATTGTTTTACAAGGTAAACTGGAAGAGAAATCTCGAAGCATGTTAATAGTAGATACGTTTAGATTTTGGGTAGATAAAGATACAGGAATTCTTGTTAAATATGAAACATATGATGCTAACGGAAATCTTTCGAGTTATCTTCATCCTGAAAAACTTGAAGTTAATGTTCCTATTGATTCTAAAGAGTTTGAATCACCAGATTTAAATGGTTATAAAAGGGAAGTACCGAAAGATTTTACGCAAAATTATAAAGATCCAAAAGAAAAAGATGTAGAAGTTGTGGAGCACGCTGATTACTACGAGGATGAAGTTGCAGCCGTTTTAGAATTGCTCAGAAAAGATATTCCGTTCTTATATGAATTTAATCATCAGGACCTTGAATTATTCTCTGCAAGTTATGAAAAATACAAGAAAGATAATCATGCTTATCTGACTTATAGTTATAAGAAAGGTAAAAATGAATTGGGATCGGGTAGACGATTACTTTATGTACGAGCTTACGATAAGGATTCCATTGTTCGATCATGGGGAGATTTCAATACTGAAAAAGGAAAGCAGTTGGGAAATTTCACTTCTAACGGTATCAATTGGGAAATTTTCGAAATTAAAAATACACCAAATTATCATTTTATAGGGAAGAAAGATAATTATATATATGAAGTGGTTAGCCAAGAAGTCAATCAGCAAGAAATAAAATCTTTATTAGAGTCATTCGAACTTAGTAAGTAGTTATTGTGTCTAATGCTTAATAATATTGCTATTCACCTAAAGTAATGCCATTTCTATATAAGTTAAGTAATAAAGATGAGCCGATGTGGTAGTCTTTCTTCAAGTAACGGGTGCGAGTGTTCAATAAGATCAGCAGCTTCTTTAGCAGATTTTTAAAAAAGGAATTGATTTGGTAGGGCTGAAGTTGAGTGGAAAAAGATAAAACTTCTCTTACTGATATATTTATTGAAAATCCCATTGTTCAAGGTGAAGCAATCTTAAATGGTAATTATAAAATAGGTAACAAAGCTAACGATAAACTTTATAAAATAGCTAATATAATGAAAGAGGATAAAGAGTTTGCCAAGGATATACTGGATATTCTTATGGTTAATCCATAACCGAATGTGAAAATCTGGGCTTTTGGAATTGCTATAGATATAAATTATAAGTCAAACGAAGTTGAAAAAATATTAACAGAACTATCTAATTCAACTGATTTAGGCATTTTGAGTTTTAATGCTGAAATGAGTTTGAAAGTGGAAAAAGGCAAGGCGTAGTTTATTCAATAAAAGGGCGCTTTCCTGGACCAAACAAGGATAAGTGCCTTTTTCCATTTTAGGTCCATTTTGTGGAGAATCTTCTCCAAAAATAATTGGATATTTATGTAAAAATCGATAGAGATTTTGATTGAATTACTTAAACTGGAAGGTAAGTGCAATAAAGAGTCCAAGGGTTATAATTAAGGATGCAGCTTTATAAAAAAGGCTAGCAAGTTATTCTGTTAGAGAAGAGGCTAACAATGAAAAATAGAGAGGAAGCTATCGGTTACTGTTTGGGGATGGGTAATACATATGAAGATTATCCATTTCGCGATAAGAATTGGACGTTAATGCGACATATAGATAACAAGAAAGTGTTTGCGTGGATCTTTGAAAAAGATGGCCTTATTTGGATTAATGTGAAATGTGAACCCGGTTTTTTGGATTACTGGCGTCAGATTTATAATTCGGTAGTTTCGGCATTTCATCTTAATAAGGACCATTGGAATTCGATAATTCTTGACGGTACTGTTCCAAAGGAAGAAATTTATGAAATGATAAAACAAAGCTATATGTTAACTAAAAAGAGTAAGAGTAAAGTTAATTACAAAAAGTGAAGGCATTGATTCAGTAGGAAGGATTAATGCCTTTTTCTGTGGAACTTACTATGATTGTCTACTTAAAGTAACGGGTGCTTTTGTTCAAGATCAGCTGCCAAACCAGGCGGCTTTTTTCTTGTTCTCCTGGCATTTGTTATTTTTAATGCTTTAAAAACAGAGAGTTTTATCACATTGTTGATAACACCTTTATTCTTCATAGGTAAGCCTTGGTACAGTTATTTTAGAAAAGAACAAAAGTAAATTTGTTTAGGTCATCGTTTTTGTTTTATAGTTAACGAATAGCTTGCCTTTAATAAGGGGTGCTGCGGCAGCTTGAATGCTCTTTTCGTATCCAAATAAAAGGAAGTAAATTAAAGATCGTTGCTCTTCTACTATAGGTGGAGAAAGCTTTAATATGATATATGCTACAATATTAAAAAAGGTAAACTTTGGAGGGACACCACTGCAATACGACTTATAACGAAATTGAGTTCTTGATATATACCGTCAAGTACATATTAAAACAGTGCTTTAATAAAGGAGTTGTATAAAATGAATGAAAATAAAGGTACAGAAATAAAACGCTCTTTAAAAGCAGAAAACATTCTATCTCAGATCAATAGTAAAACTAAGCTAGGCGACTTACGAAAAATCGCGAAGGACATTAAAAAAGATCACGAACTAGCTATGGAACTATGGTCAACCGAAGAGTTTTTGCCTAGACTATTAGCAATCTTAATTATGGACAAAAAACTTCTTTCACAAGATGTGCTAAATAAACTTGATAAGGATATACAGACTCATACTTTTGATGAGCGAAATAACTTAATGGATTGGTTAATGGCTAATCAGCTCACCAAAGACAAGAAGACAATTGCATTGATGGAGTCATGGGAAAATAGTCCTTCTGCTCTTCAAAGGCGAGCTTTCTGGTATTATCAAGGGCGATTGAGATGGACTGGACAAACACCGCCTGATAACACCGAAGACTTGCTATCTGCATTAGAAGCTAATATTACGCAGGAAGAACCGGAAGTTCAATGGGCTATGAATTTCACCGCAGGCTGGATAGGTGTTTATGATGAAAAGAATCGTGCACGTTGTATTAAACTTGGTGAGAAAACGGGTCTTTACAAAGATGAAATAGTAGCAAAAGGATGTACTCCCAGCTATTTGCCGGAGTTCATTAAGATTGAAGTTAACAAACGACATAATAATTAGTTACCTCTGAAAGATTCATTAGGGTTTGATGCAAAGAATAAAGGAATTCAAAGCCTCATATAAAAATTGTAATAGGCTTGGACCGCAAAATAAAAAAAACAACACGTTATGGTAGCTAGTTAGTAAAATATGCAAGGAAGATGTAAAGGATTAACCCACTATCTCTTTTTGATCTGTAGGGAGCTTATCTTTAAGAAGAACAGCTTTCCAGCTGCGCAGTACAACAATACTGTTCAGCAGGAAATAAAAAAAGACGTTTTCCCAGAAATGGTGATCGTCCTTCTTCAACTAAAGGGTGCTTATGTTTAAGGGTCAGCCGCCGAACCAGGCGGCTATTTTGTTCAACTAGGCAGGTTTGTGGAAGAAGATAAGTTACTTTATGTCTCTTAATTAGGTTGGTTTTCTTTGCCGCAATAGTCTCTATGATTGTTTGATGAATAACAAAAGGGAAAAAGTTCACAAAAATTTCAGGGAGTCTGCTATTCAATGTCCACTGATAAAGTAGCATTAAAGGCAAGCAACAGAACTATACACATTAAGATAAGTCTTTTCATATCTTTTTCACCTTCTTTTTCACCCTCTTGGCAATCATGTGTAGACGTCAAGTTGAATTTTACACTTTTTGCTCGTTTCCTTTTTACACTTCTGCTGAAAAAATGCTTTTCCGGTTTTTCATGCGATGACTTTCCTCGTTTTCACCTCCATGGATGACTTCCACACGATGAAGTAAGCGATCTAAAATAGCTGTTGTAATCCCTTGGTCCCCAATTAAATTACCCCACTCATCTGGACTTTTATTTGAAGTCAGGATGATCGAACTTCGTTCGTACAAATGATTAATCAAGTGAAAGAATAAGTTTGCTTCTCTCTGGTCCATGGCCATATA
>NZ_JAEL01000163.1 GCF_000518885.1 Bacillus sp. J33 | reverse complement strand
GAATGATCCCAGATAGGGAGCAGATTATAGAAATTGGAGAATTTAATGGCCCAGCCAAATGTCAGAAGCAGATATGCCGGCAATACAAGGCCGAAAAAGGCTGTACCGACTACNGTTCTGAANCCTCCAAAAATGATATAAGTACAAAGAATCATGAATCCAAAGGAGAACCAGAAAGTGCTAAGCTCCGGAAACATCCACACTTGAATGACCTCGATGAATGTTCGTGTTATAGCTAAGACATATAAAAAAAAGTACCCTATGAAAATGGAGCTGATTGTTTTGCCGATCAAATTGCCTGTAAGGTACTTATGGGCTGTCACAAAATCTCCATCAACCGTTTCGGCGATTTTATAAATCATCCAAATGATGACATGTATGCATCCCCCGGCAATCAGAATGGAAATCCAGGCATCATAGCCTGCATCCTTTGCGATGACCCTCTGATAGCCAAGAACCCCAATGCCAATTTGCATGGACATAATTAAATAAAACACTAGAAATGGGGATATCTTCAATCTGTCAGGTATTGGCTGCTCCTGCATCTGGTTCACCTCCGTTTTCATGATTGGTAGCTGGCTGCTGTAAAATTGCGTTATACATCAATCTCTCTTCTCTTGTACTTCTATCTTGTTAAAGCGGATAGGATTTTTTAGTTCGCAAAAAGAGCGGCCACTTAGATTGCATTTGAAGTGGAAGCCTTATAATCGCATCTTTCATATCTGAAACTCTTGGCGGATATAGATGCTTAATTTCTGTTTTAATCGTCAGAATGACGTAGCCATTTAAAATTTTTTGTTCGATTAATGAATGGCCATCTGCAACAGGTACAAGCTGTTTAATATTCTTTTCCTCGATTTCCCGGAATTCATCTTCCAGAAGATATGGGAGAATACCATCCGGATCACATTTCCATCAATTAAAGTGGCAATGAAAGTAAGCCCAAAGCGCACATTTTTTTGGTTTAGTTAAAAATTTACTTAAAGTCTTTTGATTTAATAAAGGAATTTTCCCATACCTAAATCCTCTTTAATCCGTTTTTTTCAATCCTTTTCTCATAAGTAAATCACCATTATTTTCTGCATATCGCTTATTTTTTACTAGTTTTTGAAAACTTATGAATAGAAAGCAAAAAATAGAAGGTGTGGCGGGTAAGGTAGTTGTATAGGGGAAATACAATTTGGGTAAATAAAAAAGGAACCTGGTATAAGTTTCCTTTCAGTCAATGCTGCAAATAGAAATGATGTTACTCCAGCATCAATAGCCTCAACTTCAATACCTTTCTCGGAATCGGCTCAGGTGGAAACCAGAGGTATTAGTGAAAAAAGTGATTGGAAGTATAAAGGTCATTATAGGATAGTTATATAGGTATATATTAATTAAAAATTCACAATAAAAGTGCCTATGTTGAGAAGGAGCTGCCAAATGGCGGATTTTTCTTATTCGACTAACGGGCAGGTTTATTGAAAAAGGATGATAAAATTAATAATGTAAAAAGAAACATTTTTAGGGGGATTTACTCTTGTACAGGACTCAAGTAATTGTTTACTTAGCTTTTATAGAGATGATCTTCCAATAGGAGACATAACGGATAAGCTTGAAATATCACTCACTGAATTTTAATAAAGGCGATTTAATCCTGAATACATAGATTGATGTTAAAAATAGTTAATATTCGGAAGAAAGGAATGTCCAATTCCTTTCTTAGGTCCCCCTAATCACCAGCTCCCCTTTATAGACTTTTCTTGCAGGGGGAAACTCTTTACCGCTAAGCCTGTCTAGTAAACAGGTGACCATATCGTTGACCATCAATTCAGTCTGATTTTGAATGCTGGAAAGTGCAGGGAAAGTTGTCAGGCAAATTGGGTGGTTATCAAAACCAATAATGGAACATTCTTTTGGAATAGAAACACCATGTTTTTTAGCAGACGAAAGTAAGCCTGCAGCTAAAAAGTCACTGCCTGCAAGAATTCCATCATGTTTGCAATGACCTGAAAAAATTTCATCACCCAGTAGTATACCTTCTTCAATCGTAGAGTACCCACTTATTTTTTGCTGAATAGTACATGCTTTATTTAAATCAAGATGAGCTTGTTTAAACCCTTCCCATCTTTGTCGCTGAAGTGGCGTTCTTTCTTCATCTGCACAAAATAATAGTTGGTTGCGTCCTTCTTTCAGTAGGCATTGGGTAGACGAATAAACTGCATCCTTTTCATCAAGTGAAAAGACATCTAAATGTCTTGTTTGAAGTGGTTCGTTGCAAATAAGCACTATCTTATCTCTAGCTTTCTGTTTAATCTCCTTCTCACCTAATAAAGTATGGGTGATAATGACCGCGTCCAGCTCATTTTCAGTTAACTTCTCATAAATCTCATATTCCTCATCAATAGAATAAAACGTTTGGAAAATCACTATCTTATATCCGGCTTTTCTTAATTTTTCTGCAATCATGCCAACAAGCGGGCTAAAATAAGGGTGATCAAGGACCGGGATAGTCACACCAATAGTTTTTGTTGATTGTGTTCTAAGGTGTACACCTCGTGCATTTCGAACAAAAGACAACTTTTCTATTGCTTCCATTACTCTTGTTCGGCTGTCTTCTGAAACATGAGGATGATTATTGAGAACGCGTGATACCGTGGACTTAGAAACGCCACTAAGTCGAGCTATATCCATAATAGTAGCCATTTATTTTACCTCTAAAAAGATTGACCTGGGAACGTTCCCTGCCTGTACCCTAAAAATAACATAGAACAGGGGGGCATTAAACGTGACATTTAAAGTGTACCATTCTAACGGAAATCCTGACTACTTAATGCTATTTGATTTTGATGAAACATACTATCCGCATGAGCGAAAAGGTTGGCAGTTAGATGATTTATATAAGCTTGAGGAGTATCTTGAAAGGATTCTTCATAAGAAGAATATCAGAATTGGTTGGGTAACAGGCAGTAGTTTGGCTGATATTCATAAAAAAATGAGAGCAGCTCGGATGAACTACCTTCCTCATTTTATTGCATCAAACCTAGGAACGGAGTTATGGGAGATCAATCCAAAAGGAGAATTTTATCAAAATCAAGAGTGGTGGAAAAGAATCAAAAAGTCAGGATTCAGCCATAGAGTGGTTGAAGATTTTATTAATGATTTAAGACTGATATATGGGATACAGTTACAAAAACAAACACAATTTGGTCAACAATCCTTTAAAATGAATTATTATTATTTCATAGAAGATAGTGCGAGGGTTAAGTACGACCTTGATACCATAAAACAATTAGCACGCAATAGTGGAATAAACTTCAATATTAACCGTTGTAACCCTCTAGCTGGAGATCCGGTAAATGCCTTTGACGTAGATTTTATTCCACAAAATACAGGTAAGCGGGCAATAGTTTATTTTTTAATGAAACAGTATAGGATCTCTGTTGAGAATACATTTGCCTTTGGAGATAGTGGGAATGATATAGAAATGCTTAAAGCGGTAAAGCATGGGTATTTATTGAAGAATGCTACAGAAGAAGCAAAACAACTGCATGACAAGATAACGGCAGATCCTTATGCCAAAGGTATCCAAAACGTTTGTAGGATTTACTTTTAATTTTAAATTTACTCAATTTCTACCACTATTTATTAGGGGATATAAATAACTTGATTTTATTAATGTACGGATATGATGCGTGACATCCAGCATTCAGGGAGATAGATTACAGAACCAGAAGGTATTTGTTCTTATACAACAATCGTGGCAGGTGTGCGGCCGAGCCTAGGTCGTATCATATAGCGGGTGGGATTCCCGCCGAGTAAGAACTAGCCATTCGCTCGTAGCGAGTCTTGAAGGACTAAAGGTAACTCTAGTCTTTAAGCGTAGACAGTTAGGTGGCGGGCCGAAAGCCATATGGTTGAAGGGATTGAGCTCCATAATCGTTAGTAAACCGAGAGGGCTGATGCCTTACCTGCGTGCAGAAAGCAACATTTTATCCTTCGTCAAAGGCAAGAAGAATAAAACCTCTCTGGAGTCAGAGACCTTGGCACGTCACACACTGATATGATACGGCAACTCGGGAGATCCTACCGGTCTTTTCTTTTTTTTTAGAAGAGTATGGTGTACAAGCGATAACAAGCAAGGAAACCAAATGCCGTGTAGGGAGTCGGATAGCAGCGTAGTACCAATGAAGTTGGGTAATGCTGATGGAGGGAAGGCTAGCTACCAGTTATCACCCTTACTAGGGACACATTAACTACACACAGAGGTAGGAATAATAATGGAAACAAAACTACTAAGGATAGCAGAATTAGCAAAGACTCAGCCTAAAATGAAATTTACATCACTTGCCCATTTATTAAATGAGCAATCACTAACACAGTGTCATCATGGACTGCCAAATAGAAAGGCAACGGGTGTTAACGGAACGACTAAAGAACAATACAGCGAAAACTTGGAAGAAAACATAACGGATTTGGTAAATAGGCTTAAAAGTAAAAGCTACCGCCCTGTTCCGGTAAGACGAATGTATATCCCAAAGCTCAACTCAGACAAGAAAAGACCGTTGGGAATACCAGAACACGAGGATAAAATTGTACAAAAAGGCATTACCAAAATACTAAATACCATCTATGAAAATGACTTCCTAGACTGTTCATTTGGATTTCGCCCTAATAGAAACTGTCATGATGCGCTGAAAATACTGAATCTGTATATTGAAAAGAGAGCAGTTAGTTATGTAGTAGATGTAGATATTAAAGGTTTCTTTGACAACGTTGATCATGGATGGATGATGGAGTTTCTAAAACTCCGAATCGCTGACCCTAACCTACTGAGAATAATCAGCAGGTTTCTTAAAGGTGGATACATGGAGGAAGGTAAGAAGTATAAGACAGACAATGGTACACCGCAAGGTGGAGTAATATCTCCGATATTAGCCAATGTATATCTCCATTACGTTCTCGACTTATGGTTTGAGAAAGTGGTTAGGAAACAATGTAAAGGGCAGGCATATATAGTAAGATACGCAGATGATTTTGTATGTTGTTTTCAACATAAGAGCGAAGCTCAGCAATTCTTTCATTCATTAAAGCTAAGATTGAAGAAGTTTAATTTGGAAATAGCCGAGGATAAAACGAAAATTATTTCCTTTGGGCGGTTTGCAGAACATAACGCCAAGCGAGATAGGAATAGCAAACCAGACACCTTTGATTTCCTAGGTTTTACCCATTATTGCGGGAAAAGCAAACAAGGGAAATTTCGTGTGAAACGGAAATCTAGTAGGAAGAAAGTGCAAGGCAAACTAAAAGAATGTAAAGAATGGTTGAAGAATAATAGAAATAAAGATATTCATGTGATTATGGATAGATTTAAACGCTCGCTCACTGGTTATTACAACTATTACTGCATGACAGATAACATCCAAACTGTTAACAATTTCAAAGAGAAACTTGAAAACTTACTATTTAAATGGCTAAACAGAAGAAGCCAAAGAAAGTCCTTTACATGGGAAAAATTTAATCTCTTCCTTAATAAATATCCACTTCCTTCACCAAGAATTAAGGTGAACATCTATGAACTTAGAGAAGAGATTAGCTATATTCTGTAAATGATAACTAGGAGGAGCCGTGTGCGTTAATAGCGCAAGCACGGTTCTGTGAGGGGGGAGAACACAATCTACCGCAAGGTAGAGAGGTTCTCTTCTACTCGACTTATGGAAGATGGGTTTTAACAACAAACTTGGGGTATGATTGACATTAAAGGCATTGATCCTGATAGTTACTATGTAAGAGTAATTTCAAGTAAACTTTTAAATTATTTATTCATATTAAATATAAAGGAGCTTGGATAATCTCCAAGCTCCTTACTAATTTAAATAATGTCAATTTTGAACAGGCGGAATAATTCCTGAAATGAGCATAATAAACAACACTAATCCAATGAAGAAAAAAATAATCGAAGATGTGAAGATAGGTCCTCTTCTAAACACGAACGTTTCTCTTTTTTGAATAAATCCTGTCTGTGCACTGGCTTGTGAAGAGCTATAATCTGAAACGATTCCCCCACTACTTGAAAAGTAAAAACTAACTGCACCAAAAGCTATGCCAGTAAAAAACATTACCTCAATAAACCTTACAGAGAATTTTGAGGCAACTAAAAACGTTATAGCAACCTCAGCTGCAAAAGTCACAAGAAAAATGATCAAATTTTTTGTACTAATGTTTTCCCCCCCTTTTTAATTATCGTATTGTCAAAACTTCTATAAGAAATAGGTTATAAAATATCTCCATAGAGGGCTTTATAGGCAAAAAAATTGCCACCCCCTAAATTCTTTGGATAATTGAGGTTACCACACACCCAACAACCAAGAATGGAAGTGACAATTTGTACCCTCAAATTATAACCTATTTATTAACTTTTATAAACTATCAAGAACAACTCATTCGAACATTGCTTACTTTATTGATTGGTAAAAGCATGTTCGTTAAACCTACTGAACAGCCCGTAAATAAACCTTATCGAAAACTTCAAGTGGATGACCTTCCGGTCATTGAAGTTCTAGAACAG
>NZ_JAEL01000162.1 GCF_000518885.1 Bacillus sp. J33 | reverse complement strand
AGTGAGCGGTCAAGAAAAAGGTCGCCATGAAGGATTTATGAATCCGGAAATCGTTGAGCGACTCAGAAAAAGGTCGTCATGAAGGGTTCATGAATCCGGAAATCAATGAGCGGTCAAGAAAAAGGTCGCCATGAAGGGTTCATGAGTCCGGAAATAGTTGAGCGGCCCAGAAAAGGGTCGCCATGAAGGGTTCATAAGTCCGGAAATCGGTGAGCCCCCCAGAAAAAAGTCCCCATAGAGTTTCCGTATTGACGAATAGAGCTTGGACCTAAAAAAGGTACTCAATGTAACACTAAAAGAATCTAAATTTAAAAAATGTACCCCAGAACATTACCTAAATATTTTATGAAAACAAGTTTATAAAAGAAATTAAGGGGTAAAGTAATATGCTTAAGAGAATGATCACCATTTTGTTAAAATCTAGGTTAGTGTGGGGGTAGAAAATGAGCCATCATATGCGTCTTATTGGGGAAAAGATTTTAAAAGAGAAAAATGACATAGCAAAGAGGCTGCATGAAGAAAGAATGAGCGATGTACAAATGACGGAAATGCAAAGAAGAGATATTACTCAAATAGAGCAGAGGGTCATCCGGATGCGTGCCGAGTTCATCGGTTTATTTGGTGAAGCCTTAATTGATCATACCAACAAAGAGAAAAGACAGAACAAAGTAGAAAAGTGGGGCAAAGAGACAGGGGAATATTTTTTTAATCTAGGCGTATCTTTGGATGAGGCTTTAAAGGATGCCAGCTTTTATCGGGAGCATATTTGGAAAGCGATAGAAGAGATCGTGGCTGAACATGACATGCCAGCGTCTGATGTTTTTAAAGTAATCTATCTGATTGATCCTCTTCTGGATCATGCGGTTTATTGCTTCAGCCTTTCTTATGTGCAAAATCAACAGGTAACATTGGAAAGCGCTAAGCAAGCCTTTCTTGAACTGTCAGTGCCAGTAGTGCCGCTTTCAAAAGGGGTTGGCATTCTGCCGTTAATCGGGAACATTGATACGGATCGGGCACAGCTTTTAATGGAAGAAACCTTAAAACAGTCTGTTAACCTTAAACTGTCCCATCTTATTTTAGATTTATCAGGGGTCATGATTGTCGATACGATGGTGGCAGATCAGCTATTTAAAGTGATTGAAGCGCTGTCGTTAGTTGGCGTACAAACCATTATTACTGGAATTCGTCCGGAAGTTGCCCAAACCATTGTGACGTTGGGCATTAATTTGAATGGGATTAAAGTAAAAGCCAATCTGTATCAGGCTTTTGAGGAGTTACATGCATAAAAAATAAACTGCATCGAGTACGAGCAGCTTTAAAGGGGCAGAGCGATTCACTTTGAATTAGCTCTGTTCCCGGTACTAACAAGATCAAGAACAGAAAGCGGCGTTTCATGTATTTATCTATCAAATATCCTTTTTGCTGCCCATATGTTTAAATACAAGTTGGAGAGTGTTAACTCAATCGTTTTATCTGTTTCCAAATCAATTTCAATGTCCTTGTCATGAGGGAGCAGGTAAAATCCGAATTCATCCCCATCGCGATAGTTTAACCCGGATTTGCCGGAAAGGGAAAGGGTATAGGTTTTACCACGATATGCCGCTTCTGCATGCACTTCAGGAATACCAGTAAAATCATTGTCAGTTGGTACATGCTGAATAGCAGATACTAATGTTGCCCCATTCATATGATAATTTCCACTTGACCGAAAGCTTATTTCATAACCTGTTTCCTCATTATAAAATACCTTTGACACGTAAATTCGATTTTTCCCGTCTTCATAAATGACTTTCCGATCGTTGCTTTCCAGATCGCTTAAATCGATGGTGACAGAATACTTACCCTCAACTGGAGCTCCGTTATTGATATATAGACCCGCATTTTCGGAATAATAGCTAATTCCATTCATCCAAATCCCGATCAAACCCCTCGCCCATAGGAAAAAGCCTATTCCAAGTACAATAAAGATCGTGCCAATCAATTTTTTGTTGAAAATCATAAATCCCCCTTTAAACAGCTGCTTCCATCTATATAAGCAATATTAGCATAATATTCCTATTGGAATACGGAAAAAGTTGGATGAATAAAGAATTTTCAGTATATTTAACAGTGGTAATTTACCTCTCATTGAATACAATGAATAAAACTGCACTTCCAGGCATATTGAGAGGTGATGGCATCATGTTTTCAGTAACGGGTATGCAGGGATTCGAGACTTTTTCACTGATGCATCTGGTTACGTTAATTCTTTTCATTTTTACCTGCTGGTGGCTCGTGTATTACAGACAAGCGCTAATGCCTTACCAGAAGATCATGAAATGGTCCTTGTTTGCTGTGCTGCTGGCCAGCGAAGCAACTCACCATATGTGGATGGTCTTTACAGATCAATGGGATGTTTCAAATCTTCCGCTTCAGCTTTGTTCCCTTAGCACCTTTATTGCACTGTTCCTGTTTTTGAAGGGCAATAAAAAGGCCTTTTACTTGCTGTATTTTATTGGTACCATTCCTCCCATTTTAAGCATGGTTACACCTGATTTGATCTACCAATTTCCTCATTATCGCTACATCAAATACTTCCTTCATCACTCAGCCATTCCAATATCCGTTTTATATTTCATCTTATTTGAAGGCTACAGAGTTCCAAGGAAAGCAGTATTAACCAGCTTTTTGACACTTAATGTGATCGCTGTTCCAGTCTTCTTTCTGAACATGGTGCTTGGCACAAACTTCTTCTATTTGGCCAGCCCGACAGAAACCAAAACTTTATTATCGTTTTTCGGCACCGGGGTTTGGTATTATGTCACACTTGAGATTGCGGCACTGATTGTTTTTTATATCACGTATCTTCCCATGCATTATATACAAAAGGGGGAAAATGGAGGAAATTAAAAGAGAAAAGCCTTATTCCTGATGGAATAGGGCTTTTTAATATGATAATCACTTATAAAACTGGCTAAAAGTTACATACAACAGCTAAAGCCCCTAACTTATTCCGGCATAGCAGCCAAAATTAAGTGCAAAATGTTTTTAGGAATCCTCTACTACTTCTTTCAGCGAATTTTCCTATTGTGTTTCCAGCACAAAAAACAAAACAATCTTTGTATTTTTTATACATTGTTACAGATTATTCAGAAATGTAGAATACTAACTAAGATAGAAAAACAAGGCTGTTTTCGTAAGTTTTGCTGCTTTTAACTGCAAACTTAATTTAACCAACCGAGTTGATTGTAGCGGAGGGCACTTGACCCTCGAAAATGCTACCGCATTTCCTTCGTGCGGTGCCAGGTCAGGGAAGCTTATTCATTGTCCTGCGGGAAGTGAGGGAAGTGGGAGACCCCGCAGGCGAAGCCGAGGAGGCTCTCATTCCTCCCCGCTGACTTGAGTGCCCGTAGCGGAAATCAACGGGTAGAATTTATAAGTAAAAACAACTATTTATGAGAAAAGAGCCAAAAACAAAGGGGTTATCAGTTGCATCCTTAATAATTCAGCTATCGATAGATGAAGAAAGACAGGTGGTGGATGGCTGCTGTAACCATTGGGGGTGTTATGTATGACTATAGGGTCCAGATCCTTTTTTTTATATTTATCAAAAAACAAGGCACTCAATCGTGCTGCCCAAAACTGGGGAGGGAATATTGCTGCCGGTAAAATTATCGGAGGAACAGATTTCCAAAGCTCCATTCCATTTATCAGGACCCTTAACGAGCAAGGATTAGCGGTTACGGTTGATCATTTAGGTGAGTTTGTAACGAGCGAAGCTGTCGCAAATGAACGAACAGATGAGTGTATCCAGACGATTGAACAGATTGCAGCCGAATGCTTGGATTCACAGGTTTCATTGAAGCTTACCTCTTTGGGTTTGGATATTGATGACCAGCTTGTCAATGAAAATCTGACCAGGATCCTAAATGCAGCAGAAAGGCGAAAGATCATGGTTACGATTGATATGGAGGATGAGCAGCGCTGCCAAAAAACACTTGATATTTTTAAAGATTTCAAGAAACGCTACTCATATGTCAGCACAGTTCTCCAAGCCTATTTATACCGGAGTGCAAATGACTTGCATGATTTACATCCGTATAAGCCGTTTTTGCGTCTGGTAAAAGGTGCCTATCAGGAATCATCTGATGTAGCTTTTCCAAATAAATTGGATGTGGATGAAAATTATAAAAAGATCATTAAAACACAGCTATTAAAAGGGCACTATACTGCAATAGCAACACATGATGATAAGATGATCGAATATACCAAAAGGCTTGCAGATGAACATAACATCAGCCTGGACTCCTTTGAATTTCAAATGCTTTATGGAATGAGAACTGCCACACAGCAGCAATTGGTAAAAGAAGGATACAAAACAAGAGTATACGTTCCATATGGAAAAGACTGGTATGGATTTTTTATGAGAAGACTTGCTGAGCGACCGGCTAATATAGCATTTGCTTTAAAAGGTATGACGGCAAAATAGATGAATAGAAGGGATAGATAAAAAATGACAACACCTTACAAGCATGAACCATTTACAGATTTTTCAATCGAAGCAAACAAGGCAGCCTTTGAACAGGCACTTGCAGAAGTGAACGAAATAATGGGAAGAGATTATCCTCTTGTTATTAACGGAGAAAGAATTACAACTTCTGAGAAAATTGTTTCTTTCAATCCGGCAAAAAAGGAAGAAGTGGTTGGATCGGTTTCTAAAGCAAGCAAGGACCATGCGGAAAAGGCGATCCAAGCAGCTGCTGATGCTTTTGAGGATTGGAGATATTCGAATCCTGAGGAGAGAGCCAATATTCTATTTAGAGCAGCAGCGATGATTCGCCGCAAAAAACACTTTTTCTCTGCGCTTTTAGTAAAGGAAGCAGGGAAGCCTTGGAATGAAGCGGATGCCGATACTGCTGAAGCCATTGATTTTCTTGAGTATTATGGACGCCAGATGGTGGAACTGGCAAATGGAAAGCCAGTTAACAGCCGTGAAGGAGAAAGCAATAAATATATTTACACGCCATCTGGGGTTACAGTCGTGATTCCGCCTTGGAACTTTTTATTTGCCATCATGGCAGGAACTACAGTTGCACCAATCGTGACTGGCAACACGGTTGTGCTGAAACCGGCCAGTGCAACGCCTATCATTGCTGCATTATTTGTAGATATTTTGGAACAGGCTGGCCTGCCAAAAGGTGTCGTGAATTTTGTTCCAGGAAGCGGCGCAGAGGTTGGAGATTACTTAGTTGACCATCCAAAAACAAGTATCATCACCTTTACTGGATCCCGTGAAGTAGGAACACGCATTTTTGAACGGGCAGCTAAGATTCAGCCAGGACAGCAGCATTTAAAGCGTGTCATTGCAGAAATGGGCGGAAAGGATACGGTCGTCGTGGACAAGGATTGTGATATTGAACTTGCAGCCCAATCCATATTTGCTTCTGCCTTCGGTTTTTCAGGCCAAAAATGTTCGGCAGGCTCTCGCGCAGTTGTTCATGCTGATGTATATGATCAGGTGCTCGAACGTGTAGTCGAAATTACGGAGCAAAAGATCGTCGGTAATCCCGAGAACCATGATACGTATATGGGGCCTGTTATTGACCAAGGCTCATTTGATAAAATTATGGGATACATTGAGGTAGGAAAGGAAGAGGGCCGTCTGGTAAGCGGCGGAAAAGGCGATAATTCAGAAGGCTACTTTATAGAGCCTACCATCTTTGCAGATTTGGATCCAAACTCCCGTTTGATGCAGGAAGAAATTTTCGGGCCTGTGGTTGGATTTTCAAAGGCTGAAAACTTTGATGAAGCGCTGAAGATTGCCAATAATACGGAATACGGTTTAACAGGGGCTGTCATCACGAATAACAGACAGCAAATTGAAAGAGCCAAACGCGAATTTCATGTCGGAAATTTATATATAAACAGGACATGTACAGGAGCTATAGTCGGATACCATCCATTCGGAGGCTTTAAAATGTCCGGTACAGATTCCAAAGCCGGCGGACCGGACTATTTGGCTCTTCATATGCAGGCAAAAACCATCAGTGAAATGCTTTAGAACTGCACTGGATCAGAATGTGAGGCTGACTTAAAAGGTCGTTGAAAAACGACTCTTTTGAGTCAGTTTTTTGCTTTGAAAGCATTTTTTCTCGTTTTCGGGTTATTTATTCAAAATTAGAAGAGATATTTCCACTAATCTTTCAGTATTTTAACTTTGTTTTTTCTAAGTTTATCCCACTTTTTCAAATTGTGAGTAACACAAATAAGACCCCAATCCGTGGTATTTTTGGATAGGCCTCTTAGAGAAAATCGTTCCTTTCTCGTATGGTGGGGTGTGGTGACTTAATTATACCAAAAAGGACGATTTTCTTCTTTTTTTGTCTTAGTATTAAAGCTGATATTGATTCTTGCACCCTGTTGATTGGAGCGGAAGGGGCGAGCTCCTCGGAAATGCTACCGCATTTCCTTACGAAGAGGTGTTAATTCGGGGAAGCTTATTCAATGTCCTGCGGGAGAAGCGAGTCAGCGGGAGACCCCGCAGGTG
>NZ_JAEL01000161.1 GCF_000518885.1 Bacillus sp. J33 | reverse complement strand
GCCCTTCTAATGGCTGCTGTATCATCCTTGCCTTCCACCACAATAATTTCTTTTATCTTCATGTTTCCTCCTAATATTACAAACGAAACAGCTGGATTTACTGGCTTAGCTGCCTTTATAAAAAATAGGCTGTGTTAAAGCTTATTGTTGATTTTAGCACCCTGTTGATTGNAGCGGAAGGTGCGAGACTCCTGCGGGAGAAGCGTGTCAGCGGGAGACCCCGCAGGTGCGAATGCACCGAGGAGGCTCCCGGACCGCCCGCGGAAAGCGAGTGCCTGCAGCGGAAATCAACAGGTAAATTTAACAGAGCCAAAAAATATTATAAAAAAACTGAAAAAAACTTGAAACATTTCTGTAATGTAATTCGTCTAAATATATGAAAGAAGAATATATTTATAAAGAACATTTTTTATTATATATGAAAGCAGCTGGAAAAGAAAAAATGTTACCATTAACCTTCTCTGCTTCGCAATAAAAAATGCAGGGGAATGCCCCTGCATCAAGAGAAATATATTTATACAAAGATAATTAATTCAAAACCTTAATCTTCACCGTTCTTCTTCCCCATTTATAAGCTTCTGATTTAGAGGAGAAGAACACATCAATTTTGTTTCCTTTAATAGCTCCGCCTGTATCGGCTGCAACGGCATAGCCGTAGCCTTCAACATAGACTTTTGTCCCTAGCGGAATTATACTTGGATCAACCGCAATTACCTTTGCACCCGGATTGGCACGCAGGTCTAATCCAGTAGCAGTTTTACCTGAGCAGCCACTGCAATTGGCAGTATAAGCAGTAGAAGATACATAAATTTCTTTTCCGCCTCTTTGGGTATTATTGCTGGTTCCACGGGAAACTACCTGTGTCGCCGCAGCAACCTTCGTTCCGACAGCAACGACTTTATCCTGCTTTTCTCTAACTTTCTTTTCGCTTATCAACTTTCTGGAAGTTTCTTTTCCATTCTCCAGAACGACTTCATATTGCTTTGTTAAAAGGCCTTGTTTTCCAGTATTAATGACCTTTTCTTTGCCTTTTTCCAAACTGTTGTCCTTTTTCGTAACAACTGCGAAATTAATTGGTTCTTCCACTACATCGGTGACTTTTTCAACTCGAATGACTTTAATGACGTCATTGGCTTTAACTGTCTCTTCCAACTTTGGTTCAACGCGGTCTAATTCATTAATTGTGACTCCTTGCTGTGATAAAAAGTCAGCGACCGTAGTCGAAGTTGACCAAACCTGCTTTTCTTTTCCGCCATTATTCAGCGTTAAAGAAAATGCCTTCTCTACTTGGATTTCCATGTTGCTTTTTACTTTTTCCTCTGGCTTTGGCTGAACCTTATCGTGTTCGTTTAAGGCAATGTTCTGTTCTTTCAGAACTTCCTCAACCGTCTTAGCTGCGGTCCAAATCGTTTTCTTCTCGTTGTCTTTAACAACCTGCACCTGTTTAGCCGGTTCATAAACAATTTCTAAATTGTCTTTAACCTGTGTGTTTACCGAGGGAAACACATAATCTTCTGAGCGCAATGAAATGTTTAGATCATCGAATATATCTTGAATCGTTGTTGCATGCGTTTTGATGACTTTCTCTTGGCCATCCAGCGTAAGTGCAACGGTTTTCTTTGTTGTTTCATAAAGAATAAAACCGAAAGCAGCTGCAAAAACTATTAAACTAGCAGAAAAAATGGCCAATTTCTTTTTACTCAAAGACTTGGATAACAGGTTTTTCATGTTTTCTATCACGATGAAAAACGCCTCCTTTTCTCTTCGGAGTGATTATATAGAGTATCTTGCCGGCTGTCAACTCTTTCATTTCCCTCGCTGCCATTCAGGCAGGGCATAAATCAGACTAAATCTGTTTTTTGCCTGTAAGGAACAGCACTCTATCCTTATGTATGAAGGACAGCTTTCAACTATGCTTATCTTTCCTGCAAATGACCGTTTTCAGAACTTCTGCTTGCCTTGGTTTAATACTTTTCAACACGCATTTAAAATATCCTTCTTTCTTTTTACTGGATATTTTCTTGCAGATCGTGAAATCGATGTAAATAAACCTCATTTTTCTAGTAATTGGCAGCCTGTTCTCGTAAACATATTTCCTATTATGCAAAAAAATCAAGAGAAAGAAAAGAGAGACTTATCGACATGGTTATCCTATGAGAAGAAGGAGACATGTAGAACTTTTTGGAAACAGAAAAAATTTGGACAAGCACCCACAGTATTCGACAAAAAGCTTTATCAGTTTATGCCGAATAATTTTTTTGCATTTTCAGTTGTCGCACTTGCCACTTCCTCTACAGATATGCCTTTTATTTCTGCTATCTGCTCGGCAACCAGCTTTACATAACTAGGTTCATTTCTTTTTCCTCTAAATGGATGTGGAGTCAAATACGGGCAATCGGTTTCAATCAATAGCTTTTCCAAGGGAATAACATCGGCGACCTCTTTGGGCTTTTTCGCATTTTTAAATGTCACAGGCCCTCCCAGGGAAATGTAAAAGTTCATATCTGCACATTCTTTCGCTGTTTCAGGGCTGCCGCTGAAGCAATGCATAATTCCCCCTACTTCCCCTGCTCCTTCTTCTTTAAGAATTTCAACGATATCCGCTGTTGCGTCACGGTTATGGATGACAATCGGAAGCTTCACCTTTTTAGCCAGCCGAATTTGCTTTCTGAAAACATCCTTTTGAATATCCTTTGGCGATTTGTCCCAATAATAGTCCAGCCCCATTTCCCCAAGAGCAACTACTTTCGGATGCTGTGAAAGTTCCTCAATCCACTGAAGATCCTCTTCCGACATATCAATTGCATCAACAGGATGCCAGCCTACACTTGCATAAATAAAATCGTATTTCTCTGTAAGCTCCATTGCTTTTTCAATTGTTGGACGGTCAAAACCTACAACCACAATATTGGAGACTCCCTCACTTAAGGCTCTGTCGATAACCTCAGTCAAGTCTTCATTATATTGTTCAGCATTTAAGTGTGCATGTGTGTCGAAAAACATCAAAAAACTCCTTTTTTACTTATATTATTTTTTGATTACAATTCTTTCAATCGTATAACAGGAAGGAAGGAATACGGATACGGTTCCTTTGTATACTGACCGTATCCACTTCCCTGACCATTTATTATTTGGATATATTATTACTTAGCTCTGTTAGGCTTGCCTGTTGATTTCCGCTCCAGGAGCTCAGCGAACCGCGGGCAGTCCTGGAGCCTCTTCCCGCAGGACGTTGAATCAGCTTCCTTGAGTAAACACCTCGTCGTAAGGAAATGCGAATGCGTTTTCGCGGGATTAGCACTTTCCACTCCAATCAACAGGGGGCCAGAGTCAATAATCAGCTTTACCACAGCCTATTTTAAAAAGAAAAACATAGAAATGCTTACGTTATACGCCTAACACTTCTATGTTTTTAATTTTTGTTTAGAAAATGAATAATATTATTTAACTCTTGCTCCTAAAGGAAGAGATTCCGCAATTGTAGCAAGCGAAAGTTCGCCGTCTTTTCCTCCTGCCAAAATCATTCCTTCTGAAAGCTCTCCGCGAAGCTTAACAGGCTTCAAGTTTGTTACACAAATTACTTTTCTGCCAACCAGCTCTTCCGGCTTATAAAATTTAGCAATTCCGGAAACAACCTGACGTTTTTCGTACCCAAGATCCAGCTGCAATTTAAGAAGCTTATCAGCCTTTTTCACCGGTTCTGCCTCGATAACCTGGGCTACTCTTAAGTCGACTTTCATAAAGTCATCAATAGTGATTTCGTCTGTATCAGGCTTTTCCTCAGTTTTTGCTTCAGGCTTCACTTCCTCTTTAGGGGCTGAACCCTGCATTTTTGTTTTAATGAATTCCACTTCTTCATTAAGATCAAGGCGAGGGAAGATTGGATCTCCCTTAGAAACCTTTGTGCCTTCCGGAATTAATCCGAAAGTATCCAGGCTTTCCCATGATGTTAGGCTTTCTTCATTCACATTTAATTGAGTAAAAATTTCTTTCGGTGTACGGGTTAAGAATGGCTGCAGCAGCACAGCAATTCTGCGCAGAGACTCTGCTAAATGGACCATTACACTTCCCAGCTCTTCTCTCTTTTCTTCTTCTTTTGCAAGAGTCCAAGGCTGAGTTTCATCTATATATTTATTCGTTCTGCTTACAAGCTGCCAAACAGCAGAAAGAGCAACAGAGAATTCCATTTTTTCCATCGCTTCTTCATACTTGGCTACAGTATCACGATTCATTTGAAGAAGCTGCTGATCAAACTCTCCCTCTGAGCCACTATATGTTGGAATAACACCGTCAAAATATTTATTGACCATAGCAATTGTACGGTTTAAAAGATTTCCTAAATCGTTTGCCAAATCAAAATTTATTCTTTCTACAAAACCCTCAGGCGTAAAGACACCGTCTGCGCCAAATGGAACTTCACGAAGCAAATAGTAGCGCAGTGCATCCAGTCCATAGCGGTCAATTAATGTTACCGGGTCAACTACATTCCCTTTCGACTTGGACATTTTCCCATCCTTCATTAATAGCCAGCCATGTGCAAATACTTTTTTAGGAAGCGGCAGATCCAAAGCCATTAGCATGATCGGCCAATAAATTGTATGGAACCGAACGATTTCCTTCCCTACCAAATGAACATCCGCAGGCCAATAGTTCAAATACTTGGAATCATCTTCGGTACCATAGCCAAGGGCTGTAATATAATTGGATAATGCATCAATCCAAACGTAAACCACATGCTTTGGATTATTCGGAACTTTTACACCCCAGTCAAAAGTTGTCCGTGAAACAGCCAAATCTTCAAGGCCCGGTTTAATAAAGTTATTGATCATTTCATTTTTTCGGGATTCCGGCTGAATGAACGAAGGGTTTTCTTCATAATATTGCAGAAGCCTATCAGCATATTTGCTGACCTTGAAAAAGTAGGATTCTTCTTTTACTTTATGAACTGGGCGTCCACAATCAGGGCAGTTTCCATCCGTAAGCTGGCGTTCTGTGTAATAAGACTCACAAGGAGTACAGTACCATCCTTCATATTCCCCAAGATAGATATCCCCTTGCTCAACAAGCTGGGCAAATATTTTTTCTACAATCTGCTTATGCCTATCTTGAGTGGTACGGATAAAATCATCATAGGAAATATCAAGCTTCTTCCATAGCTCCTGGATCCCTGCCACAATATCATCAACGTACTGCTGTGGCGTTACACCTTTTTCTTCAGCTTTCTCCTGAATCTTTTGCCCATGTTCATCGGTTCCTGTTAAGTACATAACATCATAGCCGCGCATACGCTTGTAGCGTGCCATAGCATCACCAGCTACAGTTGTATAGGCATGCCCTATATGTAAATTTCCGCTAGGATAATAAATTGGAGTGGTTAAATAAAACGTCTTTAATTTTTCCTCCACAAGATTCCCTCCCTAATTTTGAAAGCATAGATACATTATGTCTATGCAGCTATGCTTAATACTGGCTCTTTTTAAACTTCAATATTTAATAAAGGCTCTTTTCGCATAAAATGTTGTTTTTATAAATTTTGCCCATTGAATTCCACTACGGGCACTCAAGCTTTCCCGCGGGGAGGAATGAGAGCCTCCTTGGCTTCGCCTGCGGGGGTCTCCCACTTCCCTCTTTTCCCGCTGGAGTCAAGTGCCCTCCGCTGCAATCAACTCAGTTGGTTAAACTAAGTTTGCAGCCCGAAAAGCAACAAACTTTACGAAAACAGCCTTAATAAAAAATCCCGCCCAATTTGGACGAGAGTAAAAATCAGAAAATCGTGCCGTTATTGGGCCTGCTATATCTGCGTTTTCAAGATGTTATATTCGTCATCATAACCTCTTATACCATCAAAATATACCTAAAAACTTGAAATTGTGCAACCAATAGACTGATGCAAGCTTATTGCAAGAATAAAAATTTTTATTAAAAAGCCTTCTTTATCCCTATAAAAGGTATTAAGGCTTCGAATATTATTATAAGAATAAAGAAGTTTTTGTAGAATTTTGTCGAAATGTCGAAAGCAGTCATTTATTGCAATAAGGCAGAAACAAATGCTTCGATTTCCCCCAAGAATACTATTCTTTTGAAAAACTCTTATGTACCAACACTCTAACGCACCTCCCAAAATTTTCTATATGATTTGAAAATAAAGTAATTGACGTATATGGGAATGGCTGGTATTATGTAATTACTAAAGATTTTGTCGAATAATGACGAAACAACATAGATAGAGAAAAATATTATTGGAGATTTGAGAGGAGAATTTTATTATGAAATCCACAGGTATTGTTCGTAAAGTTGATGAGCTTGGCCGCGTTGTTATCCCAATTGAATTAAGACGTACATTAGGTATTGCTGAAAAGGATGCTTTGGAAATCTACGTTGATGATGAAAGAATCATCCTTAAGAAGTACAAGCCTAATATGACATGCCAGGTTACTGGGGAAGTTTCTGATGAAAATATCTCTTTAGCTAACGGAAAGCTAATCCTTAGCCGTGACGGTGCTGAACAGTTATTAAAAGAAATTCAAAGCACATTTGAATTAGTAAAATAATCAAAAAAAAAGCTTCTCAAAACTTTTGAGAAGCTTTCAGTTTGTAGACAAAAAGAGTTCGGAATAGTCTCATTCCGAACTCTTTTTTTCATTTTTTGTAGGACTTCAAGTAATTACAGAGAATTGCAGACCTCTCCGAGGTTATCATTTAGGCCATTTCTGGACCTTGCCAAGTCCAGTTGGCCATTTTCTTCAAATTCATGGCAGCGAAAGTAAGCATCGCCTGCATCGACATTTTTTTAAGTCCCCTGAGGGTTGTCCAACGCATGCCATGCTTTTCTTTTGCATCTGCGAATACTCGTTCAATTGTTTCTTTGCGTTTTTCATAGATCG
>NZ_JAEL01000160.1 GCF_000518885.1 Bacillus sp. J33 | reverse complement strand
CCTGTTGATTTCAGCACGAGGCACTCGCTTTCCGCGGGCGGTCCGACGCTCCTCGGTGCATTCGCACCTGCGGGGTCTCCCGCTGACACGCTTCTCCCGCAGGACATTGAATAAGCTTCCTCGAATGAACACCGCACGAAGAAAATGCGATAGCATTTTCGAGGATCTCGTACCTTCCGCTCCAATCAACAAGGTGTAATAATCAACAATAAGCTTTAACACAGCCAAAAATATAAATAGATGGTTCTTCTTTAAAACCATAAAAAGAAGCCGCCAAAACGGCAGCCAGGACTCACCCTCTACATCTTTTGTCTTTTTACTTTCTCTAGCTCTTCCAAATCCATATGGGTTTGCGAATACCCGTTAGCGACCCATTCTGATCTTAATGCGGCATCATACTGTGTTAGTCCCTTTTCTTCGGGAACTTTGTCAGCATCAACACTTTCCACCTGGTCGATTTTTTCGCTGTTCCTCATGTCCGTATCTTCTAGGACATCACAATTCTCTTTATGTCTTTTTCTATAAGCGGAAGCAGCCAATGCAGCACCGCCGGCTGTAACGAGTGATCCAAGTACAAGTCCCATGGTTGTTTTTCTCATGGTTTACCCCTCCATTATTTAAAATGTTTTCTATTAATCTCTTTAATACCCGCCTCTATAAAAAATACTCATACATCCAATAACTGTTAGAACTTGAAACAAAGTTGTTACGTCGTAAATAGACTTTAACACTCTGTCATATAGCTGTTCTTTTTCTGGACTAAATCAGTGGTATGATTATTCTGACTGTATGCAATGCGAGTTTATACATAAAGAGAGTGAAAATAAATGCTGAATGTAAAAGAAGCTGTAGAGCAATTAAAAGATGCTGGGATTATAGCCAGTGACAAGGAAGTGATCCGCTGGATTGAGGAAGGTAAAATAAAGGCAGATCGCAATTTGAGAAGGAAAATTGCCTACAAAATCAGATTAAAAGATCTAAATGATTTTATTATCCGAAAACAGTCTGAAGAACATAAGCTGCAATTCGAAAGAATCTTGCGGGAAGTTAAAAACCTTAAAGGGCAAATTGAAATCCTGCAGACCCGGATCAACATTGAGGAATCCAAGGTCCGCTCTTTGAGGAAAATGATCCATAAACAAAATTCCATTACTGCCCCCGAAATCCGCCCTGCCGAACTTTTGGGCTTAAAGGCTGAAACAGATGAGCAATTAATAAAAAAAGAATTTAAAAAACTGCTGAAAGCCCTCCATCCAGACTGTGGCGGAGATGAAAGGCTTTTTAAAGTGTTTAGTGAGCATTACCGTAAAATTTACTAATTTACTCAGACTCTTTTATTCTGCTTCTGCCGCGTTTCCAATTGAAAGTTCTTTTTTTAGAGGCATAAGTATTTCGTCCGCCTTCAGCTCGGGGAATGGGTTTGCGAGCCAGCAGAGCTCTTTTTTTGCAAATACAAGGGAATGCTGTTCCAAATTTAAAACTCTTATAACGTTTCTTATATATGGCCGGCTATTTTATTGACGAGGCGCAAACAAAATTATGGAAGCTCCCAGCAAACAAATTCCCGCACCAAGGCAGTCATATAAATCAGGAGTTTTTTTATCTATCCCCCATCCCCATAAAATAGAAAGCACGATAAAAACACCTCCATATGCTGCATACACTCTTCCAAATGAGGGAAAGGCCTGGAATGCAGCGATAACACCATAAAGAGCGAGCACCATTCCCCCGCCAATGCCCCAATAATAAGACTTGCTTTCCCTTATCCATTGCCAAATCAAATAGCCCCCGCCAATTTCAGCTAGACCCGCAAGGAAATATAATACAATAGCCTGAATCATACATACACTCCTAAAAGATTCTCTAATGAATGTTCTTAATTAATTAAACAAACCTCGTCTCCCACCTTAATTTCCCCTGTTTTCACGACAGAAGCATACACACCAAAGTAATTATTCCTTTCTGAAATTACCGTTTTATGCAAACTTGCATCACGTTCTCCGCTTTCTGGATCTACCGTGATGATCATACACCGTTCACAATGCCTGTTTATTTTGATTTCCACTTCATTTCCTATCACTATTGTTTTCCCAAACCAATTTTCTTCAATAAAAGGCTCGTCTTCTATCAGGGAAATGACTAAATTTGGCCGAAAACGCTGAAAATCCAGTTTTTCATTGCCCCATAACTCTTTCAGTTTATGTAAGGAAGCGTCTGTCACCAATAAAATATGTTCTTCTTCAATTGCCCCCAAAGGAACATGAGAAGGACTATATTGAATTGGTTCAATCTTTCTATTAGAATGCTTTTCTAGTTCTTTTAATAAATCTTTGTCATTCCAATCCATTCTTCTGCCATCAGGTGTCGTTACGGTTAATGAAGGAAACTTGCTACTCTCTTCTTCCCCGCTAAATGTTGCCTTATATCGAACCAGTCCCGGAAATTGTGTGATCGTCAGGTACTTTCCCGGCCGTGACTCATCCAGGAAAGCATGGCTGCGATCTCCATAAAGTCCATAGTCCATTACCTTTGATTTCTGTACACTTTCACCATGAAAGCTTTTGACAGGATAGCGGACAATTTCTTTAATATGACCAATCAGCAATTCAGAACCCCTCCCTTTTTACAATAGAATATCCATGACAGCCCGGACGTCTATCATGGATATCTCCTTATTGCGGCCGTTTGGTTTTTCGCTTCGCCTTTTCATCGCTGTCCGCTTGTATAATTTTTTCGCGGACCTCTGGGGGAATGGACGAGGAAGTTCCTTTAGGATATTTTGGAGATTTCATAAAAAGTGCCTCCTTGTCGTTTATTTAACCACTTTATATCGTTTATGGCTGATAACCGTTTTTATAGGCTCATCCTTCTTTGGATTGATTCCCAGTTCCACGATCACCGAGTTATCCCGAACCACAACTACTTTGCCCTTTTTGCCCTTTTCCGCCCCGCTTGTGATACTAATTGTATCCCCAACATCTGCTTTTTTCACCTTGCTTACCTTTTCTGTTTCTTCAGCCATCTCGATTCTCCTTTAAAAACAAATATTTTTGGGCCTGATTTTTTCAAAATGTGAGCTATTCGCTAGTATTGCCGTTTCCCGCCTACACAAAACCCTATTATGAAAAAATGAAGTTACCTTCGTTTAGTTGTTGTTATCCTTTTTATATGAAGATCCTTCAAAATATTCAAGACTGCGCGGATAATCATCATAACGCTTCCTGCAAGGAAGAACGATATGGAGACAGCTTGGCTGACTTCCGTTAAAAATAAAATGCTGCCTATTAAATATAAAACTCCGAGCAGGAGATCATTGAAAAAGGATAAAACCTTATAGCGGTGTTCAATGATCATATGGTTTTTTCCCAATTCAATGTGCACGTTGTCCTTCTGTTCCCGAATCATATTATTTATGTTCATAAATAACACCCCTGTTTTTTGTTTTCCACTATGGATGTTATTCATTCCCATTTTTCATTGTAAAAATCTGCTGAAAGGACTAAGAAAACTGATCAAGCATGAGTGAAACAAGCAATCCAATTGCAGCAATGAACCCGGTCGTCGGCCCGCTGTCTTCAAATGCTTCTGGCATCATCGTTGACGCAACCATGGCAATAATGGCACCTCCAGCGAAACCGCCAATTCCAGACATCACCTCAATTGAAGCGCCATCCAAAAATAAATATCCTGCCAAAGAAGCCAAAGCAGACATTAAGAAAACCGAACCCCATAAAATGACAATTTTCTTTTTGGAATAGCCGCTATTTTTCATGCCAGAAGTACTTGAAAGACCTTCAGGAAAATTGCTTATAAAAATGGCTGCAACCAAAAGAAAACTAACTGACTGCTCTTTAAGCAGGCTTGCACCAATCATGAGGGATTCAGGTATCGCATCCATAACCGTGCCAATGAAGAGTACGATTCCGCCTGAGGAAGCATTTTTATGACCGGACCTTTTTCGATTTTGTGCCCCTTTTTTTGAAATCATGATATCAAAAAGGGTAAAAGTGACTGCGCCTGCAACAAATCCAACGCTCGTTGGCATCAATCCGCCACTGCGGACAGACTCACCAAGAAGCTCATAAGCAGCTGCTCCGATTAGGACTCCCGTGCCGAATGCCATTATGTAACCAATCAATTTTTTCTGGATTGGAAAAACCATCGCAGCCAAGGCTCCTAATAAAACGGCTGACCCGGACACCCCTCCCCACATTGCAGCTTGCCACATCAATACCCTCTCCTTTGAAAAGGTGTAAATAGCTATGATGTAGTATTGCCTTTTGAAAAAAAATAATTTATAGCTGGGTAATAATATAAAAATCCCCTCAGTGTGGAGACTTTTAGCCATTACTTTTTATTTGTCATATCAAAAAAAAGACCCCAGATTTAATCTCTGGGGCCCTAATTATTATGCAGCCTTTTCAGCTTGTGCAGAATGTGAATGGTTATTTTTAATTAATCCAACTACTAATCCAATCAGACCGCCTGCAATAGCAGGGAATATCCAGCCCAATCCAACGTCATAAAATGGAAGAATCGCAACAAATAGATCATGTACTGGTGCAAAAATGATTCCGGCTGCGTTCAAGCCATCAAATAAACTAACAACAAATGTGAATAGCATGGTTCCTTGGTAAACTTCTTTCTTTCCCTTAAAAATTGGATGCAAGAAAGTTAATGCCATTAATGCAATTGCCAATGGATAAATCCCGACCAAAACCGGAACAGATATGGCAATTAACTGACTTAAGCCAAAATTGGCCAGTACTGCACTGAAAGCCGTTAAAACAAAGACAAATGTCTTGTAAGAAATCTTAGGCATCAATTTATTGAAGTAAGACGAACAAGCTGTGATCAGGCCAATACTTGTTGTCAAACATGCTCCGAAAACGATGACGCTAAGCAGAATGGTACCTAAAGAACCAAAATAATACTCGGAGACGCCTGATAAAACGGCACCGCCGTTATCCAATAATCCAAGGCCGCTTACACTGGAAGCCCCGATAAAAGAAAGAGATGTGTAAATAATGGCAGTTAGGCCAGCAGCAATTACACCTGCTTTAGCGATGGAAACCATGATCTCCTTTTTCGTTGCAGCTCCTTTTTCTTTTACGGCATTTACCACGATAATTCCGAATACAAATGCGGCAAGTGCATCCATTGTAAGATATCCTTCCTGGAATCCTTTAAAGAAAGCCCCGCTTAGAAAATTTTCTGAAGGAGCCTGGAAAGAGCCCATAGGATTAATAAAGGCTGCTCCGATCAAAACCGCAATCACTACCAGCAATAGCGGTGTTAAATATTTTCCTACAATATCGACAATACTTGATGATTTTAATGAAAAATAGGCTGTGATCCCAAAGAAAATAATTGAAAAAATAACTAACCCTATTACACTGCTGCCTTCTGACAGATAAGGCTTAATTCCAATCTCGAATGATACAGTAGCTGTTCTTGGGATCGCAAATAGCGGTCCAATCGATAAGTAAAGGGCTACTGTAAACGCTAGTCCAAACAGCGGATTTACTCGGCTTGCCAACGATTGCAAATCACTTTTGCCGGAAAAGCCCAATGCTAGAATTCCTAGCAGCGGAAGTCCAACACCTGTCATGATAAACCCGGCATTTGCTGACCAAATGTTGGTGCCAGCTGATTGGCCGAGCATGGCTGGAAAAATTAAGTTTCCTGCGCCAAAAAATAAGGCAAACAGCATAAACCCAACCGTTACTATATATGAAAAAGGTATTTTATTGCTCATTTCAACATCCTCCTATTTAATCTGCCTTTCACCTGAATAATTTCCATTTATTTAACAATCTATTAAATTTAAATCTTCTGAAAAATTATTTCAGAGTAATAATTTTATTATTTTCTGTTGGGTAATATATTGCATAACTCAAGATAACATACCCGGCATACTTATGCAATATATCGCACAAAAGTTTTTGTCGAATTATGCGATATATTGAATTTCACAAGATTCTTCTATATACTAAATATATAATCTATTGGAAATTACTTTAAATTAAAAGATAAATTGTAATGAATGAAGAAACGTAAAGGTGGTTACAACAATGCCTATTCCTTCCAATTATTCCTCACCCACCCGTATATCAGCGAAAGAACGTGCATTTTCACAAATCCAGGAATGGATTATTGATGGTACATTGCAGCCAAAAGAAAAACTAAATGATGCAGACCTTGCCAAAGCATTAGGTGTTAGCCGTACACCTATTAGGGAAGCGCTTCAATTGCTTAATGTTCAGGGATTTGTGGAAATGTTTCCTGGTGTTGGGACTCAGGTTACATCGGTAAACCCTGAAGACATAAGCAAAATTCTTCCCCCATTAGGTGTGCTTCAAGCTCTTGCTGCCGAATTGGCTGCGCCAGTTATTAGCCAGCAATCGATTGATATTTTACGGGATATCAACCAAAAGTTTGCACAGTCACTAAATGCCGGCGATACCTTTACAGCCCTAAAGCAGGATGAAAAGTTTCATAACATCATTATTGATCTGGCACAAAATCCTTATATTTCTAATACAGTTTCAATGCTGCAGGCACATGTTATGCGGCTTTACTATAATAAAAATATTATTTTAACTGCCCGTTCAATTGACGAACATGAAGAGATTCTTAAAGCTTTTGAACAGCGCGACCAGGAAAAAGCAGGTCAAATTGCACGCATAAACTGGCTGCGCGCCATAGATGAGTATTATTCTGAAGAAAAATAAGTCTGTTTTCGTAAAGTTTGTTGCTTTTGGATGGTAAACTAAGTTTAACCAACTGAGTTGATTGTAGCGGAGGGCACTTGATCCTCGAAAATGCTACCGCATTTCCTTCGTGCGGTGCCAGGTCAGGGAAGATTATTCAATGTCCTGCTCAGAAGAGAGGGAAGTGGGA
>NZ_JAEL01000159.1 GCF_000518885.1 Bacillus sp. J33 | reverse complement strand
ATCTCAAGATCAAAGCCTTGTTCAATAAAGATTTGCGATGGTGTTTTCCCATTTTTGTATTCCGCCACTGCTTTTATCTTAAATTCCGAACTATAGGAGATTGACCTTTCAGAAGTCCTCAACACATTAGGATTCTTTTCAAGCTCTTTCATTTGGAAATCATTATAAATATTCTTACTCATGATAAATCCTCCGTCCCTATTCATTAAATCTATTGAAACACAAAAAACCCCGGATAGGGGCACTTTTTTATCAGTGTCCGCTATCCGGGGTATAGTTCAGCCATTGGTGTCAGCTTCTTTTTCTTAACGATTTTCGTATTGTTCCAGCTCCTGCTGCATCTCCCGCAGCTGCTCCTGTTCAGCTTCGGTCGAATTCGCAAACGCCGAACTTAATGCATTTTTTGCGCGGGAAACAGTCTGTCCATCTGCAGAGCTTTTTGCTATATCTACATATTTACTGGCTTCCTGATATAACCTGTTTCCCATGTTATATTCCTCCGAGGGATGATTCCTTCACATTAGCCAATTTTTCGGCTTCTGCCTCAGCATAGGTCATGTGGTACGGGATACGTTCATCATGCTTACTAACAGTGTCGACACCCTGTTGAACGAAGCGTTTTGATTTATTACGTTTACCCATTCGAATCCCCTCCGTCAAAGAAGTTTGAAACAGCTTTGCTGCTTCATCCTTTAGTATGCTCTAAAGGCGTATTTTCAAAAGGGGATTTATTTGGCCGGTTTTCTAATTTATGTTTTTGCTTATAAAGCTTTTAAATTGAGTAAATCATTTAAGTAAACACCAATGCCATCTTCTTCATTGGTCAATGTGACTTCGTTGGCAATATTCTTGACCTGGTCAATGGCATTTCCCATGGCAATACCGTAGCCTGCGTATTCAAGCATTTCCAGGTCATTATCTTCGTCTCCGAAAGCAATGATCCGCTCGGGCGGTATTTGGAAATAATCTGAAGCTTTTTGCAGGCCAACAGCTTTATTAAGGCCCGATTTTACGATTTCAATTACATGCCATGGCGCGGCCCAGCGCCTATGGTCAATAACTTCTGCGTGGACTTCGGTTAAGTGGCTTCTAATGGATTTTACATGTTCTTCATCTGTGTGTATCAGCAAACTCGTTGGATTATCATTAAGATAATTGCGCAAGTCACCAGTAGTAATATTCGGGTCACCGAAGCCAAAAATGTCTAGAAGTTTTTCATCATGATAATGCAAATAAACATCATCAATGACTTCCGCAACGATATTGTGGATTGTATAGCTATTAACAGCTTCCACTATTTCTTTCGCCACGTTCATTTGCAGCGGAGTATGGTAAACTCCCCAGCTGGAGTTTCTGGGATGATGTATGTAGGCTCCATTAAAATTTACTATGGGTGAATTTAAGCCCATTTCACGATAGTAAATCTCACTTGAACGGAATGGCCTTCCAGTAGCAATCATCACCTCATGTCCTTGTTGACGTGCTTTTTGAATAACCATTTTCGTTTTTGGTGATATGGTTTTATCATCTTTTAACAATGTCCCGTCAAGGTCTAATGCAATTAAATGTTTTTCTGCCATAAGATCTCCTTTGTGCGCTTTGCGCTTTTATTAATAAGAAAGTATAGGTTCGGACTTCGATATGCCTAGCATAAGCAACCCCTGCTTTTCTTATAAGTCTAATGGTTTGTAGAAAAAAATGTCCACATGTTAAACTGAAAAATATAGAAAGAATTTACAATCAAAACCGTATTTCATTTTTATAAATCATTTTATACGAATATTTTACCAATATTCTAATATTGTTGTAAAAAAATTCACTTTGCTTAAATAATGCAGACAGATTATAAACTTGGCGTTATTACAATTAGGGAGTATTGTTTTGGGAGGAAGAGCTTTGGTAATTATAGAAAATAAGCATGTTAAAGAGATACCTGTGCTGGAGTTGGCCAGAGAGGAGTTAAGAGAGGATCAATTGCCTTTCATCATTTTTATTCATGGATTTACAAGTGCTAAAGAGCATAATCTTCATTACGCATATCTGCTGGCGGAAAAAGGGTTTAGGGTTGTTTTGCCGGATACTTTATATCATGGGGAAAGGTCAACAGGCTTGTCAGGCAATGATTTGAATTTCCGGCTATGGGATATTGTTCTTAATACTTTAGCTGAATTGGGCATTATTAAGGAAGCATATGAAGAAGAACAACTTATAAATTCAGATAGAATTGGGCTTGTTGGCACCTCCATGGGAGGAATTGTTACACTGGGTGCCTTGACACAATATAAATGGATTAAAGCTGCGGTTAGCCTTATGGGAATGCCATATTATGAAAGGTTTGCCCAAAGGCAGCTGGATGAGCTGCAAAAAAATGATATTGAAATTCCTCTTAATAAGGAAGAAGTTGATAGTTTGCTGGAGACACTAAGAGAGCGGGATTTAAGCCTGCAGCCGGAAAAGCTGGGAGGAAGGCCGCTGTTATTCTGGCATGGCAAAAAGGATTCCGTGGTTCCATTCTCTTATACATACCATTTTTATGAAAGCATACTTCCCCTTTATAGCGATGCTCCTGAAAAGATTCGATTTATTAGCGATGAACAAGCAGGACACAAAGTAACCAGAGAAGGTGTGCTTGAGACAGTAAAATGGTTTGAATCCCATCTATAGCCAACATTTTTTCAATTCACTTAAATATTTGGTATGATAAAACTAAAGACAAAAGAAGGAGTGCTGCAAATTGGATCAGGATTTAAAAGATAGCATCATGGGCGCACTAGAGCTTGTAGTAGACCCTGAGCTTGGAATTGATATTGTAAACTTAGGTTTAGTATATGATGTAAAGATGGAAGAGGAAGGCAAGGCAGTAATTGATATGACCCTTACTTCCATGGGCTGTCCTTTGGCTGGCACAATTGTAGAACAAGTCAAGGCTGCTTTGGCAGATATCCCTGAGGTTAAGGATACAGAAGTAAATATTGTCTGGAACCCGCCTTGGTCAAAAGACAGAATGTCCCGCTACGCAAAAATTGCCCTCGGCGTACAATAAAAGATATTTTTACACAGAACAGCAGGCTGTTATGGCCTGTTGTTTTATTTTTTTACAATTTTGCGATAGGGCATAGGTCCCTTCTGTATTAACTTCCATATTGGCTAAAACTATCGTTTGCGTAAGTTAATCAACATCGAAAATCTAAACCAACACCCTTTGAATCTTGTTGCTGATAAATTACTTCATCCAGCATCATCTCAACAATTTTTCTAACTCCCCTTGTCACATCTCTGTCAATTTTCAGGAAAAGAAATAGATATTTGTGAGATAGTTCACTTATTTGCTAAATGAATTACCCTATAATAACGATGCAAAGACAAAATATAGTTCACTTCTTATGGCATAGAAGCTGCCCTGAAAAGAGGCTGTTAAGGAGGCATCTATTATGGGATTTAATAGAGATTTTAATAAAGACCCTTTCATTGTGATCTGGGAATTAACAAGAGCTTGCCAGTTAAAATGCCTGCATTGCCGCGCAGAAGCCCAATATCGAAGGGATCCAAGAGAGCTTTCATTTGAAGAAGGAAAAGCTTTGATCAACCAAATATATGAGATGAATAACCCTATGCTCGTGTTCACAGGCGGAGATCCATTAATGAGGCAGGATGTTTTTGATATAGCAGAATATGCAGTCAAAAAAGGCGTCAGGGTTTCCATGACACCAAGTGCAACTCCAAATGTAACGAAGGAAGCAATCGAAAAAGCTAAAAAAGTGGGCTTGGCTCGCTGGGCGTTCAGCCTGGATGGCCCAAATGCGGAAATCCATGACCATTTCAGGGGTACTTCAGGTTCCTTTGATTTAACAATTGAAAGGATAAAATATTTGCATGAGCTGGAGATTCCTGTTCAAATCAATACAGTGATCTCCCGGTATAATATCGATTATCTTGAGGAGATGGCAAAGGTTATAGAAAAACTGAAATGTGTCTTATGGAGTGTTTTCTTCCTTGTGCCAACAGGCAGAGGGCAGGAAAAGGATATGATTTCTCCAGTTGAGCATGAAAAGGTCTTTACTTGGCTCTATGAATTAAGCAAAAGAGTTCCGTTTGATATAAAAACAACAGCTGCACAGCATTATCGTCGGGTAGTCATTCAGCAAAAAATAAAGGAATCAAAAGCTCAAAATGAAGATATACAATATCTCAATGCACTTACACAGCAGGGATTAACAGGTTCAATTGATGGCTTGGGGAGGGCGCCTAAAGGTGTAAACGATGGCAATGGTTTTGTCTTCATTTCGCATATTGGCGATGTATATCCGAGTGGCCTTCTACCTGTTAAAGCGGGCAATATAAGGGAACAGCCTCTCGCCGAAATTTACAGGGAGTCTCCAATCTTTAAAGATTTAAGAAATCCTGATAAATACAAAGGAAAGTGCGGACAATGCGAATTCCGCTATGTGTGCGGGGGGGCTAGATCCCGTGCCTACGCCATGACTGGCGACTATCTTGAAAGCGAGCCGTTCTGTGTGTATATTCCGAAAGCATTAAGAAAGAAAGCGTCAAATAGCTAATAAAGTCAAGCATTTTCCTTGCAATTGCCGGCTGTATGCAATGCCATTCAGATGTAATCACTTAAGATGAATTGGGACGATGCTGCCATTTAGAAGACGAGACGGCTATGGACGCCAAATTTCTTGAAAAATGGCTTATGTAAATGAGAAATAAGAGTGCAGCTAAACTTGCCTGCACTCTTATTCAATACTGCAGTATACGGCCGGACAATTTTCACAGCCAATTTCATCTTTTAAATATTGCAGGTTCTGAACAACTATTTTTCCGTTTAAACTTGCAATAATACGATCCTTTTTTAGTTCACCTAAAATCCGATTCGTGCTTTCCCTTGACGTTCCGCAGAAATTGCCGAGCTCCTGATTGGTAAGCGGAAGGTCAATAAGAATCCCTTCGTTAATTTTGACCCCGTAGCTGTTTGTCAACCTAATAAGGGTCGAGTAAAGTGCACCTTTTTTTCCGTTGAGTACCAAATCCCTGAATTTAGTCTGTGTTTTGCGAAAATGATCACTCATCCATTTCATAAATTCATATGCCAGTTTGCTGTTTTCAAAGATTTCCCTTTCCAGCACTTCTTTTTTTATTACTGCGATTTCGCCTGCTTCAAGGACTAAAGCATTTAGCATATATTTGGGGGAGCTTGTAAAAAGAGTTAATTCGCCAATGATTTCATTTTCCCCGCATATTCGGAAGGTAAGCTCTCTGCCATCTGCTGTTATCTTGCTAATTTGGATTTTGCCAGATAGAATAATATAAAGCTCATTAGCATCCATTCCTTCCTGAAATATATAGGAACTTTTTGTAGTTTGTACATGGCGGTCAGCGAAGTGAAGGAGTTCTTTAATTTCAATGGAATGTGTCGGTTTAATGGCAGTCTGCGGCATTTAAATCCCCCTTTTTAAAAAACTTCTGTCTTTTTTCACAATAATAACATTTAAATAGTAAAAACATACTAAGGGTTTGTGGCGTAATTGTGGCATTTTCTTTTCAGTTTTTTGAAAACCTAATGCGAATAAGGCCTTTGCGTCATTATAATAATTTATTTACCTGTTAACAATGTTATAATTTTATGTTCTAATAGTAAAAGCCCTTAATTTGTGGCAATAGGTTATTTCTGTTAAGTTAAGGGAAAGATTAATTAAACGATCCAATCATATAGGATTTAATAGATGATATATTTAAGTAAGTCACTCTTTATTTGGAGTTGGATGCAATGGCAAAAAAAATCATTAAAGATAAATTGAATAGACCTTTAAGGGACTTGCGCATATCCGTTATTGACCGCTGTAATTTCCGCTGCCAATATTGTATGCCTGCAGATATTTTTGGGCCTGATTTTGCATTTCTTCCCAAAAGCGAACTGCTGACTTATGAAGAGATTGAACGTCTTGCCAAAATCTTTGTAAATCTTGGAGTAGAGAAAATCAGGTTAACAGGCGGAGAACCTTTAATGAGAAAGGATCTGCCTAAACTTGTTAAAATGCTCTCGGGGATTAAAGGATTGAATGATATTGGACTGACAACCAATGGGGTATTACTACCGAAACATGCAAAGGATCTAAAGGAAGCAGGGCTTAAAAGGGTGAATATCAGCCTGGATAGTCTTGATGATGAACTGTTTGGAAAAATTAATGGACGCAATGTAGGGGTTAAGCCAGTATTAAAAGGAATTGAATCAGCAAAAGAAGCCGGTTTAGGCGTCAAACTGAATATGGTCGTTAAAAAAGGGCTGAATGATTCGGAAATTGTGCCAATGGCCAAGTTTTGCAAAGAAAATGGATTGCAGCTCAGGTTTATTGAATATATGGATGTCGGCAGTACAAATGGCTGGAAGATGGATGAAGTCATCACAAAAAAAGACATTTATGAAATCCTAAAGGAACATTATTTATTAGAGCCTGTAGATCCGGATTATTTCGGTGAAGTTGCTAAACGCTACCGATATAAGGGGACGGATATTGATGTTGGTTTTATTACCTCAGTGTCTGAATCATTTTGCTCAAGCTGCACACGTTCAAGGCTATCAGCCAATGGACAAATTTTCACATGCCTTTTCAATGGGGAAGGACATGATTTAAAAGAATTTATGAGAAATGGCGCTACTGACGAAGAAATTACAGAACGCATCATTAACATATGGGACGGAAGACAAGACAGGTACTCAGATGAACGGACGGAAGAAACAATTGCCAATAGAAAAAAGATTGAAATGTCCTATATAGGCGGATAATTTCAATTTAATGGCCAGCTTCCAAAGTCATACCTTTGACTTTGGAAGCTGGCTAATTATATAAATCTTCAATTTAAAGATTAGGTTTTTGAAGAATGAAAAAAAGAGGGTGTCCCAAAAGTATGAACTGCGCCCTATAAAGTAGACAGTTTAATAAAAAGAGATGCTGCTTTCTACGCAGCGATGAGATGACTCCGGTAAGCTGCTGGAGTCATCTTTTTTAAGGTCCATTGCTTTCTATTCGTGTTATAGTGCTCCATATATTCATCAATCATATTCTTTAAATCTGCTAAGTTATTTGCTTCTTTGTAATCTACTTCATCCTTTAAATGTCCAAAGAATGATTCCATTGGGGCATTATCTAGACAGTTTCCTTTACGGGACATGGATGGAATGAGTCCTAATGCTT
>NZ_JAEL01000158.1 GCF_000518885.1 Bacillus sp. J33 | reverse complement strand
AAGATGAGAGTAGGCCTCTCGCAATCGCTATACAGGTAGAGATTGCAAACCACCTTAAGGTGCTGTAGTCAAAAGCTATGGTATTGAGCGTTAAGGAAAAGGCAAAGCAAGACTTTGTCAGGTACATATTAAGGAGACGAAAACCATTGAACCGCTGATGAAGTATCGAAAGCGTAGAGATGTCATCAAAACTGAGGGGGAGTCGTTAACTCAGGATAAGTTCGGAGGAAACCTGTTTACTGTCCGTTCGGTGACCGGTATAAAGGCGGCGTGAACTTAATATAGGCTCGAGTGTGGAACGTGGGAACCTACGACATGGATGTCAAGGGAGAAATTCAAGTGGAAGCCCCACAAGAATCAGAGTACCAATGCCATGTATAGGGGCGGAATAACTCGTAGTAGCTATGAAACTTCCTAACGGAAGTGGAGCAAAGGGGTTATGTTATTCAGTTTTATAAACAAGTCAACCATCTTAATGGGAGGAACTTATGAATAAAACAAAGCCATATGCGATATCTAAAAAGGTAGTTTATGAAGCCTTTCTAAGAGTAAAAGCAAACAAAGGATCAGCTGGAATTGACGAAGAGTCAATAGAAGAATTCGAAATGAATCTAAAAGATAATCTCTATAAAATATGGAACAGAATGTCCTCAGGAAGCTACTTTCCTCCAGCAGTTAAAGCTGTAGAGATACCGAAGAAAGCTGGTGGTACAAGGACACTAGGGATTCCAACTGTTGCAGATAGAATTGCGCAAATGGTTGTAAAACTGTATTTTGAACCCTTGGTAGAGCCCTTCTTTCACGAGGATTCGTACGGGTATAGGCCAAACAAAAGTGCCATTCAAGCATTAGAGATAACCCGCAAAAGGTGTTGGAAATACAATTGGGTTCTAGAATTCGATATTAAAGGCTTATTCGACAATATTGATCATGAATTACTAATGAAAGCAGTGGAAAAGCACACAAATATTAAATGGGTAAAACTATATATTAAAAGATGGCTAAAGGCGCCTTTTCAAACAAAAGAAGGTGTAACAGAACGCACTTCTGGCACACCGCAAGGTGGAGTCATAAGTCCTGTTCTTTCCAACTTATTTCTACATTATACATTTGATAAATGGATGACAATTAACCATCCTAACAATCCATTTGCGAGATATGCGGATGACGCAGTCATCCACTGTAAATCAGAAACTGAAGCAATGAGATTGTTTGAATCCTTAAATAAGAGGATGAATGAATGTCAACTTGAACTACATCCGACCAAAACACGCATCGTGTATTGTAAAGATGACGATAGGAAAGATGAGTATGGAAACATTTCGTTTGATTTTCTTGGATATACGTTCAGACCAAGACGTTCGAAGAATAGATGGGGAAAGCATTTTATGAACTTTACACCTGCCATTAGTAACAAATCAAAGAAATCAATTCGGCAAAAAGTAAGGGACTGGAAACTACAGTTGAAAGCTGAAAAGGACCTAGCGGACCTCTCGAATATGTTTAACTCAAAGATAAAAGGTTGGATTAACTACTATGGTAAGTTCTACAAATCTGAAATGTACTCAACATTAAGGCGTATCAACAAAGCCTTAATTATGTGGGCACGAAAGAAATATAAAAGGTTAGCTCGGCATAAGAAAAGAGCGGAATATTTTATGGGTAGAATTGCAAAACAAAATCCCAGACTCTTTAAGCACTGGGAATTAGGTATCAAGCCTACGGCTGAATAATAGGAGCCGGATGAGCTGAGAGGTTCACGTCCGGTTCTGAGAGGGACTACTGGGGAGGTTCCAGTGGTCTACTTGCCGTAATATTTACATGAAATCGAAGAAAGCTGGAGAACGAGTGATGAACTCGATTACATGCTTCATTGAGCAGAAATTAAAGCTTAAAGTAAATAGAGAAAAATCAGCGGTTGATCGCCCGTGGAAACGAAAGTTCCTTGGCTTTAGCTTTACGTTTAATAAGATACCGAAGGTTCGAATAGCAAATGAAAGTATCAAAAGGCTTAAAGCTAAAATAAGGGAGTTAACCTCCCGTTCTAAACCAATTCCTATGGAAGTTAGAATCGAGAAACTAAATCAATATCTAACGGGATGGTGTGGATATTTTGCATTGGCTGATACACCAAGTAAATTTAAAGAATTCGATGAGTGGATTAGAAGAAGACTTCGTATGATTGAATGGAAACAATGGAAGAAACCGAGGACAAGAGTAAGAAAACTCAAAGGTCTAGGTGTCACTGACCAAAAGGCATACGAATGGGGAAACTCCCGAAAGAAATATTGGAGAATAGCCTCTAGTCCAATCCTACACAAAACCCTCGATAACTCTTACTGGAGTAATCGAGGACTCAAAAGTCTATATCAAAGATATGAATTTCTACGTCAAACTTAATTGAACCGCCGTATACCGAACGGTACGTACGGTGGTGTGAGAGGTCGGGGGGTTAGTCACCCCCTCCTACTCGATTGTTAATCTAACGTTTTGTGTTTATTTAATGTAGAAATAACAGGTGGTCGCAAATGAACAATTAGCTATATTCTATTTTCTCTATTTCTACATATATTTGCTTTGCTGAAGAAGTTTGGATTCTCCTGTACGTTCCCATTCTTCAACTGTTTCATATGCTTTTTCAGGAGAATAGCCTTTCCCTACAAGAACCCCCATTAAAATAAATTCTTGAAGTATGTGTGTAGCATTTATTCCTCTTTTAACATCCTCTAGCCCTTCTTTGACCAAAAATTCTGTGTACTGGACCCATTCATCTGGAGTTCTGCCAAAAATAACTGTATTTCCATTGCCATGACCGTAGCCTTCTTCCGCAGCCACTGCATCTGCTTTGGTAACATGAACAGTCCCAAATGGATGGTTAGGAGGAGCATATATCGAGTAAAGTTTTAGCGGGATATTCCCTGTATTAGTTAGATTATGCCATGTTCCAGCTGGTATAAATATTGCAGAATCATCATACACATTTCTTTCAAAGTTTAAATTATTTTTACTCTTTCCCATTTGTACAATCCCTTGACCTTGTTCAACACGTAAGAATTGATCCACATCAGGGTGCATTTCCAATCCGATATCTTCACCAACATTGAGGCTCATTAATGTGACTTGCAAATGGTTTCCTGTCCAAATTGCAGTACGATACGTGTTGTTTTGTTTGGTGGCCTCATTGATATTTATAACAAATGGGTTTGCTCCATAATCTTTTAATACGTTTCTGCTATCACCATAAAAAGACCGATAAGAACTGAAAGCCAACTCATTAGGAAGAGCCCAATAACCAGTAGGATTTCCGTAAGTATGCGTTGGTGTATCTCCATAATAAGGATATTGATACGTATAGGGCACATAGTACATTTTCCTCAATCCCTTCATATTATTTATTATTAATAAATTATCTTATGTACGGTAGAAGAGGAATGTACTTATTAATGTTAAATGACCTCTTCGAGTATCCAAGGTACATTTCGATTCCTTTTATATACACTATTAGGAGAATAACTTGGAATTTAGGAGCACGATGATGAGCCACAACAACTGCTCAGCAGCAGGAAAATAATTTAAGAGGTGAAAATACAATCAATGTATGCGAAAAATTTTTACTCCTATAATCAACCACCTTATCATAATTTGCAACAATCATTAGAAAGACAAAATGCTAACGACTATGGAGCCAAAGGGGCTTTGAATGCCCCAACATTAATTTTACCTCAGATGCTAACTTATGCTTTACAAGATGAATTCCTTGCTCAGGCTAGGTATAATAATATTCTTTTAAACTTTGGTTATATACGTACATTTGCCCGAATCCAAGAGGCTGAATTGAGGCATATTAGTGCGTTACTTCCTCTTTTTGAACGATATCAAGTACCTATTCCAGAAGATATTTCAAGGAAGTTTGTTACTACCGCAGAAACAATAAAAAACGCTTTTGCTTTTGGAGTACAAGGTGAGATAGAGAATATAAGTATGTATAATAAATTTCTTTCTTTAAATCTTCCAACGGATGTAAGAACAGTATTTACACAGTTAAGAAATGCATCATTGAACCATTTGGATGCATTCGAAAGAGGTCTAGCCCGAAGTTATGTTTGGAAAAAATAGTTTCCTTTGTGAGCCTAAAGGTAATTTTCCGATAAAATTCATATAAAGTGGATAACCTTCCTTTGAGGGTTATCCAAAATTATTTTAATGAAATAAATTGATTACATATTCCTTTTCCACTATATGACTCCGACCATTAGGGGTCTGGATTGTAACGATTACTTAAACTAGTGGGTGTATTACTGGACAACATAATGCCCTTATTCTTATTCGACTAAGGGAGCAGGTTAGCTCAGCAAGGAGTTTAATAAGGGATATACAGGGTCGAAAATTTTAGATACACCAACAATTTGTCTAATACATATGGATAAATGAGTTCAACTTTTTGATAAGGAGGACATTGTCATATGTATGAGGACTGTGTACAATCATTTTGTGCACAAACAACTGATATAGCACCACTGTTTGTGGCAGAAGCTTACGACAATGTAGAAAAGAAAATTAAAGAAATTCGACTAGAAAGTTATCGTGGAAAATGGTTGATCTTATTTTTTTATGCAAGTGATTTTACTTTTGTTTGACCGACAGAGTTGGCAGCGGTCGCTGTTATTTATAATCAACTGAGATTCCTAAATACAGATGTACTTGCAATAAGTACAGACAGTGTGTATTCTCATAAAGTTTTTACTGAGGTGTCTCCTTCTGCTTCTCAGGTGACGTTTCCACTATTAAGTGACCTAACACATAAAATTAGTAAAGCATACAGAGTGTTAAATGAAAAAACTAGGTCTACATTCAGAGCAACCTTCATAATAGATCCAGAAGGAACGATTGTTACCAAATTCGTAAATCCACCGGAAGTTGGTCGAAATGTTTACGAGATATTAAGGGTAATTAAAGGGATACAATATAGTAGAAGAACTGGGGAAGGAGTCCCTGCTAATTGGGTACCAGGTCAATCTGGAATTATTAGAGATCCAAAGTACATTGGTAGAATTTAAGGGCTACCCAATAATTGTATTTAAATAAAAGTGAGTTATTATTATTATACTTTTTCGGCTTCATCGGTAGCGATTCTTTAATTTGTCAAGTATAGGGTGCGTTGATTCAAGAAGGATTAACGCTTCTTCTCATTAATTTATTGTACTAACGGTATAGTTTAGATTAATAAGCCAAGTCGTATTTTTTGTGAATTTATTGCTTGTTTAATTTTAGGAGTGAATTATATGTACTACTATAATAATTTTCCGTATATGAATCAGTACCCTAATTATTCTAACTATTGTACGAATTTTACTCATTTATCAAATAGAAATTTACTTAACAATTATCCAACTAGGTTTACAACAAATTTTATTGCTTCGAATAGTTTAAATAGGGGCAGAACTAGCTTTTCAAAAGAGGAAGCAGCAGCAATAGCTTTACTTTTAGGTATTGACTTTACTAACAGTAAGTTTGATTTAGATGAGTTTTGGATGGGAGTAAATACTGAACTTGAACACGGGAAACAATCCAGCCAAACTAATGTTACTGGGGATGACCCACTAATTACGGGGAAAATTGCATTGGCTCATCTTAACGAGTTTCCTGATTATTATAAAAGATTAAAAGTTCTTGAGGAGGAAGCAAAATCATATTGGAACAAATAATTCCCCCATTAGAAATTTATATTTTTTGTATATAAACAAAAATTTTTGATTTGCGTAATACAATTCATCAGTTTAATGGTGTTATTGTGAAGAATTACACTTAAAGAAACGGGTGCTTTAGTTGAATAAGAAATCAAAATGAGGGCAAGTAATTAGATGTTGACGAATTGTTGACGAAAACGGTCAACAACGGTCCTTTTTAAACCTAAAGAAACAAACTTCATTCCTTCCGAAGCCTTGATATTTAAGGGATATTCCATAATAACTTTATTGCTTCCGTGACTGTTTGCCACTTTGACAGGGGAGAGGTCGCTGGTTCAAACCCAGTCGGAATCATATGTCACCACTCATTATAAATGATCTAAAACAAGTCTGAATAGAAGTATAAGAATTGCAAGTGAGAATTCCAATGTGAGAGGACTTACTATTTCTCTACAAACATTATGAAAATATATAGCAATAGGGTATGGGAAAGTCTACTTTTACTCTACCCACTTTTTGCCCATCTTTGCCCATATTTTCACTTTTTTATATTTCGAATAGAAAGTAAAAATATCAATATATCAAAGTTTGATTTCTTTTATTTTCTTCTATTATATAGTCTGATTACTCTACTTATGAAATGGAAAAGATGTTCAAACGTGTGATGTAGACGGATTTGTGGCAAGGAGAATTTCTCCTTGCCCACTTTTTGCCCATTTATGTTAAATATGACTCTAGTTTTAGTAAATTTTCATTTTCATATTTTTTTGTAATATGAACATAGACATCGGCCGTCATATTGATAGTTAAATGCCCTAATCGTTCACTAACAAACTTTAGATCTGCTCCACTTTCCAGCAGCATAATTGCGTGAGTGTGACGCAATCCATGCGGGGAAATGTGGGGGAGGTTTGTTTTTGCTTTTTTTAAAATAGAATCAATCGTCTTGTTGACTCCGTATTCTCCAATTTCTTTTCCGTTTGGGGACCTTACTAAGAACTCTGATTTATGGTAATCGGCACCATGTTTCATTTTATTTTTCTTTTGCCATAATTGATATTGCTTTAAATCAGCAATTAAAGTATTATCGATCCCAATTGTGCGATTACTTGATTTGGTTTTTTGGTGTTTTTCACACCATTATCACTTCTCGTTTTTGTGATGGAAATGGTTTTATTTTCAAAATCAACATCCTCCCATTTTAAGGCTAACATTTCACCTTTTCACATTCCTGTTCAGAGCAAAATCGATGTGACTATATAATGATGATATGGAGATTTTTTAGCTGTATCCATGAAGATTTCTACTTCATCTCTTGATAAATAATTGATTTTTTCTTCATCCTCAACTTTGATCGATATCCCTTGATACTTATTATGTGTAACCATTTCTAGTTCAACAGCTTTATTGATTGCNGTACAAAAAATAGAATGAATCGTCTGAATGGTTTTTTTAGCGTATCCTTTTTCAACTAAGGTATTAATAAATTTTTGATATTCTATCCGTGTTAACTGCGCATTGGGCTCCATAAATTTCTAACCATTCTGTAAGCCAATCCTTTAGTATAGTTTCGCTATTCGCAATAACAGAATGTTGCCGGAGATAAAACTTTTTCTCCACTTCAGCAGCTTCAATCTGTGCCTCTTTTTTCGTTCTAAATCCACTTT
>NZ_JAEL01000157.1 GCF_000518885.1 Bacillus sp. J33 | reverse complement strand
ACAAATAGCCAATAAACATCATTTTGAATAGAAGTAGAGGATCCGTTGGTCGACCGTTGTCCTCACTATAATATGGGCGAACCTTATCTAAAATGGTTGAAAAATCTATGTACTGATCTATTTTTCGCAGAAGGTGGTCCGAAGGAACAAGTTCATCAATAGACACAAATTCAATTTCATTTTGCGAAGATTCTTTGGGTTTAAACATGTAAATTCACCACAATCTATAGGATTTAATGGGTTAATTATAACATATTAACACGGTGAATAATTAAAGTTAACTATTAAAATAAAGGCTGTCGATAGTTTCTCGACAGCCTGAGAAGCAGCCAAACTGCTTCTTTTTTCATTGTTAAGCATGTTAAAAGAATTTCTTCTTACCCTGCTCTTCTTTAAGGATTTCCACAGCTTCTCTAAAACGCTGGGAATGAACGATTTCCCTTTCCCTTAAAAAGCGAAGGCCATCATTTAAATCGGGATCATCACTCATGTTAATGATCCACTGATAAGTTGCCCTGGCCTTTTCTTCAGCGGCAATATCCTCATATAAATCTGCAATTGGATCCCCTTTGGCCTGGATATAAGTAGCTGTCCATGGGGCTCCTGCGGCATTGTGATAGAATAGTGCATTATCATGATTAGCATAATGGTCTCCCAGGCCGGCTGCTTTCATTTGCTCAGGTGTTGCATCCTTTGTTAATTTGTAAACCATTGTAGCAATCATCTCTAGATGGGCAAATTCCTCAGTTCCTATATCCGTCAGAAGGCCTATGACCTTATCAGGGATCGAATACCGCTGGTTTAAGTATCTTAGTGCGGCCGCCAGTTCACCATCGGCGCCGCCATATTGTTCTATTAAAAATTTAGCCAGCTTTGGGTTGCAAGAGCTTACCCTTACCGGATATTGCAATTTTTTTTCATAAACCCACATTTTTTCAACCCCTCCCTGGACTTTTGCTTATACAAAGAATATGTCTGGTTCTCAGCGCCTGCGTTAGGAAAATTTATACTTGCCATGGCCAGGGGGCATCATCCCAATTCCAAGGCTGGCCAGAGTAGCTGTGTCCAAATTGCATTAATGGTCCATACTTGCTTTCAATCGCATTTCTTAGCTTTTTTCTTTCTTTTGCATAGTGGTTGAACTGGTTAATGGCCTCAGTATCGTTATTATGGGTGTCAAGATAAAGTGTTAACTCCACTAGCACAAAGTCAACTGCCTGTAGCTGTTCAAGAAGCTGATAATACTCTGCTGGCATTTGTTTCATGGCTGCTGCCCCTCTCTGGCCTTTTCATATGGACTGTACCAAGGGTCATAGAAAGCCTTCCATAAAGTTCCTGCTTTTAAAGCTTGCATCGGTTTAAACTGCTCAAGGCCTGGCGGCTGGAAACCCATATAAAGATTTGGAGGAGTGGAATATGTTTTAACCGTTATGGGTTTGCAAGGGTCAAAAGGACTCACATACGGGTGCCAGGTTTTACGGAGTGTGTTCATGTTAAATCCCTCCTTATTTGTACGTCATTCAATTTTATGAGAAGCTTTTAAGATTTATGTTTGTTTTATTTGCGAAAAAAGGGATAGACCAACTGATGGAGAATTATAAAGGGGACTTATTAATTACTCTGAGGTGATGGAAATGTTTGTGAAAAGTATCATGATTCCAAAATATACTTGTTATACAATTGGTCGGGATGAAACACTGAAAGAAGCACTGGCAATGCTTGAGGAGCACAAAATTGATGGGCTTCCTGTATTGGATGGCGATCAATATGCCGGCATTATCACCAGATATGGAATATATGAGAACTTCTTTTCATCAGGAAAAACAAAAAATGAATTTTTAAGTGCAGCATTTGTGAAAGATATTGCAACACATCAGGAGCAATACCTTGAAGGAAATGAGATTTTTGAAAAAACCCTTTTGGCTTTAAAGGATTTTCCTTTACTTGCCGTACTCGGAGAAAATCGTAAATTCCTTGGGATTGTTACCCGATTTGATGTGCTTGCGCAATTCCAATCTGCTTTTGGCACAAATCGTTCTGGTGTTAGGATTGCTTTTACTTCTGTTGAGACAGAAGGGCGGATTGCCAGATTGGCAGAAATTGCCCACTATTTCCATGAACACATCATTTCGCTCGTTACATTTGATGAAACAGATAAACTTGTCCGCAGGATTGTTATGAAAGTAGAGAAAAATAATAATCTGGACAAGTTTATAAGCAAGCTCGAAAAGTCGGGATTTCGAGTTCTCGATATTACAGAAGATTAATCCTGAATATAGTCAACAATACAGATCCATCTCATACACTTTGTGTATGGGAGGGATTTTTTGTGTATTATCAGCTGCTAAAATTATTGACTGGCTTAATAAGCGGTTTTCTATATATAAAGCTTTTTCCGGTGTCTATTCCAATGGGAATTTCAGACATGATTGTCATATTTGTTTTGGAGCCTGGCGGATTTTTCTTAGGGATGATCTTTTTTATTATAGCTTTTTTGGCCTATGCAGAATTGATTAGAGGCGCCGTTGAATTGACTGTATTTTTTATTAAATATAAGAACATACATTTCTTTGAACTTTTATTCAGTGTATTGAGTTTTGTGAGCTTTATTATTTTGTCAGCAATTTCAATATGGGAAACAATAGCTCTTTTCTTTTTTTCGGTAATCTATGGTATTATTTCTTTAGATTTAAAGAAACTGAAATTTGCTGAAGACTATGAATGATGTTGATATAGAGCAGGAGGAATAATGATCTATATAATTGCTTTAGCCTTAATTGGCGGTGTGGGATTATTGGTATATATGCTAAAGGAGGCATTCGCGGACAGGATTATATATAAAGAGCTTTCTTTCTCCGATTTCCCGGAAAGCTTCGGAGAAGTAAAGCTTTTTTTTATTTCAGATATTCATAAAAGGGTTATTTCCAGGAGAATTATGGATGAAGCCAAAGAGAAAAAGCCTGATATGGTCATTATTGGCGGAGATCTAATGGAAAAAGGAGTTCCTTTTGGCAGAGTGAAAAAGAACATTCTCTTGCTAATGGAGGCTGCACCTGTATATTTTGTTTGGGGGAATAATGATTACGAAGCAGACTATCATCAGCTGGATGCTCTGCTTTTGGAGTGCGGGGTGAAAATCCTTGATAATACCGCGTTTTCCTTTGAGTCTCTTCATGGAGACAGATTTGTTTTAATGGGGACGGATGATCTTAGCAAAGATAGGGATAGGCTGGATCTTGCTCTGCATGATGCAGGAGATGGCGGCTTTCGTGTGCTGGTAAGCCATGATCCGAGAATTGTCAAAGAGATAAAAAAAGAACACAATATTCACCTTGTGCTAAGCGGACACACGCATGGCGGGCAAATTCATATACTGGGGTACAGTCCATATGAAAAGGGGCAGATAAAAGTCCTGCCTGAAACAACCATTTTAATCAGCAATGGATACGGAACAACTGGTGTTCCCCTGCGGCTTGGGGCAAAAGCCGAAACGCATTTCATCACTCTAAAATCTGGCTGAAACATATGAAAAGCTTAAGGTGGGAATAGGAGGATCTGCTATTGACGCCATGGCTGAGGAAGAAAAGGAAAAATATAAAGAGTTCATTCCTGGAAGTTCGGAGGATAACTGGGAAAAGTGGATAAAAAAGCATTTAAATGAATACTTGAATGGCCGGCTGCGAGTTGCCGGCTATTTTTTTCTGTATTTAGGCAGAGACGACTCACAAACTTTTGTAAATGTCATACACTAAACCAAAGAGTTGGTTCAGGGCAGGGGGCTTACTATGCGCTTAGAACGTTTGAATTATAATAAGATCAAAATCTTTCTTACACTAGATGATTTAACCGATAGAGGACTTACAAAGGAGGATGTCTGGAAAGACTCTTTAAAATGGCATCAGTTGTTTCACGAGATGCTGGAGGAAGTTAGTGAAGAGTATGGAGTTGACATTCAAGGCTCGGTTGCAGTAGAAATTTTCTCGATGCAAGCGCAAGGAATGGTCATGATTGTTACAATGGAGGATCACCAGGACGAGGAGCTCCTTGAGGATGGGTTCATTGAAATGCAAGTGACAGTCGATGGCAGTGAAGAGGTTTTATTTGAATTTCAGGACATAGAGGATGTCATACAAATGGCTAAAAGGCTTGACCTTGTTAATATAGATAAGGGGAGTCTTTATTCATATAAAGAAAGATATTATTACCATTCAAATGATATGTCCCCTGAAGACATCCATCGGGCAGTTGCTATATTGGCTGAGTTTGGAAATCCCTCTTTTACAAGTCTCCATCTTATTCATGAGTATGGCAAAATAATCATCAAAGACAAAGCGGTTAAAAAGCTTGTCCGGTATTTTTCATAAAACGAAAGGGGGATTATATTCCTCCTTTTTATCATTGCAATGAATTTCTTTTAATTGCTCATGAAATATGCAGAAATTGGGTAAAACAATGGTAAGTTCGAGCACTTAAAAGTCCTGAAAAGAACCTTCCGCTCCATATAAAAAGTAATCTTGAAAATGGAGGTTTTCTTTACATGCGGGCGGGAAAACAGGTAATAAGAATAAACAGAAGATTACCTTTAAATCAACATTGGCAACGGTTTCATTAAAATATCAAAAAATGCGGAAAAGTGTACTATTCTTCTTGCATAAATTAAGCAAAGGTGTATACTATTCCATGGAAGCGGACAACTATTGAAAGTGATTTTTCTAGGAGGTTTACAAATGGTAGCCGAGAAAGGTACTGATTCAAATAAAGCTGAAAAACTAGATGTCTTAAAGTCGACACAAACTGTCATACATAAGGCTTTGGAGAAGCTGGGATATCCAGATGAAGTTTATGAGCTTTTAAAAGAGCCAATTCGCATGATGACGGTGAAAATTCCTGTACGGATGGATGACGGAACAGTAAAAGTCTTTACTGGCTACCGGGCCCAGCATAATGATGCAGTTGGGCCTACAAAAGGCGGAATTCGTTTTCACCCGAATGTAACGGAAAAGGAAGTAAAAGCACTGTCAATTTGGATGAGTTTAAAATGTGGAATAGTCGATCTTCCTTATGGAGGAGGAAAAGGCGGTATTGTCTGTGATCCGCGGGATATGTCCTTCGGTGAATTAGAACGATTGAGCAGGGGATATGTACGTGCAATCAGCCAAATTGTGGGGCCAACTAAAGATATTCCGGCACCGGATGTATTTACAAATTCACAAATTATGGCTTGGATGATGGACGAGTACAGCCGGATTGATGAATTTAACTCTCCTGGCTTCATTACAGGTAAACCTCTTGTACTTGGCGGCTCCCATGGACGGGAGTCTGCAACAGCTAAAGGTGTTACAATTTGTATACGTGAAGCTGCAAAGAAAAAAGGAATTGACCTGAAGGGTGCAAGGGTTGTTGTACAGGGATTTGGAAATGCAGGCAGCTTCCTGTCAAAATTCATGCATGATGCAGGTGCTAAAGTTGTGGGAATATCAGATGCTTATGGTGGTTTGTATGATCCAAACGGACTTGATATAGACTACCTGCTGGATCGCCGTGACAGCTTTGGTACAGTAACAAAACTTTTTAATGATACAATTACAAATAAAGAGCTGCTTGAACTGGATTGTGATATCCTCGTTCCTGCCGCTATTGAAAACCAGATAACAGAAGAAAATGCACATAACATCAGAGCAAGCATTGTTGTAGAGGCTGCAAATGGCCCAACCACTCTTGAGGCCACCCAAATCCTTACTGAGAGAGGGATTTTGCTGGTTCCTGATGTATTGGCATCCGCTGGTGGTGTAACAGTTTCTTACTTTGAATGGGTCCAAAATAATCAAGGATATTACTGGACAGAAGAAGAAGTGGAGGAAAAGCTTGAGAAGGTAATGGTTAAATCCTTTGATAATATTTATCAGACTGCCCAAACACGCAGAGTGGATATGCGTTTATCTGCTTATATGGTTGGGGTTAGGAAAATGGCAGAAGCTTCAAGATTCCGCGGCTGGATTTAACATACCGCAGCTTCTTCCAGTACAATGGGTAAGACATTTGAATAATCATAAAAAATCTCCTATCATTAAATGATGGGAGATTTTTTTAAAACAAGGCTGTGTCAATACTTATTGCTGATTTAAGCACCTGTTGATTGGAGCGTCGGACCGCCCCGGAAAGGGAGTGCCTGGAGCGGAAACCAACAGCAAATTTAACTGAGCCTAAAATAAAAAAGTACGAGGTACAGAAGTTCCTTTTGTTTTTGATCTAAGGAGTGAGATTATTTTGATGATAGACGCTATTATTGTTGGTGGAGGTCCATGTGGATTGGCGGCAGCCATAGCCCTTCAGGAAATGGGGAAAAATCCGCTTGTAATTGAAAAAGGGAATATTGTTAATGCAATCTACCACTATCCCACGCACCAAACATTTTTCAGTACCAGTGAAAAGCTGGAAATAGGCGGTGTTCCTTTTATTACCGAAAACTATAAGCCAAAAAGAAATCAGGCTTTAACGTATTACAGAGAAGTTGTCAAAAGAAAGGGCATTAAAGTGAATGCTTTTGAAACAGTATTAGAGATCAAGAATCATAAAGGAATGTTTGAGGTTCAAACAAATAAGGGACTATATACGGCAACATATGTGGTTATAGCGACAGGTTATTATGACCATCCGAACTATATGGATGTCCCGGGTGAGGACCTTCCAAAGGTTTACCATTACTTTAAGGAAGCACATCCCTATTTTGATAAGGACGTAGCTGTCATAGGAGGTAAAAACTCCAGTGTTGATGCCGCAATAGAATTGGTCAAAGCGGGTGCAAGGGTTACTGTCATATACAGAGGAAAGGAATATTCTCCGAGCATAAAACCCTGGATTTTACCGGAGTTTGAAGCATTAGTCCGCAATGGTGCAATAAAAATGGAATTTGATGCCCATGTGAAGGAGATTAGGGAGGATAAGCTCATTTACAAGAAAGAGAATCAGCTTTTGGAGATTAAAAATGACTTTGTTTTTGCGATGACAGGTTATCATCCTGACCATGGCTTTTTAAAGAGTATGGGAATCCAAATTGACGGAGAGTCAGGCCGCCCAATTTACAATCCCGAATCAATGGAAACAAATATTCCGGGGATCTTTATTGCAGGTGTTATAGCTGCAGGCAATAATGCAAACGAAATCTTTATAGAGAATGGGCGCTTCCACGGAGATTTAATTGCAAAGGCTATTTATGAATATGAAAATAAAGGAAAAAAAGAGGTTGACTCAAAAGGTCGTTGAACGACGACTCTTTTGAGTCAGTTTTTTATTTTGAGATCATTTTGTCCTCAATTTCGAGTAACTTATTCAAAATTAGGAGAGATATCCCNATTTATCCTCCTAAACCTTCACTCTTTTTACCTGTTTTGTAGAAGATCATCCCACTTTTTTAAATTGTGGGCAACACAAATAAGACCCCAATCCGTGGTGTTTTTGGATAGGCCTCTTAGAGAAAACCGGTTGAATTTTCGGTTGTGTTTAATTTGTCCAAAGACGGGCTCGACATCTATTTTTCGGCTTCTGTACTTTTTATTGCCTTCTTCAGA
>NZ_JAEL01000156.1 GCF_000518885.1 Bacillus sp. J33 | reverse complement strand
TGAAGAGACCTAGCTAAATGAGACAAAGGAAAAAACACCCCTTAAGTCGTAATTATAATTATGACTTGCAGGAGGTGTTTTTCTTATGGAGAGAAAAAAGAATTTTTACTCTTATGAGACAAAAATGAAAGCTATTGAGATGAAAATGTCGGGCCAATATTCCAATCGTGAAATTATGGAGGAATTGGGGATTATTAATGACTCTCAGATAAGGATTTGGTTGATGTGGTATCGAAAAGGAGAGATGTATCGTTTTGCACAGCCTTCTGGTAAGCAATATAGCTATGGAAAAGGACCTGAGGGGCTGACTGAGGTTGAGCAGCTGAAAAGAGAAAACCAGCATTTACAGATTCAATTAGAGATATTAAAAAAGTACCAGGAGATCGAAAGGAGTTGGTACCAGAGGTTGTCTTAGATCTTGTAGAAGTCTTAAAAGAAAAATACTCCATTTCTCTTATTTGTGAGGCTATAGGGGTTCCACGATCCACCTATTATCGATGGAAAAAAAGAGGACCTCGCAAACCTAATGAATTAGAACGGCAAATCTTAGAGATTTGTGTAAAACATAAGTTTCGAATAGGACATCGGACCGTAAAGGCATGGCTTAAAAGAGATTATAAAGTGGAAGTCAATCGAAATACTGTTCAAAAGGTTATGCAAAAATATAATCTCCAATGTCGAGTAAAACCAAAAAAGAAGGTGAAATTCTCAGGAGAAAGCCATATTGTTGTCCCTAACCGTTTGGAGCGTAATTTTAAAGCATCTAAACCAAATGAAAAATGGGTTACAGATATAACATATCTTCCATTCGGACAATCCATGATGTACCTTTCAAGCATTATGGACCTTTATAATAATGAGATAATTGCTTATCGAATAAGTTTGAGCCAGGACGTTACACTTGTATTGGATACTCTAAAAGACGCTGTTCAGAATCGGAACGCTGAAAATGTAATGCTGCATAGTGATCAAGGTGCACAGTACACGTCTAAAGCATTTCAAACGCTAGCAAAAGAAAAAGGCATTATCACAAGCATGTCTCGGAAAGGCAATTGCTTGGATAACGCCGTCATTGAATCCTTCCACTCTACCTTAAAGTCAGAAGAATTCTACTCTCAGCCACGAGAGTATCTTACAAATCTTATTGTAGTGGAAAAAGTAAAAAATTTCATCCATTATTACAATCAAATACGACTTCAGGCAAAATTAAACTACCTGTCTCCTATTGAATATAGGGAACAGGTAGCATAGGTGTTTTTTTCTGGTGTCTCAAATCGATAGGTCAGTTCAGACAGCCCGTTTTTTTATAATATATGAAAGTTTAAATTTGAACTCCGAGAACTGTCCAGCTCCAGCGCCTACCCCCCTCGAGGTCACAAGCTTGTCTAGTAGCGGCTCCTAGGGACTCGGGATCATAAGCCGTTTCCTTTCGGAAGGGAAAACACCTTCTTGCAGGAACCGTCTTATGCCTGTCGTCCCTGTGCAGTCGCCTCCACATCTCGATCGAGCCTCTCAGAAAGGCAAAGGACGCCTTCCAGTGAGGCTCAGGCCCGCTGGACGCGGGTCATGCAGACGCTGCCACAGGATGTGGCGTTCTTAGTCTGCGTTCCTTGTGCAAGGCGCTTGCGCTTTTCTTATAATATTGGAGACAGCAGTCTGGAAACCGACTCTTTTAATTTAATTTTTAAAGGCCGCTTGCTGTACTCTTCAGCTGTCAGTTTTCTTGATAGCCCGACATCCTCTTTAAAGCTATTAGCCAGGCTATTTGATACTTCGCTGTCATAAATAAAGGCGTTTACTTCAAAATTGAGTCTGAAGCTTCTAACATCAATATTAGCTGTTCCCACTGATGAAACTTCTTCATCTACAATCAATGTTTTGGCATGGATAAAGCCATTTTCATAAATATAAATGTTAGCGTCAGCTTTGAGCATTTCTCCGATATAGGAATAAGTCGCCCAGTATACAAACATATGGTCAGGCTTATTTGGAATCATGATATTGACTTCCACTCCCGATAGGGCTGCAATTCTCAAGGAATCAAGCAGGCTTGCATCCGGAATGAAATATGGAGTTTGGATGTAGATGGATTTTCGGGCTGATGAGATCATTTTGATATATCCATTTTTAATCTGTTCCCACTCTGAATCGGGTCCGCTCGTTACAATCTGCATTCCAACGCTATCTGAAGACATGGCGGCTGGAAAATATTCAGGAGCATAATAAATATCATGCCGATGGGATGCCTGGTTCCAGTCCAATATAAACCGTGTTTGCAGGGAATGGACAGCACTCCCCTCAATCCGCAAATGGGTGTCACGCCAATAGCCGAATTTCGGATTCAGGCCAAGGTATTCATCTCCGACATTGAATCCGCCGACATAGCCAATTTTTCCGTCAATGATGGCAATCTTGCGGTGATTACGATAATTAATCCTTAAATTGATAAAATGCAGCCGGGAAGGAAAGAAGGCCTCAATTTCTCCGCCAGCTGCCATTAGCTCTTTGAATACTTTTTTATGGAGGCTGCGGGAGCCAAGTTCATCATACAAGACTCTCACTTTTACCCCTTCTTTGGCTTTTTCCGTAAGAAGGTTGATCAGGCTTTTCCCAAGGCTGTCTCTCTTGAAGATATAATATTGCAGATGAATATGGTCCTTTGCCTCTCTGATATCCTGGATCAGCGAATCAAATTTTGCTTTTCCATCGGTAAAGACGCCGACAGAATTATCTTGAGTCAGTACTGCATCATTATTTACCAAATGCATATAAATAAGGTCTTTGTTCTTAAGGATAACATCATTCTGAAATCGAAAATCTTTTGCTTTGATGCCTGCAATCTGATTGGTAAGGAGTTCATCAATTCCAATCTTTTTGCGATCCTCCCATTGAAACATTTTTCGTCTTGTTAAGTTTTGTCCGAAGAAGAGGTACATAAAAAAACCGAGCAAGGGTATAAAGAACAGGACCATCAGCCATGCCCAAGTTGCACCTGCATCTCTTCGTTCCAAAAAAATAACAAAAACGGCAAGGATAATATTTAACACTAGAAAAACGGCAAGCATTGTGGAATAGATTTCCATTATTAAGTCCTCTCCACATAAATAGTCTTTTTATTCATTCCCTATTAAAGAAAAGGAAAACCTCCGTTATTGCGGAGGCCCTCTTTATATTAGCGTATGCTCATGATTGGTTTTGGTTGTCTGCTTTTTCCTCTTCCTTTTGCTCATTTTCTTGCTTGTTTTCTGGAAGCGGATCGATCGGGTCCACTGTATGTTTATATTTATAAGCTTTTGAAGTGGTTACAACGCTCAATAATAGAACCACAAGAACGATAATTATGGATATAACTAAAACCGTATACATACTTCTCCCCCTTTTCTAACAATATATTACCATGAATAGTGCCTTTTCATAAAAAAATTCGCGTAACAGAGAGTCCTCGGTTTAATTCTGTTTTTTGAGGGTATTCTATTTTTGGGAGGATGATTTATTATGAGCAAAGAATTAGTAAGCGCTGTAAATCGGCAAGTAGCAAACTGGACTGTTTTATACGTAAAGCTCCATAATTACCATTGGTATATCAAAGGGAAAAACTTCTTTACCCTTCATGCCAAATTTGAAGAACTTTATAATGAAGCAAATGAACATGTAGATGAGTTGGCTGAGCGAATTTTAGCCCTTGAAGCAAAACCTGTTGCAACAATGAAGGAAGTTCTTGAGACAAGTTCCATCGAGGAAGCAACAGGAAATGAAACCGAAGAACAAATGGTCCAAGCCATTGTGGATGATTTTGAAAAAATGGTAGACGAGCTTCAGGAAGGCATTGAGCTTGCGGAAGAAGCCAATGACGAAGGCACAGGCGATATGCTTATTGCTGTGAAGCAAAGCTTGAAAAAACATATTTGGATGCTTAAAGCATACCTGGGATAGTAAAGAAAGACCGGCATTTGCTGGTCTTTTGTTGTTTTGAAAGGTTAAAGCTCCTTGTTGAAATGGGATACAAAAAGCTCCGGGGAGTTTTTGACCGCCCGCGGAAATCGGGGGCTGACCTGAAACCAACAGTTAAGTGTAACGGAGCTTCCAGCAAAATAAAAAGCGGCATGAAAGCCGCTGCGCAGGTTTATGGATGGTATTTTAGCATATCCTGATATGTATAAGTTAATGTATGTTTCGATGATGAATAATCGGACTTCGGCGCTGGCCATAATTTTCGCTTGCAAATTTTCCTTTCAAGCTCTCAATCAAATATACTCCCATTAAGTCATATAGCTCCTGGTTATCCAGATCACGAATTATATTCAGCAAGTCTTCTCTGCTCATCTCTTCCAAAAAAGCGAAAGCGAGCATGTCGATATCTTCCTCGTCACCCGTCAGTTTATCTCGGTATAGCTCGTAAAGCTCATCAATTAGTTTCATGACATTCACCTCCTTAAAAAATATTCTGTTTTAAATAGTATACTTATTTAATACCCCTGATGACGGAAAATATTCCTTGTAAGCTTTAGTGTGTAAGTTTTAGCTGCTTTTATATCATCCGTTAATTAAAGTTAGTATATGTATGCTAATGGAGAATGATCTTAATTTCGTATAATTTTATCATAAATGTGGGAAACGATAACTAAGAAGTGATTTATGACAGGCGATAAATTTTTCTTAAACCAAAAGGGGCTGACAGGATGGAAGGGAATAAAAAAACATATTATATAACGCTGGGGTCAGGGGAAATTTCCCAAAGCGCCACTGACTCAAGCTGGAATTATAAAATAGAAGCTACTGATAATGAAATTATTGCATTAAGGGAGTATTTTGACCAAAATTACTCAACTGAATGGCAAAACTTCTTCAGAGCCCATGTGCCATATGTTCAATACCATTATGATCGTGAAAATGACGCATACGATGAAACGATGAAGAAAATTTACGGAATGATTTATAATCTTGGTGACGATGAGGCTCGAAAGCATATAGAGAGCATGGGGATTCTTACAGAAGAGGAGCATAAGTAAAAAGCTGGGCGCTGGCCCAGCTCTTTTTACATTTCCATTTCAACAGCCGTATCTATGACTTCCTGGGGTACTGTGATGGCGTCTGCCTTATTATAATTGGAATATTGTCCATTCATATTCTGTTTCATGGCAATTGTCTGGCCTTCAGCTGTGATTTCCATTTCCATGACCATATTCAGGATGCTTGGATAGAAAGTTTCTTTATTAATAACAATTTCATATTCAACGCCATTGATTTTCATATTTTCAAGCATTTCTCCATTAGCAGCCAATTCAGCCGGAAGTGTTTCCTGTGCAGTTTCCTTTACAAAGTCATTGAACTTCTCTCCGTTAGCCTTAAGCTTTAAAATATAGCTCTTGGCGTCCTGCTCAAAGGTAAAGTCATCCACAAACTCCTGGAGCTTCTTTAGTTCTTCACCAGGATTGGTCTGCTGGCTGGACATCTGCAGCAAATCATCAGACATTTCTTTAGGGAACTTCATCCACTGTTCACCTTCTGCATCATAAAGAAACATGCCATCTTCGGTAAAATAGCTTTCAATATCGTAGGACTCCTCTGCACCTCCCATGGACATGGTCATTTTCTGATAAAAGGCGATTGGATCCGTTGTAACGTCCATATCAATAACAGAATCAATACTCATGCTTTCCTCCTCTGAATCTGAGCTGATGTTCTGGCTCATATCCATTTTTACAGAAAAGCTTTTTAGGTCTTCAGAAGCTTCTGTTGATTTTGTTAGCACCTCCTCCAGCGTCAATTCTGAAGTTTCTTCTGTCTTGGCTTCGTTCTTATTCGATTCATTGCCGGATTCTGTTTCACTGACAGGCTTTGCTGTTTCACTGCATGCTGCCAGCATAAGAACCATCAGAAAGCCTGTGAGGATTGTCAGTGTTTTCTTCAAGATATACACTCCCTTTGTGTTAGTCAGTTATTTTTACGGCGGGAAAAGCTGGAAGTTTCAAAAATATGTAAAATCCTACTATGGGCCCAAAAAGTGTCTTAAATAAGGATTTCCCTTTATAATGATAGAATCAACTATTTTTCGAGTGAGGTATCATATGGAAACATTTTTGGATGCGAATGGCGGGGAAGTGCGTCTCTCTTTTAAAAAAGGTGCCTTCTGCGATCATCCTCGACATGTCTTTGTTGTTTGCCGATATAATGGCCGATGGCTTCTAACTCAGCATAAAGAGCGGGGATGGGAATTTCCCGGGGGCAAAGCTGAGCCGGGAGAATCTATAGAAGAAGCTGCGCGAAGAGAGGTATATGAAGAAACAGGTGCAGTTCTGAAATCCCTTGAATATATTGGCGAGTATGAGGTCAGTACCGAAAACGGATGCTTTGTTAAAGCGATCTTTTATGGCGAGGCAGGAAAGCTTGAGGAGAAAGCGCAATATTTTGAAACAAATGGCCCTCTACTAGTAGAAGGAAATTTATTGGAAGAAAGATGGAAAGAACCATACAGTTTTATTATGAAGGATAAAGTAGTTGAAAAAAGCCTGGAAAAAATCTTATGGAAAAATAAAAACGGCAATTAAATCCTAAGGGATTCCGTTATGGGAGGGAAAATTCAATTTTTCTTCTTAAAATGCAATCAAAATGGCATAAGATTTAGCAATTAAATTCAACTACAAAACAGCATCGGAATTAGCCGATGCTGTTTTATTTTTGAAAGCTTATTTCTGTATAAAATGATAAAATTAAGAAACCAAGTCTTGAAACTTTTCAATAAAGGTGGGGGAATTTTGTCTAAAATATATATTACTCAGGAAGAATTTAATTCGGACGAAGAATATATTTTATTTGATAATGTACAAAAAGTTTCTAAATTATATATTGGACCTTCAGAATATGATGATTACGATGACGAAACAAGACAATTTTTATATGATTTTATTTGCAATGAAGCTTTATTCCCAGCGTATCTTACATTTGAACCCTACAATGATTTAACTGAAGAAATCGAAAATGCATTCAAAAAAGAGTGTATTCAATACTCTTTAAGATTCGAAAGTGCAAAGAAGAAAAGCTTCCCAGTTTTCAACGCTATCATAAATGACGAACATACATTAAAGTTTATATTAGAAGAAACCTTTTGGATTGCTTCGTCAAATCAATTTTATGCATTTTCCTTCTCTGATAATATCAGCTACAAATTGGCGATTAAAAAAGGCTTATTTGGAGGCAAAAAGCCATATATGTTGCCGTGCTTTAATATGAAAGATACCACTACTATTATTAAGTTATGGCACGATGGGCAAGGGTTTAACCTTTATACAAATGACCCCCGATATTCAACAATAGAAATGCTAACTAATCATTTGCCAAACGGGACGATAATAGAAAATAAGGTATAAAGAGGAGAGAATTCTCCTCTTTCAGTTTGTAGACAAAAAGAGTTCGGAATAGTCTCATTCCGAACTCTTTTTTTCATTTTTTGTAGGACTTCAAGTAATTACAGAGAATTGCAGACCTCTCCGAGGTTATCATTTAGGCCATTTCTGGACCTTGCCAAGTCCAGTTGGCCATTTTCTTCAAATTCATGGCAGCGAAAGTAAGCATCGCCTGCATCGACATTTTTTTAAGTCCCCTGAGGGTTGTCCAACGCATGCCATGCTTTTCTTTTGCATCTGCGAATACTCGTTCAATTGTTTCTTTGCGTTTTTCATAGATCGGTTTGACGTCTTGATG
>NZ_JAEL01000155.1 GCF_000518885.1 Bacillus sp. J33 | reverse complement strand
TATTGAATAAATGTGAGTTTAATTAATATTACAGGGTCAATACTTGGGCGGCCTTTTTCTGAATACTTATCTTTTACCAAGTCATAGATGAATGAGAAATTAATCGCCGCTTCAATTTTGCGGACCAAATGGTCCGCCGGTACAAGTTCGTCTAAAGCAACCATTTCAATTTGATCCCGTTGAATTGGATTATGTTTTGAAAGCATTTAAATCACCTCAAGCATTGTATTACTTCTATTTTAAAATAAAAAAGACTGCAGACAAGCACGATTTTCATCGAGTTTGTCGACAGTCTGAAATTAAGCTGCCTTTTTCAGGCAGCTTAATTTTTAATCTTTTCATTAATTGGCAAATCCAATCTCAAAATGTCCTCATAGGTCTCCCTTTTGACAACCAGCTTGGCCTCACCATTTTCAACAAATATTACAGGAGGCCTTGGGATTCGATTGTAATTGTTGGACATAGAGTAGCCATATGCACCTGTACAAAAGACAGCCAAAATATCTTTATCCCCTGCCTTTGGAAGCGGCAAGTCCCAAATGAGCATATCGCCCGATTCACAGCATTTTCCAGCTATTGAAACAGTCTCTTCCGGCTTTTCCAATACTCTGTTTGCCAAAACTGCTTCATATTTCGCCTGGTAAAGAGCAGGACGGATATTATCGCTCATGCCGCCATCCACAGCCAAATAGTTTCTTACATTTGGAACTTCTTTCCGGGAACCCGTCTGGTATAAAGTAGTCCCTGCATCTCCAACAAGGGAACGGCCCGGCTCAATCCAAATTTCAGGCATCTTCATCGAATAATGCTCAGCCTGATTTTTCACTTCTCCAATAATTTCCTCTACATATTGAGAAGCGGGTATCGGATCATCTTCTCCTGTATAGCGGATTCCGAAACCTCCACCTAAATTAAGCACTTGCGGCTCAAAAGAATATGCTTCTTTCCAATCATTCATCTTTTCAAAAATTTTCTTGGCTGCCAGAATAAATCCTGTTGTATCAAAGATCTGGGAACCAATATGGCAATGCAGCCCAAGTGTTTCTATCCACTTTGAATCCATAGCCTTTTTTAATGCCTCTTCAGCCTGGCCGTTCTGAAGGTCAAACCCAAATTTAGAATCTTCCTGCCCAGTTAAAATATAATCATGGGTATGGGCTTCAATTCCAGGTGTAACCCTTAAAAGGATCTTTGTCTTAATAGAGAGGGATTCACATACTTCCTCAAGAAGATCCAATTCATAAAAATTATCGACAACAATGCAGCCCACATTATGCTTGAGAGCCATTTCCAGCTCATCTTTACTTTTATTGTTTCCATGGAAATGGATTCTTTCAGGCGGAAATTCAGCAGCCAGTGCTGTGAATAATTCCCCCCCTGAAACTACATCAAGAGATAGTCCTTCCTCCTCAACAAGCTGAACCATGGCTACTGTTGAAAATGCTTTGCTTGCATAGGCTACTTGTGCTGTTATGCCCATTTTTTCAAAAGTATTTTTAAATCCTCTTGCCCTTTCTCTTATTAAAGCCACATCGTATACGTATAAAGGCGTTCCAAATTGGCCGGCGAGTTCAACAGTATCCATGCCTCCAATTTCCAGATGACCTTTTTCATTAACTTTCATGGTGCCGTGAAAAAACATGTTTCCCCCTCTTCCCTTTAGCCAGGCACAGGATTTTTCATTTTGCCCTAGCAGTAATGTACATCAATCATTGTTAAAATATATGAAAGAAATAGACAGTTTCTTCAAGAGACTGTCTATTCTGTTTCCTTTAATACTTTATTCAATTAAAAAAACTTTACCATATTTCGTGCATTTTCGCAATCGGCATTCGGTGTATTTCTTATTTACGGCTGCTTATATCGGTTTTTTGTCTGGACGATGCTTGGCCGGATTTTTGAACCAGGCATTGACCTGCGAATCAATATTTGTGTAAAGGCAACCGGGCTAAACGGAAGGAACGGCCATAAATATGGTGTATTTAAAGACTTAATGCTAGCCAGACTCAAGATGACCAGGGTTAGCCCCACCACCAAGCCAGGTGTATGGAAAATTGCCACAGCAACCAGCAGCCCCAGCCTTACAATCTTATTCGCGATACTTAACTCGTAGCTTGGTGTAGCAAAAGTACCAATTGCTGCCAATGAAACATATAAAATTACTTCCGGGACAAACAAACCGACATCAATAGCAATTTGCCCGATGAGAACTGCAGCAATTAAGCCCATTGCTGTCGAAAGCGGTGTCGGCGTATGAATCGCTGCAATTCGGAGGAACTCAATCCCGACATCTGCAAGGAATAATTGGACGATTACTGGTACATTTGTTTCCTCATTCGGTCCGATAAATGCAATTCTTTCCGGCAGAAGAGAAGGCTCCAAAACAAATAAAAACCAAAGCGGCAGCAGTACGATGGATGCCATTAGCCCCAGAAAACGAATCCAGCGTACAAATGTGCCAACAGCCGGCGATTGCCTGTATTCCTCAGCATGCTGCAAATGATGAAAATAAGTAGTAGGTGTGATGATGACGCTTGGTGATGTATCAACAAAAACAATAACGTGTCCTTCAAGCAAATGGGCCGCAGCCACGTCTGCCCTTTCCGTGTAACGGACAAGCGGGAAGGGATTATAACCTTGTTTCAATAAAAATTCTTCAACCGTTTTATCGGCCATCGTGATCCCATCTATTTTAATCTCTTTAATTTCTTTTCTGATTAAATCGATTAGATCCTTATTGGCAATATCTTTGATATAACCAATGGCAACATCTGTTTTGCCACGCTCACCGACCCGCATAATTTCAAAGCGAAGTCTTTCATCCCTAATTCTTCTTCTTGTTAATGCAGTATTTACGATAATATTTTCAACATATCCGTCGCGTGAACCCCGGACCACTTTTTCGGTATCCGGCTCCTGGGGTGTCCTTCCCGGATAGCTGCGGACATCTACAACAAGGCCAACTCCTTCTCCCTCTACCACAACTACTATAAGCCCTGACAGTACCTGGTCAACCAGCTCATCCATCGTTTTGATATGCTCAACGGATTGGTGCATGATTCTGTTTTCAACTATCTCGAACAGTTTGGTTGAAAGTTTTTCATTATCGTTAATTTCAACTAGCCCTTCTACGATTTCAATAATAAATTGGGTATCTGTCAAGCCATTGATATAATAGAAATGAACATCTTTCCTTAATACTTTTAGCTTGCGGACTCCTAAGTCAAAGCTATCCCCCAGCCCCACTCTGTCCTTCATATATCTTTCAATTTCCTGGACAGATTTGGGAATGGGCATTTTATCGGTTTTATTGCTGTCTGCCATAATAGCCGCTCCTTTCCAAAACAAGTTCTACCGCCTTTTTGGTAATGGGTGAACCTTTATCAAAATGATCTTTTTTTGACATTTTTCCGATATCGCCGATTCCAACAACAATCGGAACATCTAATTGATCAAGGCAATATACGGTATCGCCATTTATGCGTCCTATTTCCATCTCAGGTACGCCAAATTTATCTACCCCGTATGGAGTCAGCTCCCCATTGCTATCAATACAAACATCCACCTTTGTCCATTCGGCCTGCCTCGTTTTCGAAGCTACCGCTATAATTCCCAAAACATCGATGTCTTTATGGCACGCCACATATTTCAATGCATTTTCCCCGGCACCCTCTCCAATGAACCCGCTGTCATCAAACATGACAAGCACAGGATCATGGGAGACTTTTTTTATAAGCTTAACAATTTGCTGACCGGTTAAAACAGAAGGATTTCCGTGCGATAAGGATAGGCATCTTCCTCCAATTTCCTTTGCAACAAGTTCAACGGTTTTCCTTGCATAGTCGTCTCCATCAGTTATAAGAATGACGTGCCTCCGATCATTCATAGCTTGTTTATCCTTTCCGAATCCATTTTGTTATAGTAAAATTCTCTTTTCCATACCTGCTATCTATTTACAAAATAGATCCATTGAAATAATGAGCCGATTACTTTTCCAAATACAAATGCCATCAGCAATATGGCAATTTTCCCATCAACACCGATCCTTTTAGCCAGGATTGGGAACACATTCAGCACTTCTGTTAAAGCGGCGGCAAGCATCCCTACAAATATTCCCGCCCCCAGCCCAAGCGGAATCAAAAGGTATGGAGTTATAGATAAAACAGGATTCCAGAGTGTTGCGAATGCTCCTGCCAATGCCCCCAAAACAACTGCCGCTTCGTAATGGCGGATCATTTTCATTGTTTTAGTCAGCTGAGTCAGTCTGGGTATAATGCCCAGAACTGCCAGAAATGCGACAAAGCCTGAGCCAACCGCCAACCCCCCGGCAAATCCAATAATTATTACCAACACAACATTAATGGTCATCAAGGTGCTTCATACTCTCCTTGTTCTCATGCAGGGCAACATAATTATCAAGATCAAGCTGATAATTAAACATTTCCACTTCTAAAGGACTGGGCTCTTCATTAAGCCGTTTTTTAAATACATGATTAAAAAAAATGATCATTCCCAGGCCAAGGCCAATGGAATAGGGAATTTGAAAAATGAGCGGTTTGCTGTCCACTTCGCCTGTAATAATTGTGTAAATTCTCAGCTGTACTGCCTGCATGCTAACGTCTTCATGAAAATTCATAATGGCCAGTGCGGCTCCAATAAACAAAAGAAGCCAAACCAACAGGAAAAGAGGGAAGGAAACTTTACGCTTCTTAGTGACAACCTCTACAATCACTTGGGCTGGACCTATTGATTGGACCTCCATGCTCGGAAATGTTTTGGTTATGGCTCTTATCACTTTCATTACGTCAATCACAACTATATTCCGATCATTTACGGTTACTTGATACAGAGCAAGCTGGCAAAGCTGTTCATGGATTTCCTCATCCGCGATGACTTGAGCGATATCCTTAAGGTGCAGTACCTCATCTAGCCGGACCTGCAGACGATGCCGCAAGCGAATGTAAACCGTTTTTTCCATTACGCTCACTTCCCACACAGTGATTTCCTCGTATATTTAGTATGAGTTACATATAATCGCTTCATGAAGACCAATAATTGGCTGTTTAAGAGGAGCTTATGTATTCGGAGAAAAAGAAAGTTAAAATGGAATAAAAAAAGACCAGAATGGATTTATATATCCATCCGGTCTTTCATTTGCTGCAATATCTTTTTTTCAAGCCGCGAGACCTGTACTTGGGAAATGCCTAGCCTGGCTGCCACTTCAGATTGAGTTTGGTCTTTATAATAGCGCAGATAGACAATCAGCCTTTCCCTTTCGTCCAATTCCAGAATCGCTTCCTTTAGAGCGATTTTGTCAAACCACTTGCCTTCATTGCCATCATCAATTTGATCAAGAAGGGTAATCGGATCTCCATCATTTTCATATACTGTTTCGTGAATGGATGAAGGAATACGGCTTGCTTCCTGGGCAAGGATAATATCCTCTGCAGGAATCTCCAGATACTCGGAAAGTTCTGTCACAGTCGGGATGCGCCCAAGTGTTTTGGACAGTTCATCCTTTGCCTTCCTGATTTTGTTGCCCATTTCCTTTAAAGAACGGCTCACCTTTACAGTTCCATCGTCACGGATAAATCTTTGGATTTCTCCGATTATCATAGGTACTGCATAGGTTGAAAACTTTACATCATAACTGAGATCAAATTTATCAACCGATTTCAATAAGCCGATACAGCCGATTTGAAAGAGATCATCCGCCTCGTAGCCTCTGTTTAAGAATCGCTGGACAACAGACCAGACAAGACGCATATTTTTCTGGACTATCCGATCCCTTGCACCCTGATCTCCATTTTGGCTTTTCTTGATAAGCTCCTTGACTTCATGGTCCTTTAAATAGGTTTGGCCCTTATCTGTTTTAACCTCCACATCCATAGCAAGACTCCCTTAATTGCATAGCATTTTACTATTTGATAAATGCTTCCTTAATCGGATCTCTGTGCCTATTCCCGGTTGCGATTTGATTTCAATTTCATCCATGAAATTTTCCATAATAGTAAAGCCCATGCCTGACCTTTCTAGTTCAGGCTTAGTTGTGAACAGCGGCTGGCGGGCTTCTTCAACATCCATAATCCCAAGCCCTTTATCCTTAATGGTCATATCAATAAATCCATCATCTATAAGGACAGAAATATACACAATCCCATTTGGATCATTTTCATATCCATGGATAATCGAGTTTGTTACTGCTTCAGAAACGACTGTTTTGATTTCAGTTAATTCGTCCATTGTCGGATCCAGCTGGGCAATAAACGCAGCAACAGTAACACGGGCAAAGGATTCATTTTGGCTTAGTGCGCTGAACTCAAGATTCATTACATTTTTCATTGGTCAGGCAACCCCCAATCTTTGCAGTGCATTTTCTTCTGTTGGCTCAAGCCGGATAATTTTAAATAAACCTGACATATCAAATAGCCTTTCGACTGCTGGGGATATTGCACACACGACCATTTCACCATGTTTTTGCTTGATTTGCTTATATCTGCCCAAAATAACACCCAACCCTGAACTATCCATAAAAGAAAGGTGTTCAAGATTTAAAATAATATGATGGATATCATGATCTTCAATTGCTCTCGTCGCTTGTTCACGCAGCTCATCTGCCGAATGATGGTCCAATTCTCCGCTTAAACGAATACATAAAACATCATGTTTTACTTCCAAATTAATGTTCAGACTCACTACCATAGCCTCCTTATCTGGTATCCTACATTGAAAAAGCAAACTCAGCCTTGCTGCACTGCTCTTTCCTGCCGGATAGGCTTAGCCGAAATCATATAAGATTCCGATATCCGCCCTTATAGTGAGTCAAATTCGATAGTGAAGGTTTCATTTCCTTCCTGAAGACAAAACTAGTGCATTTTCGCTAAAAATAGCTGTCATCCTGTTTGTTTTCGACAAATTCGCTTGCTCATTTACTCAGATTTCGTAAACATGCCCATCGAGCGTTTAAATAATGTCCACCAGGTTGCTTCTTTACTGTCTTCCTTTGCAACAAGAGGGCTTTCCACCAATGTTTTTCCATCTTTTTTTAATGTTAAAGTTCCAATTTTATCTCCCTTCTGAACAGGCGCCTTAATGTTTTTATTCAATGTTACTTTCTGTTCAATATCCTCAATACCTTCGCCTTTTTTCGTTAACAAAGAGATTGGTTCACTTGTTAAAGCTTCAACTTGCTTCTTTTCACCCTTGCTTACCGATACCTTTCCAAGTGCGTGATTTCTTTCATACATTGGGTGAGTCTTGTATTGGCTAAAAGCATAATCCAGCATTTTTGTAACCTGGGCATTGCGTTCCTTTGAGGTTGGCGCACCGAACACCACTGCAATAACCCGCATTCCGTCTTTCTGGGCTGTTGCTGTCAAGCAGTATTTTGCCTCTGATGTAAAACCTGTCTTCAGCCCATCCACTCCAGGATAAAAACGGACTAGCCGATTTGTATTGACAAGCCAGAACTTTTTATCCGTGTCTTCACGGAGGTATGCTTCGTATGTACCAGTAAACTCCGTTATATCTTCATACTTAAGAAGTTCTTTCGCCATAATGGCCATATCATGTGCTGTACTGTAATGATTTTCGGCAGGAAGGCCTGTAGGGTTTTGGAAATTGGTGTTCTTAAGGCCTAACTCCTTTGCTTTTTTATTCATCATTTCAACAAATGCCTCTTCTGAACCTGCAATTCTTTCTGCCATTGCCACTGAGGCGTCATTCCCTGAGCCAATTGCAATACCCTGAAGCATCTGTTTTGTGGTCATTTCCTCACCAGGTTCCAGGAAAATTTGCGAACCGCCCATTGATGCAGCATACTCGCTTGTCCGGATTTTCTCATCCCATGACAGTTTTCCTTCATCGATCGCTTCCATGATTAAAAGCATAGTCATCACTTTTGTCATGCTTGCGGGCGGAAGCTGTTCTCCGCTGTTTTTATCATATAAAATCGATCCCGTGTCACGTTCGATGAGTATGGCGGACTTTACATTTTCCGCTAAATCTGCACTATTTTCTCTTGCAAATCCTGAAGGAACAAAGATTGTTGCCAATAAAAATGTTATTAACATTAATGAGACGATTCGTTTCATCACATAAAACCTCCATTCTTTATAGCCTCCATTTTTTCCAGTAAAAGAAAATTTATACAGCAGGAAATGAAAATAAAGAAAAAGGATTCAGTTCGATCTGAAAAGTCAGCAGCATGCAGCAGAATGGTTTCAGGAAGGAGGGGGGAGAGGCAGCTAAACGGTTTTTATCACGGTTTTATATCCTGGTTCCAATTCATTCAACTGAAGGTTCTCAGGCTGGATACAGTAAGTATCCGCCCGTAAAACGGGCGGTTTTAATTTCGCCCTATAAGGGCACTTTACTGACAATCCCCTAAAGGGGACTCTAAATTGACCGTCAACCGTTCACTCCTGTCACTTATCTTTAAATGGATCGACGTATTCCCTCTTTGTCATATGGTCGCGTAATTTATCCTCAGCTTCCTGCTCGCGGATATATTTTGCTACTGTTTTCTGGTTGAGTCCCACCGTACTCACGTAATATCCCTTAGCCCAAAATGTGCGGCTTCCGTGGTTATACTTTAAATTCGCATGACGATCATGTATCATCAATGAACTTTTACCTTTTAAATAT
>NZ_JAEL01000016.1 GCF_000518885.1 Bacillus sp. J33 | reverse complement strand
ATCTCAAGATCAAAGCCTTGTTCAATAAAGATTTGCGATGGTGTTTTCCCATTTTTGTATTCCGCCACTGCTTTTATCTTAAATTCCGAACTATAGGAGATTGACCTTTCAGAAGTCCTCAACACATTAGGATTCTTTTCAAGCTCTTTCATTTGGAAATCATTATAAATATTCTTACTCATGATAAATCCTCCGTCCCTATTCATTAAATCTATTGAAACACAAAAAACCCCGGATAGGGGCACTTTTTTATCAGTGTCCGCTATCCGGGGTATAGTTCAGTAAAGCTTGCTGCTTTTTAAAGGCGAACTTAGTTTAACCATCTGAATTGATTGGAGCGGAGGGCACTTGACTCCAGCAGGAAATGAGGGATATGAGAGACCCCACAGGCAAACGGGCAAAATTTATAAACTATACCCAACAATGTATGAGAAAAGAGAAAAGAGAAAAGAAAAAAACATAGCCGCTTAAACTCTCCTGATAATTTCTCCGCATATAAATGTTCATAAAACTAAAGGAAAACCTAAGAATTTGAGTTTTCCTAAAACTGCAGCCCAGCAACTCTATTTCTCCCCGCTTGTTTTGCTCCAACATACATTGCTCTGTCTGCATAGCGAATCAAGCCAAGAGAATCCTCCGCATCTATTGGAGCAGCAGCTACCCCAATAGATGCAGTAATCTGTACCGTTTTGCTATCATTATTCATCTTTAAATTATTTCTCAAATTAAAGGGCCTGTCAGCAACCGTTTTCCTTACAAGCTCCGCCCATATCATGGCTTCATCTTTTTCAATATCCGGCAGCAGGACCACAAACTCTTCCCCGCCATACCGGGCAACTGTCCCCTTTAATCCAATTAAACCTGTCAGCCTTTCAGCAAGCTCACAGAGAATTTCATTGCCGCTTTGGTGGCCGTATGTATCATTAACCTGTTTAAAGTAATCGATATCAAGGATTAAGAGTGATAAAGATTGTCTAGCCCCCGCTTTAAGACGTGCAAATTCTTCACTGAGCCTATTTTCAATATAACGGTAATTATATAATTGAGTGAGTGCACACCTCTCGCTTTTCGCTTTTGTTTCCTCATGATATTTGGCATTTTCCACTATAATAGCAAAATGTGAACACAGCATGTCTACAATCATCAATTGAGATTTTTCATAAGACCTCTTTTGTGCAGAGGCCAGCAAAAGTACACCCGTTACTTTTTGGTTGCGCATAATCGGAACACATATAACACTTTCGGCATCCTCAGGCATATAGCCTTTCGTAATCTTGCCCCATTCTTTTTTGGAATGAAACAGGGCAGCCTTCTTGGTGGACCATACTAACCCGCTTATACCTTCGTTTTTTTTAAGGCTTTCTTTTTCCAGGCTCATTGTTTCTCCATGTTCCACCCGGTAAATTAAGTGCAGTTCTTGATCATCAACTATATCCAAAATATAGGCATAATCAACCGGAAGCATTTGACCTAATTTTGAAATAAAAAGCTCCATAATTTCATTGACATCCAGCCTCTCTGCCAATTGATGGCCAATTTCTGCAGCTTTTTGGAGGTAACTATTCACTTTTTCACTGGAATAATAGAGATTGAGAATGATTGAAAGGCTGACAAAGGGAACACCGACAAAAAGCAAAGCCAATAGCCCAACTTCCTGAAACAGTATGTAGAGCACAAGGCCAACCGGAAAAGTAATCAGGGTTGTTATCGTTTCCCATATAAGGTCTTTTCCGAAAAAAGAACCCTTTCTCCCATAAACAAGGTAAATAATAAGGCTTAGCAGCAGCTGGTTTAGTATGAAGTGAACAGCAGGATAGGCTACAGCAGCCCAAAAGTATTCAGGGCTGGCAATTAAATCAATCCCTGTTTTTCCGCCCAATGCATAATAAAGCAAACCGCTGACAGCCGATACGGCAAAAAACATTAAAGAGTTAAGCGGAAACCGGAAAAGCTGATCTTTTTGTATCTTAAGTTTGAATAACAGAACAATTACCGCCAATTGTACCATGACCATTTCTGTAAAAAGGCCAAAAGATAAGAAAACAGCCATGGAAACCCATTGAAGCAAAAAGACCGGTGTATTATTTACAACCATGGGCATAGCAGCCACAAATGACATCAGGATGAAAAAGGCAAAAACACTGACCCCTTGCCCTGACAAGCTTGGCGGGTAGAAATAATAGGTTAGCCATAGTCCAGCGGGGAAAATTAAAAACCATATGATCCATATAACTTTTTTCATGCTAGAACTAACCATTATTTCCCCTCCCTTATCTCCCATCATATTAGGTAAATAGTTAGATAATACAATTATATTAGCAACTTTTCAAAATCTTGTCACATCTGTAAAATCATTTGTCTAATAACTTCAAAAGGTAAGGTTTTGCTTCCGATAAGAAGTAGAGAGATCCAGTAATAACCAAGATACTGTCTTTTTCTATTTCTTTCACCTCATTTTCCAAAAGATGTTTCCAGTCTTTCTGAAAATGCTTTTTCCTGCTGGTGCTTATTTCATATAACTCTTCTGCCACAGCCGCTCTTGGAAAATTAAATTCTGTGAAAGCAATTTTATCTGCAACAGAATCAAGATTGGCGATCATTTTGCCTAGTTTTTTATCAGATAACGCAGCAAAAACTAGGTTTATTCGTTTATCACTGAACCGTGCTGCCAACTCTGCAGACAGAGCCATTGTTCCTTCTTCATTATGTGCTCCATCAATGATAATCAATGGGTCATCAGAAATAATTTCGAATCTCCCCGGCCAGTATGCTTTTTTCAGTCCGGATCTAATATGTTCAGCTTCAATCAGGAAGGAATAATATTGATTTAAAAGCTCTGCTGCCATCACAGCAAGCGCAGCATTTTCTGTCTGGTGCTTGCCGGACATTCCTGTTTCAAGATCCGGAAACTCTCCATAGACTGTGTTTAGGTTAAAGTATTCTCCTCTTATCAAGGATCGGTGACCTGAAATGCTGAATTCGTTCCCCAGCTGATAAACAGGAGCTTTCTTCTCTAAAGCCTTTTCTTTTATAACAGTCAAAGCTTCCTCCTGTTTTACACCTGTAATGAGACTTACTCCTGGTTTAATTATGCCAGCCTTCTCAGATGCTATCTTTTCATACGTATCCCCGAGGATCGCTGTATGGTCAAGTCCAATGCTTGTTATGATTGATAGAATGGGATAAATAATATTCGTGGAATCATACCTGCCTCCCAATCCAACTTCAAAAAGCACAACATCAGCGGGATGTATGTGCCCAAAATACTGAAATGCCATGGCTGTGATGATTTCAAATTCAGTTGGCCCTCCAAGGTCAGTATTCTCGAGCTCTTCAGCTAGAGGATAAATATCATTTGCCAGCCGGACAATGTCTTCATCCTTAACAGGTATGCCATTTAAGGAAATCCGTTCATTAAATTGCTCAAAATAAGGGGATGTAAAAGTCCCAACCGAATAACCGGCTTCCTGAAGAATCGACCTTAAAAACGTTACCGTTGAACCCTTTCCATTAGTCCCGCCAATATGTACAGATTTGATTCTTCTTTCTGGAAACCCGAGCTTCTCCATCATCCATTCCATTCTTTGAAGACCCGGTTTCATCCCAAGCCTTAATCTGGAATGAATCCACTGCAGAGCTTCTTCATAAGTCGTAAACATATTTATGCACCTCCGTCATACAGGAAGGAAGACGAATCCCTCATCTGGACCCGCCTTCCGTAAATATAATTTATTCTCCTTTTAGCTCTTTAATGCGAGCTTCTACAGCTGCTCTCTTCTCGCTGTAATCTTTTTCTTTTGCCTTTTCTTCTTCAATAACCTTTTCAGGCGCTTTTTTAATAAAACCTTCATTTCCTAATTTCTTTTGGACACGTTCTACTTCTTTGTTTAATTTATCCCATTCTTTCTGAAGGCGGGCAACTTCTTCTTCGATGTTAATGAGGCCTTCAAGCGGAAGGATAATTTCTGCTCCAGTTACAACTGCTGTCATAGCCTTATCCGGTGTCTCAACTTCTAAAGCCAGCACCAGTTCTTCAGGGTTGCAGAAGCGTTCAATATAGGCACGGTTATTTTCTAGAGTATCTAGAACTTCCTGATCCTTGGCTTTTACCATCATTTTAATCTTTTTGCTCATCGGCGTGTTCACTTCGGCACGGCTGTTGCGGACTGAGCGGATGATTTCAACAAGCAGCTTCATTTCATTTGCAGCCTGGTTGTCAGTGTATTCATCCTTTACTGCCGGCCACTCTGCAACCGTAATGGATTCCCCTGAGTGAGGAAGGTTCTGCCAGATCTCCTCTGTAATAAACGGCATGAATGGATGAAGCAGGCGCATTGTGTTATCCAATACATACGCCAGGATGGAACGTGTTGTTTTCTTGGCAGCTTCATCATCCCCATATAGAGGTAGCTTCGCCATTTCGATGTACCAGTCACAGAAGTCATCCCAGATAAAGTTGTAAAGAACCCGGCCAACTTCACCAAATTCATAGCGGTCTGATAATCTTGTTACAGTTTCAATTGTTTCATTCAAACGAGTTAAAATCCATTTATCAGCTACAGACTTTTCACCGCTTAAGTCAATCTCTTCATATTTTAAGCCATCCATGTTCATTAAAGCAAAACGGGAAGCATTCCAGATTTTATTGGCAAAGTTCCATGTTGCTTCTACCTTTTCCATGCTGAAGCGCAAATCCTGTCCCGGTGAACTTCCTGTTGAAAGGAAGTAACGCAGTGAATCGGCACCATATTGATCGATAACATCCATTGGGTCTACACCATTTCCCAGGGACTTACTCATTTTCCGGCCCTGTGAATCGCGGACCAGGCCATGGATTAATACATCCTGGAATGGACGCTGTCCTGTAAACTCTATTCCCTGGAATATCATTCTTGATACCCAGAAGAAAATGATGTCATAGCCTGTTACAAGGGCAGCTGTTGGATAGTATCTCTTGAAGTCTGCTGCGTCAGTATCCGGCCACCCCATTGTTGAAAATGGCCATAATGCTGAACTGAACCAAGTGTCCAAAACATCTTTATCCTGTTCCCAGTTTTCAATATCTTCGGGTGCTTCGTGGGCAACGTATACCTCACCAGTTTCCTTGTGGTACCAGGCTGGGATGCGGTGGCCCCACCATAGCTGGCGTGAAATGCACCAGTCGCGGATATTTTCCATCCAGCGCAAATAAGTTTTTTCAAATCTTTCAGGAACAAAGTTTACTTTGTCCTCTTTATTTTGAAGAGCAATTGCTTCATCAGCCAGCGGCTGCATTTTTACAAACCATTGTGTTGAAAGGTAAGGCTCAACAACTGCACCGCTGCGCTCAGAATGGCCAACAGAATGCATATGCTCTTCAATTTTGAATAAAACGCCCTCTTCCTGAAGGTCCTTCACGATTTGCTTGCGGCACTCAAAACGGTCCATACCCTGGTATTTTCCTGCTTTGCTGTTCATTGTGCCGTCTTCATTCATGACAAGAATTCTTTCAAGATTGTGGCGGTTTCCGATTTCAAAATCATTCGGATCATGCGCAGGTGTAATTTTCACAGCACCAGAACCAAAATCCATTTCAACATAATCATCAGCAACAATCGGAATTTCACGGCCAGTGATTGGCAGCTTAACAGTCTTGCCGATTAAGTGCTTATAGCGGTCATCTTCAGGATGCACAGCAACAGCTGTATCGCCAAGCATCGTTTCAGGGCGTGTTGTTGCTATTTCAATATGGCCTGAACCATCCGTTAAAGGGTATCTCATATGATAAAAGGCACCCTGGACATCTTTATAAATAACTTCAATATCAGAAAGAGCGGTCTTTGTGGAAGGGTCCCAGTTGATAATATATTCGCCCCGGTAAATTAACCCTTTATTATAAAGTGAAACGAAAACCTCTCTTACGGCTTTAGACAAGCCTTCATCAAGAGTGAAACGCTCACGGCTGTAATCCAGGCCTAAGCCAAGCTTTGACCATTGCTGGCGGATATGGCTGGCGTATTCCTCTTTCCATTTCCATGTTTCTTCTACAAACTTCTCACGGCCAAGATCATAGCGGCTTTTGCCTTCGCTGCGCAGCTTTTCTTCCACCTTCGCCTGTGTGGCTATACCTGCATGGTCCATGCCTGGCAGCCATAAGACATCATATCCTTGCATCCTCTTCATACGCGTGAGAATATCTTGGAGAGTCGTATCCCATGCATGGCCAAGATGGAGCTTACCTGTTACGTTTGGCGGCGGAATAACAATTGTGTAAGGCTGCTTTTCAGCATCATCCTTCGCCTCAAAAAATTTGCCCTCCAGCCACCAGTCATATCGTCCTTTTTCAATCGACTGCGGGTCATACTTAGTCGGCATTGACAATTCATTATTTTCCATTTGTTTTCTTCCTTTCTAAAATGCATTGCTTCAATAAAATAAAAGGCTCTTTTCTTATAGACCGCTCCGGCTTAGCGAACCCGCGGGGAGGAATGAGAGCCTCCTCGGCTTCGCCTGTGGGGTCTCCCACTTCCCTCTTCTCCCGCAGGACATTGGAAAAGCACCTCAGAAAAACACCCCGTCGTAAGAAAATGCGAATGCATTTTCGAGGAGTCAAGCGCCCTCTGCTGCAATCAACTCTGTTGGTTTAACTAATTGAAGCTGAAAACAACAAACTTTACGAAAACAGCCAAATAAAAAAACTCCATTCGCCATAAAAGGACGAATGGAGTTTGCTTCGCGGTACCACCTTTTTTTCAATCAAAGGAAATATAGATGCTTAATTGCAGCTAAATCCCCAAAAAGATTGACTCTTAAATAGATAACGGATTTCCCGTCTTTCACTACTTGAATAAAATCTTTCGCAAAAGATGCTCGAGGGCGACCTTCCAACAGTTTTGCCTGGAAAACCTTTCAGCTGATGGTCTTCCTCTCTAAAGGCAAAGGGCTACTGTACTCTTCCCTGTCTTAGCAACAATATGCAGTTTTTATCCCGCATTAACGGGCAGTAAGACCCCCTCTTCAAGACTTTGAGGGAACCATAAAGGATAAGTGGGGGTTCAACTGCCCGTAAAAGCCCGATTGGTTCAACTAACCATCAGTGGGGGATGAAAGACCCCACTGATGGAAGTTTCACTTTATATATAAGATATACTACCGAAAAAAGGCTGTTATAGTCAATAAGGATAACCGAGTTTTTTATATATTATACGTTTTTTCATTTAAAGGTGTAGACCCATTATAATTTTGGCCATGAAATTGCAGCCCTTTGAAAAATAGGCACTTTACTGGAGGAAGAATCATAGAATAGAAATAAATAAGGACATTCGGGAAAGGGGCATGGAAATTGAGAAGAAAATATAGCCCTTACACACTGCCTCCCTGGTTAAGAACTGTAAGGAATGTGTGTGCACAATTCATTATTCCATTCTGTGTTTTTCAGGGCATCAGAACCATATTATTGCCTACTACCTTTGATGTACTGCTGCTTTCACTATTTATCCTGATCGCGATTGCTTTCCATTTGGAATTCATTTAGGAGCCCAAGTTCTATCAGCTTTGGGCTCCTTCTTGCTGCTGGGCTTCGGCAGCTGCCTTCGCCTCTTGTTTCTGGCGCTCGATTTCATCTATTCTCATCGCTACATATTCAGTGTTTTTCAACAGCCAAAACTGCCTTTGCAGATGCTGGACGGACTTTCTCTCCCCTCTCTTCCGCTCTCCTTTGTGATATTGTTCAGCAGCCCTGATAATGGAACCTGGATGGGCAAAATAACTCTGGAATAAGAGCATCTCATCTTCTTTAAAAGGGAAGTACTTTAAGTAAGTATAAATCCAGTCCACGCTTTCATCGGATCTTTTCGGAAAGGTTTTCAGGCTTCGCGATAAAAATGGCAGCAAATCATGAAGAGGGGAGCTTTCTCTGGCATTTTCAAAATTCATAAAGTACCCATAGCCTCTGTCATCATATAAGAAATGTTCCGTGGAGACTTTTCCATGAATTACGACTGTCCGGGCTTTATCACTGTCTTTTGTTTTTTCATGCCAGTCCTTCAGTTTATTTGTTGAATATTTGAGAGCCTGGCTGACATCATGATAGTAAAGTGTAAACATGAGTTCAAAAGGCGACATATATTCTTTTCTTTCGCAAGCCTCAATAAATCCCTCCAAAAACTCTTTCTCCTTTTCCCACTCCTGCAATGTATTTTCATAATGCTCCGTGCGTTCTTCCTTTTTGACTGGTACTTCACGGGCTGACAGTGTATGAAGGCGGGCAAGTTCTCTGAGCATTTGCTGATGACGTTCAAACCTGTCTTCTTTCTCTTCATTTGACAGCCAGGGCATCAAGTAAAATAGCTCATTTTGTTGCAGTACCGCATATCTGCCGTCAATCGTAGGATAAATAGGAACGATTCTGTTATATCCTTTCTGGTATAGGGTCTGTACATGCCTTATGAAATCTGCACCCTTCTGGGGCTTGATTTTTTTCAAAGCAAATACACCTTTGTTGCTGTATATCTTTTGAACTCTCCCAAACTCCTCAACAAAATGCGGCTCCAGCGAATAATGCTTTAATATGGGAGCGACCTTTCGCAGCCGATTTTTTTCTTCCACAGCTACCACTCACTTTCCAAATGGCTTGTTTCAGTATAAGATAACCTCCGCTGCAATCTGCTCAGTTGGTTAACCTAAGTTAGTTCTTAGAAGCAGCAAATTTTACGAAAACAGCGTTTCAAAACGTTTGGATATTATAATTTCCTGTCCAATGAAAAGAGCTGAGCAGGATCTTACTGCCTGCTCAGCTGTTTACCATTTAATGGGCTACCGCAACAGGAATGTACAGCACTTGCCCTTCATAAATATCCTGATTTATTTCAAGGTGATTCACCCTTAATAATTGCTGCGCAGGAATATCATACCTTTCAGCAATCGCATCGATTGTATCCCCGTTCTGCACGATGCAAACCTTTAGCTTTACGTGTTCCTCTTCCTCTTCTTTGCGTGCGAAGAATTCAGTTAGTGACATGCTTTTCTTCTTGGAGAATTTTTTCTTTTTGGCTTCCTGTTCTGAAGAAGATGATGATTCCTCTTCCTCAGGACTTTCCTCGGCTTCCACTTCTTTAGGCTTCTTTTCATAAGAAGGACTATCTGATTCAGATGCTTCAGTCATTTCATAGATTTCCTGTGCTGAAGGAGGTGCTTCTTCACTCCTTTGAGAAGCAAATGATATTTCTGGTGTGGATTCTGCTGGCTGCTCTTCATTTTTTTCCTGTTTTCCTTCCAATGCAGCAGGAGCCTCCGGCTCTTTTACTTGCTGTTCTTCCTGTACTGGCTGTTTCCGTGCCTCTGCCTCAAATGGCACAAATACCTCTTCAGGCTCGCTTTGATCTTCGTCCTGCTTTGCTACCTGATTCTCTTCCTCTGCAGAATCGTAAACCGGTTCAGTTCTTTCTTCTTCTTGGTCTTCTTCCTGATAGACTGACCATTCTTTCTCGATTACTGCCTCTTCTTCAACTTCATCAACCGCTGATGCCCTTTGAAGGGGCTCGAGCTCTTCAACTTCCACTTCCTCCTGCCATTCCTGAACAGGAATATGCTGCTGTTCTCCATATAATCCAGTAATCGTTAAATTAGCAGTAAGCTTCATGCAGCTTCTTTCCGGCAGAACATAGTCAAACGATTCTACTGCTACGTCAATATCGTAAATGCTTTGGATTCTATTATTTGGGATCGTAATATCAACAGGAAAGTAGTGTTTAAATTCGCAGGTTCCTTCTTCTCTTTCCTCAACTTCCTGAACAAATTTGGCTCCAGCTGCAACCTCATCACCATCGGCTGCTTCTGCCTCACTGCGTTTATACTCACCAGCCAGTTCAAGAGCCCCCTGAATCGTTACATATTGATCGCTTTCCTGAATAGTTATATTGGGATCTAACGAAATGGATATCAGTTCTGATACTTCCTGTCCTTTTTGAAACCAGACCGATTCTTCTAAAGAAAATCGTAGGCACGATGGATTCCCCTGAGACAAAGCGACTCCTCCCTTCACATCTTCACGTTTAATCACTATGTCATTAACAATCCTATGAGGGTTTTATATACTTTATGATTAGAAAAATTAAGCATATAAAGATTCTTTTAGTTAGCTTTCCTTGCCTTTTGGCTGTGTTAAAGCTGATTGTTGACTTTTAGCACCCTGTTGATTGGAGCGGAAGGTGCGAGACTCCTGCGGGAGGAGCGTGTCAAAGGGAGACCCAACAGGCACGAATGTGCCGAGGAGCGCCGGACCGCCCGCTGACAGCTTGAGCTCCTGGAGGGAAATCAACAGGCGAGTTTAACAGAGCCAACCTTTTAAAAACAACAATACGCTTTAATACAGTAATTAAATAAAAAACACCCATCAATTTGATGAGTGTTAGGTGGTACTTATTTTAGTTTCGAAAATGCCTTTTCAGCTGCTTTGATCGTTTTCTCTATATCTTCATCTGTATGAGCGGTTGAGAGGAAAAGCCCTTCAAATTGGGAAGGCGGAAGGAAGATACCCTGATTTGCCATTTCCCTGTAGTATTCTGCAAAGTATTCTAAATTGGATGTTTTAGCCTTTTCATAATTAATAACATCTTCATTCGTAAAGAAGAAACCGATCATGGATCCAGCGCGGTTAATTGTATGAGGGATATCATACTTTTCCGCAGCAGCTTTTAAGCCCTCTTCCAGTCTGTCTGCCTTACGTTCGAATTCTTTATATGACTCAGGCGTCAGCTGGCTTAGCGTCTCAAAGCCGGCTGTCATCGCAAGCGGGTTGCCGGATAAAGTGCCTGCCTGATAAATTGGTCCGCTGGGAGCAATTTGCTTCATGATTTCAGCTTTTCCGCCATAGGCACCTACAGGCAGGCCTCCCCCAATAACTTTTCCGAGACAAGTTAGATCTGGTGTTACATTAAAGTATCCCTGAGCACAATTGTAGCCAACACGGAAACCGGTCATTACCTCATCAAAGATCAGCAAAGAACCATTTTGTTCAGTAATGTCTCTTAAGCCTTCAAGGAAGCCTGGCTGCGGAGGCACTACTCCCATGTTTCCAGCAACAGGCTCAACAATAACCCCTGCAATGTCTTCACCAAATTGCTCAAAAGCATACCTTACACTTTCAAGGTCATTGTATGGTACGGTAATCGTATTTTTTGCAACACCCTCAGGTACACCAGGGCTGTCAGGAAGTCCAAGAGTTGCCACACCGGAACCCGCTTTAATTAAGAGGGAATCACCATGGCCATGGTAGCAGCCTTCGAATTTCATGATTTTATTTCGGCCGGTATAGCCACGGGCTAATCTCAAGGCACTCATTGTTGCCTCTGTACCTGAAGAAACCATGCGGACCACTTCAATGGATGGTACACGGTCAATGACCAGCTTGGCAAGTTCATTTTCAATTTCAGTAGGCGCCCCGAAGCTTGTCCCCATTTCGGCAACCTTCTTTATTGACTCTACAACACGATCATTTGTATGGCCCAGGATTAAAGGTCCCCAGGATAAAACATAATCAATATATTCATTTCCATCAATATCATAGATTTTTGATCCTTTTCCCCGTTCCATGAAAATCGGATCCATGTTAACTGATTTAAATGCCCGGACAGGGGAGTTAACTCCTCCAGGCATTAATTCGCCAGCTTCCTTGAAAGCTTCAATAGACTTTTCGTAAGAGCGCATATCATCCCTCTTTTCATTTTATAGGAATTTAATAAATGTTATTATTCAACTTTAATAGTATCTAAATTCAGGTGTCATCTGCACAAGGTTTAAGTCAAACCACGCGATCTCCGCTTTTCTTACTGTTCCTTTAACCATCTTGCTGCATCTTTTGCATGGTAGGTAATGATTAAGTCACTTCCAGCACGTTTCATGCCTGTTAGCATTTCCATTACAATCTTCTCTTCATCGATCCAGCCATTCTGTGCAGCAGCTTTTACCATTGAATATTCACCGCTAACATTATAAATGACAATCGGAAGGTTTATATTGTTTTTTACATCGCGGACAATATCAAGGTATGGCATTCCTGGTTTTACAATAAGGAAGTCCGCTCCCTCCATTAAATCAGATTCAGCTTCCCGCAATGCCTCCATACGGTTGGCAGGATCCATCTGATATGCTTTGCGGTCGCCAAATTGCGGAGTGCTGTCAGCAGCATCGCGGAAAGGCCCATAAAATGCAGACGCATATTTTACAGCGTAAGACATAACCGGGATATTTTCAAAGCCAGCTTCATCAAGTCCTGCACGGATCGCAGCTGTAAAGCCATCCATCATGTTTGAAGGGGCAATAATATCTGCACCCGCCTTGGCCTGGCTGACAGCAGTCTGCACAAGCAATTCAAGCGATGCATCATTTAGCACTTCCCCATTTTCAATCAGTCCGCAATGGCCATGGTCCGTATATTCGCAAAGGCATGTATCCGCAATTACGATGATTTCAGGAAACTTTGACTTAATGAACCTTGTTGCTTCCTGCACGATCCCATGGTCATGATAAGCCTGCTGCCCGCAAGCATCCTTCTCTTTAGGAATCCCGAATAACAACACGGATTTAATTCCAAGAGAAACGACTTCATTCATTTCTTCTTCTAAATGGTCCAATGATAAGTTGTATATACCCGGCATGGAAGGAATTTCTCTTTTAATATCATTGCCTTCCGCAGCAAATATCGGATAAATTAAATCCTCAGTCCGCAAGAAATTTTCACGGACAAGCGCTCTCATATTAGAAGTTTGGCGAAGGCGTCTATGCCTGGTGAATTGTAGATCCATTAATTTCCCCTCCTGTTTTCTTCCAAATATTCAATAATGGATTTCAACATGCTATATACTGTAAACTCTTCTGGAACTGCATGAACATGCAGGCCATAATCCTCTGCTCGTTCTTTTGTAACGGGGCCAATGCAGCCTACCAAGCTGTTCTTTAATGCATCTTGATATCCGAGTTCTTTTACAGCCCTCATAAAATGATCTACAGTCGAAGGGCTTGTAAATGTCAGGATATCGATCCCTTTCCCTGAAAGCTGATTATTTAACAGGCCGATGCTGTCCTTTGGGAAAATCGTTTCATAAACGATAATTTCATCAACCTTGGCGCCTTTTTCGGAAAGGGAAGAGGCTATATAGTCACGCGCAAGGTTACCCTTGGGAACCAGTACTTTCATTCCTTTTTCTATGAAAGGCAGAAAATCCTCAACAAATCCTTCAGCAACATACTGCCTGGGTGAAAAATCAACATTAATTCCCCTATCAAGAAGGCTGCTTTTCGTCTTTTCACCTATAACCGCTACTTTCGGCAAAGGTTTACTAATAGGCAAGTCATGGTCAAAAAAAGCTTCAACTGCTGTTTTACTGGTAAAAATAAGCCAGTCATATGTGTGAATCCTTTTACAGGCTTCAGAAAAGGATTCCGAATTCCGCAAAGGCATAAAAGCAATCAAGGGAATCTCAACCGGTATCCCTCCATAGCTTTTGATCAGCTTGGAATAGGTTTGTGCCTGCTTCTTCCCTCTTGGCACCAAAACAGTCATGCCTTTTAAAGGGGAGGCAAGGGTCATTGCCCGTCAAGCTCCTCTTTCACTCTGTCAATTAACCCTTTTGCCCCCTGTTCAGTTAACTTCTGAGCCATTTTAACCCCAACTTCTTCCGGGTTTGAGCCTTTAAGTGTCTCCTTATAAATAACCTTTCCATCAGGAGAACCGACTAGGCCGGTTAAATGAATTTCACCAGATTCATCCAGCGTGGCATAACCTGCGATCGGCACCTGGCATCCGCCCTCCATTTTATGAAGAAACGCCCGTTCCGCCCGTACTGTTTGGCTTGTTTCACTGCATGTGAACTTTTCAAGCAAGGCAAGAAGATCTTCATCACTTTCCCGGCACTCAATAGATAGGGCACCCTGGCCGACAGCAGGCACACATACAGCCGGCTCAAGGAATTCTGTGACGACATCAGAAGCCCATCCCATTCTGGAAAGACCGGCTGCTGCAAGAATGATGGCATCATATTCTTCTGTCTCGAGCTTGGCTAATCTCGTATCTATGTTCCCCCTGATCCATTTAATCTCCAAATCAGGGCGCTGGGCTAGTATTTGTGCCCCTCTGCGCAAGCTGCTTGTACCGATTACTGATCCGGCTTTTAATTCACTGAGTTTTACATGCCCTTTTGATATAAGAGCATCGCGATGGTCTTCCCTTTCAGGGATGCTGCCAATGACAAGTCCTTCTGGAAGAACAGCCGGCATATCCTTCATGCTATGTACTGCCATATCAATTTCTTTATCAAGCATAGCCTGCTCGATTTCTTTAACAAATAGTCCTTTTCCTCCAACCTTGGAGAGTGTAACGTCAAGTATTTTATCTCCCTTCGTTACGATTTCTTTTACTTCAAATTCAAAGGAAGGATCGATGCTTTTCAATTGATTGATGACCCATTTTGTTTGTGTAAGCGCTAGCTTGCTTCGTCTTGAACCTACAATTATTTTTCTCATGACAGCCTCCTGCTTTTGTCCAGCTGGCCATAAAAACGAATGGCAGCCGGTCTTTAAGAATACCAAAAATGAAAAGATGAAAGTTTACCAAAGAGAAAGAAATTTATTAACACAATCAGAAAAGAAGCTAAATTCCAAAGTGCCAATGATTTTCCATACAAGCCTTTTCCAACCTTCATATAAAGATAAATGCTGTATAAAGCAAGGACAATGAAGGATCCGATTACTTTTGAATCGTACCATATCATATCGGGCACTTTCAGATACGCCCATTGAATGCCCAATATTAAGCTTATCATCAGCATAGGTACCCCGATGACGTTTAATACATACGACATATGTTCAAGCTTTGATAAATCTGCTATCCGGAGCAATCTTGTTCCCCATTTTTTCCTTTTAAGCAAGTCATATTGAATTAAATAGAGTAGGGAAAAAACAAAGGAAAGCGAGAAAGCCCCATATGAAAGAATCGCAACGGTTATATGGATCAGCAAAAGTTCCGAGATCAGCTGCTGTGCCTTTACTGCCGAATCAATCTGTACCGGTGCGAATGTATGGATGGCCATAATAATGAAGCCAAGAACATTTGTAAAAAAGACGATAAAGTCGACCCTGAGAAGCCGGTTTATCCCAAGTGAGAGTGTAATTAGCACCCAGGCATAAAAATAAAGACCCTCAAAAATGGTCAATACAGGGAATCTGCCTGTATTGATCATATATAAAACAAGGAAAACAGTTTGCAATACCCATACAAATGCAAGTAACCAGAAGGCAATTCGGTTCGCCTTCCGGTTATGATGAAGAAAATCGATAAAATATAAAAGGACACACAAGGCATACAGAACCACCGTAAATTCATGCAGCCGTGTCATAAATATATCAGACATGGACAGAACCCCTTTTATCCCACATTAGCGGGCAGTAAGACCCCCACTTCAAGACTTTGAGGGGACAATAAAGGAAAGCGGGGGTTCAACTGCCCGTAAAAGCCCGATGATCAGAACTCAGACTAAAGACGCCAAGTCCTCCCAAAAGCAATCGCTTTCGGTTGTGCGATGTATCGCTGCTGTAGCCTTCCTTGTCCTGTGGCAGCGTCTGAGTGACCCGCATCGCGCGGGCCTCAACTAGCCATCAGCGGGGACGAAAGAACCCCCTGCTGATGGCTAGTTTCACTTTATGATTGAAAGGAAGCCTGCGGCGTTTGAGCGATTGCGTGCTTTGGTTTAGCTGCGTACACGTTCTGCTGCTCTGAAACAAGTTCTTCTAGATTAAAGATTTTTACAAATAAATCTAATGCCTGATCGGAATCTTTCTGTCCAGCCATTTCTTTAGCTTGTAAAATAGGATCTTTTAATAGCTGATTGATAATGCTCTTTGTATGCTTATTTAACACCTTTTTATCACGATCACTCAAGTGCGGCAGCTTTCTTTCAATGCTTGTCATAGTTTCACTCTGTATAGCCAGTGCTTTCTCACGCAGTGCAGAAATAACTGGGACAACGCCAAGCAAATTCAGCCATTGTTTAAACTCAACAATTTCCCCTTCAATCATTAGCTGAATTTTTGAAGCCGCCTTTTTGCGTTCTTGAAGGTTTGCTTCGACAATTCCCTCGAGATCATCAATATCATACAGGAATATGCTATCTAATTCGGCAAGCTTGGGATCCAAGTCCCTAGGTACGGCAATATCCACCATAAACAGCGGCTTGCCCTTGCGCATTTTTTCTACGTTTGCCATCATGTCCTTGGTAATAACAAAATCTTTTGCACCAGTTGAGCTGATTAAAATATCAGCATCAATAAGGGCACACTGAAGCTCAGCTAATGTCTTTGCTTCTCCAGCGTAGCGGTCTGCAAGGCCTTTGGCTTTTTCATACGTACGGTTAATGACAGTGACTTTGCTTGCCCCATTCGCATGAAGGTTCTGGATTGCAAGTTCACCCATTTTGCCGGCTCCTAATATTAGGACATGTTTATTTTCAAGTGTACCGAATATCTTTTTAGCCAACTCTACAGCTGCGTAGCTGACAGAAACGGCATTGGCTCCTATTTCAGTTTCTGAATGAGCACGCTTTGCAAGTGTTACCGCTTGTTTAAACAGCTGGTTGAATACTGTACCCGTCGTGTTTTCTGATTGCGCTTCCAGAAAGCTTGACCTAACCTGTCCTAAAATTTGTGTTTCGCCTAGAATCATGGAATTAAGGCCGCATGCAACTTTAAATAAATGCTCAATAGCCCCATCCTCTTCATAGATGAACAGGAAAGGTGAAAATTCGCTTTGATCTATATTAAATTGCTCAGCCAAAAATTCCTTTATATAATAACGGCCAGTATGAAGCTGGTCTACCACTGCATAAATTTCGGTACGATTGCAAGTAGACAGGATTACATTTTCAAGAATGCTCTTTTTATTATTCAGTGTCTTCATCGCATCGCCCAATTGTGAAGAATTAAAGGTTAGACGTTCACGAATTTCAACAGGGGCAGTTTTATAATTTAGACCGACGACCAATATATGCATTTGAAATTGACACCCCCAGATAGATTGCATAGTTCAACTAATTATAATTATAACATTTCTATTTTTTCATTTAATGCTAAAATGTGAACAGAAATTGAACACATATGTTAATATGTTTGTGATAAGAAAAGCGCAAGCGCCTTGCCCGCCCCCGACAAGCTCGAGTGGGTAGGCGCTGGAGATAGACAGTTCACGGAGTTCAAATTTAATTCTTTCTTATCTTCTTAAAAGACAAATAGTCCCTTAAGTACAGTAACAAAAAAACTTGCCAGATTCAAGTGAACCTTATTGGAAGTGGTGTTTTTATGAAAAATCAGCGTATTTTCCCGGGAATCATTTTAATCGGCTTTGGAGCATACTTCTTCCTCCAGCAAACTAATTTTGATGCCCTGCAGCCATTTTATACGTGGCCAACGCTTCTTATCATCGTGGGGGCCGCATTTTTATTTCAGGCATACGGAGCCAGAGACTATGAAGCCATTCTGCCAGGTGTTATTTTAGCTGGATTTGGCCTGCATTTCCATGTCGTGAACCGCCTTGATATATGGCCGGATCATATAGGAATTTTCATTTTGATTATTGCACTGGGTTTTCTGCTTCGCCATCAAAAAACAGGAACTGGCCTGTTCCAGGGCATCTTATTTTTAATTCTTGCCGCCATGCTGCTTTTTTATGACAGGGTCATTGAATGGTTGGGCCTTCTCGAAAACGGAGTTTCGGCTGCCTGGCGCTTTTGGCCGGTTCTTTTAATTCTTCTGGGCCTGTATTTCCTAATCATAAAGAAAAAGTAAAAAGACAGGGGCTTCTCCCCTGTCTTTTCTTCTATAAAACAGAATCTAAAAAGTTCTTGGTTCTTTCTTCCTTTGGGTTATTAAACAGATCCTCCGGGTGCCCTACTTCCACTATTCTTCCATCATGCATATAGACCGCCCAATCTGCGACTTCCTTGGCAAATCCCATTTCATGGGTAACAACTACCATCGTCATCCCTTCTTCAGCCAGTTCCTTCATTGTTGAAAGAACTTCTCCTACCAGCTCGGGGTCCAAGGCAGAGGTAGGCTCATCAAATAGCATGATATCAGGTTTCATCGCCAGCGCCCTGGCTATTGCAACACGCTGCTTCTGTCCACCCGAAAGCTTTGATGGGTACACGTTTTCCTTTTCAGAGAGCCCTACTTTTCGTAAAAGCTCTTGAGCTTCTTTCTTAACTTCATCTTTAGGGCGTTTTTTTACCTGCAAAGGCGCTTCCATCACATTCTCGAGAACGGTCATATGAGGGAAAAGATGAAAATGCTGAAATACCATCCCCACTTTTTCCCTGACTTTGTTTAAATCATGGGTTTCTTTTTCAACCTTTTCTCCCTCAAAAATGATGCTTCCGCTATCCTTTAATTCAAGAAAGTTCAAGCAGCGGAGCAACGTGCTTTTGCCGGATCCGCTTGCCCCGATTAAGCAAACTACATCACTTTCTTTTACCGTCATATCTATATCTTTTAAAACATGCAAATCACCGAAAGATTTATTAAGCTTTTCAACTTTTATCATGTACGATTTACTCATGTGCATCCTTCCTCCTTAATCACTGCTTGCCATTTTTTTCTCAACCATATTTACAAGGACAGAGAAAATAAGTACAAGTACCAAATAGTAAACAGCTACGATCAGCAAATAGCTCATGTAGTCATATTCGTTTGACCCATATGTTGTCGCCACATTAAAGAGCTCGTACATGCCGATGAAGGAAGCCAGCGAAGAATCCTTCAAAGCAATGATAAACTGGTTGCCAAGCGGCGGCATGGCACGGCGGAAAGCCTGGGGGAGTATAATCCTTCTCATCGCCAAACCGGCTGTCATGCCAAGGGAGCGGCCTGCTTCCATCTGTCCCTTGTCAATGGATTGAATGGCACCTCTAAAAATTTCGGCAATATAAGCTCCGTTGTGGAAGGCAAGTCCAAGCACAACAGACCAAAACTGCGAAATATCCAAAGCCGTCAACCCAAAATAGAAAATGAATATTTGCACAACCAGCGGTGTTCCCCTAACAAGGAAGACATAAACATCAGCAATCCATTCCAAAACTTTTATTCTTGATATCTTTAAAAAAGCAAAAAACAATCCTATAAAAATAGCAATAAAAACCGCTACCACTGTTAATTGAAAAGTTAACACCATTCCCTTTAAAAATACGGGATATGTATCAATGAATTTAGTCAGCAAATCCACATGGATCCCCCCTATCAGGTGCTTATTATGTCTGATATTCTATTTAGTTTAGTTAAACCTAAAGTAAAACAGGCGAATGCATTCAACACACATCCGCCCGCAATGTTATTCCTTCTCAGGATCAACCGTTATATCTTCACCGATATATTTTTTGCTGATTTCTGTGAGTGTTCCATTCTCGCGAAGTGTTTCAAGAGCTTCATTTACTTTTTCAAGCAGCTCTTCATTATCCTTTGCAACAGCAATTGCCTGTTCACTGCGGCCAAGAAGCTCTTTTCCCTCTATGTCCATGCCTGCTCCAATTGCTTCTTTACCTGTTACGAAGTCAGTAATAACAGCATCATGCTTCCCTTTGCTCAAAGCTTCCAGAGCTACAACATCACTGTCATAAAACTGAATATTATCCGTAACTTCCTCTGCATTTGCCGTGTATGTAGAACCTTTAGATACCGCAATTTCCATGCCTTCCAAATCTTCCAGCGTTTCAACTGAACTATCTGGGCGCACATAGATTTGCGGTCCTGAATAATAGTAAGGCGTTGAGAAGTTAACAGCGTTTAGACGTTCTTCCGTAATCGTATGGCTGGCTACGGCTGCGTCAAAACGGCCAGATTTCACGCCTTCCACAATACCGCCAAACTTAAATTTATTCTGAGCCGGCTCAAGTCCGAGCTCTTTTGCTACAGCTTCAGCTACATCAATATCAAAGCCGCTCATGCTGCCATCATCGTTTGTAAAACTAAAAGGTTTGAATTCACCTGATGCCGCGTACGTAAATTTCCCATCTTCTACAAGGTCCATTCCATCTTTAGACGCTTCCTCTGATCCGCATGCAGCCAGGACCAAAACGAAAGCCGCTGCTATAATTCCTTTTAGCCAATGTCTCACTAGTCTAAAATCCCCCTTTAGTTTCTCTCTTTTATAAAGCCCCTTTAACTTTAGCATCATTTTAAAATATTCTCAAAATTCATATTTTATGATAATTTATGATATGAACGGAAAAAGCGGGCTCTCATGAACTGACAAGCCTTGTCCTCCATTATGACCCCAAATCCTCTTCCGTCCTTCTGATTCCTTTCCATTCGACAAATTCCCCATCCACTGCCCACCATAAGTTAAACTGGAGTTTTGGTTTTATAATTACCTGTAACCAAAATTTCCTAGTTGCTGAACACACAAAAAACCCGCTGCATTATACAGCGGGATTTTCTTACATATAACTAAGCAATGCTGACCAAGCCTTATCTTTTCCATATCCTGTTTCAGAGGAAAACATAATGATCTGATCGTCCGGGTCAATATCCAGTGTTTCCTTTGTTATTTTCATATGCTTTTGCCATTTGGACTTTGGAATCTTATCCGCTTTCGTGGCAATTACTACACAAGGAATTTCATAATGCTTTAAAAAGTCGTACATCATGACATCGTCACTTGTAGGAGGATGCCGCAAATCAACAATGAGAACAACAGCTTTTAATTGCTCTCTCTTTGTTAAATACGTTTCAATCATCTTCCCCCATGCTTCACGTTCTTTTTTGGACACTTTTGCATACCCGTATCCTGGCACATCTACAAAGTGCAGCATCTCATTTATAAGATAGAAATTTAGTGTTTGTGTTTTTCCAGGCTTGGAAGAAATTCTAGCAAGCCCTTTTCTATTCAGCATTTTATTGATAAAAGAGGATTTGCCGACATTTGAACGGCCAGCAAGGGCAAATTCCGGCAAATCACTATCAGGATATTGATCTGGCTTTACAGCACTGATGACAATTTCTGAGCTGGTTACTTTCATGCTTGTGCACCGCCGTTCAGTGCATGCTTCAGTACCTCATCTACATGCGACACCAAAACAAAATCAAGTTCTTCTCTTATGCTTTCAGGGATATCCTCAATATCCTTCTCATTATCTTTTGGAAGGATAATTTTTGTCAGTCCGGCACGATGGGCACTTAAAGACTTCTCTTTTAAGCCGCCAATAGGGAGAACCCGTCCCCTTAATGTGATTTCACCTGTCATGCCGACTTCTTTTCGGATGGGTTTGCCTGATAAGGCAGAAACCAATGCTGTTGTTATTGTTATACCGGCAGATGGACCATCCTTTGGAACCGCCCCTTCAGGAACATGGATATGGATGTCATGTTTTTCATGGAAATTTTCATCAATGCCCAGTTCTTTTGCCTTTGACCTTACATAGCTGAAAGCCGCTTGGGCAGATTCCTTCATAACATCCCCCAGCTTGCCTGTCAGCACAAGCTTTCCTTTTCCAGGAGAAAGCGAAACCTCAATTTGCAGTGTGTCGCCTCCGACCGTTGTATATGCCAGCCCTGTGGCAACACCAACCTGATCTTCCAGTTCAGCCTGCCCATACCGGAATTTTCGTTTTCCAAGAAACTCTTCAACATTCTTCGCAGATACGATAACTTTCTTCTTTTCACCCGAAACAATGATCTTGGCTGTTTTTCTGCAAATGGTTGCAAGCTGGCGCTCCAATCCGCGGACCCCGGCTTCTCGGGTATAATAGCGGACAACCATTTGCAGCCCATCTTCACGTATTTGCAGCTGAGATTTGGTAAGACCGTGTTCCTTTATTTGCTTTGGAAGCAAGTGGTCTTTTGCAATGTGTATTTTCTCCTGCTCGGTATACCCTGCGATTGTTATGACTTCCATTCTGTCAAGCAGAGGGCCTGGAATGGTGCCAAGATTATTGGCAGTCGCAATAAACATAACCTTTGAGAGGTCATACGTCTCTTCTATATAATGATCGCTAAAGTTGTGGTTTTGCTCTGGATCCAAAACTTCCAGCATGGCGGACGAAGGATCACCTCGGAAGTCGGAAGACATTTTATCTATTTCATCCAGCAAAAATACTGGGTTTATGGTACCCGCTTTTTTCATCCCCTGTATAATGCGTCCCGGCATAGCTCCTACATACGTTCTTCTATGGCCGCGGATTTCAGACTCGTCCCGTACCCCGCCAAGAGAAACCCTGACAAAATGCCGGTTAAGGGATGTTGCTATTGAACGTGCAAGACTTGTTTTTCCGACGCCTGGAGGTCCAGCCAGACATAATATAGGGCCTTTAAGGGAATTAGTCAGTTTTTGGACAGCAAGGTATTCAAGAACCCGCTCTTTAACCTTTTCCAGCCCGTAATGGTCTTCATTTAGTATTTTCTCTGCTTTCCGGATATCCAGGTCATCTTCTGTTGCATTTGACCACGGCAATGTGACAAGCCATTCAATATAGTTACGGATAACAGCACTTTCTGCAGAGCTTGAAGGAACCTTTTCATAACGGTCCAATTCTTTCAAAGCTGTTAACTGGACATGCTCCGGCATGCCTGCTTTTTCAATTTTATCTGTAAGCTCAGCGATTTCACCCGTCTTTCCTTCCTTATCGCCAAGCTCTTTTTGGATTGCTTTCATCTGTTCACGCAAATAATATTCCTTTTGCGTTCTTTCCATTGACTTTTTTACACGCTGGCCGATCTTTTTTTCCAGGTTTAGAACTTCCTTTTCATTATGGATAATTTCAATTACCTGGTTCATACGGTCTTTTACATCAATCGTTTCAAGAATTTCCTGCTTTTCCTTAAGCTTTAAAGGCAAATGTGAAGAGATGATATCTGCCATTCGGCCAGGCTCTTCAATATCTGCAACTGAAGAATATGTTTCTGCAGAAATTTTCTTCGATACCTTTATGTATTGCTCAAAATACTCCAGCATGGTTCTCATCAGGGCCTGATCTTCTACATCCTTCGTATCGGGATCCTCAAAGACCTTTACGCTGACAGAATAATGTTCATCCTCTTCCTTGAATTCAAGAATCTCAGCTCTTTTCAATCCCTCAACAAGTACACGGATTGTTCCGTTTGGAAGCTTAAGCATTTGTTTAACGCGTGTAAGCGTACCCATGTGGTACAAATCATCTTCAGATGGTTCATCTATAGAGATATCCTTTTGTGTTGTCAGAAAAATTAAATGGTCATCTACCATTGCTTTTTCAAGGGCTTGAACTGATCTTTCACGGCCTACATCCAAGTGCAGAACCATGGTCGGATATACAAGCAAACCCCGAAGCGGCAGGAGGGGGACGATGATTTCTTTCTTTTTCGCCATTCCTTTGCACCTCCAAATGCATTTTACTTAATTTACCCCAAATTGCTAATAATTTCTTTGTCAATTCTAACTTATTTACACTAGAGTGTCTATTAAAGAGAAAAGGATACTAAAGCAAGTACAAAGAATTAAGAACATTACCTGATAATTAAACTTTATTCTTCTTTACGCAAGGCTGTTTTCGTAAAGTTTGTTGCTTTACAATGGCAAACTAAGTTAAACCAACTGAGTTGATTGCAGTGGAGGGCACTGACTCCTGCTCAGAAAAGAGGGGAATGGGAGACCCCGCAGGCGAAGCCGAGGAGGCTCGCATCGCTCCCCGCGGAAAGCAAGTGCCCGCAGCGAAAATCAACGAAGTAAAAACAACAATCTATGAGAAAAGAGCCTTACGCAAATAAAACTTCGGTTTGTAGCCTAAACTGCAAACCGAAGTTTTTTACCGCGATTAGCGGGAGGCGTCTGTCAAAGGACGATTAAAGATGCATCCTTAGACTTGAGCCATGCCACTTTAGATGCTCTCTTTTTTCGATAATTCGATTGAAGCAGTGATGGCTTGCTCTTTATGAAAATCCTTTTGTAAGGCCAAATCAAATACTTCATTTAAATGGCTTACAGGTACAATTTTTATGCCGGTAATCTCTTTTAATATGGACTGCATATTTTCTTTCGGAATAATCACTGTTTGGGCGCCCGCTTTTTTAGCAGCTTTCACCTTTGGATATACTCCTCCGATAGGCTTTACATAACCATGTATGCTAATTTCTCCGGTCATTGCCACTGTGTTATCTACCGGGCGCTTATAAATTGCAGAATAAATGCCAGTCGCCATGGCTATGCCGGCTGAAGGCCCATCAATTGGAACGCCTCCTGGAAAATTAACATGTATATCATATTCATCAGCCGGTACCCCCATTGACCTTAAGACAGTTATGACATTTTCTATTGACCCTTTTGCCATACTTTTTCTGCGAATTGATTTTCCTTGTCCGCCAATGCTTTCTTCTTCAACAATTCCCGTTATATTAATGCTGCCCTTTTCTTTTGCTGGTATAACCGTCACTTCAATTTCAAGCAGGGCACCTGTATTTGGTCCATAAACCGCCAATCCATTTACAAGACCGACTGCTGAATTGGAATTGATTTTCCGCTCCATCCTCGGTGTTAGCTGACTTGATTGAATAACCCATTCAATATCCTCATCTTTTATGTAATCCCTGTCTTCAGTGATGGCGAGTCCTGCAGAAATTTGAATCAAATTAACGGCTTCACGGCCATTTCTTGCGTAATTGGCAAGAATCCCTAACGCATTTTCGCTAATTTTCAGGTTGACCTTTTCTGCAGCTTTTTTACCTACAGCCGCTATTTCTTCTTCAGCCAGCTCCCTGAAAAATACCTCCATACATCTTGAGCGGATGGCAGGAGGAATTTCGTTAGGTGTTCTGGTCGTTGCTCCAATCAGCCTGAAATCTGCCGGAAGCCCATTTTTGAAAATATCATGGATATGATTCGGGATCTGGGTATTCTCTTCATTATAGTACGCACTCTCAAGAAACACTTTTCGGTCCTCTAGGACTTTTAAAAGCTTGTTCATTTGAATTGGATGAAGTTCCCCGATCTCATCAATAAATAGCACTCCCCCATGGGCATTTGTAACTGCTCCTTGTTTCGGCTGTGGTATACCCGCCTGGCCCATTGCACCTGCCCCTTGATAAATCGGATCGTGCACAGAGCCTATGAGCGGATCAGCAATGCCCCTTTCATCAAATCTGGCAGTCGTAGCATCCAGCTCAATAAAAACGGAGGATGGCTGAAATGGTGATTTCTCATTTTTTTTGGCTTCTTCCAATACCAATCTGGCTGCTGCCGTTTTTCCCACACCGGGAGGACCGTAGATAATAACATGCTGAGGATTGGGTCCGCACAATGCAGCTTTCAGAGACTTAATTCCGTCTTCCTGCCCGACAATATCCGCGAAGCTGGATGGGCGCACTTTTTCTGCTAAAGGCTCTGTCAGTGAAATAGAGCGCATCTTTTTTAATACATCCATTTCTTTTCTTGATTCCCGGTCAATAGAGACCTTTTGTGTCCGCTGGCTTCTCAGCAAATTCCAGAAATAAAGCCCGATGACAATTCCAAAAAACAATTGGATAAATAAAGCTATCCCCGTCCAACTCATTGTGTTCCCTCCTGCATTATTAGTTCTCGCTGATAATGCTAGTATCTCCCTCACTTTGTTGGAATAAACAAGGAATTCGCTTAAAAGTATGGAAAGAAGGGAAGGAGGAAAAAGTCTCTATGATTCTCTATTGTCATATAAAAATGGCCAAACCCTGAAGGGCTGGCCATTCCATTATGCAGAAGTTTTGCGCTCTTCTTCAACAACTGTTCCATCTTCTAAAATAAGCTTAGGATTACCGTTGTTGATAACTGTTTCTTTTGTAATAATACACTTTTTAATATCTTCGCGTGAAGGAAGATCAAACATAACATCAAGCATGATGCCCTCAATGATTGAACGAAGTCCGCGTGCCCCTGTCTTTCTTTCAATTGCTTTTTTGGCAATTTCTTCAAGGGCGCCTTCTTCGAATTCAAGCTCAACGTCATCAAGCTCGAGCATTTTTTGATATTGCTTAACAAGCGCGTTTTTCGGTTTTGTTAAGATCTCAATCAATGCTGCTTCATCAAGCTGGGATAGGCTTGCAATAACCGGAAGTCGTCCGATGAATTCCGGAATCAAGCCAAACTTCAGCAAATCTTCAGGAAGTACTTTTGATAAAAGCTCCTTTGGTTCAATTTCTTTTTGCTTTTGATCTGAACCAAAGCCAATTACTTTCTGGCCAAGACGGCGCTTAATAATTTGCTCGATGCCATCAAACGCACCGCCGCAAATGAATAGAATATTTGTAGTATCGATTTGAATGAACTCTTGATGCGGATGTTTGCGGCCGCCTTGTGGCGGAACGCTCGCAACTGTACCTTCCAGAATTTTCAGCAAGGCCTGCTGTACACCTTCACCGGAAACATCACGAGTGATGGAAGGATTTTCTGACTTTCGAGCCACTTTATCAATTTCATCGATATAAATAATTCCTTTTTCAGCCTTTTCTACATCATAATCTGCTGCCTGGATCAGCTTCAAGAGAATATTTTCAACATCTTCCCCTACATAACCGGCTTCAGTCAATGATGTTGCATCTGCAATAGCAAACGGAACATTAAGAATTCTAGCCAGTGTCTGGGCAAGTAATGTTTTACCGCTTCCAGTTGGCCCAATCATGGCAATATTACTTTTTGATAGTTCTACTTCATCAATTTTACTATTGGAATTAATGCGCTTATAGTGGTTATAGACCGCTACAGACAAAGATTTCTTTGCCTGATCCTGCCCGATAACATATTCATCGAGAATATCACGGATTTCGGCCGGCTTCGGCACATCCTTAAACTCAACTTCTTCTTCTGTGCCAAGCTCCTCCTCAACAATTTCTGTGCAGAGCTCGATGCATTCGTCACATATATAAACTCCTGGCCCGGCAACTAATTTGCGGACCTGGTCCTGTGTCTTTCCACAGAAAGAACATTTTAATTGCCCTTTTTCATCATTAAATTTAAACAAATCCTTCACCCCTTGAAAAAAAACTTCAAACCGATATATTAAGCTTGCGATATCACATGCAGACAATTCAATCTTCAGCCATAATAAAAGCGGAAATATTTATAATAAGGCGCTATATTCCTGACAAAAGCCTATCTTTAATAATTCACACTTTCGTAAAAATCAAAACCTTCAGCAGTTATGTATTGCATTGTAACACATTTTTACAGTAGACAGGAAATGATAACTCTCAGAAAACGAGTCCATTATGAAGGCATGCATGCGATGGCAATTCCAAATAAAACAGGCTGAATTTATATGTACTTCCATAAGCTTAACCAAAAATGGCTAAATTAAGTCGGCCTCATAAGCCGATTATTGAATTAACTATATATATGTATTTGTATTCCTGTCCATGTTCAATATGTCGCGAAACTTTTCACTTGGCAAAAGATATAAGGGCCGTTGTATTATGTAGGGTCCTGATTGTATAAAACAAGGCACGATAAACTCGCGCCTTGTTTCTATTAAGAAGGAAAAAGTTTCTGCCTTCGGAGTTAGACAACTGTCTAGCTCCGCCTCCTTGCCCCTCGAGGTCATAAGCCAAATTACTACTGAGGTTTAGCAACCTCCTCCGTAATTCGTCTTATGCTTGTCAGGGCAGAACAGTCGGCTCCGCTTTTCTTTATTATGCAACAGTTTTGCTATTTTCCACAAGGAAATCTACTGCTTTTTTAATTTGCAGATCAGCTTTTAGGCCTTCAAGGCTTCCAAGAGCTTGTTTGATCTGGTCAGCAGACATGTTGTACATTTCTGCCATTTTGTTTAGTTCTTCTGTAACTTCTTCGTCAGATACTTCGATGTTTTCCGCTTTTGCGATTGCTTCAAGAGTAAGATTAACGCGTACACGCTTTCCAGCTTCCTCTTTCATTTGGTCACGCAATGCAGCTTCATCCTGTCCAGAGAACTGGAAGTATAACTCAAGGTTCATGCCTTGCATTTGAAGACGCTGCTCGAATTCCTGCATCATGCGGTCAACTTCCGTGTCAACCATAACAGATGGAATTTCAACTTCTGCATTTGCAGCAGATGCTTCAACCACTGTGTCACGAACATGGTGCTCAGCTTCATGCTTCTTGCTTTCTTCTAAACGAGTTTTAATTTTTTCTTTTAATGCATCCAAAGTTTCAACTTCTTCGTCCGCATCCTTGGCAAACTCATCATCCAGCTCAGGAAGCTGTTTTGTTTTGATTTCATGTACAGTTACTTTGAAAGTTGCAGGCTTGCCAGCTAACTCAGCAGCATGGTATTCCTCAGGGAAAGTAACTTCCACATCTTTGGATTCTCCAGCTGCAGTTCCAACCAATTGATCTTCAAAGCCTGGAATGAATTGCCCTGAACCAAGTTCAAGAGAATAGTTTTCAGCTTTTCCGCCTTCGAACGCTTCCCCGTCAACGAATCCTTCAAAGTCCATAACAACTGTGTCGCCGTTTTCCGCTTTGCCTTCTTCTTTAACAGCTAGCTCAGCTTGTCTCTCTTGAAGTGAAGTTAACTCACTGTTAACATCTTCGTCTGTTACGTTTGTATCAAGCGGCTTTACTTCAAGGCCTTTGTACTCACCAAGCTTAACTTCTGGCTTAACTGTTACTGTAGCTTTGAAGATCAGGCTCTTGCCTTTTTCGATTTGCTCTACATCAATTTCAGGACGGTCTACCGGCTCAATGCCTGTTTCATCAATTGCGCTTGCATAAGCTTCAGGAAGAAGATAATCTACTGCATCCTGGTATAAAGATTCAACTCCGAAACGCTTTTCAAACATCCCGCGAGGCATTTTTCCTTTACGGAATCCTGGTACGTTTACTTGCTTAACTACTTTTTTAAATGCAGCGTCCAAACCTTCGTTTACTTTCTCTGCATCTACTTCAATTGTAAGAACCCCGCGGTTCCCTTCTAACTTTTCAAATTTAGCAGACATACAATCATTTCCCTCCAAAAATCTATTATCATTTCATTCACAGCAGAATGTTATGAATATCTCTTGTTTTGCAAGCCATATCCATGGATTAAATGTATATATACACATAATACAACCATTATATTATAACATACGTGTCTGGTCTTTCAACATTGAAGGCTAAATATTGGGATAAGAAATTTCTTCTATCTTTCTGATGAATGCTAGCACCTGTTCTACTTCCTCCCCAGGAGCTCCATATATCTGTCCAAGCTTGCCATTAGAATCATCTAGGCCATGGTATTCATTTGCAAGGGTATGATATGCTGCTGCCCAGGATGCTGGATTTGCTGGCGCTGCCTCAAGCGGGTATATTAAGAAGAAATGTCTTTCAATGAGGCTTTTTGTATTTTCATATAAAATAGGATCTTCCTGCTCCAGCTTCTTGCCCAGCTCACTAACAATAGCTGTCAGCTTCGGCTGCTGATGTACAGGGGGAAGCTCCGCGGGCTTAACATGAATGCAATCTCCAAACTTCCTCAGCACCACTTCTTTATCATATTCATGCTCTGACAACACATTTAAAAGCATTGTTTTAAAAAAGGGGTGGCCCTCATCAGATTCAAGGTATGCTTGAATCTCATCTATATAGGGCCTTATATTATGTTCTGCCAGCCGTGCTGCCAGCATTATCTGTTCATTCTGATCCTGATAGGAAAATAGGTTAATCTTTTTGTTTGGGTATTCTTCTATAGGGGGCGGTTCACTCTCCTGTTCCTCTTGACTTGACCCCGCCATTCTTCTGCTGAATTCAAGCATTCTGCTAAAATGCTCAAATTTCTCTTTCGGTATTTCCCTTTCTTCCAGCAAAGCCTCGATGGTTGTAACAATCTCACTATATTGATGCAGCTGGACAAGGATCATTAAATATAAATCCATTACTTGTATGTAATCCCCAATGCCTGTTTGGAGCATTTTATTAGCGAACGCTTTTGCTTTTTGGAGAGCGCCAGCTTCGAAATAAGCCAAAACAAGGCCTATGTGTATATCTGGATTATCCGGTTCAATCTCCATCGCTTCTTCAAAAAAACGGATGGATTCCTGGTATTTTTTCTGCTGAAAGCTCTCAAGCCCTTTTTCCATCAATCGTTTTTCAAGGCCGGGAAATAGAATGATTTTACTATTTTGTTTTTTCCGTTCCCGTTTGTCCATGCAAGTACCGCCTCAACTTTATTTTTGAAGTTAGTTTAGCATGAATTAACAAAAAAACAAAAAGATTCACGGGCATAAGCCATGAATCTTTCTATTATTATTGTCCTGCAAGCTCTTGTTTTTCATAATTTGCAATGCGATCTTCCAGCTGAAGCGTTATCTCAATTTCATCCCAGCCATTAATCAGCATCTTTTTCCAATAATCGTTAATAATAAATTGGGCGGCAAAGCCCTTATCATCTTCAATTCTTTCATTTTCAAGGTCAATCTTCAATTCATACGGCTGGTTCTTTGCACGATCCAGCAAATAATTTACTGTTTCAGGAGGCAAACTGATAGGCAAAAGGCCATTTTTCAGGCAGTTTTGGTGAAAAATATCAGCAAAAGAAGGGGCGATAATTACTTTAAATCCATAATCCCCCAGTGCCCACGGGGCATGCTCACGTGAAGATCCGCATCCAAAATTTTCATTTGCAATCAGAATAGGCGCCCCCTGGTTTTCTTCCTTGTTCAATTCAAAATCCGGGTTTGGTTTCCCCTCTTTCGTAAATCTCCAATCGTAAAAAAGAAATTGTCCAAATCCTGTCTTTTCTATTCTTTTCAGGAATTGTTTTGGGATAATTTGATCTGTATCCACATTCGCTCTATCTAGAGCAACAGCTTTGCCATGTAAAGTTTTAAATCCGCTCATTCCGCTCTCCTCCATCTTATTGAACTGTTTCCGCTGCAAGTAAAGCCCCCACGTCTACAAAATGTCCGTATAACGCAGCTGCAGCTGCCATCATAGGGCTGACAAGATGTGTTCTCGCTCCTGATCCCTGGCGCCCTTCAAAGTTGCGGTTGGATGTTGACGCACAATGCTCGCCGCTCGGTACAATATCATTGTTCATGCTCAGGCACATGCTGCAGCCTGATTCCCTCCACTCAAATCCTGCCTGCTTGAAAACAAGATCCAGGCCTTCTTCCTCTGCCTGCTTTTTAACCTGCTGTGAACCAGGAACAACTAGAGCTCTAACTTGCGGGTGAACATTTTTCCCTCTGATAATTTCAGCAGCCTGCCTTAAGTCCTCCAGCCGGGAATTTGTACATGATCCGATGAAAACATGCTGTATTTGAATGTCTTCAATCTTTTGTCCTTCTTGTAAACCCATATACGCTAAGGCTCTGGACAATGACTTTTTCTCAAGCTCTGTTTCACAATCCTCCAGTAATGGAATCTGCTCCGTCACTTTTGATGTCATCGATGGGTTTGTTCCCCAGCTGACCATAGGGGCAATATCGGAAGCATCTATTTTGATTGTTTTGTCATAGGCAGCATCAGAATCTGAAGCAAGCTCTTTCCAGCTTTCAACTGCCTGTGCAAACATTTCTCCTTTTGGAGCATATTTTCGGCCTTCAAGGTAGGCAAAGGTCGTTTCATCCGGGCTAACCAGGCCTGCTCTGGCCCCTCCTTCAATGGACATATTGCAGATCGTCATTCTTTCTTCCATGGACATACCGGCGATGGTATCCCCGCAATACTCGATTATATGGCCGGTACCAAAACCGATCCCGTTTTGGGCAATTACATAAAGGATGACATCCTTAGCTGTTACACCCTTATTTAGCCTTCCGCTTATTTCTAACTTTAGGGTTTTAGGCTTTGTTTGCCATAAAGTCTGGGTTGCCATGACGTGCTCCACTTCACTAGTCCCAATCCCAAAGGCAATAGATCCAAAAGCACCGTGAGTTGAGGTATGGCTGTCCCCGCACACAATAGTCATTCCCGGCTGAGTCAAACCCAGCTCTGGTCCAATAACGTGCACGATTCCCTGTTCGGGGCTGTCAAGTCCGGCAAGCGTAATCCCGAACTCCATGCAGTTTTTTTCAAGAGTGGACATCTGGTTTAATGCAACTGGATCATTTATTACTTTTCGGTTATCTGTAGGAATATTGTGATCGACAGTGGCAAACGTTTTATCAGGCCTTCTGACCTTTCGTTTTTTCATTCTTAAGCCTGAAAAAGCTTGAGGCGAGGTAACTTCATGCACTAAATGAAGGTCAATATACATTAAATCCGGCTTTCCATCTTCCCTATGGACAACATGTTTTTCCCAAATCTTATCTATAATTGATTTTCCCATTTTCCGCTCGACTCCCTTTTAAAAGAAACACGGCCGCTGATGGCCGTGTTTCAGTTTTAAGATTTTAATTCTATGCATATGCCCCCATAATATTTAGGATTGCTTCATTATCCAAAAGAGTGGCCTTCACTTCTTCGATCATTTCTGAAGTAGATACCTGCTTTTTGCCAAATGAGACGATATCTCTTGTGCGGTAGCCTGCATCCAATACTTGATTTACGGCATTTTCAATTGCTTCTGCTTCCTCTTCCATACCAAAGGATAAACGAAGCATCATCGCGGCTGACAAAATCATGGCAATTGGATTCGCAGCATTTTGGCCTTCGATATCAGGGGCTGAACCATGGATGGGTTCATATAAATACGGGCCGTTTTCAGAGATGCTTGCAGAAGGCAGCATTCCTAAAGAACCTGTCAATACGGATGCCTCATCACTGAGAATATCTCCAAACATATTCTCTGTTACCACAACATCAAACTGCTTCGGATTTTTAATCATCTGCATGGCAGCATTGTCGACAAGCATATGCTCTAAAACTACTTCCGGATATTGCTTTGAAATGTCTTCTGCCACTTCTCTCCACATTCTGCTGGATTCAAGTACATTCGCTTTATCAACGGATGTAACCTTTCCTCTCCGCTTTCTGGCAAGCTCAAAAGCCAGTTTAATGACACGTTGCATTTCTTCTTTTTGATAGAATAATGTATCAACTACTGCATCTTCCCCATTCTGCTGAGTACGTTCGCTTGGCTTCCCAAAATACAGGCCGCCGGTCAGTTCCCGGACCATCAGCATATCTACACCTTCAATCACTTCCTTCCTTAATGGAGAGGTATCAGAAAGGCTTGAATAATATTGAGTCGGCCTTAGATTTGCATATAATCTTAATTCTTTGCGGAGCTTAAGGAGGCCCCTTTCTGGACGAAGGTGGGGAGGCTGGCGATCCCATTTAGGCCCGCCAACCGCTCCCAGCAAGACCGCATCGCTATCTTTGCAAAGCTCTAATGTTTCATCGGGCAGTGGTGACCCCGCTGCATCAATTGCCGTTCCGCCAATCTTTCCGTGCGAAAAGTAAAATTGGTGCCCGAAACGTTCCCCCACAGCCTGCAGGACTTCAATTGCCCCCTTCACCACTTCTTTGCCGATTCCATCTCCAGGAAGTACCGCGATACGTTTTTTCATTTTAATCCCTCCGCCTAGTTTTATAGTTTGAAAGGTGCCACCATAGTAGACGCCTCTTTCTTATTTTTTATTTGCCTCTTTTCTCATAAATATTGCTTTTCTTTATGGATTCTGCCCGTTAATTTCCACTGCGGGTACTTGCTTTCCGCGGGGAGGGATGCGAGCCTCTTCGGCTTCGCCTGTTGGGTCTCTCAATTCCCTCACTTCCCGCAGGACATTGAATAAGCTTCCCTGACCTGGCACCGCACGAAGGAAATGCGGTAGCATTTTCGAGGATCAAGTGCCCTCCGTTGCAATCAACTCAGTTTGTTTAGCTAAGTTTTGCTATGAAAAAAAGAAAACTTTACGAAAACAGCCTTTTATTTAGCCTCAACTGCAGGCACTGGGGCTTTCTCGTTCATGTAGATGACCCTATTAACAGCATTCAAATAGGCCTTTGATGATGCTTCAAGCACATCCTGGGCTAACCCACGTCCGCTGGTCTCAATTCCATCATATTTTAGTTTCACATATACCTGGGCTAAAGCATCTCTTCCTGCGCCGACAGATTGAATCCGGTAATCAAGCAGGTTTACTTTTCCTTTTACACATTTTTCCAATGTATTATATAGCGCCTCAATGCTTCCCGCCCCAGTGCCAGCTTCCTGTATAACCTCATTGTTTGAACCTGACAGCGTAACAGTTGCAGTTGGAACAGAGTTTGTGCCATATTGAATTTGAATTCCGATCAGCTCATAGAAGCGCTGCTCTTTGGAAAGCTTTTCTTCTAAGACGATGGCCGCCAGATCATCATCCGTCATTTCTTTTTTGCGATCAGCCAAATCTTTAAAAACTACAAATAATCGATTAGCTTCTTCATCTGAAACCTCAAGACCCAGTTCCATCAGGCGATTTTTAAATGCATGCCGGCCTGAGTGTTTTCCGAGCACCATGGAATTGGATTGGAAACCAACCAAATCCGGAGAAATAATTTCATAAGTTGTCTTTTCTTTTAATACGCCATCCTGGTGTATGCCTGATTCATGGGCGAACGCATTTCGTCCAACAACCGCTTTATTGGCTGGCACCACCATACCGGTAAGTTTGCTTACCAGGCTGCTGGTGCGGCTGATTTCATGAAGATCTAAGCGAGTTGATGCCTGATAGTGGTCATTTCGGATATAAAGGGCCACCGCTAATTCTTCCAAAGCTGCATTTCCAGCTCTTTCACCAATGCCATTAATAGTGCCTTCGATTTGTGTTGCCCCGTTTTGAATGGCTGCCAGAGAATTGGCTATGGCCATCCCCAGATCATCGTGGCAATGTGCTGAAAGGGAAACCTTATCAATAGAAGGAACATTGTTTCTTAAATATTGAAAAATCTCTCCGTACTCCTGAGATGTCGTATATCCGACAGTATCCGGAATATTGATAATCCTTGCTCCTGCCTGGATTACTTTTTCAATTATTTCAGCAAGGAAAGGCAATTCAGTCCTTGAAGCATCCTCGGCTGACCACTGGACGATTGGAAACATGGACGCAGCATACTTTACTGTTTCAACGGCCGTTTCGACTACTTCCTCTTTGGATTTTTTCAACTTATATTGTCTATGGATCGGGGAGGTTGCCAGGAATGTATGTATTCTTGGCTCCGCTCCGTCCTTTAATGCTCCCCATGCAGCATCTATGTCAGAAATAACAGCTCTTGCCAGCCCTGTTACAGAGCAGTTTTTAATTGTTTGGGCAATTTTTTGCACAGATGCGAAATCACCCTTTGAAGCAGCTGGGAAACCAGCTTCAATAATATCAACATTTAACCTTTCCAGCTGTCTCGCAATTTCCAGCTTTTCTGAGAAGTTTAAATTCACACCAGCTGACTGTTCACCATCTCTTAAAGTCGTATCAAAAATTTTAATTTTTCGCACTGACAGCCACTTCTTTCTTTTTGCCGCTATTTACAAATGGCATCATTTTACGAAGCTCTCTTCCCACCTGCTCAATTGGATGCTCATTCTCCCTTTGGTTCACAGCATTAAATACTGGGCGGTTCGCCTGGTTTTCCAGGATCCATCCTTTTGCAAACTTTCCTTCCTGGATATCTTTTAGAACAGCCTTCATTTCTTCTTTTACCCTTGCATCTACTACGCGCGGACCGCTGACGAAATCTCCCCATTGAGCAGTATCAGAAATCGAGTAGCGCATTCCTTCAAGTCCGCCTTCATACATAAGGTCTACGATAAGTTTTAATTCATGCAAGCACTCAAAGTATGCCAATTCAGGCTGATAACCCGCTTCCGTTAAGGTTTCAAAACCAGCTTTTACAAGTGATGTCAAGCCACCGCAAAGAACTGCCTGTTCTCCAAATAGATCCGTCTCAGTTTCTTCTTTAAAGGTTGTTTCCAAAGCACCTGCGCGAAGGGCTCCGATAGCTTGAGCATAAGCAAGCGCCAATTCCTGTGCTTCTCCTGTAACATCCTGGTAAACTGCGAAGAGCGCCGGTACACCTGCATCCTGTTCATAAGTCCTTCTGACAAGATGTCCTGGGCCTTTAGGAGCCACAAGCAATACATCGCATTCTTTAGGTGGTACGATCTGATTAAAATGAATATTAAAGCCATGGGCAAACATCAGTGCCTGATTTGTTAAATTCGGCTCTATTTCTTCCTTGTATACCTTTGGCTGAAGTTCATCCGGCAACAAAATCATAACCACATCCGCCTGGGCCGTTGCTTCACCAACTGTAAAAACTTGGAATCCGTCTTCTGCTGCCTTCTCCCATGACTTCCCTTTACGAAGGCCGATTACAACATCAACGCCACTGTCCCTCATATTCAATGCGTGTGCATGCCCCTGGGAACCGTAACCGATTACCGCTACTTTCTTTCCGTTTAAATATGCTGGATTTGCATCTCCGTTATAATACATTTTTGCCATGTTAAATCTCCCTTTCTGTTTTTAAAATTTTTATGTTTTTTAATTTTCAATATTCTTAGGTTATACAATCGAATAGGACTTTTGCTGCTGGGAAGGCCGCTGTGTTCCCCTAGGGAAAGCAGTCGTTCCAGTCCGTGCAAGCTCCTTGATGCCATAAGGTCTAATCAAGTCTATGAAGGCTTCAACCTTATCAGATTCTCCGGTAATTTGAATGGTCATGCTGTCTTTGCTTACATCTATAACCGAAGCCCTGAATGGTTCAATCAAAGAATATATTTCGTTTCTTGTGTATGGAACTGCCTGGACTTTGATAAGAGCAAGTTCCCTTGCCACAATAGATTGATCTGTAATATCCGTTACTTTAATAACGTCTATTTGTTTGTTTAATTGTTTTGTAATTTGTTCGCTGGCCCTTCCATCTTCTACATGCACGACACAGGTAATTCGCGACATCCCTTCATGTTCAGAGAGTCCGACTGAGATGCTCTCTATATTAAAATTCCTTTTTGAGAACAAGTTTGTAACTCTATTCAGGACACCCGGCCTGTTCATAACAGTCAGGCAAATTACTCTTTTCATGGTTTAACACCTACCATTTCGTGAAGTCCTTTTCCAGGGGCGATCATTGGATAAACATTTTCATCTGGATCGACTCGGAAATCCAAAAGCACCGGTTCACGGCTATGGAGAACTTCATCCAGGACAGCTTCTGCCTCTTCTTCTGACTGGATGACATATCCTTTAATGCCATATGCTTCTGCCAGTTTAACAAATGATGGCTGAATAGGTATCTTGCTATGCGAGAAACGTGATTCATAAAAAATTTCCTGCCATTGACGAACCATTCCAAGTGCCATGTTATTCAAAATAACTATTTTCACTGGCAGATTCAATTCCTTTATAATTGCCAGCTCCTGTGTGGACATTTGGAAACCGCCATCCCCGCAAACAGCAAGGACACATGCATCAGGATCTGCAAGCTGAGCACCGATACTTGCCGGGAAGCCAAACCCCATCGTTCCGAGCCCGCCTGAAGTTACCCATCTGTCTGCTCTATTAAAGCGGTAATACTGGGCTGCCCACATCTGATGCTGACCAACATCGGTGACTACAATGGCCTCTCCATTTGTTTTTGTGTGGAGCATCTCCATCACCTTTTGAGGCTTCAATCCTTCTGCCTCTTTATCGTAAAAGTATGGATATTCCTCCTGCCATTGCTGAATGGTTTGAATCCATTCCTTATGGGCTGGCGGCTTACCATCCTGCTGGATCAGCTGCTCCAGGGCTTCTTTTGCATCAGCTACAATCGGAATCGATGTTGGGACATTTTTTCCAATTTCTGCAGGATCGATATCAATATGGGCTACTGTTGCATTAGGTGCAAAATGCTTTAAATTTCCAGTCAGCCTGTCATCGAAGCGAGCTCCGATATTTATCAGCAAATCACAATCTGTTAATCCCATATTTGCTGCATAGCACCCGTGCATACCTGCCATTCCGACAAACAGCGGATGATTCGCCGGGAAACCTCCCAGCCCCAATAATGTGTGGATAACCGGTATCTGCTGCTGTTCTGCGTACTCTTTTAACTCCTCAGAAGCTCTTGCATGAAGAACGCCCGCTCCTGCCAAAATGACAGGCTTTTTGGATCTGCTTACTGCTTCTGTTAATTTCCTTACTTGCAAATAATTTGGTTTAATTGTTGGCTGGTACCCTGGCAAATTAACTTCTTTCTCCTCTTCTGGCTCTACTGCTGCAGAAGCTGCGATGTCTTTGGGAATATCTATCAGCACTGGTCCTGGCCTTCCAGTTGATGCTATATAAAATGCTTCCTTTACAACTCTCGGGATATCTTCGATGCTGCGGATTTGATAGTTATATTTAGTAATAGGAGTTGTTATCCCAAGGACATCTGCCTCCTGAAAGGCATCCGATCCAATGACGCCTGTCGCCACCTGGCCTGTAAAAACAATTAAAGGAAGTGAATCCATCATTGCGTCCGCAAGTCCTGTTACAATATTTGTAGCTCCCGGTCCAGAAGTGGCAATGACAACTCCGGGCTTTCCTGAGATGCGGGCATATCCTTCGGCTGCATGTATTCCTCCCTGTTCATGGCGGGGCAAGACATGAAGAATTTTTGAATCGTACAGCTTGTCGTAGATTGGAAGAACAGCTCCTCCCGGATAGCCAAAAATCAATTCAACATTTTCCTTCTCCAAGGCTCTTAATAACAGATCTGCGCCGGTAACCGGTTCGGTCTCCGTTTTTGTTTCTGCTAAGGCAGCTTCCTGCAACATTTGTTGATAACCTCCTCTTGTTTTTACTCCAATATAAAAAGCCTTTCCATCCCCATACATGCCTATTGATCCTAGGCTTAAGGGATGAAAAGGCTTTGATAAACCTGTTCCACGGTACCACCCTGATTCACGCTTTATGCGTGCACTCATGGATAGCAAAACTGCCATCCGTTTTTGGTAACGGGTGAATCACACCCGGCAGCCCCTACTTGACGATCATCTTTCAGGCCTGCGCTCTGAGGTGAGTTCATTTTATGAGGGCATTGCCGGTTTTCAGCAGCTCCGGCTCTCTGTGAATGCCTGGTCATAAAACTACTTATCCTCTTCCACGCTTTTCCTATTTAGTGAAGTTCAATGAATTCTGTTTTTAAACAAAGGTTTTCAGGTGACAATTTAGCAAGTTATGTTTTAACACTTTAAACCACTGAATTTTTATGTTAAAAAAATCTGCAAATGTTATTGACAAAATTCCATTTAAGCAGCAGTGTTTTTCTTTAATTCAGGTTTGAATTTCTTATATTGAGGACTATCTTACGCCGATTTTCATCTGCCGTCAACACCCTTTTCGAGAATTATTTGATAATTTAGATTAGTCTGTTTTTCTGTATCCGCTTACATTGTTGATATATTCACATTCCTTGGGACAAAAATTTTTAAAAAATTTTCTTAGCCTATTAAGATTGATGGTCGCTTTTTTAGGAGGAGAGGGAAGCATTTAAGGACACAAAAAAACTCACCAAAATTGGTGAGTAAAATTCGGTAAGATATGTAGTGTTGCTGGGTGTGTAAATGGCGTCCCAGGAGAGATTCGAACTCCCGACCGACGGCTTAGAAGGCCGTTGCTCTATCCAGCTGAGCTACTGGGACGTATTAATTAATTTGAGATATTATCTCAAGGACAAGTTTTATTATATTAGACAAACATTCCAAAGTCAACACTTTTTTTATTTTTTTTGTGAACGAGGGAAGCTTTGCTCCCCTCAGTTATTATATTCAAATTATAGCGTTTTTGCCAGAGAAAATTTTTGTGCCAGTTCCGGAATTTCTCCATTTGCTAGATCATAAACCTCAAGAATAATATCTTTTTCTTTTGTCTCCAGGATTACATATGTCTTTTCATTTCTTCCTCTCGGGAGCCTGATGCTGCCAGGATTAATAAATAATGTGTTATTAACTACTTCGGCTCCAAGACAATGGGAATGCCCAAAACAAACAATATCTGCACCTGCTTCACGTGCGCGATATGAGAGATTCATAAGGCTGGATTTAACAGAATACCTATGACCATGTGTAACAAATATGCGCAGCCCTCCAGCCTCTTCGATCACATCTTCCGGGAACCCAGCATGAAAATCACAATTTCCTCTTACAACAGTATAGCCTTTAATAGATTCATCACCGGCTTGCAGCTCAGAATCACCGCAATGAATCATCAAATCCACATCAGAGTGCCTTTCGCGTATTTGCGTCAGTTCTGAGGTTAATCCATGGCTGTCGCTTACGATCAGAATTTTCATCGTTTTTCAGCTCCGGCAAGAAATGCAGGAAGTACTTCTTCCAGTTTTTTCAGTGCCTTTGCACGATGGCTAATCTCGCTTTTTTCTTCAGGTTTTAGCTCTGCCATTGCTTTTCCTTTCTCCTCTGCAAAGAAAATAGGATCATAGCCAAACCCATGGGTGCCTCTTTTTCCTCTTAAAATGGAGCCCTCACAAGTCCCTGCTACCGTTAATGTTTCCCTTCCAGGTGCAGCAATTGCCAAAGCGCAGTAGAATCTTGCCTGGCGGCTGTTTTCAGGCGTATTTTCCATTTCCTTTAGAATCTTATCCATGTTTTTCTGATCATTCTTTTCTTCACCCGCATAACGCGCCGAATAAATGCCTGGCCTTCCACCAAGCGCATCCACCATCAAACCTGAATCATCCGCAATCACCATTCTTCCTAATTCCTTCGAAACCGTTTCAGCTTTTAGTATCGCATTCTCTTCAAAGGTGCTGCCGGTTTCTTCCACATCCTGAAAGCCCGGATAGTCCAATAAAGTTTTAACCTCGTATCCAAGAGGCTTAAACATCCGCTCAAACTCCCTTGCTTTGCCAGCATTTTTCGTTGCGATAATTACTTCCTGCATACTATGCCTTCCCCTCCAGCTTTTTTCTTTTGCTTTGAATGCTTGACGTAATTTCCTCACCAAGGGCAGCCTTCTGAAGTTCAAAGAGTTCTGAGATGCCTCCCTGGGCAGCACTTAGCATCTCATGAAGCTGGGTATAAGAAAATGTCGCCTCTTCACCAGTCCCCTGTAATTCTACGAATTCACCGCTGCCCGTCATGACTACGTTCATGTCAACCTGTGCAGAAGAGTCCTCAATATAATTCAGGTCTACTGCCGCCTGCTTATTTTCAAGAATCCCAACACTGGTTGCAGCAAGAAAATCATTAACCGGGTATTGAGAAAGCTTTTTATTGCTATAAAGCTTGTCCATCGCCTGTGCCATTGCAATAAATGCCCCTGTGATGGAAGCTGTACGCGTACCCCCGTCTGCCTGTATAACATCGCAATCCAGCCATACCGTTCTTTCGCCAAGCGCCTCCAAATCTACAACTGCACGGAGAGCCCTGCCAATCAGGCGCTGAATCTCCATCGTTCTCCCTGAAATTTTTCCTTTTGCTGATTCCCTGATATTTCTTTGTTCTGTCGCTCTTGGAAGCATTGAATATTCTGCAGTTATCCAGCCTTTTCCCTGCCCTCTCATAAAAGGCGGGACCCTTTCATCGATACTCGCAGTACAAATCACCTTTGTATCTCCTACCGTAATAAGCACTGAGCCCTCTGGATGCTTTAAGTATTCTGTTTCAATATGTATAGGCCTTAGCTGCATTGGTTCTCGTCCATCTGTACGCACGAGCTGATTCCCCCTTCAATTTTCAATAGCAATAAAATGTTAGCGATTAGGGCATAACACCTCTAATATCAATAATAGGCGGGCTCCATATACCGGCTCCTCTTTCACAGGAGGATTCTTTCATGCGCCCTAAGTTTTTTTGCAACAAAGAAGAGGCGGCAAATATTTTGCCTACCTCTTTCCTGTTACTATATAGTATAACAAAATCTTCTTTTTTAAAAACTTCCTGTATTCACATTTTCAGGACGTGTAACTGGTTCCGTCAGCTTTTCGCCGTCCTCACTCACTATTTCTGCCTCGCCATCAACTGTCACCGCAACACTCTCAATACCTTTTTGTTCTGTCAGAGAAAGAACAAGGGCATTTAACAGATGCTGGGAAATTATTTTCTCTTCACTGCTGCTGAAGACATTTTCATTAAAGTTTAGAGTGACCTTTCCGTCCTCTACTTTTGGAGCCTCCAAAAGCTCAACATCCGGCAGGAAGTCTGTTACCAGGTTTGATGCATAATTAGGGCCTTTAACCAATTCTTTTACAACAGCTTCGGCGTTATTGTCCATTTTGTTGCTGACACGCTTCGTGACAGGAACATAATAATAGTTTTCTTCATCTCCGCCAAGATAATATACTGTAACAGGCTTTGTATTCGTTATGTCTACTACTTCTGCGGTATCCATATTAATGCCATTTGCCCTGCTTAATGCTGCGCTGACCGGTGTTCCGTTTACAGGCATTTCTTTCAATTCACGCCCATTCAATGTAAGTTTGACTTTATCAATAGCGTCGAATTGTGTCAGCGTCCATGTAATCGATTCAAGGATTTTCATTTCATCTTCAGGAGCGTATTCCTGAAACTCTTTCGAGAAGTCGACTGTCGCTACTTTATCCTTGATATTTACCGACACCTTTGTATCCGCTGGAAGGACAGCTCTAAAATCATTGGGAAGCATGTCTGTTACAGGCCCATTTTCTACAAGGTATTCCAATGCCTGTGTAGCAACAGAATTTGTTTTTGGAAGCTCAAGAGTCTGCGGCACGACATAGCCATTTTTATCAATTAAATAAAGTTCTGTTTTAAGGTTTGCCACGACACCCTCTTCTTTCTCTGTTGCTTCTGTTTCCGTGCCGTTTGTTTCTTCAGCAGCGCTTTCTTCCTCATCCGAGTATGTTACCGCTTTTGGCGGATCTACCTTTTCCTTGCCCTGGCTCCCAAACAACCCGCAGCCTGATAATAAAACGGATGATACGAGTACAGCTGAAACTATAGTAGTTTTTTTATTTATAGACATATTTAATCCCCCCTGAGACAGTTTGTACTACATGTATACGAGCCTATTTGTAATTTAGACCGCCTTTCGGAAGAAAAGTAATAATAGATTTTTGACAAATTTGGACAAACAGCATAATAATGGGCAAGACAAATGGGCATTTTTTTCTATTGCAGGTCAAAAATGTTTAAGCTAAACCAATCTTTAGCAGAAATATAAAAGAGGGTGTCCCAAAAGTATGACTTTCGGGCACCCTCTTTTTTCCTTTATAAAATTGGCCAAAAAACTGACTCAAAAGAGTCGTTTTTCAACGACCTTTTGAGTCAGACTCTTTCACCGCTGTTCCTTCATCCCATTTTTAACGAGGACGGCTTTTATTTTAAAATAATCGATTCCATCCGGAAGTTCTTCCTTAATGGGCTTAAGCTTGTCCCTTCCGACTTTATCCGCTGCCTGCAGGACCAGTTTTTCTTCTGCTTCATCAAAAATGGCCGACCAATCAATCTTATAGCCTTCTCTTACAGAACGAAGAATATGTTCTTGTATGGTTATAGGGGAAAAATTTCGCCTTTTTGCAATTTCGCTTATTGGAACCCCATCCAGATAATAATCATATGAAATCTGGTAGCTTGAGCGATCATCCAAAGGTTCGTCTTCCTTTGCCGTTTTTTCCGTCACAGGGGTTTCAATAGATATATTATTTTCTTCAACAAAGCCCTGGATTTCTTTAATAAAATGCTCACCATATTTATCAAACTTCATTTGCCCTACACCTTTAATGTTTAGCATCATATCCTTCGTAATCGGAAAGCAGCGGCTCATTTCTTTTAAAGCGGTATCTGCAAATACTACATAAGGAGGGACTCTTTCCTCATCTGCCAGCTTCTTTCTTAAAGTTCTAAGCAACTCAAAGAGTTCACTATTTTCTTCTTCTTCGCGGACAACCTCAGGCTCTTTTATCTTCATTCCGATTTTTTCCTGTCCCTTCAGCACCGGAACGGCTTTAGCTGATAGTTTCACTGTTGGATATTTTCCATCTGTTAAAGCTAAAAAGCCCTCAGCAAGCAAATAATTCATGATATCCACAATATCTTTTTCCTTGCGGTTTTTTAATAGCCCGAATGTGGATAGCTCGTTAAACTTCATGTCTCGGATTCGTTTATTATTCGAACCTTTTAAAACCTGGGCAGTTAACGTAACTCCGAACCTTTCCCCCATTCTCTTAATGCACGAAAAAATCATCATAGCTTCTTGCGTAATATCCATGCTTGTCCTGTCATCCAGACAGCTGCTGCATTTACCGCATTTAGCGAATCCTGCATTTTCATCAAAATAATCAACAATGTAGGATTGAAGGCACTTTTCCGTATGGCAATAATTTACCATATCCTTTAATTTGCTATATTCCTGCTCCATTTTCTGAGGATCCATACTGCTCTCTTCGATTAAGAATTTCTGAAGCTGGATATCCTGCGGGGAAAACAGCAGATAACAGAAACTTTCGTCCCCATCTCTTCCTGCTCTTCCTGCTTCCTGATAATAAGCCTCTATGTTTCGGGGAAGATTGTAATGGATCACATACCTGACATTTGACTTATCAATCCCCATCCCAAATGCATTGGTAGCGATCATAATGTCTGCTTCATCATATACAAACGCATTTTGTGATTTTTTCCGCTCCGCTTCCTTCAGCCCGGCATGATATTTAGAAGCAGAATAGCCTTTTCCTATTAAAAACTGATAAAGCTGATCTGTTTCCTTGCGGCTGGATGTGTAAATGATGCCCGCTTCATTTTTGTGTTTTCCAATGGTCTGTAAGATAAAATCCCTTTTGTTTACACCTTTCATTACATGAAATGCCAGATTCTCACGTGCAAAACCAGTAATAAAAGTATTTTCCTCGCCTATATTTAAAAGCCTTCGTATATCATCCGCTACATCCCGTGTAGCTGTTGCTGTCAAAGCTGCGACCACAGGCTTCTGATCCATGCTCTCAACTTGGCTGACAACAGAGCGGTAGCTTGGCCTAAAGTCGTGTCCCCATTGCGAAATACAATGCGCCTCATCAAAGACGATAGCACTGACATGCACATCGTTTAACAGCTCTAAAAATGCCAGTGACCCAAACCGTTCGGGAGCAACATAGACGAGTTTATACTCACCATGCCGGATTCCTGCCATGATGTGATGGTATTCATCGGAGGACAACGAACTATTGATATATGCAGCCGGGATGCCGGCTGTCAGGAGAGCATCTACTTGGTCTTTCATTAAGGAGATTAACGGAGATATGACGATGGCCGTTCCGGGGAGTACAAGTGCGGGAATTTGGAAGCAGATCGACTTTCCGCCTCCTGTTGGGAGAATTCCTAGAGTATTCGTTTGTCCGATGATATTTTGAATAATCTCTTTTTGTCCTGGGCGGAAAGAGGTATAGCCAAAGTATTCATTCAAATAAGTTTCGGCTTGTGCCAGCAAATCAATCACCAACTTTTTAAATTTTTTGTCCTGCACCCTTCATAATACCAGAGCCAATTTTAATTTGTAACCATAAACAAAGCGAAAGAACATCCATTAGGTGGTTTTTTCACTAGTGCGGTCTTGCCAATCGACCTTTAAAGCAGTTGCCCCTCGTAACATTTCTTTAGGGGCTCCCGTATTTTTGAGAATAGGAGGCTTCCTGCCTGCAAATGCGGGATAAATAAAACACCTTCCGAAAGAAATGATCAGAAGGTGTCAATCGCTCTTAAAGCGAAATTTTTTTTACGTTTTTAACAGGCGAATTAAGCCATTTAGAAGCAATTTTTGAAAAGATCGCTGTTGAACCGGTTGTGAAGAATGTATATTCCGGCCCTTCGGCATTCTCCTTCAATAATCCGTGATGATGCAGGATTGTACTGGCTTCTCGTGCTGTTTCTTCACCAGAACTGATTACTTTTACGTTTTTGCCCATAACATTTTTAATAATGGGTTCTAAAAGAGGATAATGTGTGCACCCAAGAATAAGTGTATCCATCCCCCTGCCCTTTAAGCTATGCAGCGTTTCAGCCACGATCTTTTTCGCAACCGGCCCTTCATATTCTCCGCTCTCAACAAGCGGTACAAATTTGGGGCATGCCAGGCTATGCACAATGGATCGATTGTTTATCTGAATTAATGCCTTTTCATAGGCCTTGCTTTTAACCGTACCCTCTGTACCAATCACACCGATTGTATGATTCTTGGTTACTTTTATGGCAGTTCGCGCCCCCGGAAAAATAACGCCGATGACAGGTATGGAAAGTTCATGGCGAATTTCTTCCAGAGCTACTGCTGTAGCTGTATTACATGCGATAATAAGCATTTTAATGTTTTTTCCAAGTAAAAATTGAGTCATTTGCCAAGTGAAAGCCTTTACCTCTTCTCCAGTCCGCGGACCGTATGGACAGCGAGCCGTATCTCCAAGGTAAACAATATCTTCATTTGGCAGCTGCCGCATAATTTCTTTTGCGACTGTTAGTCCTCCTACCCCGGAGTCAATAATTCCTATAGGTTGTTTCAAGCATACCGCCTCATTCTACGCGCATATCATGGTGTAATTTCATTAAATTTTCTTTAAGAAACAGTACCTCATTATGTGAAAAGTCCTTAAGAACTTCTTTCAGATATTCCTGGCGTTTCTTAATAACCTCTTCTATTATCCGCTCGCCTTCTTCAAGCAGGTGGATGCGGACGACTCTTCGGTCATTGGGATCTTTAACCCTTTTCACAAGATTGTTCTTTTCCATACGGTCGACAAGATCTGTTGTCGTGCTGCACGCAAGATACATCTTATTAGAAAGTTCGCCAATGGTCATGTCACCTTCTTCAAAAAGCCATTGCAATGCTACAAATTGTGGAGGTGTAATAGTGAAATCACTAAGGATTTCCCTTCCCTTTTGCTTGATTATGCCAGATATGTATCTGAGGTCTTTTTCTATGTCAGCCACAACATCATTTATTTCATTTGTTTTAGGATCTTCAAGCTTCATTCATAAACACTCCCATTTAAGCTTTTACGATATATACAAAAAACGATTTTTTTGCCCTTGTGCATTTATTTTCACCTTTTTCATCATAAATTTCAAGATAGAATTAATTCCATCACTAAAAATCCCCATTATAAATGTGTTAACCGGCATCCCAGAAGGATAGCCGGTCTAGATTAAAGTTCTAGCTCTCCCATTCGAAGGAGCTCTACAACAGCTTGTGAACGCCCCTTTACACCAAGCTTTTGCATGGCATTGGAAATGTGGTTCCGAACTGTTTTTTCGCTTATAAACAATTCACCAGCGATTTCCCTTGTTGTTTTATCTTGTACTAACAATTCGAATACTTCTCTTTCTCGTTTGGTGAGTAACGGCTTGTGAGTATATTCATTCTCCTTCAAGTATTGTAACCCTCCTTGCCTTTCGCCAGCTATGAACCGTGGGATGGGTATATATTTAGTCACCATATCATATGTCAGCAAAAGATTTGAAGTGACTATAATTGTATAAAGGAGAAAGTTATTTTCAAAAATGTGCATTTGTGCCTTAGGCCCGTACCTTCACTCCGCTTTTCAGCAACTCTTTCATTTCCTCAGTCCAAGGGACACCTTTGCCCGTCTTCTTCGATATTTGCACCATAGTTCCCCTGCCGGTAAAGCATATTGAACCATCTGCTTTCTTGGCCATATAGTGAAGATCAACAGAGGAATTCCCAATGGAAGCAGCTTTTACATATATTTTAATTTCCTCATCAAAGAATACCTGGCTTAAAAAATCACATTGAAGATCTGCAACGACAGGAATTGTTTCATTCTCTTGCTTTACCCAGTTTTGCATAAAGCCCTTGCTTTTAAAGAACTCAATCCTTGCTTCTTCATAATATATAAATGGAACGGTATTGTTCAAATGTCCAAACATATCTGTTTCAGAAAAACGCACTTTAACTGGATGAAAAAAAATAAATTCTTCTTCCCATGTTTTAAAATCCTCTATATAACTTAATTTTCCCATGTTGTATTCCTCCCGGCAAATTATGAATGAGCGCTCACTCTGTTTTCATTCATTATAATGTTTTTCGAATTGTTTGAAAACCTTTTGGATTCCAAAGTTATACAAAAACCCCCTTTCCAAAAAGGAAAGAGGGCTTCTAAATAATCTTTGATCTGTTAACTGGCCTGTTGATTTTCACTCACAAAGCCCGCTTTCCGCAAGCGTTCCGGGAGCCCGCTATCAACAGGTACAAAAATGATTAATTTTGTTTTATCATTTCGGCTTTCAGTCTAGATTCTGTCGCTTCCAAAGAAATTTTTGAAGGACTGGAATGTTGTATCACGGTTTAATGCCGCAATTGATGTTGTTAAAGGAATCCCTTTAGGGCAAGACTGCACACAGTTTTGAGAGTTACCGCAGTTTGCCAATCCGCCATCACCCATGATTTGCTCCAAGCGTTCCGCCTTATTCATTTCCCCTGTTGGGTGGGCATTGAATAAGCGAACCTGTGATAAAGGCGCTGGACCGATAAAATCAGATTTGCTGTTTACATTCGGACATGCTTCCAGACATACTCCGCAAGTCATGCATTTTGATAGTTCATAAGCCCATTGGCGCTTTCTTTCAGGCATACGAGGTCCCGGTCCCAAATCGTAAGTTCCGTCGATCGGAATCCACGCCTTGACTTTTTTCAGTGAATCGAACATACGGCTTCTGTCTACCTGCAAGTCGCGGACTACAGGGAAAGTTCGCATAGGCTCAAGGCGGATTGGCTGCTCAAGCTGATCGACCAGCGCCGTACAGGACTGGCGCGGTTTTCCGTTAATAATCATAGAGCAGGCGCCGCAAACTTCTTCAAGACAGTTCATATCCCATGCGATTGGTGTTGTCTTTTCACCTTTCGCTGTAACCGGATTTCGGCGGATTTCCATAAGGGCAGAGATAACGTTCATATTAGGACGGTATTCAAGCTCAAACTCTTCCTGATAAGGGGCTGAATCAGGAGAATCCTGGCGGCTGATTATAAAACGGACAGTTTTTGCTTTGGTTTCTTGCATTGCTTAGTTCTCCCCTTTCTTTTTGGAATAGTCGCGCTTACGCGGCTTTATTAAGCTTACATCAACATCTTCATAATGGAATTCAGGCGCTGAATTTTCATCGACAAACTTCGCCATGGTCGTCTTTAGGAATTCCTCATCATTACGCTCTGGGAAATCTGGCTTATAGTGCGCACCGCGGCTTTCATTACGGTTATAAGCACCGATTGTGATAACACGTGCCAATTGCAGCATATTTGCCAGCTGGCGGGTAAAGCTTGCACCCTGGTTGCTCCATTTCGCTGTGTCATTTATGTTGATATTTTTATATCGCTCCATAAGCTCAACGATCTTTTCATCTGTTTTTAAAAGCCTGTCATTATGACGAACAACTGTTACATTGTCTGTCATCCACTCGCCAAGCTCTTTATGGAGCACATAGGCATTCTCTGTTCCGTCAAGAGACATGATATTATTCCATTTCTCTTCTTCCTGCTTAACATAGCGATCAAATAGAGATGATGGCAGATCCTCTGCACTCTTTTCCAAACCGCTTATGTATTTTACGGCATTAGGGCCTGCTACCATACCTCCATAAATAGCTGAAAGAAGTGAGTTGGCACCCAGTCTGTTCGCACCGTGCTGAGAATAATCACATTCACCTGCGGCAAACAATCCCGGAATGTTCGTCATTTGATCATAATCAACCCAAAGACCACCCATTGAATAATGGACAGCAGGGAAAATTTTCATTGGAACTTTGCGAGGGTCTTCTCCCTGGAATTTCTCATAAATTTCAATGATGCCGCCAAGCTTAATGTCAAGCTCTTTAGGGTCTTTATGGGAAAGATCCAGGTAAACCATGTTTTCCCCATTAATACCAAGCTTTTGGTTAACACATACGTCAAAGATTTCACGTGTTGCAATGTCACGAGGCACCAGGTTTCCATATGCAGGATATTTCTCCTCAAGGAAGTACCATGGTTTACCATCTTTATATGTCCATACTCGTCCACCCTCACCGCGGGCTGATTCACTCATAAGGCGAAGCTTATCATCGCCCGGAATAGCTGTTGGGTGAATTTGGATAAATTCTCCATTTGCATAATAAACACCTTGCTGATAAACAATTGAAGCAGCTGAACCAGTGTTTATGACGGAGTTAGTTGATTTTCCGAAGATAATTCCTGGTCCGCCAGTCGCCATAATAACGGCATCTGCGGCAAATGACTTGATTTCCATTGAAGTCAGGTTCTGGGCAACGACACCTTTACAAGCTCCATCATCGTCAATCACTACTCCAAGGAATTCCCATCCTTCATACTTTGTTACCAAGCCGGCAACTTCATGGCGGCGAACCTGCTCGTCCATTGCATAAAGCAGCTGCTGGCCAGTCGTAGCACCGGCGAATGCTGTACGGTGATGCTGTGTTCCACCAAAGCGGCGGAAGTCCAGCAATCCTTCAGGTGTACGGTTAAACATAACACCCATACGGTCAAATAAATGGATAATTCCCGGTGCTGCTTCTGCCATTGCTTTAACAGGCGGCTGGTTTGCCAAAAAGTCCCCGCCATAAATTGTATCGTCAAAATGAATCCAAGGAGAATCGCCTTCCCCTTTAGTATTTACCGCTCCGTTAATACCGCCCTGGGCACAAACAGAGTGAGAACGTTTTACCGGCACCAAAGAAAATAACTCAACCGGAGTCCCTGTTTCTGCAACTTTAATTGTCGCCATTAATCCGGCTAATCCGCCGCCGACAACTATAACCTTTCCTTTACCCATCGTGACTCACTCCCTTAATCCTAGTACAAAGAAAAGCGCAAGGCGCCCGCTTATCGGCAAAAAGCTAAAGATGAGCACTCGAAGAAGGCGTTCTCTTTGCCTTCCGAAGCGCGTGGCTTAATAACCCGAGCCGATTGCGCCAAGAGCTAGACTGGTGTCTAACTTCAAAGCTTAAATCTTTTATTTTTACTATCCGAATCTACTCTTATAGTCTTTTAATGTTTATTTAAATGAATGCTGTAAGTGCACGTACGCCAACAATTGATAATACGATAAAAATGCCGATCGTTACGTAAGTAGAGATGACTTGAGAACGAGGTGAAACTGTGATTCCCCAGCTTACAAGGAATGACCATAGGCCATTGGCAAAGTGGAAAATTGCAGAGATAACACCAACAATATAGAACCAGAACATGAAAGGATTAGATAAAATATTCTCCATCATCTGGAAATTAACTTCTGCTCCAAAAGCAGCAGCAACACGAGTTTCCCAAACATGCCAAGCAACAAAAATCAAAGTGATTACACCGGATACACGCTGAAGCATAAACATCCAGTTACGGAAGTACCCGAATCTGCTCGTATTATTTTTCGCAGTAAAAGCAATATAAAGGCCATAAATTGCGTGGAACAACAAAGGTAGATAAATAACAAACGTTTCTAGGAAAATCCTGAAAGGAAGACTTTCCATAAAATGCGCAGCATTATTAAACGATTCCTCTCCCCCTGTTGCAAAATGGTTCACTACAAGGTGCTGAACCAAAAACAGTCCAACCGGTATAACTCCAAGTAATGAATGCAATCTGCGATTAAAAAACTCTCGATTACCTGCCATAAACTTTCCCCCCCTGATTTGTAAAAGAATGATGCTGAGCCCCCGCTCAGGACATCATCTCGAAAATGTTATTCATTTTCTTACAATTATGTGACATGTCCATTTTACTCCCAAGATAAAAGAGCGTCAAGAAAACGGATACATAAAATGTTCCATATTAATAAAATTTTTAAAAAATATTAAATGCTTTAAATCAACCTTAACTGCACTTTCTTTTTCTGTATTTTCTAAGCATCACCTATATTAAAATAGTAATATTTTCTGTGCAAATCGTTCTATTTTTTCTTGAATGGATATTAAAACCCTCTTCATATTGTATATAATAGAATAATAGAAAGAGGGGAGACCAATGAGCGAATTAGCAACTGCGAAATCAACCAACGAAGATCACATACAGTCCGTCCCGGTATTTGGCTATGAACTCATACGGGAAGTATTGCTTCAGGACCTTTTAGGCAATGATGCACCTGAAATTTTATATTGGGCCGGCAAGAGGCTTGCACGGAAATATCCTCTTGAATCAGCCGGACATATTGCCGAGTTTTTTCAAAACGCAGGATGGGGCAGCCTTTCGATAAAAAATGAAACAAAAAATGAAATTGAAATGGAATTGACCAGTCCTCTGATCGCTGAACGCTGCAAAAAGAATGATAGCTGCACATTTCAGCTTGAAGCCGGTTTTATAGCCCAGCAAATCGAATTTCAAAAAGAAGTCATTTGCGAAGCCTTTGAACACCCCCGCAAAAAAACCGGCAAAATCCATATAACAGTAAAATGGGATAAAAAAGACACACCGATGTGATGTGATATGCAGGACAAAAAGCTTTCAAAAGCCGCCTTTTGAAAGCTTTTTGTTTATGCACTCTTACGCATCTGACATTCAATTAAGCTTTTACAGCAGAACTGGATAGCTCAAAAGCATCATGCAAAGCATCAACAGCCTCAAGCATTTTTCCGTTTTCAATAACAGCAGAAACCTTTATTTCTGATGTACTTACCATCTTCACCTGAATTTCATTTGCTGATAGCACTTCAAACATTTCAGCTGCTACACCAGGATTGGATATCATTCCTGAACCTACAATCGAAACCTTAGCAAGGCCTGATTCCCATTCAATGCGATCATAATTCAAACTGTCTCTGTTCTTTTCAAGCACTTTTACTGTATCAGTTAAATCTTCATTTTTAATCGAGAATGACAAGTTGGTCGTTTGCGCTTCTGTCATGCTTTGAATAATGATATCGACATTGATGTGATTTTTTGCGAGTGCTGAAAAAATGGTGGATAATCCAGTTAGTGAATTAGGGAGTCCAAGTATTGTCACTCTTGTAATATCATCTTCAAACGCCACACCGCGCACAACTAGGTTTTGTTCCATTTTCACTTCCTCCTCAATAATAGTTCCCGATTCTCTTTCAAGGCTTGAACGCACTTCAAGCGGAAGCCCATAGTTTTTTGCAAACTCTACAGCTCTTGGATGCAATACACCAGCCCCTAAATTTGCCAGTTCCAGCATTTCATCATAGGACACAGAATGAAGCTTTCTGGCATTTTGGACATAGCGGGGATCTGTTGTAAATACCCCTGTTACATCTGTATAAATATCACATTTATCTGCTTTAAGCGCAGCTGCCAATGCAACTGCCGTTGTATCCGATCCTCCGCGGCCAAGGGTCGTGATCGCACCATCCTCCGTCATTCCCTGGAATCCGGCAACAATAACGATTTTGCCTTCCTTCAATTCTGTCTGGATTTTATTGGTATTGATGTCCAATATCCTTGCATTTCCATGGACCGGCTCAGTCTTAATTCCCGCCTGCCAGCCAGTAAATGAAACGGCAGGGTGCCCTTTCGCCCCTAAAGCCATGGCCAGCAAAGAAATGGTTACTTGTTCACCGGTTGTAAGCAGCATATCCATTTCCCGTTTATTTGGAGCAGGAGAAATTTCCTTAGCCATACCTACTAGCTGATCAGTCGTTTTCCCCATGGCTGAAACAACCACGACCACATCATTTCCTCTTTTCTTTTCTTCAATCACCCGATTGGCTACATTTTGAATTCTGTCAACAGTGCCTACGGAGGTGCCTCCGAATTTTTGTACAATGATACCCACAGCTTCTCCTTCTTTCCTAACAATCTTATTGTATTGTTTGCCGTCCCTATGTAAATTACCCTTTACCAGTTTGCTTCTATTTATTTGCATAAGCCTTGTTATTCTGCTTCAGAGCCTTTCACTCCGTACACAGGTGCTGGAGTAACCATACAGTAACACAGCCCTTTTTTGGCAATAAAAAAAGCAATGGAATAATACTATCCCATTGCTGTGCAGCCAAATGTAAATAAAAATAAGCAAACACAGTGAGATAGCTCTCCAGGACGGCATGGTCCTGACAATCCTGCATTTATTCAATGCAGAACCAGCAAAGAAAATGATGAGATTTTCTCCACTTCGGCAAACATTCCCTTTCAAAGCTTTTCACTGAAGCTCATTCTTCTCCAAGCTTTTACTGATGAAGTTCGCACCTCTACCTTCACTTTACGATGCAGTTCAAAAACTGGACAAAAAGAGCATTTTGCTCTTTTAACCCTTTTGAACACACACTTTATCGCTATAAAGTGATATTGTTATAAAGTTTCAATTAGTATAACATATCAGAAATTGGCTGTCTATATCCAATTTACGTTGAACGCTTTCCATTTTGCCCCTTTAGACGCTGCCTCAATTCTTCAGCTACGTTTGCAGGAATCCCTGCTTCCCTGAACTCTTCAAGGGAAGCTTCTTGCATTTTTTTCACAGAACCGAAAGTTTTCAGAAGCTGCTTTTTTCTTTTCTCCCCTATGCCAGGAATCTCATCAAGAATGGACTGAAAAACACTTTTTCCGCGAAGCTGGCGATGAAAGGTAATGGCAAACCGGTGCACCTCATCCTGTATTCTCTGCAGCAAATAAAATTCCTGGCTATTTCTTGCAAGCGGTATGATTTCAAGGGGACTGCCATAAAGAAGCTGAGATGTCCGATGCTTCTCATCCTTAACCAATCCGGCGAGAGGGATATCAAGGCCCAATTCATTTTCAAGCACATCCCTTACCGCTTCCACATGTCCCTTGCCGCCATCAATTATAATCAAATCAGGCAGGGGCAGTTCTTCTTTAAGTACCCTTGTGTATCTGCGCCGTACCACTTCCCTCATGGAGTCGTAATCATCAGGGCCCTTGACGGATTTAATTTTATATTTCCGATATTCCCTTTTTTCAGGCTTGCCGTCAATAAAGACAATCATGGCAGATACAGGATCGGTTCCCTGAATATTGGAATTATCAAATGCTTCAATCCGATGGGGAGTATAAATGCCAAGCTGCTGTCCAAGATTTTCAATAGCCTTGATTGTCCGTTCCTCATCCCGTTCAATTAAGGAAAACTTCTCTTGCAGGGCAATTTTCGCATTTTTATAGGCAAGCTTTACGAGGTCTTTCTTTTGGCCGCGCTGCGGCTTAAGGACCTTTACACCCAGAAGATGTTCTGCCATTTCTGTGTCCACAGAATCTGGTGCTAATATCTCACGCGGCTTAAAATGGTTGGCCTTTGAGTAAAATTGGCCCAGGAAGGTTAAGATTTCTTCCTCAGGCTCATTATAAATCGGAAACATGGATACATCCCGCTCGATAAGTTTCCCTTGCCTGATAAAAAAGACCTGAACACACATCCATCCTTTATCAACCGCGTAGCCGAACACATCGCGGTCGGTAAAGTCTGTCATCGTCATTTTTTGCTTTTCCATCGTAGCATCAATATGAGCGATTTTGTCCCTGAGCTCTTTGGCCCTCTCAAAATCCAGCTCTTCTGCTGCCGCTGCCATTTTTTCAGTCAAATCTTTCTTTATATCTTTATACCCGCCGTTTAAAAACCTGGCAATTTCATCTGTCATTTGTTTATATTCTTCTTCACTAACGTCCTTCACACATGGAGCCAGGCACTGGCCCAAATGATAATAAAGGCACACTCGGTCAGGAAGGGTTGAGCATTTGCGGAGCGGATAAATCCTATCGAGAAGTTTCTTCGTTTCATTTGCAGCCTGGACATTTGGATAAGGCCCAAAGTACTTTCCTTTATCCTTTTTAACCTTTCTGGTTGTAATCAGGCGCGGATGCCTTTCAGATGTCAGTTTAATAAACGGATAGCTCTTATCATCCTTTAGCATCACATTATATTTCGGATCATACTTTTTGATCAGGTTCATCTCAAGAACCAGCGCTTCCATATCTGAGGAAGTTACAATATATTCAAAATCCTCGATTTCATTGACAAGCCTTAAGGTTTTCCCGTCATGCGAACCAGTGAAATAGGATCTGACGCGGTTTTTTAAAATTTTTGCCTTTCCCACATAGATAATGGTGCCTTGCCTATCCTTCATTAAGTAACAGCCAGGCTGTGCCGGAAGCAGCATTAGCTTATTTTTGATAGTGTCATTCACTTGATTCACCTCCCGGATGTTCTATATAACGATATGGTTAACAGGCCTGACCTGAATTGACAAGTTAACGTCTCAAAGCGCACTTTTCATCCTGCTTCTTTCCTATTAATGCCCTATGTCTTCTGGGCAAGTATCACAATCTAATTATAACGTGTAATGGAGATGGGGTATAGTATGACAGTATTAGTATAGAAGCAAGAAATATTGGGGTACATATGCATGAGAGCTCATCATAATCTGCACAAAAAAATCCCGATGCCTTTATTGGACATCGGGACCCCTTTAAACATTATGCATGTTTTGAAAGAAGTTCAGCAAGAGCTTCTTTAGGCTGGAATCCAACTACTTTATCTACAACTTCACCGTCTTTAAGAACGATTAGAGTCGGGATGCTCATTACGCCAAACTTGCCAGCAGTCTCCTGGTTTTCGTCAACATCGATTTTTACGATTTTAACTTTATCGCCCATTTCAACGTCAAGCTCTTCCAATACAGGAGCGATCATTTTACAAGGGCCGCACCATGGAGCCCAGAAGTCAGCCAATACTAAACCTGAGCCAGTCTCCGTAGTGAAGTTTTGATCAGTTGCATGTGTAATAGCCATTTGATATGCCTCCTAAAAATTCAACTCAAATACTAACGACAGTATATCATCGTTTATATTATGTTGCTAACGATTTGCTCGATCGTAATATACCCTATTTTATGCGAATTATTCATCATTGCCTGCAGTTGTGATTATGTATAAAGGGCGGCCCAAAGCCGCCCATTCAATAGCCAATCAGGTGATTCTTATGCGTTTACTTTAAGTTTCTTAAACTCTTCCGTTAACATTGGGACAACTTCAAAAAGGTCGCCAACAATGCCGTAATCCGCCACTTTGAAGATATTTGCTTCAGGATCTTTATTAATGGCCACAATTACTTTTGAGTTTGACATACCAGCTAAATGCTGGATTGCCCCAGAGATGCCGCATGCAATATAAAGGTCTGGAGTAACAACCTTGCCTGTTTGGCCAATTTGAAGTGAGTAGTCGCAATAATCTGCATCACATGCACCGCGGGAAGCACCCACAGCTCCATTTAAAACAGAAGCAAGCTCTTTTAATGGCTCAAATCCTTCCTCGCTCTTAACACCGCGCCCGCCTGCAATAATAACCTTTGCTTCAGACAAATCAACACCTTCGCTAGCTTTGCGGACAACTTCTTTTATAATGGTACGAAGGTCTTTGATATCAGCAGATACAGATGAAACGTCACCAGATCTTGATTCATCTTTATCAAGTGGAGCAATATTGTTTGGACGGATTGTCGCAAACAGCAGGCCATCTGTTACAATTTTCTTCTCAAACGCTTTTCCTGAATAGATTGGCCGTGTAAACACCAGGTTGCCGCCTGCTTCTTCCAGGTTAGTAACATCTGAGATTAAACCTGATTCCAGCTTGGCAGCGATCTTTGGCGCAAGATCCTTTCCTAATGCAGTATGTCCAAAAATAAGGCCATCAGGACTTTCTGAGTCAATTACGGCCATTAAAGCCTGAGAAAAGCCGTCAGGAGTATATTGGTTTAGTTTTTCATCTTCAACCGTCACAACACGGTCCGCTCCATACTGGATCATCTCAATCGCTAAAGCGCTTACAGAATCACCAATTAAAACACCTACAACTTCTCCGCCCTCTGCTGCAGTTTTCCCTGCTGCTACCGCTTCGAAGGATACATTACGCAATGAACCGTCACGGACTTCACCTAATACTAATACTTTTCTAGCCATATGTTTTACCCCCTGCGTTATTATTATCAGTTATTGACAATCAGACAACTTTAGCTTCGGTATGAAGAAGGTTTACAAGCTCTTTAACTTGATCTTCCAATTCGCCTTCAAGAACCCTTCCTGCTTCTTTCTTAGGCGGCAAGTAGATTTCAATTGTCTTTGTTTTTGCTTCAACATCGTCTTCATCAAGGTCAAGGTCGTCAAGCTCCAGCTCATCAAGAGGCTTCTTCTTTGCCTTCATAATTCCAGGCAAGGACGGGTAGCGAGGCTCATTCAAACCTTGCTGTGCAGTTACTAATAATGGAAGGGATGTTTCAATTACTTCGGAATCGCCTTCAACATCGCGAACTACAGTTGCAGAGCTGCCATCAATTTCGAGCTTTGTGATAGTCGTTACGTAAGAAATGCCCAGAAGTTCTGCTACACGCGGTCCAACTTGTCCTGAGCCGCCGTCAATGGCTACATTTCCTCCGATAATTAAGTCAGCTTCTTTATCTTTTAAGTATTCTGATAAAATCTTTGCGGTTGTGAATTGGTCACCGTCTTCAAGATCATCTTCAGTATTGATTAAAACAGCTTTATCTGCACCCATGGCAAGGGCTGTTCGAAGCTGCTTCTCAGCTTCCTCCGTTCCAACAGATACGACTGTGACTTCTCCGCCATGTGCATCGCGGACCTGAATGGCCTCTTCAATCGCATATTCATCATAAGGATTAATGATAAATTCAGCACCATCTTCATTGATTTTGCCGCCGGAGATTGTAATTTTTTCTTCAGTATCAAATGTTCTCTTCATTAATACGTAGATGTTCATGATTTCCCTCCTAGTAATAAAAACATTTCTTCACTTCGAAAGATTGAAAATATTCAAGGCATACAGAAAGGTTAATCTGCTGCTAACGCCCATCTATTTTTAATACAGCTCTTTTCTTATAGATTGTTTTACTTATGAATTATGCCCGTTGATTTCCGCTATGGGCACTTGCTTTCCGAGGGGAGGAATGCGAGCCTCCTCGGCTTCGCCTGTGGGGTCTCGCACTTCCCTCTCCTCCCGCAGGACATTGAATAAGCTTCCTTGAATCAGCAACGCACGAAGGAAATGCGGTAGCATTTTCGAGGATCAAGTGCCCTAAGCTCCAATCAACTCAGCAATTTAAATTGAGTTATAGAAAAGCAACAACTCTACGAAGACAGCATTTAAAATTGAGCGGGCGCTCGTTCGCAGACCAAAATTTAACCAATGAATCTTCTGAAGATTAAATCATCCGCATACAAGTCTATTATAATAGATTATGAGGATGAATGTAATCTTTCAGCGAAAATCTTTAAAAATACTATTGTCCGGTAAATTTCGGCTCACGTTTTTCAATAAAGGCAGATATTCCTTCCTTGCCATCTTTTGAAATAAAAACTTCACCAAACAATTCAGCTTCTTTTTTTACGCCTTCGTAGAACTGTCCTGTTTTCCCGTAATTTAAAAGTTCAATGGCGGCCTTGATTGAGCCTGGGCTCTTTTTGGCAATTTTCTTTGCCATTTTATAGGCATTCTCCAACAGCTCCTCTTCCGGATAAGCATGATTCGCCAAACCATATTGAACAGCTTCAAGACCTGTAATCGGCTCACTTGTAAATAACATTTCAGCCGCACGGGCTGTTCCAACAAAGCGAGGCAGACGCTGTGTGCCAGCAAACCCTGGTATCAAGCCTAGCTGAAGCTCAGGAAGCCCAAGTTTGGCAGTTTCGGAAACAAGCCGGAAGTGGCAGCCCATCGCCAGTTCCAATCCGCCGCCGAGTGCAGCACCATGAATAGCCGCAATAATTGGCTTAGGGAAGTATTCCATTCTTTCAAAAAGTTCCTGGCCATAGGTTGACAGGTTGGAGAAATCTTCTCCGCTTTCGATTGTCGTAAATTCTTTAATATCTGCACCGGCAGAGAAAAATCTGCCTTCACCGTGAATTAGAACCACCCTAATTTCTTCATTTGGTTCAATTTCATCCAGAACAGCTGAAAGCTCTTTTAACAAGCCGGATGAAAGAGCGTTTGCCGGCGGACGTTCAATCGTGATTGTCGCAACCATATCCTGGTGAGACCATTTCAAGTATTCCATCCTATCCCTCCTCAATATATTCTAAAAGCACTTTTGGATTATGCTTTTCCGCACCCATTGATGAGCAATTTATGCACAGGTTCTGCCAGAGCAGTCAGATCATATTTTTGCTCATTCATCACCCATGTCGTTACTGTTTCATCCATTGTGCCAAAGATCATTTGACGGGCAAGCCTTATATCCAGGTCACTTGAAAACTCTCCGCTCTCCTTCCCATCAGCCAGTATCTTATCAACTAATGCAAGGTATCCCTTTAAGACTTCATTAATTTTATGGCGGAGATCTTTATTGGATTGCCTTAGTTCGAGCTGGGTGACTATTGCCAGGTGCCGGTCTTCTGAAAGCATCTTAAAGTGCGATTCTACCATCACTAATAGTTTCTCTGCAGCTTTCTCTTTTCCTGCAATTTTTTCCTCGATTCTCTCAACGAAATAACCCATTTTATCCTGAAAGAGGGATATTAAGATATCTTCTTTGTTTTTAAAATATAAGTAGATGGTGCCATCAGCGACGCCTGCCTGCTTTGCAATTTTTGATACCTGTGCCTGGTGATAGCCATTTTCCGCAATCACCACCACCGCCGCATCAATAATTTGCCGGTATTTGGGTTTCGTTTTCTTCAAGCTTTTCCCTCCTTTCAAGAATTAAAAACCAGCTAAACGGCAGTGCCATCATTTTCTTATGCAGCAGGTGGATGGGCCACAGACCCATCCCCGCTGGTAAATCTTTAAATAAGGCTCTGATAAACTTGAATGTTGATTTCCGCTCCAATCAACACGGTGCTAAATCAACATTTAGCATTAACACATCCTTAAATAAAAATCAGCAAGCCTAGAGCGTTTAACTTGGTGTTTTTTCAATTCCTGTTTTAAAATGAATGAATAATCATTCATATTTTTATAATAGTAGGACAATTTATTCCTGTCAAGAATTATCCGCCGAAACCTAATATACATTATGACATTCATAAGAAGCCTGGACAAGTCTTATACACCAAAAATAAAGAGCCGATAGGAATCGGTCTCTGCATTAAGCCCGCTTTTCCTCTTCTTCCTTTAACTTCTTTTTTTCCTTATCCACAAGCGTCCTTCTTAATATCTTTCCAACTGCAGTCTTTGGCAGTTCTTTCCGAAATTCGTAAAGCCTTGGAACCTTATAGGCTGCAAGATGCTTTCTCGCAAACTCGTTCAATTCATCTTTCGTAGCTTTTGCTCCTTCTTTCAGCACAATATAGGCTTTTACAGTTTCTCCCCGGTACGGATCCGGAATTCCGGCAGCTACTACTTCCTGCACTGCAGGGTGCTCGTAAAGGACCTCTTCAATTTCTCTTGGATAAATATTGAAACCGCCAGCGATGATCATATCTTTCTTTCTATCTACGACATAGAAATATCCATTTTCATCCATGTATCCAAGGTCACCGGTCAAAAGCCACCCATCCCTTAATGTATGTGCAGTATCTTCGGGTCGGTTCCAATAGCCTTTCATTACCTGAGGACCCTTTACTGCAATCTCACCTACTTCGCCAGCCGGGAGGGGCTCTCCTGTTTCCAGTGAAAATATAGCTGCATCCGTATCCGGCCAAGGCACACCAATGCTTCCTTTAACCCGTGGACGGTCCCACAGGAAATTCGCATGCGTTACCGGAGACGATTCAGTCAAACCATAGCCTTCAACAAGCTTTCCTCCTGTTACTTCTTCAAATTTCTGCTGGACTTCAACAGGCAGGGCTGCAGACCCGCTTATGCAAGAATCAATAGATGATAAATCATATTTTTTCAAATCCGGATGATTCAATAAGCCAATATAAATAGTAGGTGCGCCAGGAAATAATGTAGGACGCTGCTTTTGTATGGTTTTCAATGTCGTTTCAGGGTCAAACTTAGGCAGGAGCACCATTTTATGTGCTTCCATTATAGATAAAATCATAACGGTAGTCATACCATACACGTGGAAAAACGGCAAAATGCCAAGTACTACTTCTTCGCCCCGCCTGCATTTATACAGCCATGCTTTGCACATTGCTGCATTGGAGACCAGGTTCTTATGCGATAGCATAACACCCTTTGGAAATCCTGTAGTACCCCCAGTATATTGCAATAATGCCAAATCTTCCTCAAAATTAAATTTATGGATTTTAAGAGGCTCTGATGGCCTTTTTAATATTTCTGCAAGCAAATGGTTATTTCCTCCATGCTTCACATTTACTGAGATGCCATACTGCTTTTTCTGTATAAATGGATAAACCAAATTTTTAGGAAATGGTAGAAAGTCTTTGATAGCGGATACAATTATGTGTTTTAAATCTGTTTGAGGCATTACCTTAGTGACTCTTGGAAATAATATGTCCATCGTGATGATTGCCTTTGCCCCCGAATCCTTCATTTGATATTCAAGTTCACGTTCCATATACAATGGATTCGTTTGGACAACGATGCCGCCAGCCATCAAAATTCCGTAATAGCTAATCACAGCCTGCGGGGTGTTTGGGAGCATGATCGCGACTCGGTCTCCCTTTTCAATCCCTATGCTTTGGAGATAAGCTGCCAGTTTAAGAGAAGAATCATAAACATATTTGAAAGTAAATTCCTTCCCCATAAAATGGACGGCTATTTTTTCCGGGAATTCATCTGCCGCATGTTTTAAATAATCCTGTACCGGCTGGCTGGGATATGACAAGGTTGAGGGGATTTCTGCCGGATACTGTTCTATCCATGGTTTTGCTTCTGCCATTTTGTCCCTCCTTTATTGAATGTCCATAAGGAAAAGCTGGACATAGCCTTGAAATTTTTAGAACATTCTAACTGTTCGTTCTTATTATAATATAATGCTGACTCTATGACAATTAGAATAAAACCAGTCACTTAGAAAAGGACTATTTTTTTAGGTTGTCCACTGCTTTGGGAATTCCCTGTAAATTTTGTTCAACAAAAAAACGCCATATATCAATGGCGTTTTTGTTATATAATCTATATCACTAAAACATTATGCAATAAAAAATATATAGATGGCTCCTATGAGAAGAAATATTCCGCTAAGAACCAGGAGAACTTTAGCTAATTTTTCCACTGTAAATACCTCTCCTTAAGATAAGCCTGCCCCGATAACGTATGATAAACCAATGGATAGCACCATTGAAATAAAACCGACCGCCTTGTTATTATTTTCAATTTCATCATCGATTTTAAACTTCGGCGTTAAAAATTCAAAGATAAAATACCCAATTAACATGAGGACGAACCCAAAAACTCCCCAAGTAATCATCGTCAATAATGTGTCATTATGCAAAATAGAATGCCTAAAAATGTTGGCAATCCCGAATATCTTGCCACCAGTTGCCATCGCAACCGCTATATTGCCATTTTTGATTTCTTCCCAGTTTCGATACTTGGTAACCAATTCAAAAATAGCCAAAAAGACAATCATACATAGAATAACAACACTGTAATATGCAGCTGTCTGAATAAATTCATTTTCCCAAAATTGGTTCATTTCCATTCTCCCCATTGGATTTTAAGGCTTTTTCTTTGGAAGGCATCAGGTGATAGACATCAAGCAGCGTCAGGAAAATGCCCCTGTCCCCTCTGCTCAAATTGAAGTGGGTTTGATAGCAGGCGTTTATTTAAATTCAACGACCGTAACACCTGTACCGCCTTCGCCAGCTTCGCCAAATCTTATTTTTTTAACGGCTCTGTGGTTCCTTAAATATTCCTGAACACCCTGCCTCAAGGCTCCGGTACCTTTGCCATGGATAATCGATACACGCGGATATCCAGCCAAAAGGGCATCATCAATATATTTTTCTACCCTTAGAAGTGCATTTTCGTAGCGCTCGCCGCGTAAATCCAGTTCAAGGCTGACATGAAAATCTTTGCCTTTTACTGTCGCCATTGGTTTTGTCTCCACTGGCTTAGGGCTCTTAATGTATTCCAAATCTTTTTCCGCAACCTTCATTTTTAAAATTCCGATTTGGACCTGCCATTCATTATCGGATACCTTTTCGAGCAAATGGCCTTTTTGGCCAAAGCTGAGAACCTTTACTTCATCACCAGTTTCAAAGACATGTTTATTATTCTTTGGTTTGGCTTTATTTGATGTTTTGCCAGCCTTGGGAGCCGCCTCAGCCAACCGTTTCTTTGCTTCGATCAGCTCATGTTCTTTAACCTCCGCATGCTTTTCCATGCGCATCTTTCTTAAATCACGGATTATCTGCTCTGCTTCAGCTTTAGCTTTTTCTACTATATCTGCCGCCTTCTCTGCTGCTTTTTCGTGCATTGTATCTTTCTGCTCATAAAATTCAATCATTTGCTTCTGAAGGTCTTTGTGGAGCTTTTCTGCATTCTTTAATAAATCGTGAGCTTCTTCCCGGTCAGCCTCAGCCTGCTTTCGGCTTTCTTCAAGAGAAGCTATCATTTTTTCAACTTGATTTGTATCTGCTCCAATATAGGATCTTGCTGTATCGATTACTTTATCATTTAGCCCCAGCCGTTTTGATATTTCAAAAGCATTGCTTCGCCCTGGCACACCTATAAGCAGTTTATAAGTTGGGCTTAGCGTCTCAATATCAAATTCTACACTTGCGTTAATAACTCCTTCTCTATTATACCCATAGGCCTTGAGCTCAGGATAATGGGTAGTGGCAATAACCCTGGCTCCACGTTTATAGACTTCATCCAGAATGGAAATCGCCAGGGCAGCTCCTTCCTGGGGATCTGTTCCTGCTCCAAGCTCATCAAATAGGACAAGGCTGTTAAAATCAACGTGATTCAGGATATCTACAATATTGACCATATGAGATGAGAAGGTACTTAAGCTTTGCTCAATGGATTGTTCATCCCCGATATCTGCATAAACTGCACCAAAAACGGCTGTTTCAGACCCATCAAGAGCAGGAATCTGCAGACCTGCCTGAGCCATTAATGTACAAAGGCCCACCGTTTTTAATGTAACGGTCTTACCGCCTGTGTTTGGACCGGTAATAACAATGGTTGAGTAGTCATCCCCCAATGCGATATCATTTGGGACCACTTCGTCAGCAGCAATAAGCGGATGCCGTGCCTTAAACAAAGAAATTCTGCCTTCATTATTTATTTTGGGCTTGGAAGCTTTAATTCGTTTGCTGTATCTCGCTTTTGCAAACATAAAGTCGATTTCTCCAAGCACATCTACAATGGTTTCCAATTCACCGCTTTGTTCCGCTACGAGCCCTGAAAGTGCAATCAAAATGCGTTCAATTTCCTGCTGCTCTTTAACCCTGATTCCCTGGAGTTCATTATTCAGCTGGACAATCGATTGCGGCTCAATAAATAACGTCTGTCCGGATGAGCTCTGGTCATGGATGATGCCGCCATAATGGCCGCGGTACTCCTGCTTTACTGGAATGACAAATCGATCATTGCGAATCGTAATAATGGCATCAGAAAGCATTTTTTGCGCATTCGATGAGCGGATCATGCTCTCAAGGCGTTCCCTGACACGTGATTCCTTTGTCCGCAGCTGATTGCGGAGAGAACGGAGCGTCTCACTGGCGCCATCGAGCACTTCACCATTATCATCAACAGCATTTCGGATAGATGATTCCAATTCTGCAAGGACAATGATTTTATCGGTATATTCCTGCAAAATTGGCAGGCTGCTTTCTTCTTCTGCAAAGTCCTCGATAAACCTTTTCATTTGCCTGCTGGCATGGATTGTGCTTGAAACCTGTGTCAGCTCATGAGGGCTGAGCATCCCGCCAATAGCTGCTCTTTTTACATGCGGGCGAATATCAAAAATGCCTCCAAGCGGTACATTCCCTTTTATTCTAAGGACTGTTACAGCTTCATCCGTTTCTTCCTGCCTGCGGATTACCTCTTCATAATCTGATGAGGGAAGAATACTTTCCGCCTTTTTTCTTCCCAAAGAAGAAGAAACATGTTCAAGCAGCTGTTCTTTTACTTTATTGAATTCAAGAATCTTTAAAACTCGTTCTTGCATGAGGATTTTCCCCTTTCAATGCCCAACTTCCCTAAATGCGTTCCTTCAGAAATTTGAGCAGATCTTCTGTCTCCATGGCATTGAGGACAGATTCTTTCTTAATCCATCCTTTTTTGGCCGCGGAAACGCCAATTTCCATATGGTTTAGTGTGTCTATTTTATGTGCATCCGTATTAATCACAATCTTGACGCCAGCTTCCTGCGCTTTTTTGATATGCTCTGAGGCAAGGTCCAGCCGATGCGGGTTTGCATTCAGCTCAAGTGCTGTATTCGTCTCTTTAGCCAGCTCGATGAGCATATCCATGTCTACTTCATAGCCTTCCCTCCGGCCAATCAATCTTCCGGTAGGATGGGCAATAATATCAACATGGGCATTCTGCAAAGCAGTTTTCAAGCGATCCATGATTTTTTCCTTTGGCTGTGAAAAAGAAGAATGGATGGAAGCTATGACAATGTCCAGCTCTTCCAGAAGCTCATCATCATAATCAAGCGTACCGTCAGGCAGTATATCCATTTCTACTCCTGATAATATCGTAAAATCATCGAATTGTTCATTAAGGCGCTTAATTTCTTCTTTTTGCTGGCGAAGCCTTTCAGCAGTTAAACCATTAGCAACTTTTAAATATTGGGAATGATCAGTAATAGCCATGTACTTATAGCCACGGGCACGGCAGGCTTCAATCATTTCCTCAATTGAATAAGCCCCATCGCTCCATGTAGAGTGCATATGAAGATCGCCCTTGATATCTTCAAGTGATATCAGTTCTATATCTTCTTTATAATCATCCACTTCTTTTCCATCTTCCCTTACTTCAGGCGGGATAAAAGGAAGTCCAAAATGTTCATAAAATTCTTCTTCTGTTGAAAAAGTAAGAATTTCACCAGTTTCGGTATTTTCAACACCGTATTCACTGATCTTTTCCCCACGCTCTTTGGCAAGCTGCCGCATTCTGACATTGTGGTCCTTTGAGCCGGTAAAATGATGGAGAGTTGTCGCAAATTCTTGCGGCTCCACTAAACGGAAGTCAGCCGAAATATCATATGATTCCTCAAATACAACAGAAACTTTAGTATCTCCTGCAGCAATAACCTCTTTAATTCCAGGCAGATTTAATAACTGTTCTTTTACAGAAGCAGGATTTTCAGTAGCAATAATAAAATCGAGATCCTTGATTGTCTCTCTCATTCTTCTTAAACTTCCTGCCCTGGAGTATTTTTTTATATCCTTCAGATTAGCCAGCGCATCCTCAATGCCCTCTGCTATTGGCAGCATAAAAGCCAGCGGAAGCCTTTCCGGCCTTGATCCAGCATTCTCCAAAGCAGCCAATATCTTTTCCTCTGTCTTTTTCCCAAAACCCGCAAGACCCTGAACCTTTTTATTGCGGCATGCATCTTCTAGATCTGCTGCATTTTCCACACCCAGTTCTTTATAAAGCTTGGCAATCTTCTTGCCTCCTAAACCTGGCAGCTGAAGCAGAGGGATTAATCCAGAAGGAACCTCTTCTTTAAGTTCATCCAGCACGGATGACTTTCCTTCTTGAATGTACTCTTCTATTACGGATGCTGTCCCTTTTCCAATTCCGGACAGCTTGGTAAAATCCTCAATTTCAGATAGACTTTCATCATTTGATTCCAGTGCAAGCGCTGCCTTGCGAAATGCTGCTGTTTTAAAAGGGTTTTCACCCTTTAATTCCATATAAACGGCGATTGTTTCTAAAAGCCTGATCACATCTTTTTTATTTACACTCATTCAAAACACCTGCCCGTAACGGTAATAATATCCGTATTATCTCTTATTTTGCCGCCGAACTTCAAATACTGCCTATAAAAAGCGCATCTGCCCGCAGCTAGACAGTTATTGAAGTTCTAATTTATACTTTCCTATACTTCAAAAAGAAAACTTCTCTAGAAATAGAGAAGTTATTCAGCCATATATTCAACCCACATATCTTGCAGCTGGTCAGAGAGAATAGGCGTGTTCTTAACCATTAATTCTGCCATTAAGGAATTATTAATAGGACCCTGAAGCACTTCAATTGGAACCAGAGCGGCTATGTATAATAGAATAAACATGATAAGATAGACTTCGATAAACCCGAGAATGCCGCCTGCCCAAACGTTTAGCTGCTTTAAAATCGGCAGATGGGCAACAAAGTCGAGCATGCTCCCAATAATTTGCAGCAATATTTTTACCGCAAAAAAAATCACGACAAATGCGATGGCGCGATAGTAGGCATCTTCAAGGTTTGCATTCCCAAAAAGCGTTTGAATTGCCGAATCACTGCTAAAGTCAGGGTATGGCACCCATAGGGTCAGTTTAGGAGCAAGTTCTTCATAATACATACGTGCTACAATAAAAGCGATAATAAATCCTGTTAAATGGATTAATTGAAGGATAAACCCTCTTTTTAGCCCGATAAAAAAGCCAAAAATTAAAATAATGATAATTGCGAGATCCAGCATGGCTATTTTCCGTCCTTTACTCTATTTAATTCGTTTTCCAGCCGTTCCAGACGGTCTTTCAGCTTTATATAATCATTAACAGCATTGACTGCCGTTAGTACGGCTAACTTACTAATGTCGAGTGAAGGATTCTTCGAACTGATTTCACGCATTTTATCGTCAACCAGCGAAGCAATGAGGCGAACATGGCTGGAGCTCTCTGAGCCTACTATTACATACTGCTGTCCATATATATCTACACTTGTTCGATTTTTTTGTAAATCTGACAACGTCCATGCCCTCCTTCTTTAAAGAATCCTACTCAATATCATAACATGAACGCAAATGAGTGGGAAGTCAAAGCATGTCAAAAGAGCTCCGTTCATGTAAAACTATTTCCAATTGGCTGTTTTCGTAAAGTTTGTTGCTTTTCAGGCAGCTAACCAAGTTTAACCAAATGAGTTGATTGCAGCGGAGGGCAATTAACTCCTCGAAAAGGCATTCGCATATCCGTGCGACGAGGGTTTTTTTCGAGGATGCTCTTCCAAAGTCCTGCTCAGAAGAGAGGGAGTGGGCAATCCCGCAGGCCAAGCCGAGGATGCTCTCATCCCTCCCCGCGGGAAAGCATGAGTGCCCCTTAGAATTTATAAGTAAAACAACAATCTATGAGAAACGAGCCTTCCAATTAGAGTGATACGAATGCACCGAAATTTAAGTTAGAGGAGAAATGATAATGAGCCAAGTGGTACTTTTAAAAAAAGCAAATGAAATATCGGAAATGAAAACCTATTATGCCAAGTATTTGAACGATAAACAGCCTCCAGGAAGCATATTTGCCGCAAAAATTCCCGGCTGTTCAATCACTGCCTATAAATCAGGCAAAGTCTTGTTCCAGGGGAACGGATGTGATACAGAAGCCAAAAAATGGGGGAACACCACTCAGAGTGCGCAGCCAAGCAAGAAGCCTAGTCCGGCCGCTGCTAATTTGCCGGAAAATATCGGCTCTCTTTCAGTTATTGGTTCTGATGAAGTGGGTACTGGAGATTACTTCGGCCCGATAACAGTTGTGGCAGCTTATGTAAAAAAGGATCAAATTCCTTTACTAAAGGAGCTTGGCGTAAAGGATTCAAAAAATCTCGGTGATGAAAAGATTATAGAAATAGCTAAGCAAATTAAGGATATTGTACCGCATAGCCTATTAACCCTTCATAATGATAAATACAACAAGCTGCAGCAATCAGGCATGTCACAGGGGAAAATCAAAGCTTTGCTTCACAACCAGGCCATCGGCCATGTATTAGGCAAGATTGCCCCTGAAAAGCCCGAAGCCATTCTGATCGACCAATTCGCCAAGGAAGAGGTTTACTTTAACTATTTAAAGAAACAGCAAACCATACAGAGGGAGCGGGTCTATTTTAGCACCAAAGCAGAGGGGATACATCTTGCAGTTGCTGCGGCATCCATATTGGCCCGCTATGCTTTTGTGCGCCATTTTGAGAATTTAAGCAAACAAGCCGGATTTCCGCTTACGAAAGGTGCCGGCCCTAAGGTTGATGAAGCTGCGGCCCGGCTGATCAGGGAAAAAGGCCGTGAAGCCCTGTCCGGATTTGTGAAACTCCATTTTGCCAATACGGAAAAAGCAATGAAGCTGTATAGCCGGAAATATAAATAATCTAAGAAAGATTGGCTATTTTATACTAAATAATCAGTAGAACTGCAGCTGCTGAAGAAATTAGGCCTTCTAATTGTTTGTTTATCGGCCAAAAATGGAGGTTTATCGGCCAATTTTCCGTTTTTATCGGCCGAAATGGCACTTTTATCGGCCAAGCACATATCCCCATAAAAAAGAGGTTGACTCAAAAGGTCGTTGAACGACGACTCTTTTGAGTCAGTTTTTTATTTTGAGATCATTTTGTCCTCAATTTCGAGTAACTTATTCAAAATTAGGAGAGATATCCCNATTTATCCTCCTAAACCTTCACTCTTTTTACCTGTTTTGTAGAAGATCATCCCACTTTTTTAAATTGTGGGCAACACAAATAAGACCCCAATCCGTGGTGTTTTTGGATAGGCCTCTTAGAGAAAACCGGTTGAATTTTCGGTTGTGTTTAATTTGTCCAAAGACGGGCTCGACATCTATTTTTCGGCTTCTGTACTTTTTAT
>NZ_JAEL01000154.1 GCF_000518885.1 Bacillus sp. J33 | reverse complement strand
ATACCGAAGGTATATTGAATAAATGTGAGTTTAATTAATATTACAGGGTCAATACTTGGGCGGCCTTTTTCTGAATACTTATCTTTTACCAAGTCATAGATGAATGAGAAATTAATCGCCGCTTCAATTTTGCGGACCAAATGGTCCGCCGGTACAAGTTCGTCTAAAGCAACCATTTCAATTTGATCCCGTTGAATTGGATTATGTTTTGAAAGCATTTAAATCACCTCAAGCATTGTATTACTTCTATTTTAAAATAAAAAAGACTGCAGACAAGCACGATTTTCATCGAGTTTGTCGACAGTCTGAAAGCTTCTCAAAACTTTTGAGAAGCTTTTTTTATTACTCAATATGATAGGCATGGTAAACATCCCGTTTACTTACCCCTCGGTCTTTCGCTGTCTGCTTAATGGCTTCTTTGCTTGCCAAGCCTTTTTCTTCTATATAATACTTTACATGATCTTCTACTGAAAGGTGTTCCCACCAGGCGGATTCTTCATCCTTCATTGCCTCAGAAGCACCTTCGATAATAATGCAGAATTCTCCTCTTACTTCACCGCTGGCAGCCCAATCAATGGCTTCTGGAACGGTTCCTCTAATAAACTCTTCGTATCTTTTCGTTAGTTCCCGGCATAGGGCGATTTTTCTATTCCCCATTTGTTCTCCAATCAAAGAAAGGGTCTCTTTAAGGCGATGTGGAGCCTCATACAAAATGATTGTCGCTGACAGCCTCGCCAGGTTTTCCAGCTCTTGTCTCTTTATTTTCTTCTGTCTGTTCAGAAATCCATAGAAATAAAAAGGCTGTGTGTCAATTCCGGAAGCAATCAGCCCGGTTAGAGCAGCATTCGCACCAGGAAGCGGCACCACTGTCAGCTTTTCCTCAACAGCAGCTGTTACAAGGTCATAACCCGGGTCTGAAATGGCCGGCATTCCCGCATCACTGACAAGGGCAATCTTTGCACCATCCGCCACTTTCTCCAGGAGTTTTTGCCCGCTTGTTTCCTTATTATGTTCATGATAGCTGATAATTGGCGTTGCAATGTCAAAATGATTGCAAAGCTTTTTAGTATTTCGTGTATCCTCTGCCGCGATAAAGTCAGCTTCTCTTAAAATCCTTACAGCTCTATAACTCATATCTTCCAAATTGCCGATCGGAGTCGGAACTAGATAGAGTATTCCTTTTGCTTCTTCATGTTCAAAGCTTTTTTGCTGCCACATATGTACCACCCGTCTCTCATACGTAAAGCGCAGAGCGCCTGCTTATCGGCTTTAGACCTTGAGCCAATGGCGCTCGGAGCTAGACCGTTCTTATATTTTTAGGTCCTGTAAATCTTGCCTGTTGATTTCCGCTCCAGGTGGTCAAGCCTTCCGCGGGTGACCCGACGCTCCTCAGCACATTCATGCCTGCAGGGCCTCAATTTGACTCATTTCTCCCGCTTATGTTTCGCACCTTCCGCTCCAATCAACAAGGGTACCAAAATACTTTAATACAGCGAATTTTTAAAATGAAACATTTTGATGTTTTAAAAACTCATCCTTCTTTTTCCGGGACCATTGCTTAAATTCATATTCCGCTTTCATGGCTTCGCTTTTTTCAGGAAATGATTTGGAGTAGACTAGCTTAACTGGCCCTCTCCCTCTTGTATATTTGGCCCCTTTTCCTTCATTGTGGACCTTTACCCTTTTTTCGAGATCATTCGTATATCCCGCATATAAACTGCCATCTTTGCAATGAAGAACATAAAAATAATGACTATTCCCCATATAAAATCTCTCTCATTTCAGCTGTGTACTCATTTTCATCATTATATACATATATTGGAGGCAATACCTTCAAATCCGGACTTCCGTTTTTAACCGCTTCAACCAGCAGAGTATTTGCCTCCTTTCCAGCCTTCGGATATACAAATTGCACTCTTTTGGGTTCGAGCTTATACTTTCGCATTAAGGTCACAATATCCAAAAATCTGCCCGGCCGATGGACAAATGCCACCTTGCCTCCCTGCCTTGCAAGCTGGCTGGAAGCCTTAATGGCATCCTCCAGGGTGCAAAGAATTTCATGGCGGGCAATTGCCAGATGTTCATTCTCATTTATTTCATCTTGAGAGGGGGTGGGGAAATAGGGTGGATTGCAAGTCACAACATCAAATTTTCCATACCCGAGCATTTTGGGCATTTCCTTTATATCTCCAAGAATCATTTGAATACGATTCTGAAGCTTATTGTATTCAATGCTTCTTACAGCCATATCATGCAAGCGTTCCTGAATTTCCACCCCGGTAATATTCCCCTTAGTTCTTGTGCTTAAAAATAGCGGAATAACACCATTTCCGCTGCACAAGTCAATGAGATTGCCTTTTTGAATTGGCACATATACAAAGCGGGCCAGCAGGACAGCATCCAATGAAAAAGAAAACACGGCCGGGCTCTGGATGATCCGCATATCCTCTGCCAGCAAATAGTCCAGCCGTTCACCTTCTTTTAAAAAGTCCATTCTTGATCCTCCATGCTTTATGTTTCTTAATCGTAGTGTTTTCCGAAAAAGGCTAATTAAGCCTCTTTCTATGGAAAAATAGCCTTCCTTTAATCAGGAAGGCTAAATGTTTACTTCTTATTAAGGAAAGACAAGCAAAACAGGCAATCGCCCTCTTTTCTTGGGCTGCCAAAATGGAGATTGCAAATGTGAAAGCCTTCCTGATATAGGCGGGCCAAATTATCATAACCCTCACCAATATCAATTACCTTATCCTCATCCGCATCTCCGGCTGGCTGTGCTGCTTTTTCCTTCTTAACTGTTGTACTTTCCTTTTTCGTAGATATGTCTAAATGGCGTCTTAAATGCTCATTTTCCAGCTTTAAAGAGTTATTCTCTTCAAGTATTTCTGCCAAATGCTGCTTTAACTCACCAAGCTGCTGATATAACTCTCCAATTTGGGTTTCCATGTTACTCACTGAGTCAAAGATTTCTTTTTTATCCACGCCTTCCACCTCTTAATCTGTGGACTGAACTGATACAGCACCTTGTTTTAAAATTTCATCAAGTGTATATTCGAGTACGCGTTCCTGTTCTTTAACATCAACCTGAAGAACACGCTCCAATATATTTAAACCTACGACTTTGCCAGGGCCATCAGGGGTCTCGATCCACTCCCCGAGATCCGGAAGCTGTTCTTTTGCTGCTTCATATTCATCATTTTCATACTTCAGGCAGCACATTAAGCGTCCGCATAATCCTGATATTTTCGTAGGATTTAACGAAAGATTCTGGTCTTTTGCCATTTTTATGGACACAGGATCAAAATCGCCCAGGAATGTGGAACAACAAAGCATTCTGCCGCATGGACCAATGCCGCCCAGCATTTTCGCTTCATCCCTTACACCAATTTGGCGCAGTTCGATTCTTGTCCTGAATATCGCTGCAAGGTCTTTTACAAGTTCACGGAAGTCAACTCGCCCGTCAGCCGTAAAATAAAAAATGACTTTATTTCGATCAAATGTATATTCAACATCCACAAGCTTCATATCAAGGTGGTGTGTGTTGACCTTCTCACAGCAAACTTCATATGCTTCTTTAGCGGCCTGCTTGTTCTCTTCGACAATCATGCGATCCTTTTGATCTGCAATACGAAGGACCTTTTTTAATGGCAGGACAACGTCATGTTCATCAACCTGCTTCGGGGCAATTACTACCTTACCGTACTCTACGCCACGAACAGTTTCAACAATGACAAAGTCATCCTTTTGTATTGAGAGATCTCCGGGATCAAAATAATATATTTTGCCCGCTTTTTTAAAGCGCACTCCTACTACATCATACAAAGGAAGATCCCTCCTGCAATTTTAACACAAGCTGTTCCATCAACAGCTGCGGATTCATATTTGCCTGTAATTTTCTTTTTGCTTCCAAAACAGCCGACATCTGTTCAGTAAGACGCTTTGTAGAAGATTGCAGTGCAAACTGCTCTAAACGGTGTTTTTCGTTTAGATGGACAACCTGGTCTTGTTTGCCAAGCTGTATATATAGTAAATCTTTAAAAATAAGAAGTAATAGATCTAAGCCTCGATCAATCTGCTCTTTCTCTTTAAAGTGCAAGAACCAATCCTCCTGAAGTGCAACCATGGCCTCAAGCGGATTTTTCTTAACCACTTCATATAATTTTAACACTATTTTTTGTGCTTGTACAAACCAATCATCAGAACTATATTCCAAAGCCTCATCCAAATTATTGGTAATCTGTGCAAGTAATGGTGCTTGACTTGGATCTACTCCATTATTTTTTAATTGCTCGATCATTTCCACAGGAGATAAGGGTTTAAAAGATATCGTCTGACAGCGGGAAAGAATAGTAGGAAGCATTTGCTGGGACTGTTCCGTAATTAAAATAGCCGTTGTCTGCGAATGGGGTTCTTCCAGGAACTTCAGCAAGCTATTGGCTGCATTTACTGTCATCCGATCTGCATGTACAATCACATAAAGTTTTCTTTTAGATTCTACACCTGTCTTTGAAAACTCTTCCTGAAGGCTCTGAATCTGATTCTTTTTAATAGAAAGCCCGTCCGGCTCCAGGATATGGACATCCGGATGGTTGCCGCTATTAATCCTTTTACAGTTTGAACATGTTTCACATGGAACATACCCTTCAAGAGGCTCCATACAAAATTGGCTTTTGGCAAGCAGCATACTCGCTTCCCGCTTCCCTGTCCCTTTCATGCCTTCAAATAAGTAGGCGTGGGCCAGCCGATCCTTTTCGATGCTATTTTTAAACATTTTAAGTACAACTGGCTGTATCGACTCCAGCTGTTCCCACGTTTTTCCCACAATGATCACTCTCTTACGTATATAAATTAATTAAAAGTCCTTTAATTTCTCCAACCTTACCAAGTATTTCAATAGATGATTCCTCTTTTTTCATTAGTTCATCTGTCAGCTCGGAAAGCTTTTCATCTATGGTTTCGACAACCCTTAGCGACCGGCCTTGACCAAATTGATTCCAGCTTTTGCGTTGCTTAAGCTCCATGCCAAAATCCACAGCCTCCTTCACAAACCGCTTAACCAATGTTTTAAACTTGGCCAAATCCTTAAAGGTCCGTGAGCGGGAAAGCCGTTCACCGGCTGCATCTATATCTTTTAACAGCCCCTGGAGCTGTGAAGCCTGCATCTTTTGGTCCTGCTTTTGCACCATTTCATAAAACTTGGCTCTATTCCCGGCTGCTTGCTTTTGGTCCTGGCGCACGTTGTCCAGTTTAAGCCGAAGATCCTGGTTGATTTTCATACATTATCCTCCGGAAAAAGGGCCAGTAATGGCCCTCTAAATACAAATTCGTTATATTAAAAGTGATGGAATTGCTCAACAGGCAATACAAAAACGGTGGCACCGCCGACTTCTACTTCTACCGGATATGGCACATAGGAATCAGCATTTCCGCCCATTGGTGATACAGGTGCAACAAGCTGATCCCTTGCCCGGCAGTTCTCTTTAATAATCTGCAGAGCCCTTTCCACCCGAATATCCTCCGTGCCGATCATGAATGTGGTATTTCCGGATTTTAAAAACCCGCCAGTACTTGCTAACTTTGTTGCCCGAAAATTATTATCCACCAATGCATTCATTAGTTTATTGCTGTCCTGATCCTGTATAACTGCCAGGATTAATTTCATATATTCATCCCCTTTACTATTTAATTTCCGTTGTTTCTTACCTTTATTATATCAATTATTTTATGCTCAAGCAGAAATTAAGGGAATTCAAAGGAGATTATTTTTATCAATAATTATTTTGACTTAACCAAATGCGTTACATGAGCGTATGCGCTTGGATCATACTACTGTGCAGCTTTATCTCTTACAAAAAGACCTTAAAGACATACGATCTTTAAGGTCTTTTCCTAAATTTTCCCACCCAGCATTTCATACAGTTTTGCTTCTGCTTCCTGATAGACGTCCTCCAATGGTTTTGAAGCATCAATCCTATAGATTCGTTCAGGATAAAGCTCCATTAATTTAAAATATCCCTCACGTACTTTATGATGAAAATCCAAATTTTCCAGGTCAAGACGATTGATTTCACGACCCTTATGCTGATTGATTCTCTCTAATCCAGCCTCCGGTTCAATATCAAAATACAATGTTAGTTTAGGCATCATCCCCTCAATTGCAAAGCTGTTAATAGAGAAGACTTCCTCAATCCCCAGTTCCCTTGCATAACCTTGATAGGCCAGAGAACTATCAATAAATCTGTCACATAATATCAGATACCCCTTTTCTAATGCAGGCTTTACCTTTTCAACAAGATGCTGCCTTCTGGCTGCTGCATACAAAAGGGCTTCCGTTCTGGGATCCATTTTTATATTCTTATTATCGAGAATGACACCTCGGATTTGTTCTGCAATCTCAATTCCTCCAGGCTCCCTTGTTTGAAGGACTTGAAGACCTGCATTTTCAAGCCTGTTTGCCAGCATATTAATGATGGTCGTTTTTCCGGCACCTTCAGGACCTTCCACAGTAATAAACATCCCTTTATTCATATTACTTCCTCCAGCTGTTATTAGTATTCGAAAATCTTAATTGTACCTTCTTTTAAACTTCCCTCATTTTGGAACCGTGCCCCTGCTTCTATGAGCATTTTTATACTATGTATATCCTCACCTTGAATAGCTTCCCCCGGAAACAACAGCGGAATGCCCGGTGGATAAGGTGTCACCTGCTGAGCACAAACTTTGCCGATAGCCTCTTCAAACGAAACCGTTCGGATGGAAAGCTCTTCTATTGCCTTTTGGGTTAAAGGAAGATCTGAAATGGGCCTTTTTGAAAAGGAGATCCGTTTTTTATAATCCTCTGAATATAAATAAGCTTTCAATGCGTCCTCTAAACAACAGACAACACGTTCAATTGGGTATTCCATATTTAATTTCAGCAATGGAAAAACAAGCAGGACGTTATAGAGGTCAGCCATTTCCGCATAGATGCCATTCTCCTCCAATATTTGCTGCAATTCAAATCCGCTTAGCTTCGTCGTTGATTGAATAGTAATCTTCAGAGGATCTCCGATGCCGGTATCATATGATAAAACTCTAATCCCTCTTACATTGCTCAAGAGATGCCGGAAACTTTCTATCTTGTGGTTTAAATAATCCGCATCACTTTCCGAAAAAGAAGCTAAATAGGACCTAGCCACATCAAGCGACGCCATAATTGGATAGGAAGGGCTGCTTGATTGGAGAATCTCCAAATAGCTTTCTAATTTTCCCCTATTAATAAGCATGCTATTAAAATGCAGGTACGCCCCCATTGTCATAGCAGGCAATGTTTTATGGGCAGATTGTACAACAATATCCGCACCAAGCTGGACAGCAGATGCCGGAAAACACTTTCCTCCTATAAAATGCGCGCCATGGGCTTCATCCACCAAAACAGGAATTCCATGCTGATGGGCATGTTTAATGATTTGCTCCAATTCAAAAACCATTCCATAATAATTGGGATATGTTAAAATCAGCGCCTTCGCATTTGGGTATTGCTTAATAGCTTCTTTAGCCGTTTCCAATGCTATTCCCCCAGCCACACCCCAATCGCTATTGTAGTCAGGCGCCAAAAAAACTGGTTTGGCCTTTGCTAAAGAAATACCGTTAAAAACCGATTTATGGCAATTTCTTTGTATCAATACGGTATCATTTTCTCCCACAGCTGCCATAATCATGGCAAGGTTTCCTGCCGTAGATCCATTTACCAGGAAGTAACTAGCAGAGACTCCATATAAATTGGCAAGCAGCCTTTGTGACTCTAAAATAATTCCCTCTGGGGAATGCAGGTCATCCAGGCCACTAAGCTCTGTTGCATCAAGCTTTAATAGACCTTTAAAGTACTCTTCCTCTGGACCCTTTAAAAGTCCTCCATACTTATGTCCCGGGACATGAAGAGATAAAGGGCCTTGTGAGGCATGCTCTTTTAACTTATCAAATAATGGAGTCTTTTTTTGATTCATTTCATCACCAATTTAGTGCACTTTCCTTTAGATTCTTTTCCTATTTTAACAAATAGGGTACATCCTATAAAGAGCCTGCAGCTCCATATGAAGGATCCCCCGCATTTTATAAGGAATTTTATTAAAGAAATCTTTAATAGACATACACCCAAAAGAGATTTTCATCATACAATATTAATCAAGTAACCTCAAAAAACCCGCCAATGAATATTCGAAAAATTGTATACAATAGATAATAACTGGGCAGAATAAGTGTATGGAGGTGGAGTGATTGGGTTCGCTATTAGTAAAAAAACATGCAGGGGAAGAATGTGTCATTTGCGAGCAGACTAAAACAAGGGGAATACATCTATACACTTCTTTTATCTGCACAGATTGTGAAAAAGATTTGATTACGACAGATACAAGCAGTCCAAAATACAATTATTACTTAAAGAAACTTAAAAAAATAACGATGCCAGAAATTTTTTCTTAAAACGGAGCTCCTTGGATCAGGGGCTTTTTATTTTAGAGCTTTTTCATCAGACCAATTTGAAAGATGCTGAAAACTGAAGAATATTTTTATTACTATAAAACCTCACAAATGGCTCCATTAAGCCAGCTGACCGATATATTGGAAACTTTGCCCGATAAAATTGAAATTTGACCGTTATATTCATGAAGTGACCGATAAAAAAAATTCTGACCGAAAATTAGGAGGAAGTGACCGATAATCTGTAAATGAAGCTAAGCCATTCCAAATTTTAAACTATTCACAAACCGACTTTTGGATACACAAAAAGAGCACCTATTCAGGTGCTCTTTCAGTTGCCCGGCAGCGTCCTACTCTCACAGGGGGACAGCCCCCAACTACCATCGGCGCTGAGAAGCTTAACTTCCGTGTTCGGCATGGGAACGGGTGTGACCTTCTCGCTATCGCCACCAGACTATTTGGTTTGAAGAAAGGTC
>NZ_JAEL01000153.1 GCF_000518885.1 Bacillus sp. J33 | reverse complement strand
GTGCTAACCGCAGTTGAGATTTTTGCCTTCGTGCCGTGTGCTTAACTTTTTATATCAAAATGAAAGGAGAAATTTATTCATTCTCAGCTTTAAAAAGTATCTCAATCTCCAAATTACCTGTCAAGGAAATCACTTGACAGCCAATTTGGAGATTGAGGAGGAGTCAGTAAGCTGAGAAGGAGATTCCTTAGCCTTGAAAAAGACTGAACCCCAACTAATAAGCAAAGAAGCCGAAAAACGCTTCTCTTCTTAGAGTTACCCATAAACTGAAACCAAAATCAATTTGTGTAGGGAGCATTGACAGTTTCGTTCATATCAGTACATTTTTCATAAGGGTATATGTTTTTAGAGGATTTTTACTCAGCTCGCTTTCAGGCATTGATCACCAACCTTCATGTTGAGTTTTGATCATTTAACCTAACTTCCTGATGACTAAAAACTGGATTGATCCTCCTTTTGCGATAAAGTGGTTTCCTTCATCTGCCCTCCTTTTTTTGAGAGTAAGTTAATTATAACTAATTATTTGATATTTGTAAATATTCTGATATTTACAAAATCATTACAAATAAAAAAATTGCCAGCCCCATAATAACCGTCTTATTTTTCAGGAGATGGATAATATCCCATTCCTCCGAAAAAACTAGTATCAAACCTAAAAAGACTGTGAGTTGAAAGGAGTAAGACACCATGAAAAAATATATTAGCATTCTTTTTTTAGGTCTTATTTTAATGCTGTCATTCCATCCGGCTGCGGGGGCGCAAAAAGGGGCTGAGAAACCTGCGAAACAGCCGCAAAAATCAATTACTGTCCCAAATTCAGTGCTGAATGTTACGAAAGAAAATACTTACCCAAATCCAACCCAGGATATGCCTACCCTTCAGCCGAGCGAATTGGCGCAGCAGCTGATTGACTCCTCTAAGGTTAAAATTGAAAATCCCGATTTAATCCGGATGCTTAATGAAACTTCAGTCAGCAGCACTCCGTTTGCAATCGGCTACCGGGCAATCGTTTATCTGGGGCAGTGGCCGCTTAATTATGAGTCATCGGAAACCGCACCGAACTGGGAATATCAAAAGATTAACACAAATTATTTCGATAATCGCGGCGGAAAAGCTCCATACCAGATCCACTATGTGCAGGAAGCACAAAAAGTTGTCCGCGGGGGGTTAACGGCTAAAGTTCCAAATGCGGAAGATGTAAAAAAAATGATGCTTCTAAAAGCTATGGAAAAGTCGGGCCTCCCGCTTGCTTTTGAAACGATCATTGGTGCAGGCACGAAAAAAGATCATATTTATAATATTCCTCCGAAGCGATTAGGGTATCTATATGGCTATGCCCCTGCCATTAACGAAAAGGGGAAAGTAACATATGGGGAAGTTTATTTGATGTTAAAAGGGAACAAAAGGATGATTGTGATTAAAAATGTGACTTCACAAGGAATAGGAGCATGGATTCCGATTCAGGATCATGTCACATTTGGATTTGTAGTATCAGAACGGCCAAGATAAAAAGCGAAAGGCGCGCCTATTTTAACGAGAAAAGCCAGTCCTTTTTCAGACTGGCTTTTCTTTTTATATATTAGAGCTTAATTTCTTAAAATCAGTATCTTTGTAGTAGCTGCTTTTTACAAGCACATTTGGTCCGAGGCACCTTACCTCTGCACAATGGCAATTCAACGAATCAGCCAGCTTGGATTTAGACCACTTTTGATAAACATCTTCTAGCTGATCGGTCTTAACATTTCCAAGCGGCGGTGTATCGCCAAAGTCAGTAACAATCACATCACCTGTAAAGATATTTACATTTAATCGTGAACGGCCATCAGGATCATTCCTGACCGTTACATTTTTTGACGAGCGCAGTCTTTTTAAGAGCTTCAAATCCTCTTCTTTGCTGCTGCATGCGTAGAATGGAAGGGTCCCAAACAGCATCCATGTTTCTTCATCTCTTATATCCAGCAGATGATGGATAGCAGATCTCATCTCCTCAAGGGAAAGTGTTTCCAATGAAGAAGCAAAATCTGAGGGATACATTGGATGTACTTCATGACGCTGGCACTTCATTTCTTCCGTTATTTGTTTATGGATATTTTCAAGATGGGGAAGTGTTCTTTTATTAAGCATTGTTTCAGCAGATACCATGACTCCAGCCTTTACAAGTTCCCTGCTATTCTCAATCATGCGCTTAAAAAGCTGTTGCCGCTGTTCAATAGTGGGTTTTCGCTCCATCATGGCAAATCCGCCTTCAATAAAGTCCTCTTCGGTTCCCCAGTTATGTGAAATATGCAGAACATCCAAATAGGGGACAATTTCTTCATAACGCTTTAATTCCAATGTTAAATTCGAATTGATTTGAGTCCTGACACCCCTGCTGCGGGCGTAGCGAAGCAAAGGGACTACATATTTTTCAACCGACTTTTTGGACAGCATCGGTTCACCGCCTGTTATGCTCAATGACCGCAAATGTGGAATCTCCTCCAGCCTTTGCAGCAAAAGTTCAATAGGCAAACCGTCTGGATCCTTTGGCTGCAAGGTATAGCCTACTGCACAATGCTCGCAGCGCATATTGCATAAAACGGTGGTCGTAAATTCGATATTGGATAAAAGCATTTTCCCATGCTGATCTATGTCCAGATAAGCTTCCCATGGATCATGTTTCGGTGTTATGGGTAAAAGTTCAGTAATCATATTATTCTCCTTTTAAACTAAGTCCCTAGTCATTATTTAGCCTTTATTCTCCATTGTCAACCGATAGATTGGACTAAAAATGGGTTTGGTAAGTTTATTTATCTTTTGTGCGGGAATTAAAACCATAACAAGCCATCATCTAAATCAATTCCAAGAGGAGGATCCAATATGGAACAGAATAATACTTTTAATACAACTAACACAGCAACTGCCCTCAGATCAAATTATGGACAAGATATGAACGCAGCGGATTCGAATTATGGGCAGGATTTGAACACAAGCAACGGACAGAACAGCAAGCTGATGAAAGGAATTGTTCTTGGCGGAATCATCGGAGGAGCATTAGCAATGCTTGATACAAAGACAAGAACAAAAGTGAAAACCAAAGCGCTGGATTTAAAGGATTCTTCAGCTAACCTAATTTCCGAAGTGAAAGAAAACCCAGGTGACGTAAAGGAAAATATGATTAATCAATTTAAAAACGCGTCAAATACATTAAAAGATGCTATTAAGGATGCTCAAAATTTATATCAGCGTGTAAACGAAGATGTTTTTGGCAACATGGATATGGTCAAAGAAGTGTCAAACGAAGCTATGTCTACAGCCAAGGAAGCAAAAAGTGAATTGGCTGATATTGGATCAAAAGTGAAGGAAGCAGGATCAGAGTTAATGGAAAACCCTGTTGAAAACAGTGGAAGCTCTAATTCAAACTCGAACTCTGGATCACCTTCTGGCTTCCAGACAACAAGTTCAATGAACAGCACAGATACAGCTTATCCAGTTGAGCGTGAAGAAAGTGCTGTAAGCTATAGCCCTGAGGCTCAGAAGCACAGCAAAAACCTATAAGTGTAATCTGAAAATCCTCTGTCTAGATCAGGCAGGGGATTTTTTAGGCTTAGGTACTCTTCAGGTCGAATAAGAAGGTGTAAAACCATTCCTTCTAGTTATGTTTATTCAAAATCCAGGGAAATACGATTCATAGGAAGGCCCTGATCGCCAAGGAGCGTAAGACCGCGGGCGGATAAGCGAGTCCTGTTCGTGAATCAATAGAAAATTTAACCGAGCCTTCGAATTAGATCCTCTTCCTAATGATGGTTGTTTCATAAATAGAAGAGGGGGGTATCCCATAACTATAGATAAAGGACAATCTTTGGAGGTTACTGTTATGGGTTACAGACGAGGGAAATCATTATCAAAGGATATGGAAAAGCAGTCATATGAAAGAGAGACTGCTGTAGGGACAACTGGAATGGTCGTAAGTCCGCATTCAGACGCAACCGATATTGGCGAAAAGATACTAAAGGAAGGCGGCAATGCAGTCGATGCAGCGGCAGCCATCCAATTTGCTTTAAACGTAGTAGAGCCAATGATGACAGGTATAGGCGGAAGCGGATTTTTAATGGTATATGATAATGAAAAGAAAGATGTAAAGATATATGATGGCCACACAAGAGCCCCTAAGGGTGTTCATCCGAAAATGTTTCTGGATGATAATGGGGAGATAATTGACTTTCGCAAACGCTCTACCCATGGGACAGCTGTCGGTATACCCGGGATTCTGAAAGCAATGGACACAGCGTTAAACGATTACGGGTCAAAGCCGTTAGCTGACTTAATTCAGCCGGCCATTGAAGCTGCTGAGAGCGGCATTAAAGTCAATTGGGTACTGGAGGAAGCACTGCAAAATTTCCATTACAGATTAGGGGACGAAGCAAAGGCCTTTTATTATCCCGAAGGCAAGTCCCTTAAAGAAGGGGACAAACTTGTAAAGGAGGATCTGGCCAAAACGTTCCGCATATTGCAAAAAAAAGGAATTTCTGCATTTTACGAAGGAGAAATTGCAAAGGCCATTGTTTCAAATCTGAAGGAAGAGGGCGGGTTTATGACGCTTGAAGATTTGAAAAACTACCGCCTGACAATTGATGAGCCGATTTGGGGAGAATACAAAGGTTATAAAATAGCTTCATCTGCCCCTCCAAGCGCAGGAGGCCTGACTGTCATTCAGATTCTCAAGATCCTTGAGAAATTTGATTTAAGCCAATATGATGCTAGATCATGGGAGAAGTACTACCTGATCACTGAAGCAATGAGATTGGCATTTGCTGATAAGATTGCTTATTCAGGAGACCCTGAATTTTCCAGCCTTCCAATTGAAGGGCTGCTTCATGATGATTATATCGCTGAGAGAGCAAAAGCAATTAATTTTGAAAGGCGGAATGATGCCATAGATTTCGGAAACCCATGGAAATATCAGGATGGAAAGCCTAATCAAGTTATTCGCCAGCCTGGTGATGCTGAAAAAAGCGAGACAACTCATTTCACTGTTATCGACCAATGGGGAAATATTGCCGCATGCACTTCCACGGTTGAGCATCCGTTTGGATCCGGCATTATGGTAAAAGGGTATGGATTTATGCTTAATAATGAGCTGACCGATTTTGATGCCAATCCGGGCGGAATTAACGAACCACAGCCTGATAAAAGGCCGGTTAGCTGTAAAAGTCCAACCTTTTTATTTAAGGATGATAAACCGGTGCTTACTTTAGGGTCTCCTGGAGGACCGACGATCATCGGTTCCGTTTTCCAAACGATTGTGAATTTGATTGACCATGAGATGAACTTAAAAGAAGCAATTGAAGAGCCTCGGATTTTTGCCAGCACAGGCCCGCTAATTGAATGGGAATCTGGAATAGACATGGAGGCCAAAGGAGAAATGGAGTCTATGGGATTTGAATTTGGAGATGAGCCTAGCCGAATCGGCAATGTACAGGCAATTCAAATAGATCGAGAGAATGGCCGCTTATATGGAGCCGCTGACTCCAGCCGTGAAGGAAAAGCAGCCGGCATAAAGGAAGACCAATTAAAAAGCTGATGCCTTTTTGGCATCAGCTTTTTAATTGGCTTACACTTTGTTGATTTCCAGCTGATGCTGCTCTTTTTCTTTATTCCTTAAAAAAGGATACCTGTATTCCAAAAGGTGGGTATATTAAGTACGAATACGCATTTGCCGAAAGACCGAATTTCATGTAGGATGTAATCGAGACGAAAGGAGAGAACGTTTTGGGCAGTCCGATTCATGATAAGAATTCACAAGTAACTTTTTTAAAACAGCGCTTAAATATGTTCCTGGATGTACTGGAAGCAATTGAGCCGGAAGATACAGAACTCGAAGACATCGACCGTTTAATCGAAATGATTGATGATCTCGAATCTAAATGCCGTGAATTCAATAACCGCGATAAGTAAAAGAGCCTTTACGGGCTCTTTTTTAATGATGTCTGATATTCCTCCTAATGGAAGATCCTTTTTCTCTGCTTGTTTTTTTCGTTTTTCGAAATTCCCCCTTTAATCCTGTAAACGATTGCAAGGTGGGGTCTTTAAATACTTTTCGGATAGGAGTATAATGGTAGACGATAAATAATTGTAATTTTCATAATAGATAAGAGCTAAATGGGAGCAAAGGGAAGGGGACTAAAGCAATGAATATCGACAAGTTTCAGGAAAGCATGTATCAGCTGATTGTTGAAACATCCACGAATCTTCCGCGCGACGTCCGCCGTGCAATCAAAGCGGCCAAGGAAAGAGAGAGCGCTGGCACAAGAGCTGCAATGAGCTTAGCAACGATTACAAATAATATTAAAATGGCTGATGATAATGTGTCTCCAATTTGCCAGGATACAGGTCTGCCAACATTCAAAATTAAAACACCTGTTGGAGCAAACCAGCTAGTTATGAAGGAAGCGATTAAAAATGCTATCGCACAGGCAACTAAGGACGGTAAGCTTCGCCCGAACTCAGTTGATTCCTTGACTGGCGCAAACAGCGGAGATAACCTTGGTTTTGGAACGCCTGTTATTAAATTTGAACAATGGGAAAAAGATTACATTGACGCCCGCCTGATTTTAAAAGGCGGCGGCTGTGAAAATAAAAATATACAGTATAGCCTTCCTTGCGAGCTAGAAGGGCTTGGCCGCGCTGGCCGTGACCTTGATGGCATCCGCAAATGCATCATGCACTCAGTTTATCAGGCGCAAGGACAAGGCTGCAGTGCCGGCTTCATCGGCGTCGGCATAGGCGGAGACCGGTCTTCAGGCTATGACCTGGCTAAAGAGCAGCTTTTCCGCTCTGTAGATGATGTGAATCCCAATGAGGATCTGCGCAAGCTAGAGGACTATGTGATGAAAAATGCCAATGAGCTTGGAATCGGCACAATGGGCTTTGGCGGGGAAACAACGCTTTTAGGCTGTAAAGTTGGAGTGATGAACCGCATTCCTGCAAGCTTTTTCGTTTCTGTTGCCTATAATTGCTGGGCGTTCCGCCGCCTTGGAGTTTCTATTAACATGGAAACAGGCGAGATCAATGAATGGATGTACCAGGAAGGCGAGCATGTTGACTTTAGTGCAACTGAAGCCGAACTGGAAACAGCTGCAGCAGTTGAGGCAGAAGAAAAAACAAATATCGTTACATTGCAGGCCCCGATTACTGAAGAACAGATTCGCAGCCTGAAGGTAGGAGATGTGGTACAAATCAACGGCATGATGTATACGGGCCGTGATGCCATCCACCACCACCTAATGGAACATGATGCTCCAATTGATCTTAACGGGCAGGTTATTTACCACTGTGGCCCGGTTATGATGAAAGACGAGGAAGGCAAGTGGCATGTAAAGGCGGCTGGTCCAACTACAAGTATTCGTGAGGAGCCTTACCAGGGCGATATCATGAAGAAATTCGGCATCCGCGCTGTAATCGGAAAAGGCGGAATGGGCCCGAAGACATTGGCAGCCCTTCAGGAGCATGGCGGAGTTTACCTAAACGCAATCGGCGGTGCAGCCCAATACTATGCAGACTGCATCAAGTCTGTGGAAGGCGTCGACCTTATGGAATTTGGAATTCCTGAAGCGATGTGGCACTTAAAGGTTGAAGGCTTTACAGCGGTTGTCACAATGGACTCGCACGGAAACAGCCTTCATAAAGACGTAGATAAATCATCGCTTGAAAAATTGGCTCAATTCAAAGAGCGAGTATTCTAATAACTTTGCAAGAGAGACTGTAACAGGTCTCTCTTTTTTGTGCAATTTATTGCCAACATGGCCTGCGAATGTTTTTATCCCTTTCACAAACACTAAGAAAAAAATATTGGAGGAGCTCAGATGAAAAAACTATCCATCGTCCTGAGTGCTTTTTTCCTGTTTTTTTCTGGAACAGCCTATGCGAACTATGGCAACTCCCCGCTTCATTGGGGGTTTAAAAAAGCAAAAGACGAGGTGCCTGCTGAAGCGGGCAAACCGCTTGATGCATTGCTTGAAAGACATGGTTCATATTATAAAGGTGATACAAGCAAAAAGGATATATATTTAACTTTCGATAACGGATACGAAAACGGCTATACCGGACAAATCTTAGACATTTTGAAAAAGGAAAATGTTCCTGCCGCCTTTTTTGTAACCGGGCATTATTTGAAAAGTGCACCAGACCTGGTGAAGAGAATGGCGGAAGAAGGGCATATTATCGGTAACCATTCATGGCACCATCCGGATATGACGAGAGTGAGTGATGAAAAGTTTGTTAAAGAGCTTGAAATGGTTCGTGCAGAAACAGAAAGGCTGACGGGGGTAAAGCATATGGCTTATTTGCGCCCGCCCCGCGGAATTTTCAGCGAACGGACATTGGCTCTCGCGAAAAAAGAAGGCTATACCCATGTATTTTGGTCACTGGCTTTTGTTGACTGGAATACGGACCGGCAAAAAGGCTGGCAATACGCTTATGACAACATTATGCGCCAGATTCATCCTGGCTGCATCCTGCTTCTTCATACCGTTTCAAAGGACAATGCCGATGCATTGGAAAAAGCCATTCAGGATTTGAAAAAGCGGGGCTATACGTTCAAAAGCCTGGACGATTTGACATGGGGCCAGGCAATTGAAGAGAGAATGCTTTACTAATTGGGTTTGGCCGATAAACTAAAAAGTTTGGCCGATAAAATGTATCAATACTCCTTTTTTTGGCCGGAAAGTAGCTTAAACATATCAAAAGTGATACTACGTCAAGAAAACGGACAAATTAAATTGGGCACTTTCTTACTTTCTTCCTACCGCGCTATCGCTTGGTAACCTGGACAAATGATGATCTAACTTGCGTTACATCATNATTTGTCCAGGAAAAGGTTAAATTAGGCGACTTTCATTTTTGAGTAGTAAGCTTTTTCAAACTCCATCGGTGATTGGTATCCAATGGTTGAATGAATCCTCTCTGGATTGTAAAAACAAGTGATATACTCAAAAACTTCCTTTGTTGCCTCTGCTCTTGTCCTATATTTTTTCTGGTAGATCAATTCTTTTTTAATAATACTGTGAAAC
>NZ_JAEL01000152.1 GCF_000518885.1 Bacillus sp. J33 | reverse complement strand
GACGAAAGTAAATGTAATCAAGAATAACCAAAACAAATACTCGATATCAGCAATGTGCAAAGTCCTACAAATCCCTAGAAGCAGCTATTATTATGAAGCAAAAGAAAGAAACCCAGAGGATAATATTACCTCCGATGTAATCGACATTTTTCATGCCAGCCGTCAAAATTATGGGACACGTAAAATCAAAATAGAATTAAAGAAACGCGGTCTCATCGTTTCAAGAAGAAGAATTGGGCGCATTATGCAGGAGCAGGGTCTTGTGTCTTCATATACAGTAGCTCAATTTAAGCCACATGCGAAATCCTGTAATGAATCCGAACAGAAAAACGAACTGAAGCGTGAGTTCAGCCAGGAAAAAGAAATGACAGCAATCGTAAGCGATTTGACATACGTAAGAGTCAATCAAAAATGGAATTACGTATGTGTCTTTGTCGATCTCTTTAATCGAGAAATCGTGGGTTTCAGTACAGGTCCAAACAAAGATGCATTACTCGTCTATCGTGCGTTAGCATCTATCAAGGTCGATCTTAATAAGATCCAACTTTTTCATACGGACCGTGGAAATGAGTTTAAAAATAAGTTGATTGATGATGCTTTAAAGACATTTAATATTCAACGATCCTTAAGTATGAAAGGCTGCCCATATGATAATGCAGTAGCTGAAGCTACGTTCAAAATTATCAAAACAGAATTTGTTAAAGGTCAACATTTTGATAGCTTAGAAGAATTAACAAGGAAATTGCATGACTATGTCCACTGGTTTAATCACATAAGAATCCATGGAACACTTGGTTATGTAAGTCCGATTGATTATAAGCAAATACACCTTAAAAAAATTGTCTAGTTAAGTGTTGACTTACCATCATCTCTATTAAAGAGGGAACAGAACATATTAGTTATCAAACTGTTGGGGAACGTGAATTGATTAAAGAGAAAAAAAAGAATATATATTTACCCTCAAATGATTTAATTGATCACATTTATTCCTACATTCAAAGCAAAGGATTTTATTACCCAAAAGAGGAAGTTATCAACTTATTTCTATCTCTAAAAACCAAGCCTTTTGTGATTCTATCAGGCATTTCTGGTACAGGTAAAACCAAAATGGTTCAATGGTTTGCTGAGAGTTTAGGCGCGAATGAGAAAAATGGGCAATTTACTTTAATCCCTGTTCGTCCCGATTGGAGTGACGGATCTGACTTATTAGGATATGTGGATATCAAGGGTGAGTTTAAAGAAGGACCCTTAACAAAAGGGATCAGAGCAGCACAACAGCATCCAGACTTACCTTACTTTGTTCTTTTAGACGAGATGAATTTAGCCAGAGTTGAGTACTATTTCAGTGATATTCTCAGTGTCATGGAAAGCAGAAGGTGGGAGGATGGTAAGGTTGTTTCATCCACAGTGTTATCTAAGGAGATCGCAAAAGAAGAGATCACACTCCCTAATAATCTTTATGTAATTGGAACCGTTAATATGGATGAAACCACACACCCATTTAGTAAGAAGGTATTAGACCGTGCTAATACGATTGAGTTTAATCGAGTTAAATTAGATAATTTAACTTTTCTCCAAGACCTTAAGGATGTAGATCCATTAGAAATAGGTCAAAGTCAGCTGGCTTCAAAATATTTGCATTTGAAGGATCTTTATAAAATAGATACCGAAATTATTGAAAAGGTAACTAGTGAGCTTGTGAGGATTAATAAATCACTTCAACTTATTAATGCACATATTGGTTACCGGGTGAGGGATGAGATTTGCTTCTATCTTGCATATAACAAAGAGGGTGATCTAATGACTTTTGAGGAAGCATTTGATCATTGCATTCTTCAGAAAATCCTTCCGCGTCTTTCCGGAAGTGACTCGAGAATCGATCAGCTATTAAGGGAGCTATACCTGATCTTTACAAATACAGAGTTTCAGGAGGATGTGGAGGATATTCAACTAGATGAACAAGGTGCAATCTATCCTAAAAGTGCTCTTAAAGTGATAGAGATGCTTAGGAGGTTAAAGGCAGATGGCTTTACATCCTTCTGGGTCTCATGACGATGTTGAATTAGTAAAGATTGAGACTCAGGATTTTGCTCTTGTTATTAAAGGGAAGCCTTACCACCAGAGGTATGAAGGTTTAAAGCAGTATCGTGTCATGGATTATCATGATGTCATGCAGTTTTCTGTTCATGGGGATCATATCAATCAAGTACTTATTTATGATATTGAAACGCAATTGCTTCAAGAATCTACTCAACTGAGGCCCATTTTTTTTGAAAATGGAGTTTATCAGATTATTGTCATACCTAAAACAGAGAGAGAATTAGCTTTTTATCATGAGCATCCAGGATTAAGGCAATCCGTAACAAGGGTGGAAATAGCCAGCACGTACATGTTAATGGGAAACCTGCAGTTTCAAAATGAAGTAGGATTAACAGCCTTTGAAATTAGAGAAGGCAAAGAAAAGTTGTTAGAGCTAACATTAGAGGTGTTCCCAGCGAAGCTTGATTATAAAAACGATTATAAAAAGCTTTTAGAAGAAGTAAACGACGAAATATATAATCTTGCCTTTCATTTTATTCGTAAAACTTTTTTAGGGGCTAAGGTGAAACTTGATGGTAAACCTTCTAGAAGTGAATTCTATCGTTTAATCAGCAAGCATTTTGATCAGTTTCTACAGGCAATTAACCGTATTGAACGGCAGCCTCATCATCTTCTTCAAAAAACGTATGAAAAGGTTAGGGGAGACCAATTAAATAAGTTAGACACAAAAAGCAGAAGCAATTTGCAAAAAAGAGGTTACCTATTCACAGAGGTTACAAATGGCATCAATATAAATAACAAAACACTCATGCCAACAGAAGGTCTCCGCGTAAAAAAGGAACTTACCTTTGATACTTTAGAAAATCGATATGTAAAATGGATGATGCAGCGGGTAACTGATAAGCTTTATGATTTACTGGAGACATTGACTAATAGAAGCGCTAGGTGGGAAACAGAACCTGATGCTGATCGTTTAGATAAGATTATCGAAATGATTAAGCAATTGGAGGGTAAGCAGAAAAGTCCATTTTGGAAGGGAATAAAAAAGCTAGATCGCTCTATCCTTAGTTTAGTTCTGCAAATGGCACCAGGTTATCGAGATGCTTTTCAGATCTATCTGACGGTGTCCAAAGGGTTAATGCTTCAAGGAAAGCTTTATCAAATGTCTGTGAAGGATGTAGCAACACTTTATGAATATTGGACATTTTTGAAGCTTGGGCAAATCCTTGATAAAAAGTATCAGCTTATGAGCCAGGACATTATCCAGGTAAACCGTGAAGGCTTGTTTGTAAATCTTCAAACCAATCGATCTGCGACAAGAAAATACAAACACCCATATACCAAAGAAGAGATTTTACTGACTTACCAAAAATATGAAAGCGGTTTGCCAACAGTTCTTCAAAAACCAGATACGATGCTCAGCATCGCTAAAAAGGGGAAAGACTTTACCTATAATTATGTATTTGATGCCAAGTATCGAATCGATTACGCCCAAGAAGGAAGTTATTATCAAAACCGTTATAAGCATCCCGGACCGCTTGAGGATGATATTAACACCATGCACCGTTATCGAGATTCAATCGTTGCCTACAATGATGGGCCATATGAAAGAACTGCTTTTGGAGCCTATGTACTGTTCCCTTGGTTTAATGAAGATCTCTACCAGAGTCATCACTTCTATAAAAGTATCGATAAAGTTAATATCGGCGGTCTGCCTTTTCTTCCGAACGCAACGGATCTAGTTGAAAGATTCGTGGAGAGACTTATTGAAAAAAGCCCTGAGGAAATTCAGCAGGAAGGAATTTTACCAAGGGGGACATTAGAAGAATGGAACTCCAGTTTGGATGAGAAAGTTCTTGTTGGGCTTGTTAGAGATCGAGAAGAATATATTAGCTATAAACAGACTGGCTCCTATCGGATTCCTGTAAATAAACTTAAAGCTGGATGGCAAGAGACAAAGTATATAGCTCTTTATGTGAAAAATGGTGTAATAGAGCATAATGGAGTCATTTGCTATGGCTGGGTTAAGGATATTAGGCCGGAGAAATTAGGAAGCGATGGATACATGCAATTTGAAGTTGAACATTGGATCAATTGTTATCCTATCATCAAACCTGTAGGATATGGGATTGCCGAATACATGCTTACCACATTAACCAATATCAAAGAATCTACAGAGCTTCCAGAACTGTTTATGAAATCGAAGGAAGAAAAAACGTTATGGAGAATGCTCAGAAGGGTTTCGGACAGAATATCCATTGAACTTGACTCAGCTAATCTTGATATGGCTACTAAGGTTGAGGAATATAGGATTAAAAATGTATTGATAATAATTAATAAAGAAAATAGAGAAGTTTCTTTGATAGGTGATGGTGACCAAAAAACTGTACCCTTTGTTACAATACAAAGAAATCCTTCTTACATATTTAGAGACTTGATTAACCTTTTAGGCAATGAGCAGTAAGAATACTATTCAATTTAGGTGAGGGGAATAATGCCTACATATAACAAGCTAGTTCGTGATCGTATCCCAGAAATCATTGCAGAAACAGGCAAGAGCTATTCAACAAGGATTCTTGACCAGTCAGAATTCATTAATGAACTCAAGAAAAAGAGTATCGAAGAATTAGATGAATATTTAAATACGAATAATGATGAAGAGGCGATTGAGGAATTAGCCGATTTGCTTGAAGTAGTACATGCACTTGCTGAAACTCATGGGGTATCGATTGAAAAGGTGGAGGAATTAAGGAAACAAAAGGCTGAAAAGCGTGGGGGTTTTAAGGAGAAAATCTATTTGATTGAGGTTGAAGAATGATGATAAATCTATTACAGATACAGTAAAAAATATTCCATGTTGAAAGGCACTTCTATTGAGGTGTCTTTTCATTTTATATTTAATATTTAGTTACTAACGTATCTATGGGTTTACTTAAATTCATGGAATCCAACAATATTGTGACCCTCTATTTACGTGGCTTTTTTATCGGTACTGTGTAAAGGAAAAGGCTCTATTTCTTTATCCAATTGGCATCCTTCCAATATGATGCTTTGTATGAACAGCAGCCAAGTGTTTATGAGTATATTCAGATAAGTACAAGATACTTTATTCTTTCTTATCATTGTTTAAAGCACCTGCCCTCATTACCTCTTCCAAGTTTTATACTCAAATCATTTTTTCTCAATCTAGAATGTCACAAAAGAATTTCTAACATCGTTATATTTATGAGCGGGATCAAGAGAGGATGGTGAAACAAATCAAGGTAGAATGCTAAAAAGAAAACCATGATAGCCAGAAACATTAAACAAGCTTAAGTTTTGAGATCGTCCAAAAAGTTATAGTCTTAGATTACATGCGAGTAAAATTAAATTATAAAAGAAAAGGGGTACAACAATATGACACAACGAATTAATTACATGCAGCACTCACCGGAATTTTTCAACAAGATGATGGCACTGAGCAATGTGGAGAAGGAAAGTTCAATTGAGGAGAAAATTCTTCATCTGGTTCATATCAGAGCTTCACAAATGAATGGATGTGCATTTTGCGTGGATATGCATATCAAGCAGGCAAAGATCCATGGCGAGGGTGAGCTTCGCCTTTATCATATCCCGATTTGGCGTGAATCCACTCTGTTTAGCCCACGTGAACGAGCAGCGCTTGAATGGACAGAAATTTTGACTAAGCTGCCTGCACACGGTGTTCCTGATGACATTTATGACAGTGTTCGTGAGCATCTATCAGAAAAAGAACTATCAGATCTTACCTTCTCCATCATGGCAATCAATGCCTGGAACCGTATCAGCATAGCTTTCAAAAGGGTACCGGGTTCTGCTGACACAGCTTTTGGATTGACTAAAGCTGGACTTTGAGTGGTATAATCCCGTAATTTTCATGTGCTTTTACAGCTTGAGTCCAAAAAAAAGACCGGTAAGATGGAAGAAATCATCTTATCGGTCTCCGTATAAATAGAACCCGGATGTAGTCTTTGTTTATATCCCTGTATGCTTCAGTTTATCTGGGTTTCGGACAATGTATATGTTTCGGATTAAATTTCCCTCTGTATGAATGATTCCCACCGTATGAATGCCATCATTAGAACGCTGTATAAAAGCAGGTTGTTCGTTAATCTGACTGATTTCAATTTGCTGCGCTCCCTCAACCATTGATGCTTTGCGTACAGTTCCCATGAGAAAGCGAACAACGTGATCACTAGTTTTAATGGGAAAAATAGCAGCCTTTGCTTTTCCTCCTCCATCAGAGACCAGTATAACATTAGGATCAAGCATAGATACCATTCGCTTCATGTTCCCCTGTTTGAGTGCTGCCAGAAAGTCAGTAATCAGTTCTTTAGGGGCTGTTTCAGTATGAACAAGCTCTTCAGAGGTAATCCCCATTTTTGCACGTGCACGACTGAACAGTTTACGGCAATTCACCGTGCTTTTTTCCGTGAGCTCAGCAATTTCTTCATAGTCAAAGCCCAGTGCCTCACGCAGGACAAAGACAACACGCTCCGTTGGTGAAAGCCGTTCAAGCAGTACGATCATCGCATAGGACAATAAATCACCGCGCTCGACTGATTCTATAGAGTCATCATTCGAACTCGAATGAAACAGGGGCTCTGGAAGCCATTCTCCAAAATACTGCTCTCGTTTTTTGCGTGCCGATTTTTGTAAATCATAACATCGATTCGTGACCATTTTACAAAGATAAGCTTTAGGCTCAGATAGCTTCTCCATTGGAACATCATACAATTTCAAAAAAACATCATGCACAACATCCTCTGCATCAGAGGCAGATCCTGTCAATTGATAGGCGAGCTTAAACAGCAATCCTTTATATTGCATGTACATTTCTTGCATCATTTCACTTCCAATCTTATTCTGCCAAATGCTGATTTACAGCAAAGGCTACACAAATAAAACGAGTTAAGGAGAGTTTTTGTGACAAAGACAAAGGTCGTCCCTGAAATTTGCACATAACTTTTCCTGTTTCGTTCTTATTATATGTGTTGCCTTATGAAGAAATTGTTCTATTTATAATACCTAAAATATGGTTAATTTTGTTATAAAATGATTGTAAACCCTTTAAGAAACGGGGGCATTTCATGAAATCCTACTGGCTATGGATCCTGAAACGTGCTTGTTTGGCCGTTTGCTATCGCTTACCTTAACCTTCCTATAAACTAATTGCCATTTTACATATTTGGAGTGGCATTTTAATTCCTGCTCTTTTTTATCATTCCATTAATTGAAAAAAAGACTATTTTGCTATTTTCTTTTTTATCGGGAAATACCATAATGGCGACTGCCGTCCTCTTTCCTTACAATGAAGAATTCAACCCATTTCTGATCCTTATCCTTTCCCTTCTAATGGCAGAAGGTTTTTACCGCCTTCCGCTTCGATACAGTATAGCGAATGGAGCAATTGATGCATTCGGATTAGGTATTACCGCTTTAAATAGCAATTTAGATTTGTTTATTCAAGTATCAATAGCAATATACCTCCTTTTCCTTTTTATAGCTCTTATCCATTATAAGAAATCATAGGAGCATCTGCTGGATCTGGAAGCACGCCATGAGGCTATTTTCAGTGAATTTCGCGATTTAAAACGGAGAGCTGTCTCAGAGGAGGAGCTTGCCAGGCAAGAGGAGTGGGTGCTGATTGCCCATGAAATCCATGATTCAGTTGGTCATAAGCTGACCGCCCTTATCGTGCAATAAAAAAAGTAAATCCAAGTTATGGAAATTTTTGGTTCGTTATATTGTTAATTATTTCTAACATCATTGTGCTTTTTTATTACCCAGGGATGAATTTCTTTGAGTATAGATAGGTGTAAGGGCATAAGAAATTACACTTTTTAAATAAATAAACTTACTTTGTTTTAGGAGAGGATTTAATGCCTGCGTACAACAAACTGGTCCTGACCAAATCCCAGAAATGATTAAAAGGGATGGAAAGACTTTTTCATCTAGAACCTTAGATGATTCAGAATTCATAAATGAACTCAAGAAGAAGAGTTTTGAAAAACTAGAAGAATATATAAATACGAAAACGAATGAAGAAGCTCTTGAAGAACTAGCTGATTTACTGGAAATTATCCATGTACTTGCTGTGTATCATGGTGCATCGATTGAGAAGGTGGAAGAGATACGAAGTAAAAAGGCTAAAGAAAGAGGGGCTTTAGAGAAAAAATCTTTTTAATCGAGGTCGAAGATGAGTAACACAAAATAAATTCGAATCTAATAGGTTACATATCATTTTTGGAACAGTCCGATTTAGGACTGTTTCTTTTTCTCCAAAAGAAACAAACTTGTCCTTTAAGTTATGAGCCGTATGTAAAAAAATATAAAATTCGAATATATTGTGACAATTTTTTCAGGGATTATTTTGTTTCAATTAATGTGATACAAGTCACAAGAATATAATGTCTAAAGATTAAATCTCATCCATAATCCCAGATGCAAAATGGAAATGCATTATAAAGATATTCCATATTTCTGTCAATAGTATGAAATCACACAGAGTATCCAAAAGAAATCCGCAGCATCCAATGCTTCAAAAAAAGAATTTACAATAATCAGACAACGAGCTTATAATAAACAGCGAGGTGAGAACTATGACAAATGTTGGGGTATTAACCAAAATAAGGGGTTTTGGCTACGCTCAATTTGGTAAAAAAGCACTATTGTAAACGCTAGAATAAAGTTGACACTTTTTGCTCGATAAGATTTTACACTTTTGCTCAATCAACCTACTACTTTAGTAAAATAGATCGTGACGTTATTTTACTGGAGGTTAGGATTTTGGAGGAGAAGTTAGTGTTATATATAAAGATTCAGGAATTACATAAGAGAAAGTTTAAAGTAGCACAAATCGCTAAGGAGCTTAAGATCTCAAGACCGACTGTCTATAAGTATTTAGAAATGACATTCGATGAAGCAAGAGCCTATACTGAACAGCCTTTGGGAAAGAAGAAAAAACTAGATCACTATAAAGACTGGATACTTGCCTGGCTAGA
>NZ_JAEL01000151.1 GCF_000518885.1 Bacillus sp. J33 | reverse complement strand
TTCAATTGTTTGACGCATGGAGCGAATACCGAAGGTATATTGAATAAATGTGAGTTTAATTAATATTACAGGGTCAATACTTGGGCGGCCTTTTTCTGAATACTTATCTTTTACCAAGTCATAGATGAATGAGAAATTAATCGCCGCTTCAATTTTGCGGACCAAATGGTCCGCCGGTACAAGTTCGTCTAAAGCAACCATTTCAATTTGATCCCGTTGAATTGGATTATGTTTTGAAAGCATTTAAATCACCTCAAGCATTGTATTACTTCTATTTTAAAATAAAAAAGACTGCAGACAAGCACGATTTTCATCGAGTTTGTCGACAGTCTGAAAGAGGAGAGAATTCTCCTCTTTATTTCTTTTAACTGTTTGTTCTTTATCTTAAATATAAAATATCCTCAATTTTATATTCCTTATTTGTGATACCTAATCGTTGAGCAGGAGTTTGTTTTTGACCATCTAGACCTTTGATTGTTTCGCAAAAATTATAAAACGTCCGAAGGATGGTTAAAGCATATTGGGCATATCTTGGATTAAAGTTTGCGTAAATATAGCTTTTCCCATCACCTCTAGCTGTTACAAGAGGGCGTTCTAGAATGGATAATCTCCTACGAATCTGCTGGATAAAAGCATTGGAAGCATAGTCACTTACATTTAATACCGCATTCGCAATTTCTGCCGGTTCCAGAGATGAAAGGTCTGTTTTACAATCCACATTAAAATATCCTTTATCCTTTGTTGGAATAGGATGTTCAATTGGTGTTTCAGCCCACTTTCTATATGATTGAGAGCCAATCACAACCTCTTCGTGAAAGGATGTGTGTTGGAACATATCAAGAAGTTTGAGATAGCCTAAACTCCAGATAGACCGAGAATCGTGCATCATTGCTGTCCCCCAACGAAGTAAATCTGCTCTACCTTCTTTATACTCTTGAAAACATTGTTTCAATGACTTACTTCTGTCCACTAAACAAATAAAATGATGAGCGTCTGCTAGGCGTATTTCTTTTTCGAAAACACGGGCAAAAGCAGTCATTAAGGAATTGTCTTTATCAGTAACAAAACGCCATTCTTTGGCATTTACAAGCTGTTTGATAAGCCAGAGATGAGCAATAGTGGTATAGGTAGAATTGAGGTGCAATCCATCAACGTATTTCTCTCTTCGGTCAAATTCTTTTAGTGCTAATTTATACTCATATTCTGATTGATTATCATTTGGTGTAGGAGACTGTGGGAAAAATGAGCGGTCTTTGAATCGTGCATTTTTCCGGCAAAATTCGTTTAAATGGTCTTCTTTTAAAAGGATAGTATCCATTTTAATTTCATCCAATTCAATGTCCCAATCATAAGCTACATCCGTCCGAAAAACATATTGTGAATGAACATCTGCGGTAACGACTATGTGAGTAGGAAATTGAGAATCTTCAACATCGTCGAATTCTTTACCACCCTGACCTTTCTTCCGAACGTTATTCAAGCTGTAAATCATTTTATCGGTATTAAGCCACATAACAGGAAAATCTTTTTGAGAAAAGGCTGTTTTCTCGTGTCGTTCAAGGAATTCCAAACATCTACGATATACCCATTCAAGTTTATGGTAATAGGTGCTTACACCGATTTCTAATTTTTCACAAGTACGAGTAACAGGAGTTCTATTTAGTAGGTCTCTTGTAAATGAAGGTAAAATGCCATTTCTCTTTTGGTTATACGTGGTTGATTGTTTCCTGGTTGGCATTATACTTGTTTTCTTTTTACAGGTTTTACACTGCCACACTTGAGCACCGACTTTACTTTTCCCTTGTTTATAATAGAGACTTTGTTCGCCAAAAGGAGTCGTTTCACTATTGACGCAACCATCTTTATGAAATTGGTATTCTGGCTCAATATCTTTAATAGTCTCTATACGAACCAGTCGTTTAATTTCCTCAGCGATAGACCAATTGGAGACCGGCATCGTTATACATCCCCAGGTCATTCCCTTGATTAATCCCACTGGGTCATCGTTACAAATAATAGATTGCCTTTCTCCTTTTCCACGTCCACTTAATCTATAACGACTGGGTTTTGATTTTACTGATGTGAATTTTTCTTGAGGCATTCCGTGCCACTTACAATAGGGATTGGTGCAAAAATTATATTGAATCTGATGTCTCTTACCGTTCCAGGTAAAAGATACAGGGCGATAGAGAAGGTCATTATATCTTTTTGAAAACCTGCTTGGGTCTAGCTCAGTATATCGTTTGGCTCTATCCGAAACTTCATCGGAAGATAATGGTATCTGGACAACAACATCTTCCTCGTATTTATTGGCTAACCGTTTTAATTGAGCCAACTATTTTTTCCTCCGTTTCCTCGATTCCAAGTTGTTTAAGTAATCGTTTATTATTCCGTTTGTTCTTTGCCCAATTAACGAAATCTTCATCAGTTAGAAGGTTCTTTAAAAATTTATCAACTACTTCACTTTCGGTATACTCGCTATATTCAGCAAAGGCTGCAACGATATTCCTTGTGTGTTCGGATATAAGCCAGTCAGGTCGTTCTGCACTGAGATTTTTTGGCTTAATATAGTTCCATTTTTTCATCCTAATTCTGACTTCCTTTCATTGAACCAAATAGCACTTTAAATAGTTACTAAATTAACATATCAATTTTACAGAGGACAATAATTATTGTCCACTTGTGAATTAGTATGTTAATACTAAAATTATTTCCATTCTAAATAGCCAATAAACCTTGATTTTATAATAAAAAATACAGACCAAATCGCTATGCGAAATGGTCTGCTAATTGTATTGCTATTTAATGTTTTCTCTCCCTAAACGGAACCCCTTACAATTCGTGCAGCGGTTTTTCTGGAGTTTGCACATAATATTAAAATGCAAATATAAAGGAGAATTTGCAAATTTCTTTCGCATTCTATTTCATTTTATACTTCATTTCCTTATGAAGGACATTTCTTTCGCTCTTCTATTCCATTTTGTCCTTCATTCCCTTTATGAAGGATAATAAATACTAATTTTTGCAAATAAAAGATGGAATCCTGAAATAAAACTGGCTGCCATCCTAAAAAGCCTTTATAAGGAGGAATTTGCCGTTGTATCAGACTCTTTTATTCGATTTTTTGCTCCTTATTTCTTCATTCATCGCCTTAATTTCAGCAATAAGAGCTTTCATTTCTTCTTTAGCCTCCGGATATGTATCATTCCAATGTTTCGCAAGCGGGGGCATGGACTTGGCGATAAAAGAGTACAGCGCCCAGGCTTCCACTTTTTCCTTCAATTCCGGATTGCTCTCGCCAATGAGGAGTTCTGTGTATTTTTCCAGCAGGCCGTCGAGCTGATCTTTCAATTTGTCATTCATCCCAATTCCTCCTTTTTATACGATTTTACATACCTGAGGACAGGAGCCGCACCGTTTTCCGCTGTTTGTCAAATAAGAAAAGCAGCATGTTTTTCTGGGTCTGATCAGCTTCCCGGTACTTTCCACGAAGATTTTTTCATTATGATAGCGTTTTAGCGGGTTTGCATTATATCCGCCAAAAAGGTTTCCTGAGGCTTCTTCTATTATAAAATGAAAGTCTTCTGCTGCCTTTTCTGCCAATAATGGATCCTCCAGCAAGATTTTTTCATAAAGCCAGAAAACGTAAATCGCAATATTTTCCCAAAGTATAAGCTTGGAGATTTTTGCTTCTTTTGCAATACAGTCCAAGATTGGAAACACATGATCACTGAATAATGTGCGAACAGCCTTTTCCCGCCATTGATCCCTATTTTCCCCGGCACCTTCTCCTAAAAGTTTATTAAACCGAAAGCCCGGAAGCCAGACCCCATTCTTATCTATACTTTCAAAGAAGAGATTTTCAAAGGATATGTCAAGTTTCGTATCCCACGCAGTCATGCTATATAAATAAATCACAGGCAGAAATGCATACCTTTTAACCAAAATGGAAGCTGCTGTTTTTTCATCTTTTGCCCCAATCTGCTGTTTAACTTTATCCAAATACCCGCCTACATTCCTCGGGTCCAGCAAATCACTCACTTCAATAGACAGCGGAGAGCATTCATGATCTGCGGCGAGCCTGAATGCCTTAAGTGCTTCTGCCTGCTTTTCAGTCAGATTCATCATACAGGAATCCCTTCTCCTTTTAGAATGCACCTTCCTTTACCGTAAGGAATGCAAAGCGGGGTCCCGAATAATGGATCAATTGTGACTTCACAGTTCATATTGAATACATTTTTCACCAATCCGCAATTAATAACATGTTCCGGCTTGCCCTGTGCAAAGACTCTTTGATCCTTTATAGCGACAATATTATGGGCATACCGGCAGGCAAGATTAAGGTCATGAAGGACCATGACAATTGTGCGCTGCTCTTTCTCATTTAATTCAAATAACAGATCAAGAATTTCTATTTGGTGGGTCATATCCAAATAAGTCGTAGGCTCATCCAGTAAAATGGTATCTGTATCCTGGGCCAGCGTCATGGCAATCCAAGCTCTCTGGCGCTGGCCTCCCGATAAGGAATCTACAGTCCGATCTCTTAATTCTTCCATGCCGGTTGCTTTCAGGGCATTTCTGACTTTTAGCTCATCTTCCGTTGACCATTGCTTTAGCCATGTCTGGTATGGATACCGTCCTTGTTTTACAAGCTGGAGCACTGTCAGGCCTTCCGGTGCTGCCGGGGATTGAGGCAAAATAGCCATTTTCCTCGCGACATCTTTAGTTGAAAGACGGGCAATAGCTTCCCCTTCCAGCAGCACAGCACCTGACTTTGGCTTCAGCAGCCGGGCAATGGATCTGAGCAAAGTAGATTTTCCGCAGCCATTTCCACCTATAAAAACCGTAATTTCCCCTTTAGGGATTTCCAAGTTAAGCTCATTAATAATAATAGTATCTCCATATGACAGTGTTAAATCTTGCGTTGCGATCGCTTGCCCTGTTGACATGTCTGCCCTCTCCTTTTCTTAAATATCCATATCTATAGTTTACCCAGTTACATGATCATTACGAGGTTCATGCTTTTTGCTTATGAGTTCCTGGTTTTAAAAAGCAAATAAATAAAGTATGGTGCACCAATGCTGGCTGTAAAGACACCGGCAGGGATTTCAAGCGGAGAAAATAATGTCCTTCCGATCAGATCTGCTGCCATAACAAGGATTCCTCCAATCAGAGCTGAAGCCGGCAGCAGAGCACCGAAAGCAGAACCTACCAGCCTTCGCGCCATATGCGGTGCCATTAATCCAACGAAGCCAATCCCGCCTGCGAATGCAACAGCTCCGCCTATAAGCCCAGTGCTCACCATCAGAAGCAGAAACCGATATCTTTGAACAGTGCTGCCAACGCCTGTTGCGATGTCATCACCCAGTTCTTGTATATTAACATTCCTTGCTAAAATAAATGCCAGAACCAGCAGGATAATCGTCCATGGTATTAAAATGGCGACATTTCCCCAGCTGGACCCATAGACTGTGCCTGTAATCCAAATATTTGCCTGGCTTGCCTGGTAAATAGGGCCAAATACCATCATTAAAGTAGTCAATGCCTTCATTAAGCTTGCAATTCCAATCCCGATCAACACAAGCCGGATCGGGGATACTCCATCTTTATAGGCTAAGAAATATACTAGAAATGCTACAATCGCTGCACCCACAAATGCGGCAAGGGGCAGCCAATGAATACTTACGGTCAATGCATTGCTTTCATCACTAAAAAAAGCAAGAAAACCAACAACGGCTACAGAGGCGCCTCCCGTGATCCCGATAATGTCAGGCGATGCAAGCGGGTTCCGAATCATTCCCTGCAATATGCCCCCTGCAACAGCAAGTGAGATGCCTACCATTAGAGCTACGATAATTCTTGGAAGCCTGAAGGACTGAATAACAAGCCTCTCCATATCCGTACCTCCGCCAAAAAAGACCTGCACTACTTTAAGGGGACTGATTTTCATATCCCCCGTTCCGGTACTAATAACAAAAACTCCAGCCGCAGCAGCCATTAAGCCAAGAAAAATCCAAAGCCCCCTGCGGTCGATTAAAAAAGAAATTTTTTCGCCAAAAAGACGCAGATTATAGTATTTTTTCATTATTTATTGAACCCCCTTCTGGCAATGTACACAAAGAAAGGAGTTCCAATTACAGCTGTCATTACCCCAACAGGAACTTCCTGCGGCATAATAATATACCTTGCGGCGATATCAGCAGCCAAAAGGAGCATTCCGCCAAACAGACCAGCAAAAGGAATAACCCAGCGATGGTCTATTCCCACAACTGCACGGGTGACATGAGGAATGACAATGCCAAGGAAACCGATCGGACCTGCAACAGCTACTGCCCCTCCTGATAGAAGTACAACAATGATGCCAGCCCCCAGCTTCAGCATGCCGGTTTTTAACCCAAGTCCTTTTGCTACATCTTCCCCCATGGAAAGTACATTCATCTTTCCGGCAATCAACAAGGAGAAAATCCAGCCGGCAATGAAATATGGGAGAACAGCAGTTAAGGTTTCAAGCTTCCGGCCCGACACAGAGCCTGCAAGCCAGAAAAGCACCTGCTCGAGAGCTGTTTCATTTAAGACTAAAAAACCTTGTGTCATGGATGCAAACATAGCACTCATTGCTGCACCGGCAAGTGTAAGTTTCATCGGAGTTAAACCTTCCCTGCCGATTGAGCCGATAATGTATACAAGAATAAATGAAACAGCCGCTCCTATAAAGGAAATCCAAGTGAAAAATTGAAGATTGCTTATGGATAGCAAAGATACAGCTATTACGACAGCAAAGCCTGCACCAGCGTTTATCCCAAAGATTTCGGGAGCTGCGAGAGGATTCTTAGTCAAAGTCTGAAGCAGTACCCCGGCTATAGCCAGACTTGCCCCCACTGCTGCAGCAATCAATGCCCTTGGAAGGCGGACAGATTGTATAATAATATGTTCGTTGGATCCATCAAATTCTGTAAACGCATCAATAGCTATCTTCCAGGTTGTATCCGTATACCCGTATACAATACTTAAAGACATTAAAACTAATAGCAGGAGCATAGCCATTACAAGCCCTGCCCACCTCATGGAATTTGTTTTTAATAGCATAGTGAAAACCTTTCTTGCTTTTATTTAATTAGGGTTCATATTTAATTTCAGTCTATTGTACAGGTGAAAGGCTGTCAATGAGTTTGAAAATCATTTTCACTGGTAATTTAAAAATTCTCTTTTCTAAAAGGTTGTTGTTTTTGAAAAGGTCCGTTGAATAATAACTGATGATAAATAAGGTTGGTTGATTGGAGCGTAAGGTGCGAGATCCTCGAAAATGCATCCGCATTTTCTTACGACGCGGTGTGGATTCGGGGAAGCTTATTCAATGTCCTGCAGGAGGAGTGGGACAGGTGAGATCCCACAGGCGCTGCGTGCCGAGGATGCTCACCGCCCGCCCCGCAGTTCGCTGAGCATCCTGGAGCGGAAATCAACCTTTCTCACTACTTTTTATAAAGCAGCATAGTTTGCGAAAACTGCCTTTTAAAAAATATTTTAGCTAATCTGGCAGGGTATCTTCCTTAAGGTGTCACTAAAACTGCAAAAATAATTGAAAATCATTTTCATTTACCCGTTGACATTTATCCAAATCCGATTTAATATAAAGTTGTCAAATGAAAATGATTATCATTAACACTACATAATGGAGGAAAGCACTTATGAAAGTAAAATCTTTACTTGCCTTGTTTTCGGTTTTGACGATCTTGTTCCTGGCAGCCTGCGGGAATAACAACGAGGAAGATCAGACAGCTGAAAAAGAAAATGAAGGAAACAAAACAGAAGATACAAGCTATACAGTTGAACATGCAATGGGCTCAACTACACTGGAAAAAACACCTGAAAAAGTTGTGATTCTTACAAATGAAGGTACTGAAGCCCTTCTCTCAATGGGCGTAACACCAGTGGGAGCTGTTCAGTCCTGGACAGGCGACCCTTGGTACGAGCACATTGCTGACGATATGAAGGATGTACAGGTTGTAGGAACAGAAAGTGAAGTAAATGTTGAAGCCATTGCAGCGCTTCAGCCGGACCTTATTATCGGAAACAAGATGCGCCAGGAAAAAATCTATGATCAATTAAGTGATATTGCCCCTACCATTTTCGCTGAAACTCTGCGCGGAGACTGGAAGGAAAACTTTAAGCTTTATTCAAAAGCAATTAATAAAGAAGAAGAAGGCAGCAAAGTCATTGCTGACTATGACAAACGCATCGAAGAACTTAAAACTAGCCTTGGCGACAAACTGAATCAGGAAGTATCCATTGTCCGCTTTATGGCTGGTGATGTCCGCATCTACCATAAAGATACTTTCTCTGGCGTCATTCTTGACCAAATTGGCTTTGCACGACCTGAAAGCCAGAATGTAGATGATTTTGCCGAGAAAAATGCGACAAAGGAACGCATTCCAGCTATGGATGGAGATGTACTCTTCTACTTCACTTATGAAACTGGAGATGGAGAAGCGAGCCAGCTTGAAAAAGAATGGATTGAAGATCCGTTATTCAAAAACCTGAAAGTTGCCCAGGAAGGCAATGTTCATAAAGTCGACGATACCATCTGGAATACAGCCGGCGGCGTCATTGCAGCAAATCTGCTTCTGGATGATATTGAAAAACATTTTGTTAAGTAAACTAAACTCGTGATTGCGCTCCCATAATACCCCCTCTTTTATGAGAGCTCATATATAAAAGAGCCTGCATTTCTGCAGGCTCTCAGTTTGTAGACAAAAAGAGTTCGGAATAGTCTCATTCCGAACTCTCAGCTTGTTGAGAAAGGGGTATTTTTTCTCAACAAAGTTTTTCTTAAAAAGAAATATACCAAAGGAAGATTAGCTTTTCTGGTTTAAAAAANGATCGCCATGCACCTATCCTAGCTTTGCCAGGTGCATGGCGATCTTTTTCATATTCTGGCAAGCTGCGGTGAGAAGCACCTGCTCGCTTGCATTGTGTAGTCCCCGTAACCGGCAATAGCGAAGCCCATGCAGCTCTTTTGAGTCTGCGAAGCTTCGCTCCACTTTTTCTTTTCTGAATTTATATAGTATCTTTCCAGATTTGGAAAGCCGGTTTTGTCTGA
>NZ_JAEL01000150.1 GCF_000518885.1 Bacillus sp. J33 | reverse complement strand
CTAGCAACCTCACGTATAGAATACTCCCCAGACTGACAATCTCTAATGGCAGCTAGCTTCAATTCCTTGGAATACTTTTTCCAAGTGGAAGACTCTTTTAGACCTTCAAAACCACACTTATCATACTTGTGTTTCCACTCCAAAATCGTTGAAGGGTGCACGTTATATTTTGACTCAAGTTCATATGTTGAATAATGCTCGTCTAATTCCTTTAATATCTCGTATTTCTCTTCTGCAGAGTAAGATCTTTTAGACATAATAAATACTCCCCCATAAGCAGCCAGATTTTTATTTTTAATCTGTCTACCTAAAGGGGAGCATATCAAATGCGTCGGGGTTTAAATATGAACTGAAAAGAGGGATTATTCTGTCTATAATAATCGAATAAAAACTTATTGCAAGGACAGGAAAAAACAACTAAAATTATTTTGGATTTCGAAATATAGGTGCCGCGGGCGAACGTCTGCAGGCTGTAATAAAAATTATGTAAAGGGGCGTTTTTACATGCCGCGTACCTTATGGCTATTAATTATTGGTATGGCAGTGAATGTAACCGGCTCTTCTTTTTTGTGGCCATTAAACACGATCTACATTCACGAACATTTAGGAAAGTCCTTGTCTGTGGCCGGCCTTGTCCTGATGCTGAATTCTGCTGCAAGTGTAGCAGGCAATCTGTTTGGCGGAAGCCTCTTTGATAAAGCAGGCGGCTACCGGTCCATTCTTCTGGGCATAGGGATTACTGTCATGGCACTGCTTGGTTTGACTGTCTGGCATGGCTGGCCTGCTTATGTGGTGTTTTTAACTATCGTTGGATTCGGTTCGGGAATTGTTTTCCCATCGATGTTTGCGATGGCCGGATCTGTTTGGAAGGAAGGCGGGCGAAAGGCATTCAATGCCATCTATGTAGCCCAAAATGCAGGGGTTGCCATTGGTGCTGCTCTTGGCGGCCTTGTTGCATCCTATTCTTTTCAGCTTATTTTCCTGGCTAACACCCTTATGTATATTGTTTTTCTGCTGATTGCTGTATTTGGATACCGGGGAATTAATACGTTCTCTGGCCAGCAGCCATCCATTCTCAAAGAAAACCGCATGGTGAAAAACCATGCTAAGCTATACGCTCTGCTTGTTCTATGTATTGGATATTTGCTATGCTGGGTTGGATATGTCCAGTGGCAATCCACTATCGCTGCATACACACAGGAGCTGAATATCTCTCTAAAACAATACAGCTTGCTGTGGACAATTAACGGAGCATTAATTGTTTTGGGTCAGCCTTTTATAAGCGTGGCGGTAAAATGGTTTAAAACGCTGAAAACCCAAATGGTTGCCGGTATGATTATTTTTATTGTATCGTTTGCGGTTGCCGCAATCGCCGAACAATTTTCGGCATTTATCACGGCAATGATTATTCTTACGATTGGCGAAATGCTAATATGGCCAGCAGTGCCGACAATTGCCAATCAGCTAGCTCCCAAAGGGCGAGAAGGTTTTTATCAGGGGATTGTTAACAGCACGGCAACTGGAGGCCGTATGATCGGACCATTATTGGGCGGAATTTTGGTTGATCTCTTTGGAATTTCCATGCTGTTTGCCGTTTTAATGCTCTTATTTGTTTTAGCTATCCTGACAACACTTGTTTATGACCGGAAAATTAAAGAGTCCAAAGAGTTGGCGCAAGCTTCATAAGAAAAACCTGCAGCTGCAGGTTTTTCTGTTTATATGGAATGATCAAAAAGTTTTATCAGCGATTCAGCCGAATTTATCGGTCCAGCTCCACGGACTTAGCCTGCGCCTTCCAAATACTCTTCTTTTTGCTTGCCGGCGAAAACCACCTCTTTGAAAAAGCTTTTTAAAATAAGCCATCTTGCTGGATAAGAATCAATAAAGTCCTTTAGCACTTCTTCCGAATAAAGCAAAAGGATATCCAGATCGGTTTTCTGCTGTTTTAAGTCATATAGCAGAGCATGCGGAATCGTGTAATAATCATTAAGCTGCCATTGATTCAGCTTTACAGTAAAAATGTTTTGTTCACTGATATATGTTTCCAAAGCCTGTTTTTGTAATTGAACACATTCCTCTTTGGATAAGTTCCGAGTTTGCCAGTGTGGATTAATCAAATAAATGCCTTTCATTTGGTACACCTCCCAAGCTTTCGGTTAATAATGGTATGGGCAATAAGGGCGGGAAGAATACCTTTAATTCTAAAATTATTGTCAGAAAAATATGATAAAATAGAAATAACCATGCTTGTACAAAACGAGGAGAAATAGAATGAAAAGTGCATTATTTGATTTGCCAATTCAAATTGTTGAAACCATTGTCGAAAACGCTTTCGGATGGCTTGTGGTTGTAGATAAGAAAGGGACCATTATTTATATTAATAAAAATTATTGCGATTTCCTTGAAGTTGAGAGGGAACAGGTTCTCGGAATGCATGTCTCGCAGGTTATTGAAAATTCACGAATGCATATTGTTGCTGAGACTGGAAAGGAAGAAATTGCGGATCTGCAATATATAAAAGGCAATTATATGATTGCAAACCGTATTCCCATATTTTCCGAAGGAGAAGTAATTGGCGCGTTTGGGACAGTGTTCTTCAGGGATACAAAGGAATGGATGCAGATGAACAGCCATGTGAAAAGCATGCTGACAAAAATCCAGAGCTATATCCAGGAAATTGACCGCAGCGTAAAATACAGCCTGAATGATATATTGGGAAATTCAAGTCAAATTAAAAGTCTTAAAGAAAAAGTAAAGATGGTGGCAGCCAGTGATATTTCCATTCTGATCCGCGGGGAAAGCGGGACCGGGAAGGAATTATTCGCTCACAGCATACATCAGCTCAGCAATAGGAGCCATCAGCCATTTGTCAAAATAAACTGTGCTGCCATTCCGGATCATTTGCTGGAGTCTGAACTGTTTGGCTACGAGGAAGGGGCTTTTACAGGCGCGAAGAAGGGCGGCAAAAAAGGAAAATTTCAGCTTGCTGATGGCGGCACCTTATTTTTGGATGAGATTGGCGATATGCCGTTAAATATGCAGGTAAAGCTGCTCCGGGCCCTGCAGGAGGGGGAAATCGAAAGCGTTGGGTCGACATCGTCGATTAAAGTAGATGTCAGAATTATTGCTGCAACCAACAGGCCGCTTGAAAAGATGATGGAGGAAAAACGCTTCAGGGAAGATTTATTTTATCGAATCAATGTCGTGCCGTTCATGGTGCCCCCGCTGCGAGAGCGGATGGAGGATTTGCCTCTTTTAATCGATTATTTTATAGAAAAAATTACGAAAAAGTCAGGCAAGCGTATAAGTGCGATTAATCATGATGTGATTGAAAAATTTCATCAATATAGCTGGCCCGGGAATATCAGAGAGCTGGAAAATGTAATTGAGGCATCCATCCATCTAACAGGCAATGAGACTATTTCCATGGAATCACTGCCAGATTACATGAAAGACTCGGCTGTCTATCCTGTTGGAAAGAAGAATTTGAAAGACATTCTTGAAGAAACAGAAAAACGGATTCTTACACAGAGTTTAAGCAAATATAATAATGACCGTTTAGAAGCGGCGAGGGCACTTGGCATCAGCAAATCTTCCATGTATGAAAAGCTAAAAAAGCATGGAATCGTATAGACTATTTTACAGTCCAGAAATCCGGAAAACAGTCCAGGTTTCTGGACTGTTTTTATTCTAGTAATTTTATTTTTATATATCCTAATTTTAGACGGAATAATCTGAAAACAAATCTAGTATTTGAACGGACTTGCCATCTCCCTATTCCAGAATTCCGGAAAAAAGATTTAAAGATTGTTCACCATCCCTTTATCCTCATAGATGTTCATGTTGGCACATTTCTTGCAAAATAAATTAGCAAATAGGCGATTCTGCTTATTTTTGCAAACGGTTACAAGGGGGGGCAAATAGTTAATTGCCATTTTTAAATTAAAGGGGGAAATGCAATGTTAAGTATGATTGGTTTAATAGGCGGGCTATCCCTGCTGATTTTCTTAACGATGCGGGGAATGAACCTATTAGTTGTAGGGCCATTGTCTGCACTGTTTGTTGCTGTATTCAGCGGTATGCCGCTATTTCCGCAGCTGGCTGGAGAAGGAGAGGCCAATCTGGTGGCAAACTATATGTCCGGCTTTTCAGGTTTTGTCACCTCATGGTATTTAATGTTCTTGTTAGGAGCCATTTTTGGAAAAGTAATGGAGGATAGCGGTGCGGCCGACAGTGTATCCAAAATGGTTGTTGATAAATTGGGAATGAAATATGCGGTCCTAGCCATAGTTGCTTCCTGTGCCATTTTAACTTACGGAGGCGTCAGCCTGTTTGTCGTTGCCTTTTCTGTATATCCAATGGCATTGAGTTTATTTAAGCAGGCAAATCTTCCAAGAAGGTTTATCCCGGCAGCACTTGCGTTTGGTTCGGTTACTTTCACGATGACATCTGCAGGTTCACCTGAAATTCAAAACTGGATTCCGATTGAATACCTTGGAACCACTCCATATGCAGGCTGGGAAGTCAGTTTAATCGTTGCTGTGTTTATGATGATTTTCGGCTACTGGTGGCTGAAACGCATGATTACGAAGGCTGTTAACAAAGGGGAAACGTTCGAATCACGCAAACAGGATCCAATCACTGAAAACAAGGATTTGCCTCATCCATTCATGGGGGTCGTGCCTTTAATTGTCGTATTAATTATCTCATTTGTATTCCATGATTCTCTTAAACAATCTGCACTTATTCTTGCATTATTAGGCGGAGTGATTGCTACTTATTTATTAAATCGCAAATACTTTACGAACTTCTGGAATGCAGTGTCTGATGGAACTCTTGGTGCGTTAATCGCAATCGGCAATACAGCAGCAGTAGTTGGTTTTGGCGGTGTGGCCAAGGCAGTGCCTGCTTTTGAAACTGCAGTAGATATGATGACCAGCATCCCTGGAAGCCCTTTGATTGGCGGAGCTATTGCTGTCAGTGTGATCGCAGGTATGACTGGTTCAGCCTCAGGCGGGCAGGCAATTGCATTGCCGATCTTGGCCCCGCATTATATGGATATGGGTGTCAATACGGAAGCCCTTCACAGAACAGTGGCCATCTCATCAGGTGCACTGGATTCCTTGCCGCATAATGGCTATGTTGTTACCACTGTAAGGGCAATCTGCGGAGAGACACACCAGGCTGCATATGGTGCTGTAGCAGCGGTTACGGTAATTGTTCCACTTATCGGACTTGCACTGGCTATTGTCCTGTTCTCTCTCGGACTTGGAATTTAATTTCGGCAGAGGCTCACTTTTGCGGGCCTCGGCTTTGTTTTTGAAAGGAGACAATCATGGTACAAAATAAAGTAGTTTTTATAACAGGTGCTGCCCAGGGCATTGGCTATGAAATTGGAAAAAGATTTGCTGAAAACGGCGCCAGGATTGTTCTGACTGATATACAGGAGGATGCGGTAAAAAAAGCAGCAGGTGATTTGCAGAGTGAAGGATTTGAAGCGATAGGCCTTAAATGCGATGTGACATCGGAATCTGAAATTAAAGAGGCCATTCAGAAAACAGCCAGCCATTTTGGTGCGCTGGATGTACTGATCAATAATGCAGGGCTGCAGCATGTTTCCTTTATTGAAGATTTTCCGACTGAAAAGTTTGAGTTTCTTATTAAAGTCATGCTTACGGCTCCATTCATTGCAATCAAGCATGCCATGCCGATTATGAAAAAACAAAAATCCGGACGCATTATAAACATGGCTTCCATCAATGGATTGGTGGGTTTTGCGGGTAAAGCTGCTTATAACAGTGCAAAGCATGGAGTTATTGGCCTTACGAAAGTCGCTGCACTGGAGGCAGCTGAAGAGGGCATAACTGTAAATGCAATATGCCCGGGGTATGTAGATACTCCGCTTGTAAGAAATCAGTTGAATGATCTTGCAAAAACACGAAATGTACCGCTTGAAAAAGCGCTTGAAGAAGTCATTTATCCATTAGTTCCGCAAAAAAGGCTTTTAGCTGTAGAAGAAATCGCAGACTATGCAATCTTTTTGGCTGGTGAAGGGGCTAAAGGAATTACGGGCCAGGCCGCAGTTATTGATGGGGGATATACAGTGCAGTGATAAAAGGGCAGCAGTGCCCTCTTTTTCAATAAAATTTGCTTAAAACATGGATTTATTGGTGATACTGATATTGGCTGATAGCTGTTGGCGGTACTGTTTATTTAATAGCTTTGGTTAAACTGCTATTTGCCACCCGCATCCCGCTGACCTGGGATGGCAGACAATTTTTATGAAGTTTAGGCAATTTTATGCACATAATTAAAGAACGCTGCATATCCTGGATATTAAATTTCCTGTCAGGATAAGCCTACTTGCATCCTGGCGGTAAATTTATTACAATAGTCATATTATTATAATGAAATGCTTTGATAAGGAGTAGTAATGGTGCCTTTAGCCCGATTTTAGAGAGTTGACGGACGGTGCAAGTCATCCGGGCACATCATGAACTCGCCTTTGAGCAGCAAGTGTGAAGTAGCAGTAATGCTTGCCGTATTCCGCGTTAAGGATGAATGAAGCGAGTGACATTGTCACTAATGTGGGTGGTACCGCGGGAGATTTATACATAATCCTCTCGTCCCTTTTTGGGGATGAGAGGTTTTTTTATTTGCCTGTTTTCTTTAAGTTTATTGCTTTTCAACTAAGTTTTAACCAACTGAGTTGACTTCAGCGGATGGCACTTGACTCCAGCGGGAAGTAAGGGAAGTGGAAGACCCTATAGGCGAAGCCGAGGAGCTCCCATTCTTCCCCGCGGTAAAGCTTGAGTGCCCCGTGCTGAAAAGCAACGGGCAGGTTTAAAGGACCAATTTATGAGAAAAGAGCCTTTCATTTTATTTTCAATAATAGGAGGAAACAAAGATGAGTTTCAATCACCAAGAGATTGAAAAAAAGTGGCAGCACTACTGGGAAGAAAATAAAACATTTAAAACAACTGAAGATAAAGGAAAGCGCAAGTTTTATGCGCTTGATATGTTCCCTTATCCGTCAGGTGCCGGCCTTCATGTTGGCCATCCGGAGGGATATACGGCAACAGATATTCTTTCCCGCATGAAGCGCATGCAGGGCTATAATGTACTTCATCCAATGGGCTGGGATGCATTTGGTTTGCCTGCGGAACAGTATGCGCTTGATACTGGAAATGATCCGGCAGAATTTACGGAGCAAAATATAAATACGTTCCGCCGCCAGATCAAATCTCTAGGTTTTTCATATGACTGGGATCGTGAAATCAATACAACAGATCCTGAATATTATAAGTGGACACAATGGATTTTCTTAAAGCTTTATGAAAAAGGGCTGGCTTACATTGATGAAGTTGCGGTTAACTGGTGCCCGGCATTGGGAACCGTTCTTGCAAATGAAGAGGTTATCGATGGCAAAAGTGAGCGAGGCGGCCATCCGGTAGAGCGCCGTCCAATGAGACAGTGGATGCTAAAAATTACCGCTTATGCGGACCGCCTGCTTGAGGATCTTGATTTATTGGATTGGCCGGAAAGCCTTAAAGATATGCAGCGAAACTGGATTGGCCGCTCTGAAGGTGCAGAGGTGACCTTCAGTATTGAAGGTCATGACGGCACATTTACAGTTTTCACAACACGCCCTGACACACTGTTCGGTGCCACATATGCTGTTCTTGCTCCGGAACACGCACTTGTTGACCAAATTACAACTGATGAGCAGCGTGAAGCCGTTCAGGCGTATATTGAGAAGGTAAAGAACAAGAGTGACCTTGAGCGTACCGATTTGGCTAAAGAAAAAACAGGTGTCTTTACAGGCGCTTATGCCAGCAATCCCGTTAATGGTGAAAAGATGCCAATCTGGATTGCCGACTATGTTCTTGCAAGCTATGGTACAGGCGCCATTATGGCTGTACCGGCTCATGATGAGCGTGACTATGAGTTCGCCAAGCAATTTGACCTTCCAATTAAAGAGGTAGTTGCTGGCGGAGATGTAGAAAAGGAAGCCTATACTGGAGACGGAGAGCATGTTAATTCGGATTTCCTTAACGGCTTAAACAAAGAAGAGGCTATCGAAAAAATCATCGCATGGCTCGAAGAAAAAGGCATCGGTACGAAAAAGGTTACTTACCGCCTTCGTGATTGGCTGTTCAGCCGCCAGCGCTACTGGGGAGAGCCGATTCCTGTAATCCATTGGGAAGACGGTACTATGACAGCTGTTCCGGAAGATCAGCTTCCATTGGTGCTTCCGAAAACAACAGAAATCAAGCCGTCCGGTACAGGCGAGTCACCATTAGCCAACATCGATGAGTGGGTAAATGTGGTTGATCCCGAAACAGGAAAAAAAGGCCGCAGGGAAACAAACACCATGCCGCAATGGGCAGGAAGCTGCTGGTATTACCTTCGCTATATCGATCCTAAAAACAGTGAAGCCCTTGCTGATCCTGAAAAATTGAAAGAATGGCTTCCAGTCGATATCTATATCGGTGGAGCAGAGCATGCGGTGCTTCACCTTCTATATGCCCGCTTCTGGCATAAGGTCCTTTATGATGTGGGCGTAGTCCATACGAAGGAGCCGTTCCAAAAGCTATTTAATCAGGGCATGATTCTTGGTGAAAATAATGAGAAGATGAGTAAATCAAAAGGCAATGTAGTCAATCCGGATGAGATTGTATCCAGCCACGGAGCAGATACACTTCGCCTATATGAAATGTTCATGGGACCTCTTGAAGCCTCCATTGCATGGTCTACAAATGGTTTGGATGGATCAAGAAGATTCCTTGACCGCATCTGGCGCTTATTTGTTGAAGAAACAGGAGAATTAAGTCCGAAAATCCAGGATACTGAAGAAGGCGGCAGCATTGAGAAGGTTTACCACCAAACGGTTAAGAAGGTAACTGAGGATTACGAGGGCTTGCGCTTTAATACGGCGATTTCGCAAATGATGGTATTTATCAATGAAGCGTATAAAGCGGATGTGCTTCCGAAGAGCTTTGTCGAAGGCTTCGTAAAACTGCTTTCGCCGATTGCTCCTCACATATCTGAAGAACTTTGGTCAAAGCTTGGCCACAGTGAAACCATTGCTTATGAGGCATGGCCTGCATACGATGAAGCAAAAATGGTTGATGACGAAGTGGAAATCGTTATCCAAATCAACGGCAAGGTAAAAGCAAAGCTTATGGTTCCTGCAGATGCCAAAAAGGACCTATTGGAGCAAATCGCAATGGGTGATGACAAAGTAAAAGAGCAAATCGACGGCAAAACGATTCGCAAAGTCATTGCAGTACCAGGAAAACTGGTAAATATCGTTGCAAATTAAGCGTTTTTAGAAAAAACCACCCCTATTTTGAATAAATGGGGGTGTTTTTTTGCATAATGGCTGAAAAAAAGTACAGAAAAAGCAATCCTGAGGTGGATTTACAGCTTAATATTCAACTGAAAATAGGAATATCATCAACTTCCGTATTTTTATCGTCAACTTAGCGAATATATCAGTAACTTTCTTTATATATCATCAACTCGGGCTAAAATATCATCAACTTTTAAAAGCATAATGGATAAAGCTGTGTAGCAGCCCAACTGCCCGTAAAAGCCCGATAAGTTCAGCTAATCTTGATGGAGAAAAGC
>NZ_JAEL01000149.1 GCF_000518885.1 Bacillus sp. J33 | reverse complement strand
CTGGCAATGGAAATGCTTGCCGAGTCACAAATTATAACCTCGGCAGAATTTGTAGAAGTTAATCCGATTTTGGATGATAAAAATAAAACGGCCACAGTAGCTGTAGCTCTTATGGGTTCATTGTTTGGAGAAAAACTTCTTTAAAAACTAGGCTCTGTTAAATTTGCCTGTTGATTTCAGCACGAGGCACTCAAGCTTTCAGCGGGCGGTCCGACGCTCCTCGGTGCATTCGCACCTGCGGGGTCTCCCGCTGACACGCTTCTCCCGCAGGACATTGAATAAGCTTCCTCGAATGAACACCGCGCCGTAAGAAAATGCGTTAGCATTTTCGCGGGATTAGTGCCTTCCGCTCCAATCAACAGGTGCTAAAATCAACAATAAGCTTTAACACAGCCAAAAACTAAAAGAACGAGCAGAACCGATTTATTCGAGTTCTGCTCGTTTTTTTGCTGCTAGTGTATAGTATTTATTTAGAAGCTGGTCAAGTTTGCTGCTGGCTTTTACTACACGGTGATTTGTATAAGAAGTAGCAGATGCAAGCTGGACCATTTCTGATCGGCATTCCTCAATAGCTCTTAACAATTCTTTAGCACACACCGTAACCACCCCTTTTTGTAATTTTAGTACTTTTATACCCCTGATTACATTTTTTTAACCAGAAGAAGTAAAAATTTGTTAATATAGAAATTGAATGTTTTTTTATAAAAAAATGAAACCTTTTCCGCTATCGATTCGTAATATCGATTAGCCGCAGTGGAGCGGAGGTAAAAAAATGGAGACAGTCGTAAAGAAAAGAATTAAACAAGTATTAAAAGGCGACCAGGATGCCTATGCTGAAGTAGTTGAAATATATAAAGACAAGGTTTTTCAGATTTGTTACAGGATGCTGGGAAACAGGCATGAAGCGGAGGATATTGCTCAGGAAGCTTTTTTAAGGGCATATGTGAACATCAGCAGCTTTAATATTGAGTTGAAATTCTCCACTTGGCTATATCGAATTGCCACTAATCTTTGCATAGACAGGATCAGGAAGAAAAAACCGGATTATTACTTGGACGCAGAGGTAGCCGGAACAGATGGCCTGAATATGTATTCTCAAATTGCTTCAGATACAAGGCTGCCAGAAGAAGATGTGGTAAGCCTGGAACTGCAGGAAACGATACAGAGGGAGATATCCAAGCTTCCGGAAAAATACCGTTCAGTTATCGTACTGAAGTACATTGAAGAGTTATCGTTAAACGAGATCAGTGAAACGCTGGATCTTCCCTTGGGAACGGTAAAAACCCGGATCCACCGGGGCAGGGAAGCACTTAGAAATCAATTACGATATGTTTAATAAAGAGGGTGAGAACTTTGAAATGTCCAGCAGAAATTATTCTTTATATGCATGAGTATTTAGATGAAGAGATCTCAGCCGAACATGAAAAGGAATTAAGGGAACATCTGCAAAACTGTGAAGATTGCCAAAATCATTTCCATGAATTGAAAAGGACAATAGCTTTAGTCCAAAGCACTTCTCATATACAGGCGCCAGATAATTTCACAGCAAATGTGATGGCGAAGCTTCCAAAGGAAAAACGCAAAGTGGGTGTTCAGCGATGGTTCAGGCAGCGTCCGCTTTTAACTGCAGCATCTCTTTTTCTCGTCTTGATGATGGGCAGCCTGGTTTCCTCCTGGGATCAGGACCACCAGTTGTCGGTTTCTAAACAGCCAAATCTTGTAGTGCAAAATGACAAGGTTATTGTGCCGGAAGGTGAAGTTGTCAAAGGCGATGTGGTTGTGAAAAATGGGAACTTGGAAATTCAGGGTAAAATAGATGGAAATGCTACGGTCATCAATGGAGAACAATACATGGCTTCCGCAGGAAAAGTAACAGGAGAAATTGAAGAAGTAAATGCTATTTTTGAATGGATCTGGTACCATATTAAAAAGGCATCAAAAGATATTGTCAATGTCTTTGATGCAGATGATTCGGAGAAAGAAAATTAAAGAAAAAGAAATGAATCCCTGCCTTTTTAGAGCAGGGATTCTTAATATATCATCAAAATTTCATTTTCCAGCTTTTATGCGTTGTCTCGAAATTGGAAATGGTTTTAAATATGATATAATATGAAAGTTACATATAAATGTGATATTTTGAACTTTAAGCAATTTGCTTTTGAAATATATATTTGGAGGAAGGACAATGTCGTTTGCAGATTTCTCTATTTTGAAATTGTTGGCTAATACAATAGACATTCTCCTTGTTTGGTACGTCATCTATAGACTTATAATGATTGTCAAAGGAACGAAGGCTGTCCAATTGCTAAAAGGGATTTTTGTCATTATCCTTGTTAAAGTAGCAAGCGACAAGTTCCACCTGCAAACGTTAGGTTGGATGATGGAACAAGTACTTTTATGGGGATTCTTAGCCATCATTATCATTTTCCAGCCGGAGTTAAGAAGAGCGCTGGAGCAATTGGGGAGAGGGCGGTTTTTCTCACGGAGCGCAAATCAGGAGGAGGAAGATCAGGAGAAACTGGTTGAATCTATTGCAAAAGCAGTAGATTACATGGCTAAACGCCGGATTGGTGCACTAATATCAGTTGAACGGGAAACAGGAATGGGCGATTATATTGAAACGGGCATTCAGCTAGATTCAAAAATCTCATCCGAGCTTCTTATTAATATATTTATTCCAAACACGCCGCTTCATGATGGAGCAGTCATTATTCAAAAAAATTGTGTAGCTGCAGCAGCCTGCTACTTGCCGCTGTCCGAAAGTCCTTTTATCTCAAAGGAGCTTGGCACGAGGCACCGGGCGGCATTAGGAATTAGTGAAGTAACCGACAGTATCACCATCGTTGTTTCGGAAGAGACAGGAAGCGTTTCATTAACGAAAAATGGTGAACTGCATCGGGATTTAAAATCCGATGCTTTTAAAGAAATGCTTTCAAATGAATTGCTTACACAATATAAAATAAAGCAGACTTCTTCAGGTCGTTGGAACTGGAGGGGAAAAAAGAATGGATAAGCTCATTGACAGACTTGTCGATACCCGCTGGTTTATGAAAATTGTTGCCTTGATATTGGCGCTGTTTCTCTTTGATTCTGTGTACGATGCCGATAAAGAGTTAAAAGATGTAAATGTTCCCGGACAGCAGGATACTGAAGTAATCGAGAATGTTCCAGTGAAAAGCTATTATGATACAGAAAATCTGGTGGTCACAGGCATCCCTGATACAGTTGATGTAACATTAGATGGCCCTAAAAGCCATCTCCAGCAGGCTAAAACACTAAGAAACTTTGAAGTCTATGTCGACTTATCGAATGCAGAGGTAGGATCTGAAAGAGTTGAGTTCCAAATCAGGGATATCTCCGACAAGCTAAAGGTTACAATAGAACCTCAATATGCAGATGTCACGATTCATGAAAAAGTAACGCAAGAGTTTAAAGTAGAGGCTGAATTCAATAAAAGTCTTTTAGGTGATGGCTATTCAGCTGAAGCTGCTATAGCAGAGCCTAATACCGTCATGATCACTGGAGCCAAAGAAGTTATTGATCGAATAAGCTTTGTTAAAGCAACCCTGGATTTAAAGGGCCCAGTGACTGAGACTATTTCGGAGGAAGCAACCATTAGGGTACTTGACCGAGAAATGAATAAACTTGATGTTATTGTTGAACCTCAAGTGATTAAAGTAACCGTGCCTGTCCAGCAGTTAAGCAAAACAGTTCCTATCACAATTGTCCGAAAAGGGGATCCGCAAAACGGAGTTGCAATAGATTCTATCGAGCTGGATGTCAAAGAGGCTTCCATTGCGGGCAGTGAAGATGTTTTAAATGAGACAGAAAGTGTTAGAGTGGAAGTGGATGTAAGCCGGGTCCAAGAAGATACTGTGCTTACGCTTCCCGTAATCATTCCGGATGGCATTACCGAGGTTAATCCGAAGACAGTGAAAGCATCTGTAGATGTCAGTGTGACAGAAGAGGCAGCAGAAGAAGAGGAAGAGCCAGCCCAGCAAGAACCAGCCGAAGAAACACAAGGACAGGAAACAGAGGAAACGAAGGAAACGAAGGAAACGAAGGAAACGAAAACATTTTCAAATCTCCCAATCAATCTGGTTGGGTTATCCGATGGATTTGATGCTGTACTAAAAGCTCCGGCTAACGGAAGGACAAGCATAACGGTTACAGGAAAAAGCAGTGTAGTTCAGAGGCTGAATGCCAATGATTTTAACGTGTTCTTGGACTTGACGAACCTTGAAGAAGGGGAGCATGAAGTAACCGTTAATGTTGATGGGCCTGAAGGAGCTGAATCTAAGCCAACAGTTGGAAAAGCATCAGTATCCATAACGCAAAAAGAAGAGACTTAATATAGATGATTTTAAAAGCAAGAAGGAGCGATCAGGAAAAATGGGAAAATATTTCGGTACAGATGGAGTACGTGGAGTTGCAAATAGTGAATTAACACCGGAACTGGCTTTTAAACTAGGCCGTTTTGGAGGATATGTACTAACAAAAGACCATGACCGTCCGAAGGTATTAATCGGACGGGACACCCGAATATCCGGCCATATGCTTGAAGGGGCCTTAGTAGCAGGGCTATTGTCAATTGGCGCAGAAGTTATGCGTATTGGAGTCATTTCCACTCCTGGGGTTGCTTATTTAACAAAGGCACTTGGTGCTGAAGCTGGAGTAATGATTTCTGCATCTCATAACCCTGTTGAGGATAATGGGATTAAATTCTTCGGCCCAGATGGCTTTAAGCTTTCAGATGATCAGGAAGCAGAAATTGAACAATTAATGGACATGGCTGAGGATCAGCTCCCTAGGCCAGTAGGCGCCAATCTCGGACAAGTGAATGATTATTTTGAAGGTGGCCAGAAATATCTGCAGTACTTAAAGCAAACAGTGGACGAGGACTTCTCAGGCATACATATTGCATTGGATTGTGCACATGGCGCCACTTCTCCGCTGGCTACGCACTTATTTGCTGATCTTGATGCAGATTTATCCATGATGGGAGCTTCGCCTAATGGATTAAATATTAATGCAGGGGTAGGATCTACTCATCCAGAAGCACTTGCTGCATTTGTAAAGGAAAAAGAAGCGGATGTGGGCTTGGCGTTTGATGGAGACGGCGACCGCCTGATTGCCATTGATGAAAATGGCGATATCGTAGATGGTGACCAGATCATGTATATCTGCGGAAAATATATGAAGGAACAAGGAAGGCTAAAGCATAATACTGTTGTATCAACTGTTATGAGCAACCTTGGCTTCTACAAAGGACTTGAAGCTAATGGCATCGAGAGCGTTCAGACTGCAGTAGGTGACCGTTATGTTGTTGAAGAAATGAAAAAGAATGGCTATAACCTCGGAGGTGAACAGTCAGGACATATTATTTTCCTGGATTACATTACAACAGGCGACGGCCTTCTAACAGGACTTCAGCTGGTAAATATCATGAAAGTAACGAAGAAGCCATTATCCGAACTTGCAAAAGAGATGCAAAAGTTTCCGCAAAAGCTTGTAAACATCCGTGTGACAGACAAGCATCACGTAACTGATAATGAAAAGGTTAAAGAAGTGATTTCACAGGTTGAAGAAGAAATGAAAGGAAATGGCCGGATTCTTGTCCGTCCTTCCGGTACTGAGCCGCTTGTGAGAGTAATGGCTGAAGCACCAACGAGTGAACTGTGCGTATCTTATGTGGAACGCATTGCAGCTGTTGTAGAGAGCGAAATGGGCTTGAAAGAATAAGGCAGACAGATATGCATAAGGGAACTCATTAACTCCCTTATGCATATTTTTATATATGGAAGCTTACTGCCTCAGAATAAGGAAATACCCAAATGGCGGCAGAGTGGCTACCTATGTTTTTAGTTGACGGATTGTGGAGCTATGATGTATGATAATCCTGTTTTTGTATTCCATAATACAAATTCAAGTATTCAAAAAAGAAAGGTGGATAGGAAAAATTTTGCCATTTAATAGCGCCTGAACTGATCCAGACCGAAAAGGATCAGTTGACGAGGAGGAGGTTTATCGAATGATCGGCGGATGCCTCCCGGTTGAAAGCACAACCGACAATTCTTTCTTTAAAACATTTAGGCAACTGAATGGACAAAGAGAAGGGAATGCTAATTAGAAAAGCGGAAGCGCCTTGCTTGGCGCTGGAGCTATAAAAAATTACAGAGATAAGGGGCAAGATTGCCCCGAAAAGGCTTCTTGCCCCTTCATTTTAGGAGGAAAAGAAGTTATGTGTGGTATCGTTGGATATATTGGAAATCAGGATTCGAAAGAGATTTTATTAAAAGGTTTGGAAAAGCTTGAATATAGAGGTTATGATTCAGCTGGCATCGCGGTTATGAATGATAATGGCGTTCAAGTTTTCAAAGAAAAAGGCCGTATTGCTGACTTGCGCAATATTGTTGACGAAGATGTTATGGCGAACACAGGGATTGGACATACTCGCTGGGCTACTCACGGGGTTCCAAGCACAGTAAATGCTCATCCTCATCAAAGTAATTCCGGCCGTTTCACGCTGGTTCATAATGGTGTAATTGAAAACTATGACATCTTAAAGCGTGAATTTTTGCAGGGAGTTGCCCTTAAAAGTGATACTGATACAGAAATCATCGTTCAGCTGATTGAATTATTCGTGAACGAGGGATTAAATACTGAAGAAGCGTTCCGCAAAACGCTGACACTTTTAAAGGGCTCTTATGCAATCGCCCTTTTGGATGCTGAAAACAATGAAACGATTTTTGTTGCGAAAAACAAGAGCCCTCTTCTGGTTGGATTAGGCGAAACTTTCAATGTAGTTGCATCTGATGCAATGGCTATGCTTCAGGTTACAGATCAGTATGTAGAATTAATGGATAAAGAAATCGTTATTGTTACTAAGGATAAGGTCAAGATTCAGAATCTGAGTGGCGACGAAGTCAGCCGTGATCCGTATACTGCTGAACTGGATGCAAGCGATATTGAAAAAGGAACATATCCTCACTATATGCTGAAAGAAATCGATGAGCAGCCTTTAGTTATGCGCAAAATCATCCAGAAGTATCAAAATGACCAGGGCGAGTTAACAATCAGCCAGGAAATCGTTGAGGCAATGAATGATGCTGACCGCATTTATATCATTGCAGCTGGTACTTCTTATCATGCAGGACTTGTTGGAAAGCAATTCATTGAAAAAATGGCGCAGATTCCAGTTGAAGTTCATATTTCAAGTGAATTTGGCTACAACATGCCATTGCTTTCAAAGAAGCCGCTATTTATCTTCATTTCACAAAGCGGTGAAACAGCAGACAGCCGTGCTGTGCTTGTAAATGTAAAGGAAATGGGACATAAGGCACTGACGATTACAAATGTTCAAGGTTCAACTCTATCCCGTGAAGCGGACTACACGTTATTGCTTCATGCCGGCCCTGAAATCGCGGTTGCTTCTACTAAAGCCTATACAGCCCAGATTGCTGTATTATCTATTCTTGCAGAAGTTACAGCTAAGAGCCGCGGATTGGAACTGGACTTTAACCTTGTTCAGGAGCTTGGCATAGTTGCAAATGCAATGGAAGTTCTTTGTGATGCGAAGGAAGAATTCGAGGAAATTTCGCGCAAATTCCTTTCAACTACCCGCAATGCATTCTTCATTGGACGCGGAATCGACTTCTATGTTGGCCTTGAGGGTGCGCTTAAGCTGAAGGAAATTTCTTATATTCAAGCGGAAGGCTTTGCCGGCGGAGAATTGAAGCATGGAACAATTGCTTTAATCGAGAATGGTACCCCAATCATCGCCTTGGCAACGCAAGAAAGTGTTAACTTAAGCATTCGCGGAAACGTAAAAGAGGTAGTTGCCCGCGGAGCAAACCCTTGCATCATTTCCATGAAAGGGCTGGAAACAGAAGAAGACAGCTTCATCATCCCGGAAGTGAATGAATTATTAACACCTCTTATCTCTGTTATACCATTACAATTAATTTCTTACTTTGCTGCGCTGCATCGCGAATGTGACGTAGATAAGCCGCGTAACCTGGCTAAGTCGGTTACAGTGGAGTAAGCCGAGATACAATCATTAACAAATTGTTCACTGACATTATAGTTGGTAACTAGACATTAATGTTGGTAACTAGACATTATAGTTGGTAACTAAACATTAATGTTGGTAACTGGCCTTTGTAACCACTCTTATGAATAAAATTCATTTAAAGAGTACAGGATAAAAATAAAAATAAATCTAATGGTGAAAAAGATGTTTAAAACTTTTGATCATTCGCCAATTAAATATCCTGTTTTTTTTAGCTCCTCCCCAATAGGGTGAGGAGCTTTTTGTTTGAGGAATTTTATGAAGTTATTTTTGGATTCGTTATCAGTTTTTCATCGTGAAAGGAGATGGTACCTGTGTCAAAGAGAGGTAGCCGTATTGCTAAATTTCAAGAAAACCGAATAAAAAATGGGTATGGTCAAGGTACAGGTGAGGACTACAAACCTTTTATTCAAGCACACGATAATAAAGTAGCTTCCAAAGGTTGGTTAACTCGTCATCTAGGCTGGAAAACCAATCGAATATATCATACCTTATCTAATCATGAAAGAAATTATCTATATTTTTTAGAATGGCTGGATGAAGTTGTTGATATAAGAGAACAATTTCCTCTTTTACCACTGAGTAGAACAGAGGAGATTGCGGAACAGTTAGGTATAAAACATGCACAACTTGATGAAAATTCTGTAGTGATGACAACAGATTTTGTAATTACATTAAAGACCTCCAATGGCTTAATAGACGTTGTTCGTACTGTTAAGCCTGCTAATAAACTTGATAATCGAACATTGGAGTTATTTGAAATTGAAAGACGGTTTTTTACTGAGCAGGGGATTAACTGGGAAATTGTTTCTGAAAAAAAACTTCCTAAAACCCTGATCAAAAACGTGGAATGGATGTGTGAGGCAAGGTATTTAGACACTAGACCAGGAATTGATCAAGAACTTGTAGATCTAGTAAGCAAACCCCTTTTTAAGGAAATTACATTAGACGATGGTAAGAACTCTATTAGCAAAATCTGCTTAAGATGTGATAAAGAATATGGGTTAGAAGCTGGATCATGTATGTTTATTCTCCAATATATGCTTGCAAACAAAAAGTGGAGTACAGATATGACCATACCTATCAAAGAATCAAAACCATTACAAATATTCAGTCTAGAAAATCAGACTATAAAAAAAGATATAGGATAGGAGTAGATAAATTTGCTAATTGTTGAAAATATGATTTTTCAGTTAATTGATATAGATTCAAATCAAGAATCTCTACAACGTGTACTCTGGGTTTCAACAGATCAAGAACATGTTGTTGTAGTAGATATAACGGATAAAAAGAAGATGAAGTATCCATTTGTAGACGTCAAGTTGAATTTTACACTTTTTGCTCGTTTCCTTTTTACACTTCTGCTGAAAAAATGCTTTTCCGGTTTTTCATGCGATGACTTTCCTCGTTTTCACCTCCATGGATGACTTCCACACGATGAAGTAAGCGATCTAAAATAGCTGTTGTAATCCCTTGGTCCCCAATTAAATTACCCCACTCATCTGGACTTTTATTTGAAGTCAGGATGATCGAACTTCGTTCGTACAAATGATTAATCAAGTGAAAGAATAAGTTTGCTTCTCTCTGGTCCATGGCCATATACATTAAATCATCGATAATCAC
>NZ_JAEL01000148.1 GCF_000518885.1 Bacillus sp. J33 | reverse complement strand
ACCCCAGTGGAAGCTTCTAACTGACTGCACAATTGTGTAAGTGATGTGCTAGCGATTTCTTGACTAAGCCATACGCAAAGGGCAATGAGTTCGTTTGCTTGATACTTACTAGATCGCTGTACAAAGCCAACTTGTTTGGCGATATCTTGTAAGACTACTGGAGATAAAAAGTATTGTAGTTCTTGTGCAAAAAGATTCAGTTCATTTGAAATGATAGGATTCATCAAAAACGCCATCCTTTCTCGTAAACTTCTTACGATAAGCATAGCGTTTTTTCATTTTGAGGGTATGATTTTAACTTCGCTTGATGGGCATGGGGCTTGACCAGCATGGCGGGGTTTTAAATTGCTGATATCTATTCTTTAATAAATGTAACCGTATCATAGCCGCATGATGGACATTTTAGCAGATGCGGACATTCCTCTTTTTTATAATCCCCAGGATAGCCATCTTCCAACTTCATTTGGTCAATAGGCATATAGGCGCTGTAGTCATCATAAAAATCCATGATTCTTCCGCTGTCCTCCATTTTCTTTCCACAGGAGCTGCAGGTTGCTTCCAGTTTTTCAAATCCATTGCAAACGGGACAAATAGCCATTTTCAGAACCTCTCACTTTCATTTTTCAAGGTTTATTTCTAATATGTTTTGTTTGTTTCAGCTTTGTTATGTAAGACTCCTAAACAGAAAGCTTTCAAGGAAAAAATTCCCGATTTAATAAGAGAATAAACTTTTATAAATCAAACATAATAGAAGGTAAATACAGCGGCAGCAAGGCCGCATACCTAAATCGATGGGTTAAGCCAGGCAGTGGAGCAGGATATTTATCCTTGCGCTGGTGCAATTCCAGCTAACCCAGCCAAAACCAACAAAAAATTATGAGGAGGAAATCACATGAACAACCAAACATCTAGCAGAAGCAATTCCTCAAACCAATTACTAGTACCAGGAGTAGCACAAGCACTAGACCAAATGAAGTTCGAAATCGCTACTGAATTTGGCGTAAACCTTGGTGCAGAAACAACTTCTCGCGCTAACGGATCTGTTGGTGGAGAAATTACAAAACGCCTTGTACAAATGGCTGAGCAGCAGCTTGGCGGCGGTTCATTCTAATAACTTAGCAGGAATAAATGAATAAATATGGCTGGGCCCTCCTTCTCGCAAGGGGGCCCTTTTATATTTACACCATCTTTTCAGGAACAACCCATTCTTCATATTGCTTCTCAGTAATGTAGCCAGTTTTTAATGCGGCTTCTTTCAATGTTGTATTTTCCTTGAAAGCCAGCTTGGCAATCTCGGCTGCCTTTTCATATCCAATATGTGGATTAAGGGCAGTTACAAGCATTAATGACCTTTCAACATGGCCTTGAATGACTTCTTCATTAGCTTCCAGTCCTTCCATACATTTCTCATTGAAGGAAGCCATTCCATCAGAAAGGATTCTAATGCTTTGAAGAAGGTTATAAATAATGACTGGTTTAAATACGTTTAATTCAAAATTGCCCTGGCTTGCAGCAAAACCGATAGAAGCATCATTTCCGAAAACTTGGCAAACTACCATCGTAAGGGCTTCACTTTGTGTTGGGTTTACCTTTCCCGGCATAATTGAGCTGCCCGGTTCATTAGCTGGGATCGAAAGTTCCCCTATGCCGCTGCGCGGTCCGCTTGCCAGCCAGCGTACATCATTGGCAATCTTCATAAGATCTGCTGCAAGCGCTTTGATCGCCCCATGTAAATGAACAATTTCATTATGGCTGGTCAGCGCCTGGAATTTGTTTGCGGAAGAGCGGAATGGATAACCTGTGAGGCGGGAAATTTCTTTTGCCATTTCATCTCCGAATGACTTACCTGCATTGATTCCAGTTCCTACCGCTGTACCTCCAATTGCTAAATCCAAGAGATACTTTCTTGCCTCCCCAAGCATTTCTTCATTTTTTTCAAGCATGGCCCGCCATCCGCTTATTTCTTGGCCTAATGTAAGCGGAGTTGCATCCTGCAAATGGGTTCTTCCTATTTTGACGATAGTATTATAGGCACTTTCTTTTGTTTCAATCGTCTCTTTTAATTCCCTTAATGAGGGAATTAACCTTTCTTCCACTTCCGTATAAGCAGCTATGTGCATGGCTGTCGGAAATGTGTCATTTGAACTTTGAGACATATTAACATCATCATTTGGGTGGACTTTCAAGTCATAATGTCCCTGTCCCTTCAGTATTTCATTGGCCCTTTTTGCCACAACCTCATTCACATTCATATTCGACTGTGTCCCGCTTCCTGTCTGCCAAACCACCAGCGGAAAATGGCCGTCGAATTTATGTGCAAGAATTTCATCGCATGCTTGCGTAATAGCTTCCTTTTTTTTATCAGGAAGCTTGCCGAGCTTATTATTCACTACCGCAGCCGCTCTTTTAACCTTTGCAAACGCATAAATCAGTTCCATCGGCATTTTCTCGATGCCGATCTTAAAATTATCCTTGCTACGCTGAGTCTGCGCTCCCCAATATTTATCAGCCGGAACCTTCACTTCACCTAGTGTATCTTTCTCGATTCTAAAATCAGCCAAATTTCATACCTCCTTAAAATAATCACTATAGTTCATATATATTCTTTTCCCTGATTTTCAAACTTTAATGATAAAATTTGGAATTCAGGAGAATTGTCCAAAAAAACTGCTGACTGTGGAGCCGGCAGCTATTGCTTAACAATCGTATAGCCAATGAAGTATCCAAGTACCATAATACTGGCAATTGCCAATGTAATAGAAAATTCCTCCACGTTACATCCCTCCAAATATGTATGATAATTTCAAGCTATCATGGAATGGATGTCAGGGAATATGTGACTCAGTACTATTCTGTGTCGGAGTAATGAATGTTTTATGAACATAATCGCAAAATTTCCTTACTGAGATCTGGAACCTTCAAGGACATTAATTCCCCCAACAACATCTTGCCCAAAAACGAAAAAAAATGCTTTCAAAACAAAAAACTGACTCAAAAGAGTCGTTTTTCAACGACCTTTTGAGTCAGCCTCTTTACCCAGCAAGTGTCGAACCCTGCTGAAGCTGATACATTTGATAATACTTGCCCTTTTGCATCATTAATTCGTCATGATTACCCTTTTCGACAATTTTTCCCCTGTCGAGAACAAGGATTTGATCAGCGTTGCGGATAGTTGACAATCTGTGGGCGATGATAAAGGTGGTTCTTCCTTTTTTCAGGACATCCATCGCTTCCTGAATAATCAATTCTGTTTCGGTATCAATGCTCGAGGTAGCCTCATCCAGTATTAAAATGGCAGGATCAAATGCCAGTGCCCGAGCAAAAGATATGAGCTGCCTTTGTCCGCTGGAGAGCGTGCTGCCTTTTTCAATAACCGGCTCATCAAAGCCTTTTTCAAGGTTCTGAAAAATCTTGTCTGCCCCAACATCTCTTAGGGCCTTTTCCACTTTCTCGCGTGAAATATCGGGGTCATCAAGGCTGACATTGGATGCAATGGTCCCGGTAAACAAAAACGGATCCTGCAGAACAATTCCCATATGCTTACGAAGTTCCTGTCTTGGCATTTCTTTAATATTCATGCCATCAATCATGATTCTGCCTTCCTGGCAATCATAAAAACGAAACAGCAAATTCATAATTGAGCTTTTTCCTGATCCGGTATGGCCAACCAGAGCAACTGTTTCTCCGTGCTTCGCTTCAAAATTGATATCCTTTAATACATATTCCTTTTCCTTATAGCCGAAATGCACATGATTAAATGCCACATTTCCCTTATAGCGCGGCATTTTCTTATCACTGATATCAATGCCATCTTCATCAAGCAATGTAAAGACCCTTTCTCCTGCTACAAGTGCCTGTTCCAGATTGGCCAATTGGTTGACAATGCCCTGTACCGGCTGGAAAAGACGGTTAATATAGTCTACAAAAGCATAAAGCATTCCGAGTGAAATAACAGATGATGCCTTTAAAGATTCCCCGCCAAAGTACCAAATAAATGCCACGAACACCACATTCCTTAAAACTGCAACCAAATTGTGGGATGTCAGTGAATTAAGGCTAAGCATTTTATTTTGAAAAGTAAAATGCTCTGTATTCAGTTTTTCAAAATCCTTTTGGGTCTCTTTTTCCCGGCTGAATGCCTGGATAATGCTCATTCCTTGAATCGATTCGTTAATCATTCCGTTAATATCACTTACTCTTGACCTGATGACATGATTGTACTTCGATGCAAACTTACGGTATACTGCCGTCCATATATATAAAACTGGAAGCAATAGTAAGCAAATTGCAGCAAGCTTGGCATTCAGAATAAATAACGCGATATAAATACCCGAAATATAAATAGCGCTTGTAAAAAATGTCGCTAATACAGTGACGTACAGCTCACGTATCGCTTCTGTATCGTTCGTTATTCTGGCAACTACCTTTCCGGCGGGCAAATTATCATAATAGCTGATTGGAAGCCTTTGTATTTGTCCAAAAACATCCTTTCTCATCTTCTGGATAATCCTGTTAGCCGTCTTTTGAAGATAGAAGCGCTGGCCATACTGAAAAAATGCAGCTATTACCAATAATCCAAAGTAAAATGCCAGCAGCTGAATCATTTTCGGAATTTCCGGCCTGTAGAATTGCATTAACTCCTCCCTCGTCAGCGCCTTCCCTTCGTAAGCTTCTGTTTGGCCGCCTTTTTCAATCAATAGGGTGCCGTCTTTAAAAGTTCTCTCCCCATCGAAAGCAATTTCCCCATTCACAAAGATAAACTGGCTTCCTGCCTGCAGAATACGAGCCTGATCCAATTTTTGCTCTCCATTGGATATATCCTGCTCTTTTTTATAAAAATCGCCATTATACCCAACTGCTTCTTCGCCACCTTGCGTTTGGTACCAAACAGATTCAATGCCAAGGATATGCTCATCAATCATCTTCTTGGCGATAAATGGACCTGCGAGATCAGCTGCAACGGCTACCGTAAGCATTAGCAGCGCGGCAATAATCATTTTTTTGTAATGAAGTGCCTATTGATATAACCGCTTCCCTGTGGTCATGAAAGCACCCCCTCTTCCGCAGCAGCTTGAGTTTGCTGCCTCACAAATTGTTCCTTGTACCAGCCTTCCAAAGCCATTAGTTCTTGATGTGTGCCTTCTTCAACAATTTCGCCTTCATTAAGGACAATAATATGGTCTGCATGCTGAACCGCGGACATCCGGTGCGTTGTAATAATCGTCGTTTTGTTCTTCCGTTCAGATCGGATATTATCGATGATTTTTTTCTCTGTTTTCGCATCAACTGCGGACAATGAGTCATCCAATATCAGAATTTCCGGGTCTTTTATAAGTGCACGTGCGATTGAAATTCGCTGTTTTTGGCCTCCTGATAAGGCAACCCCTTTTTCCCCGACAAGCGTTTCAAGCCCTTCAGGAAGGAGTTCGAGATCCTTGCGGAATGCCGCCAGATCAATCGCTCTCTCCATATCCTCTTCAGTTGCATCCTCTTTTCCAAAAAGGATGTTTTCCCTGACAGTTCTTGAAAACAGAACATGATCCTGTGGAACATAGCCGATCCAGCCTCTTGTTCTTTCAAGAGCCTGTTCTTCAATCGGAACGTCTGTAATCGCAAGCATACCATTTCCAGCAGGGTACTCCCTCAACAGCTGCTTAATAAAAGTGGTCTTTCCGCTTCCCGTTTTTCCAACAACCCCCAGAGTTTCTCCACGCTCAATATGCAATTGGATCCCCTTCAGATTTACTGCTTTGGATGAAGGATATTTAAAGTCAACATCTGAAAATGAAACATGGTCCGGTGTATCAACCAAAGAAGGTACTTCGGGATTCTTTACATCCTGTTCTGCAGATAAAGTTTCCTGAACGCGATCTAAAGACGCATTGCCTCTCTGCATGACATTAATTAATTCTCCGATTGCAAACATCGGCCAAATCAGCATCCCTAAATACACATTGAAGGATACAAGCTGGCCCAATGTAATGGACTGATGGAACACAAGGTAGGCCCCATATCCAAGCCCAATAAGATAGCTGAGTCCAACAATGATTTTAATAGTTGGCTCAAACAAGGAATCAATTTTGGCAACTTCAATATTTTTCTTATATACATCCTCCGTCAAATTATGGAAACGCTGCTGATCAGCTCTTTCCTGCACATAAGCCCGCACCACCCTAACTCCAGAAACCGATTCAAGAACCCGGTCATTCAGTTCACCAAATGCATCCTGTGCACTCATAAAGCGGGTGTGTATCTTCTTGCCGTACACTTTTATTAAGTAGGCCATAATAGGAAGAGGCAAAATGGCTGCAAATGTTAATTTCCAGCTCACTAAGAACCCCATCGTAAACAAAATCGTCAGCATAAAAACACTCGAATCCACCAAAGTTAAAATACCAAAACCGGCTGTAACCGAAATGGCTTTTAAATCATTGGTTGCCCTGGCCATCAAATCACCTGTACGGTTTTTCTCAAAAAATGTTGGCGTCATTTTCAGCAGATGTCCCATAAACTGTGAGCGCAGTTTTCTTTCCACCAGGAAAGCACCGCCAAACAGCTGATACATCCATATATACGTAATGGCATAAGAAACAATCGTGATTAAAGCCAATAAACCAAGGTATTCCAGTATTTTTGCGCTATTCATTTCACCCAGATGGATATCATCAATCGCCATCCCGACAAGCCTTGGAGGCATAACATCAAGGATACCGACAATAATTAACAGGGTAATTGCTACCGTATACCGTTTCCAGTTTTCTTTAAAAAACCAGCTTAATTTTCCTAAAATCGAAAACAAAGTCCTCTCCCCTTTCCGGCATAAAGCCCATGACTAATCCTTAACTAGCCGCCGTCCAGATCCTCTTGTAAAAATGCTTTTCTTTCCATTCTTAGTACCTTCATATAAATCTCCTCCTAGTGTTGTTTTTTGCATAAACAGCAACTCACTGTTTATGCAATTATATTTGGAAACAGGCATGGCCTGGGTCTCCCGTTGGAAATTTTCCCCTCAACAAGACACAAAAAGACATACCGCGGCATGCGATATGTCTAAAAGACAAAAGAGCACACGTTACGGAATGTAACCTGTGCTCCAAAAATGTGAAGGATTAACCTGTTTACATTTTTATATGACAAATAGGAGAGGTTACAATTTTTCTGTTTTCAGCTGCTTTTTGAAGATGATGGATTAAGATCATTTTGTACCCCTCCTTTTCATTTTTTTCCATATTGGTAAGATTATCACCGCTTCATTCAAAAGTCAATTGGCTTTTTTCCCATTATTGAAAATTTTCTGTCATCCCAAAAAAAGAATCCTTCATATAAAGGATCTTTTTTAAAGATAATGCAAAGCTGTCAAATTTTAGGAACTGTGCACATTTCTTATGAAGCTAATCTTCTTTTTTGCCTATTAATAAACTCAATTGTAATTCTGTTAAATGTATCCGGTTCATCAATATTACAGACATGACCTGCATTTTTAATAACCGTAAAAGTTGCTGTTTTCGCTTTATGGGCAATTGTTTTTACAGACTTAATAAACAAGTGGTCCTCCTGTCCCATAATGAAAAGGGTTGGAGTGTGGGAAATGCTTGTCTGCAGTTTTTCCAGGTAAGGATTCACCGACTTGGTCAGGGATAGCCAATTAATAAATTCCTTTTGGCACATTTTCGCCGCTTGCCTAACAAATGCATGCCTCGATTCAAGATGGTTTCTTTTCGGCATAATGATCCAGGCAAATAAGCGGTAAAGAAGCATATAAGGGAGAATATACTTTGTCATATTGGCTATGGCAATCAGAAATCTGGTCCGCCAGTTTAATTCCGTTATGGCTCCCCCAAGAATCATGGAAGCCACCCTTTCAGGATGTTCCTTGGCAATCGTCTGAATCACAATCGTTCCCAAAGAAATGCCGACAAAATGAGATTCTTCGATATGAAGATAATCCAGAACATCAACAATCTCCTCGGACACTTCCGAGAAATGATCCCCTTCCTCCCAGGTGCCTCTGCCAGACTGTCCATGTCCGCGCAAATCTACCAGCAGAACATTAAACTGCTTTTTATACTCTCTCATTTGTTTATACCAAATTGCAGAGCTTCCCCCTGCGCCGTGCACAAAGGTTACCCAGGGCAAGGATTCATCTTTCACATATGTACGATAAAATAACATATAAAACTCCTATCCTCTTTCCAGCTTCATTTAATCTAAGTTTGTTTAATTAAAGAGTTTCACTTTATTGTAAAGGATTTCATTAAAAAAAGCTTTTAAAATCACATAATATTCACGAGTTATTTTCAAGTATTTTTTGCCAAACCTTTTATCCTGCAAATACCTTCCCTCTTTTTCATACACAAAAACCAGCAAGCTTTTTTCCAGTCATTTTTTGGGTGCCTTATAAAAAAAACCAGCTGAATCTGTTATTGTCCCCTTTAAGTAGACATTCAAAAAAACCTTCATGTTACCATGGAGGAAAGAATGCTACTTGGAGGGGATTTTTCTATGGCAAAGAAAGGACAAACTTTTAATAGCTATTCAGAGGAGTTCAAACGTAATGCTGTAATGAAATACGTGAATGGTTCAAAGAGTTATAAAGTATTGGCAGAAGAGTTGGGAATCCGTCATTGCAGCCAGCTTAAAGTGTGGGTTAGGAAATGGAAAAATGGAGTACCTTTTGATGAGCGTAAAGGAGTGTTCAATCCTTTAAAAGGCAGGCCCAGGACTAAATTTAAGTCAGTTGAAGAGGAAAGAGATTATTTAAAAGCACAGGTTGAATATTTAAAAAAGCAGTATCCAAATCTGGTAAAGGAGGAAAAGACATTCCCAGAAGAATAAAATATAAACTGATAGATGAATTAAGAAGTGACTATCCTGTCTCCTGGCTGCTAGAGATTGCCTACATCAAACCTGCAAGTTATTACAAATGGAGGAAAACCAACACTCAACGGGAAGAGAAGGCTGGGAAGGAACAGGATATTCGCGAGCACATTATGGGAATCCACTTCATGCATCCCGAATTTGGCCGGCCGCGTATCACAGATGAACTAAATGAAAATGGTTATTCTATCAATCATAAAAAGGTCTATAAGCTTATGACGGAAATGGATATACAATCAGTCATCCGGAAGAAGAGAAAACGACATGGCCATAGTCCTTCAGTCATCTTCCCCAATCGCCTTAAGAGGAATTTCAAGGCTGCTGGACCTAATCAAAAGATGGTAACGGATATTACCTATGTGTCTGTTGGAGAAGAATTTTATTATTTATCCGTTATTCAGGATCTTTTCAATAATGAAATAGTAAGTTGGGAGCTATCCAAGAGAAACGATCTCGAACTTGTGTTAAATACGGTAGATAAATGGACAAAGAAAAAAGACGTAGCTGGAGCCGTTCTCCATTCGGATCAGGGCTTCCAGTATACGTCAAAGCTATACAACAATCGATTAGAGGCTTATGGCATCAAGGGCAGCCACTCTCGAAAAGGAAACTGCCTGGATAATGCCTGTGTAGAATCATTCTTCTCACACCTCAAAACAGAGAAGTTGTATATAGACAAGTGTATTTCAGAAGAAGAGCTAGAGCAAGCCCTTGAAGATTACATCTATCATTACAATTACAAACGAAGACAAAAGAAACTAAAGAAACGCGCACCGATTGAATATCGAAACGCGCTCGCTGCTTAGCTTTTTTAGGTTGTCTACTTGACAGGGGCAAGACCAA
>NZ_JAEL01000147.1 GCF_000518885.1 Bacillus sp. J33 | reverse complement strand
GCGGGCGGTCCGACGCTCCTCGGTGCATTCGCACCTGCGGGGTCTCCCGCTGACACGCTTCTCCCGCAGGACATTGAATAAGCTTCCCCGAATTAACACCGCACGAAGGAAATGCGGTAGCATTTTCGAGGAGCTCGTACCTTCCGCTCCAATCAACAGGGTGCTAAAATCAACAATAAGCTTTAACACAGCCTTTCGGATAATATGAAGTTTTCGATTTTATATTCATTCGAATGGATAAATCTTCAAATCTAGAAAATCGGCAAAAATATTATTCGTATTCAGCCAAAATCTCTTCAATGGTGAATTTAATGCCATAATACACAAACAAAGCGGCCATGGAGGCAGGGTACCCAAAGCGATTTCCTTCTTCATCAGGGAGGAGCCCTTTTGTTAGCTTTAAATCTATATGAACATCTGCCAGGTCAGCAAGGCTTTCGCTGCCTTCTGCTACTGCGGTGCTTACTGCCACAAAGGGGATTCCTTTTTCAGCAAGGGTTTTCGCAAGTCCTAGAGCCTCTTCATCATCGGAATTCCTTGAAAAGATTATTACTCTATCCGTCTCAGTGATTTCATCCGCTTTTTGCAGAATAGCGGCATCTCTTAGCGGTTCCTGGCTTTGGGTGGCTTCGCAGCCAATCCCTGTCATTTCTTTTGTGCCATGAATATAAATTTTTCCTTCTCCTGCAGCGGCTTGAGCCAAAAGGCGCGCACTGTCCTCGATGGAAAATTCCTCTTTTTCCTGTAATCTTTTAAATAATCCCGTCAGCTGGGTAGAAAACATTTTTAGCAAAGTAAATCACTCCTTCGGTCAATGCTGTGCGGTTCTATTATAGAGAAACAAAAGGGAAAGGTAAAATATTCACAGTAAAATTGCAAATAATAGCAGGAATTGTGTTGTTTTGTAGAGAAATTACCTATAGGAGAATGTATAGTTAAGTGACCTGCAGTCATAATTGTGTGAGTATTTATCGTAAGTGCTTTTAATACGACAGGAAGAGGTGGCTTGATGAAAGGGAAAATTTTAATCGTAGATGATCAGTTCGGAATCCGTATTTTACTTAATGAGGTATTACAGAAAGAAGGGTACGACACATACCAGGCTGCCAATGGAGTCCAGGCTCTCGACATTGTTTCCAAGCATTCGCCTGATCTCGTCCTTCTCGATATGAAAATCCCGGGAATGGACGGAATTGAAATCTTAAAAAGGATGAGAGTGGTTGATAAAGATATCCGGGTTATCATCATGACTGCGTATGGTGAGCTGGATATGATTCAGGAAGCCAAGGATCTAGGCGCTCTTACCCATTTTGCAAAACCATTTGATATCGATGACATTCGGGCTGCGGTGAAGAAATATTTGCCGGTTCCCAATTCGAATTAAAACGAAAAAAACCTTTTTTACCCTGAATTTCCATCGTAATAAAAATGATAGCGTTTGCTTTATGACAATTAAGAAAAACCCCTCTAGATTGATGGCATTTCTAAATCCTTTTTGGTATGATAACAAATGAATTCCATAGGATCGCTTTCGTTTATCAGGGATTTTAAAGGGTACATATTCGGTAGTGTTAAAGGGAAAACTTTAACAGTCCATTACCTGTGAAAAACAAGACGATCATCAATAAGGAGGAAGAAAAATGCCTTTAGTTTCTATGACTGAAATGCTGAATAAAGGAAAATCAGAAGGCTATGCAGTAGGTCAATTTAACTTAAACAACCTTGAGTTCACTCAGGCTATCCTGCAAGCAGCAGAAGAGGAAAAATCACCAGTTATCCTTGGTGTTTCCGAAGGTGCAGCTCGCTATATGGGCGGCTTCAAAACGGTTGTAAAAATGGTTGAAGGACTTCTGGAAGATTACAAAATTACAGTGCCAGTGGCTATCCATTTAGACCACGGTTCAAGTTTTGATAAATGTAAAGAAGCCATCGATGCAGGATTCACTTCTGTTATGATCGATGCTTCCCACGATCCTTTCGAAGAAAACGTTGCAACTACCAGCAAAGTAGTTGAATATGCGCATGCAAAGGGCGTCTCAGTAGAAGCGGAGTTAGGAACTGTCGGCGGACAGGAAGACGACGTTATTGCTGATGGCGTTATTTATGCGGATGCAAAAGAATGTGAAGAGCTAGTGAAGCGTACAGGCATTGACTGCCTTGCTCCTGCACTTGGTTCTGTTCATGGCCCATACAAAGGCGAGCCTAACTTAGGTTTTGCTGAAATGGAAGAGATTGGAAATCTCACTGGTGTTCCTCTAGTTCTTCATGGCGGCACAGGCATCCCAACAAAAGATATCCAAAAAGCTATTTCTTTAGGAACAGCTAAAATCAATGTTAATACAGAGAACCAAATTGCTTCTGCGAAGCGCGTTCGTGAAGTGCTTGCTGAAAACCCTGAAATGTACGATCCACGTAAATACTTAGGGCCGGCACGTGAGGCAATCAAAGAAACTGTTATCGGCAAAATGCGCGAGTTTGGTTCTTCTAACAAAGCATAAACAAGAACTAAACAAGTATTGCATGAGAAACCGCCTTCTAGATTTTAGAGGCGGTTTCCCTGTATTTTATAAAGATGGAGAATTTGAAACATCCTTGGACAATAAAAGTTAATCAAGCTTTACAAGACATAGACTTTATTTAATAATACTTACGATAACTGCATCATCAATTATCAAAATATTAAACAAGGTGGGATTATTATGAAGTTTTTTATCGATACGGCAAATATGGAAGAAATTAAAGAAGCTTTTTCTCTTGGTGTAGTAGCTGGGGTAACAACAAATCCATCATTGGTTGCAAAAGAAAAAAATGTATCCTTTCCTGACCGCCTGCGCGAAATTACAGATTTGGTCCCAGGATCAGTCAGTGCAGAGGTAATCGCCCTCGATGCAGAAGGAATGATTAAGGAAGGAAAAGAGCTTGCTGCCATTGCACCAAATATCACAATCAAGGTTCCAATGACGCCAGATGGTTTAAAAGCTGTCAGCGCTTTTTCTCAAGAAGGCATTAAAACGAATGTTACGTTGATTTTCAGCGCAAACCAGGCACTGCTTGCAGCAAGAGCCGGTGCAACGTATGTCTCACCTTTCCTTGGCCGTTTGGACGATATCGGCCATAACGGTCTTGATTTAATTTCTACTATTGCAGAAATTTTTGCTATCCATGATATTGATACGGAAATCATTGCGGCATCCATCAGACATCCACAGCATGTAACGGATGCAGCTTTAAGAGGAGCGCATATTGCGACGGTTCCATATAAAGTAATCAAGCAATTATTCAACCACCCGCTGACAGATAAGGGGATTGAGGCATTCCTGGCAGACTGGAATTCCAGAGGCTAATTCATTCTTCAGTAAAATAACTCTAGGCACCTGGCTTTGTTCCAAGGATTGGAACAAAGCCAGCCCCATATCTTAAACCTCTGCATTTAGTACTTCTTTCTTAATTTTAACTTTTTTGGCTATCGATACATGAGATTTGATTTTTCGTGTAAACTATAAGATAAAGATAATGTCGGACTATGTAAAAAAATGATGGAAAATTGTTCCTTGTATAACTTGCAATGTTGCAAACGCCAGATACATGTTAATATGAAAGTGCATATTTTCCAAATGAATGTTTCCGATATTAAGTGAAACTTCATTCAGCGGCTATTGTTGCTGAATGTTAGTTGAGGCCCGCAGGAAGCGGGTCCTAAAGACGTTGCCACAGACAAGGAAAGCTACGGCAGGGATACATTGCACGACCGAAAGCGATAGCTCTGGAAGAAACGTGGCGCTTTAAGTCTGAGTTTCTAAAAATCGGGCCTTTGCGGCAGTTCCTCAAAAACTAATTAATTTGCATGATTTTACTTGAGAGGAGTACTGTCCGTTAGACTGCGATTAACAAAAGGACAAGCCTATTTGGTTTCTTATAGTAGCTAGGGCTATTTTCTGATGTATTTGGTTAGAAAAGTAGTGTATAGCCTTTGCTGTAAGGGCTCTCATTAGAAAAGCGGAAGTGCCTTTAAGGATGAACTTCAACTAAGAACCGCCGCGTTATGTGGCGAACATTGAAATCAGCACATCCTGTGCAAACCCGGCAAGCATAAGCCAAATCACACAGGAATTCTTATATCCGGTTTAATTGGCTTATGACTCGAGCTGCTCGAAGCATCATTCTCCGAATCATGCTCCTCGCTAGATATTCAAGGGAGCCCATTCGGGATGAAAACTGGCTGGGCACTGGAGCTAGACATTTTCTAACTTAGAGCTGATTACTGCAGCATGCACGATTAACAACGGCTTAGAAGGGAGTTACAAATGGAAAAGCTTATGATTGCAGGCGGATATCCTTTAAAGGGAACGGTCCGGATCAGCGGAGCCAAGAATAGTGCGGTAGCGTTGATCCCTGCTACCATTTTAGCGGAGTCGCCTGTGACAATTGAAGGTTTGCCGGATATTTCGGATGTTCAAATTTTAAAAGATCTCCTTGAGGAAATCGGGGGAACGGTTGAGTTTACAGATAGCAATATGACCGTTGATCCATCCTCCATGATCTCCATGCCTTTGCCGAACGGAAAAGTAAAAAAACTGCGGGCTTCCTACTATTTGATGGGAGCGATGCTGGGCCGATTTAAGAAAGCAGTCATTGGATTGCCTGGAGGCTGCCATCTTGGCCCAAGGCCGATTGATCAGCATATTAAAGGGTTTGAAGCCCTGGGTGCACGCGTGACGAATGAACAGGGAGCCATTTATTTGCGTGCAGATGAACTCCGCGGGGCCCGTATTTACCTGGATGTGGTCAGCGTAGGGGCTACCATTAATATTATGCTGGCTGCTGTAAGGGCTAAGGGCAGAACGATTATTGAAAATGCTGCAAAAGAACCGGAAATTATTGACGTTGCCACGCTGCTTACCAATATGGGTGCAAAAATTAAGGGAGCCGGTACAGATGTCATCCGTATTGACGGAGTGGAAAACCTGCATGGCTGCCAGCACACCATCATTCCAGACCGAATTGAAGCGGGTACGTATATGATTGTAGGCGCTGCTGCAGGAGAGGGTGTACTCATCGACAATGTCATTCCACACCATCTTGAATCCCTAATTGCCAAGCTTCGCGAAATGGGTGTCCAAGTGGAAACGAATGACGATCAGATTTTTGTCGGCCCAGCTGAAAAAATGAAAGCTGTTGATATTAAAACGCTTGTATATCCTGGCTTCCCTACTGATCTTCAGCAGCCGCTGACATCACTGCTGACAGGGGCTGAAGGAACAAGCATGGTTACTGATACCATTTATAGTGCCCGTTTTAAGCATATTGATGAGCTGCGCCGAATGAATGCCAACATTAAGGTGGAAGGCCGCTCAGCAATCATTAATGGCCCAGTCCAGCTTCAAGGTGCAAAAGTCAAAGCCAGTGATTTGAGAGCTGGCGCTGCACTGGTTGTGGCCGGTTTAATGGCTGAGGGGGTTACCGAGGTGACGGGCCTTGAGCATATTGACAGAGGCTACAGCCATCTTGTTGAAAAACTTAATGGGCTTGGGGCTACAATCTGGCGCGAAGAAATGACAAAAGAAGAATTGGAACAAATGAAAAACGCATAAGTTCCGGAACACGGACAGGAGTTTGGGCTTCAGGCGCAATCAGCTTGAAGCCATTAGCCTGAGCTAAGATAGGTGCGTGTTCTGTGATTTTATAACATATAAAGTCTTACCAATAAATTAAGGCAGGTGACTGTGCGGTTCCGAGTGATAGGGCCGACCGCAGTCGCTATGCAATCAGCCTTAGAATCTGGGGAGGAAAGATCGATGGAAAGAAGTTTGTCAATGGAGCTAGTCCGTGTAACAGAAGGTGCAGCTTTAGCATCTGCACGCTGGATGGGGCGCGGATTAAAGGATGAAGCGGATGATGCAGCCACTTCTGCGATGAGGGATGTGTTTGATACTGTACCAATGAAGGGAACAGTTGTAATCGGAGAAGGTGAAATGGATGAAGCGCCAATGCTTTACATTGGGGAAAAGCTTGGAACCGGCTATGGCCCCCGTGTTGATGTGGCAGTCGATCCATTAGAAGGCACGAACATCGTAGCATCGGGCGGCTGGAATGCGCTTGCAGTACTGGCTGTTGCAGATCATGGAAACCTGCTGCATGCACCGGATATGTACATGGACAAAATTGCTGTCGGTCCGGAAGCAGTTGGGCAAATTGATATTAATGCTTCTGTTCTGGATAATTTGAAAGCGGTAGCAAGAGCAAAAAATAAAGATATACAAGATGTTGTAGCAACAGTTCTTAACCGTGAGCGCCATGAGCATATTATCAGCCAGCTTCGCGATGCTGGTGCCAGAATCAAATTGATCAATGATGGGGATGTTGCCGGTGCAATCAATACAGCTTTCGACGAAACCGGTGTTGATATTTTGTTTGGTTCAGGCGGGGCTCCTGAAGGCGTCCTGGCAGCAGTTGCCCTTAAGTGCCTTGGCGGGGAAATCCAGGGCAAGCTTCTTCCGCAGAATGACGCAGAAGCTGAGCGCTGCGTGAAGATGGGCCTTGATATTAATAAAGTTCTTCTTATGGAGGACCTGGTAAAAGGCGATGACGCAATTTTTGCGGCAACAGGCGTGACAGATGGAGAACTTTTAAAAGGCGTACAGTTTAAAGGATCTTATGGCTCTACCCATTCGGTTGTTATGAGGGCTAAGTCAGGGACAGTTCGCTTTATCGAGGGACGCCATAGCTTGAATAAAAAGCCTAATCTTGTCATTAAATAAGAAAAGCAAAAAGAAAGATTGGAAATGGGAGCTGGCCTGGGTGCCAGCCTGCCCATTTTCGTTACCTTCCTGTTATATTTTCCATTTCAAATTTTGTTATTGATTAAATTTCATATTAAGGGGTAAAATAGAGATTGTTTTTTACTGAAGAGGAAACCTCCATATTTCAACTGAAAAACGGGCTCCTAACCGGCTATTCCTCGAACTTTTTTTCATTCAGCAGAAACACAAAATATAGATATTCTTCAACCGCTTCAAGACCTCAAAAGCGTCTTTCCCTTTCCTTTCATATAAAGTCCAATATTAGTACAGCTGCATATGAAGGAAATGATTGAAAATTTCAAAAGTGTGGTGTAAAAATGGGTTTAAATATTTCAAGTTTAGAAAATATGAAGCTAAAAGAGCTTTATGAACTTGCCCGTGAATATAAAGTTTCTTATTACAGCAAGTTATCGAAAAAAGAATTAATTTTTGCCATCCTGAAAGCAAGAGCAGAGCAGGAAGGCTACTTCTTCATGGAAGGTGTTCTCGAAATTATCCAATCGGAGGGGTTTGGCTTCCTGCGTCCGATCAACTATTCGCCAAGCTCTGAGGACATTTATATTTCAGCTTCACAGATCCGCCGCTTTGATCTAAGGAACGGTGACAAGGTTTCAGGGAAGGTACGCCCTCCGAAGGAAAACGAGCGTTATTTCGGTCTGCTTCAAGTAGAAGCGGTGAATGGCGATGATCCGGAATCAGCGAAAGAGCGTGTTCACTTCCCGGGTCTGACACCTTTATATCCAAACCGCCATATGAAGCTGGAAACAGGTACAAGGCAGCTTTCCACAAGAATTATGGACTTGCTCGCACCAGTCGGATTCGGTCAGCGCGGTCTGATTGTTGCGCCTCCTAAAGCTGGTAAAACAATGCTTTTAAAAGAAATTGCCAATAGCATTACGACCAACCATCCAGAAGCGGAATTAATCGTCCTTTTGATTGACGAGCGTCCGGAAGAGGTAACTGATATTGAGCGTTCTGTTGCTGGCGATGTTGTCAGCTCAACGTTTGATGAAGTGCCGGAAAACCATATTAAAGTGGCGGAGCTTGTTCTTGAACGTGCCATGCGTTTAGTAGAGCATAAGCGCGATGTTGTAATTCTAATGGACAGTATCACAAGGCTGGCAAGAGCTTATAACCTGGTCATTCCTCCAAGCGGAAGAACCCTTTCCGGCGGTATTGATCCAGCTGCTTTCCACCGTCCGAAGCGTTTCTTCGGGGCAGCCCGCAATATCGAAGAAGGCGGAAGCTTAACCATTCTTGCAACAGCGCTTGTTGACACTGGTTCACGCATGGATGACGTCATCTATGAAGAATTCAAAGGTACTGGAAACATGGAGCTTCACCTTGACCGCTCACTGGCTGAAAGAAGAATCTTCCCGGCAATTGATATCCGCCGTTCCGGAACGCGAAAAGAAGAATTGCTTATCCAGAAAGATCATCTTGATAAGCTATGGGCAATCCGGAAATCCATGTCCGATTCACCTGACTTTGCAGAAAAACTGCTTCGCAGGCTGAAACAGACAAAATCAAATGAAGAATTCTTTGCCAATCTGGCGGAAGAAATGAAGGCCAAGCGCTCTCAATAAGAAAGCTTTTTAGCAGTATCTTATTGGTAGTATGTTTATGGCATCAATCATAAAGCAATAAGAAAAAGCCTTTGGGAAAATTTAGGATGCATAATTCGCTTATTGCAAATTATACTTGTACTTGTTATAATGATCACAGTGTGTTTTTGAAGTTTACGGCAATCGCTGGTTGCCCGTAATATATAACTCTGTTTCGAATGATTCAGGGCGGAAGGAGATGAAAAGAATGAAATCAGGAATTCATCCTAACTATAAAAAAGCAATGGTGAAATGTGCTTGCGGTAATGAGTTCGAAACCGGTTCTGTTCAAGAAGAGATCCGTGTTGAGACTTGCTCTGAGTGCCACCCATTCTATACTGGACGTCAAAAATTCGCTGAAGCTGGCGGACGTGTTGACCGTTTCAATAAGAAATACGGCATTAAGTCAGAACAAAAATAATAAACAACAAAAACAGGCAAGTTAACTTTCTTGCCTGTTTTTTATTGCGAATGAAGGCCGGATGACGGCCTGATTTGGATATGAAGAACTGTTTTTGCGGGGCCTTTTTACCCAGGCTGCTGAAAAACTGCACGAGTACAATGTAAATTTAACAGCTCGACCCTTTCTTCATAAAATAATAAATAGAACAAAAAATAGAAAAGTGTAATTTTGAAGTCTGACTGGTGTCTAGCTTCAGGCGCCATCGGCTCGAGGTCATAAGCCATTCCGACAAAAAGGTAAAGTTCAACCTTTCCGTCGGCTTGTCTTATGCTTGAGGCCAGCAGGAAAAGGAAGGCTTCGTCAGCATAATCATCGCACGACCAAAAGAGACAGCTTTTGGGAGGATGCGGGTCATGCAGGCGTTGCCGCAGGACGTGGCGTTCTTAGTCTGCGTTCTTAATTGAGCAGGCGCCTTACGCTTTTCGAAATTATATTAGTTAGTACGAGGAAGGAGAGGCCGTTCATGTACGTTATGAATCATCACGGATGGGTGGAAGTCATTTGCGGAAGCATGTTTTCCGGCAAATCAGAAGAGCTGATTCGCCGTGTACGAAGAGCTCAGTTTGCCAAGCAGCAGATTGCTGTATTTAAGCCGCAAATTGATAACCGGTACAGTGATGAGGCTGTCGTTTCACACAATGGAACTTCTATCATAGCTAGACCCATAAAACAGTCTACCGATATTTTTAAACACATTAATCCTGAAATTGATTTGATTGCCATTGATGAGGTGCAGTTTTTTGACGATGAGATTGTCAAGGTAATCCAGCATCTGGCAGACAGCGGACACCGTGTCATTGCTGCCGGACTTGACCAGGATTTCCGAGGGGAGCCATTTGGCCAAATGCCTGCGATCATGGCGATTGCTGAATTGGTAACTAAGCTTCAGGCTGTATGTGCCGTTTGCGGATCGCCTGCCAGCAGAACACAGCGCCTGATCAATGGAAAGCCAGCTTCATATGATGATCCGGTAATTCTGGTTGGCGCATCAGAAGCGTATGAACCCCGCTGCCGCCATCATCATGAAGTTCCCAAATCGCCCAATGTTATAGAAAATCCCGAGACAACTGAGTCTTTATCATAATATTTATACTTAACGATCTCTCTGCCCTGGCGTTGTTTCCGGGCAGTTTTTTTTATGAAGAAAAGGATTATCTGAATAAATCTCGTTTTAGCGAAAATATGACTTTACAACTTGAGAAAAAAACGTCTTCATGAGGCCCAAAAAGGTGAGAGGAACCAGAAAAACGTCTTCATAAAGGCCTCATGAAGCCCGAAAAAAGGAGAGACTCGGAAAAAAGGTCTTCATGAAGGCTTCATGACGCCCGAAAAAGGGAGAGAGTCGGAAAAAAGGTCTT
>NZ_JAEL01000146.1 GCF_000518885.1 Bacillus sp. J33 | reverse complement strand
CAGAAAGAACATTATTTAATCGATCTTGGTATATCAATAATCATATTATCCCAAGCCTTGGAAATTATAAAATGAATCAGTTAACACGGATAGAATATCAAAAATTTATTAATACCTTAGTTGAAAAAGGATACGCTAAAAAAACCATTCAGACGATTCATTCTATTTTTTGTACNGCAATCAATAAAGCTGTTGAACTAGAAATGGTTACACATAATAAGTATCAAGGGATATCGATCAAAGTTGAGGATGAAGAGAAAATCAATTATTTATCAAGAGATGAAGTAGAAATCTTCATGGATGCAGCTAAAATATCTCCATATCATCATTATATAATCGCATCGATTTTGCTCCGAACAGGAATGAGAAAAGGTGAAATGTTAGCCTTAAAATGGGAGGATGTTGATTTTGAAAATAAAACATTTCCATCACAAAAACGAGAAGTGATAATAGTGTAAAAAAACCAAAAACCAAATCAAGTAATCGCACAATTGGGATCGATAATACTTTAATTGCTGATTTAAAACAATTTAAATTATGGCAAAAGAAAAATAAAATGAAACATGGTGCCTATTACCATAAATCAGAGTTCTTAGTAAGGTGCCCAAACGGAAAAGAAATTGGAGAATACGGAGTCAACAAGACGATTGATTCTATTTTAAAAAAAGCAAAAACAAACCTTCCCCGCATGGATTGCGTCACACTCACGCAATTATGCTGCTAGAAAGTGGAGCAGATTTAAAGTTTGTTAGTGAACGATTGGGGCATTCAACTGTCAATATGACAGCCGATGTCTATGTTCATATTACAAAAAAATATGAAAATGAAAATTTACTAAAACTAGAGTCATATTTAAGATAAATGGGCAAAAAGTGGGCAAGGAGAAATTCTCCTTGCCACAAATCCCTCTACATCACACGTTTAAACATCTTTTCCATTTCATAAGTAGAATAATGAATAATTATCGGCCTGCCATGAGGGCATGTAAACGGGTCGGATGATTTCCGGAGTTCATCGAGCAGCGCCTGGATTTCATCATTGCGCAGGTGCTGGTTTGCTTTAATGGATGCTTTGCAGCTCATCATGATAGCCGCTTCTTCGCGCAGCTTTTTAATATCCACTCTCTTCATCGCTAGGAGCTGTTCAATCATATCCTCGATGATTTCCTGCTCCTCGCCTTTTGGCAGCCATTGCGGATGGGAGCGGACGATAAAGCTATTATGGCCGAATGGCTCCAGGAAAACGCCGACTTTTTCTAGCTCATCCTTGTACTCATTAATTTTAATATAATCATCTGTCGAGTACTCAAAGGTAAGAGGCAAGAGCATTTCCTGCAACTCACTTTCAACCTGGCCGACTTTATCCCTGAAGTATTCATACTTGATCCGCTCCTGGGCGGCATGCTGGTCGATAATATATAGGCCTCTGTCGTTTTGGGCAAAAATATACGTCCCATGCATTTGCCCGATCGGATATAGCGGTGGAACCCTGGATGGTTCCTCCTCTTTAGGAGGCCCAGCTAAAAATGAATTTAAGCCTGCAGCTCGAGGCTCTTCTTTCTCGAACAAATGCTGATCCTCTGCTGGAACGGGAAATTCTTCAGGCGGCGCTTCCTGAACAGTAACAGGTACGGATACAGCCTCTTCGGCGGTAAATTGGCTTGGATGAGCTGGATCAGGCTCCGCAGTTTCAAAAGCAAAGCTCTTTGGAGTGCTGCTTTGAACAGCCTCCTCCTTCCTTTCACGCACATAGGAAGGGGCAGCTGTTCTCCGCTCCTCCCGCTCCGGCAAATGGTCCAGATCAAGAGCAGTCTGCTCAGACTTCGGTTTCAGACTTTTCGGCTGCGTAAAACCGGACGGAATAAGTTCCTCCTTTTTAAACGCTGTCTTTAAAGCGCCTGAAACAAGCTCATTCAATTCATGCTCCTTGCTGAGACGGACTTCCATTTTGGATGGATGGACATTGACATCGACAAGCAGCGGATCCATTTCAATATTCAAAAGCACGATTGGATAACGGCCAATCGGCAGTAGGGTATGATATCCCTCCTGAATAGCTTTTGCCAGCGAATAGTTTTTGATAAAGCGGCCATTGATCATGGTGGAAATATAGTTGCGTGAAGCCCTCGTAATCTCAGGCAATGCTGCATAGCCGCTAATCTTAAAGTCTAGCGAGCTTGCTTCAATCGGAACCATCTTTTTCACGATATTAAGTCCATATATTGATGCAAGCACCTGACGGACATCGCCGTTTCCATTCGTTTGCAGGAGCTTGCGTTCATTATGGATCAGGCGGATAGCGACCTCCGGATGGGCAAGGGCGAGACGATTGACCACATCGGTAATATTGCCAAGCTCGGTGTGAATCGTCTTCATGTATTTCAACCGGGCCGGCGTGTTAAAAAATAGATCCGTCACTGTTAAATCTGTCCCTTTTCGGCCGGGTGCTTTTTCCATCACTTCGACTTTTCCGCCTTCAATGACCAGGCGTGTGCCGGCATCCCCTGTGGAGGTTTTCATTTCAATTCGGGAAACCGACGCAATACTCGGCAATGCTTCGCCGCGGAAACCGAGCGTGCGGATGCGGAAAAGGTCATTTTCGTCTTTAATTTTACTGGTGGCATGGCGATGAAAAGCGTTCAGCACATCGTCTTCTTCTATTCCGTCCCCATTATCGATTATGCGGATTTTTGCCAGGCCGGCTTCTTCCACTTCGATTTCGATAATCGTGCTTCCGGCATCAATTGAGTTCTCCATCAATTCCTTTACAACTGATGCAGGGCGTTCAACCACCTCGCCCGCCGCTATCTTATTTGAAAGCGAATCGTCAAGCTGAATGATTTTCCCCATCTCATCACCCCCTGTTTGTTAGTTCTTTAGCTTTTTGTGAAGTTCATACAATGTATTCAAGGCCTGCATTGGCGTCATATCAAGGATATCAAGCCCTTTTACTTTATCAATGATCTTCTTTTCCTTGGTGCTGATCGAAGATTTCTTTACTTCTTCAGGCTCCTCAAAAAATGATAATTGGGAAGCAGGCTCTTCAATTTTCTCAGCTGCAGGCATACGAGTTTCCTGCTGTGGAACAGCGTTTGCCCCGGAATCTTTTGACTCCAGCCCTGTCAATATCTCATTCGCTCTCACAATCAGCTCATTCGGAAGCTCGGCAAGCTGGGCAACATGAATCCCATAGCTCTTGTCGGCTGCCCCTTCCTTGATTTTATGAAGGAACACAACCCGGCCGTTTTGCTCGACTGCACTGACATGAATGTTTTTCACCTTTTGCAGCTCTTCCTCCAGAACTGTCAATTCATGATAATGGGTAGAGAATAAAGTCTTCGCACCAATCCGGTTATGAATAAACTCAATGATGGCTTGTGCCAATGCCATTCCATCATATGTTGAAGTTCCGCGGCCAATTTCATCAAATAAAATTAAGCTATTTTGTGTTGCGTTCACAATTGCATTCCTAGCTTCAAGCATTTCAACCATGAATGTGCTCTGGCCTGAAATCAGGTCATCCGCAGCTCCAATTCGGGTAAACACTTGATCAAAGATCGGCAGAACCGCCTCAGATGCGGGAACATAACAGCCAATTTGCGCTAAAATTGCGGTCAGTGCGATTTGGCGCATATACGTACTTTTACCGGACATATTCGGGCCTGTGATCAAAAGCATTTCCCGATCGGCATCCATATAGCAGTCATTCGGCACATACTCCTGTGCGTTCATCACCTTTTCTACTACAGGGTGGCGGCCATCTTTAATATAAACTCTTCTTTCATCTGAAAAACTAGGCTTTGTATAATGCCTTTGCTCACTGACTGCAGCAAAGCACTGGAGAACATCCAATTCGCTCACTGTTTTAGCGAGCTTCTGCAATCTAGGAATATATTCTTTTACATATTCGCGGACATTAGTAAAAAGCTCATACTCCAGCTCAACACACTTCTCCTGCGCTTCCAGGATTAATGCTTCTTTTTCCTTCAGTTCAGGTGTAATGAACCTTTCCGCATTAGTCAGCGTCTGCTTTCGCTCATACTGCCCTTCTTTTAGAAGATGCAAGTTCGCGCGGGTTACTTCAATATAATAGCCAAAAACACGGTTGAAGCCAATTTTTAAGGATTTGATGCCTGTTTTTTCCCGCTCCTGCTTCTCAAGCTGGGCAATCCATGTCTTCCCATTTCGGCTTGCATCACGGTAATTGTCCAGCTCGACATTATAGCCGTCCTTAATGATGTTCCCATCTTTCAATGATAGCGGCGGATTATCCATAATGGCATTTTCCAGTGTATCCGTGACTTCCTCACAAGCATCGAGCCTCTCAGCCAGCTTCACTGCTTCTTCATTTGGAAGAGCGATGACCATTTCTTTTAAAATTGGTATCTGCTGCAGCGACCGTTTCAGCTGCACTAAATCACGTGCATTAACATTTCCAAATGCCACCCTTCCTGCAAGACGCTCTAAATCGTATACTTCCTTAAGCTTTTCGCGTATTTCTTCTCGTTCAAAATAGGAGCCGATGAAGGTTTCTACAAGTGAATGGCGGCGCTTGATTTCTTTCTCATCAATCAAAGGCCTGTCTATCCACTGTTTTAAAAGCCTTCCGCCCATAGCTGTCTTTGTTTCATCCAGGAGCCATAGGAGTGAGCCCTTCTTGCCTTTGCTCCTGATGGTTTCTGTGAGCTCCAGGTTCTTTTTCGAAAAGTAATCAATTTTCATGTATTGGTTAATCTGATAGGTTGCTACTTTTTGAAGGTGGTCAAGGCTTCTTTTTTGCGTACGATAAAGGTAATTAATTAATCTTGAGGATGTTAGTCTAAGCTTGTCCTGATTTAAATCAGACAGCAAGTTTTCAAAGGAATCGCGAATCTCGCAATCATCTTCAATTGAAATCGCCAGACCCGACCGCTCTTTCATTTTCCTCTGCCATTCGCCGTTAAAATCAGAAGCAAGAACCACTTCTTTAGCCCTTGACAAGGAGAGTTCATTTAAGACTTCCTCAAAACCGCTGCCCAGCATCGTTACCTTCGTTTCACCAGTTGATAAATCGTTAGTGGCAAAGCCAAACGTCTCATCTTCAAAGACAGAAATCGAAGCAATATAATTATTTTCTTTTTCCTGCAGGCCTTTGCCTTCCATCATTGTTCCAGGCGTAATCAGCTGTACAACTTCACGTTTTACAACTCCTTTTGCCTGTTTCGGATCCTCTGTCTGTTCGCAAATTGCCACTTTATATCCTTTTTCAATCAATTGTTCAATATAAACCGGTGCCGAATGATATGGCACGCCGCACATCGGAATCCTCTCTTCCGTGCCGCCTTCCCGGCTTGTTAATGTAATTTCCAGCTCCTGTGATGCTTTCAGCGCATCATCAAAGAACATTTCATAAAAGTCACCTAAGCGAAAAAATAAAAAGGCATCCTGATATTCTGCCTTTACTCGTAAGTATTGCTGTATCATAGGCGTGTATGCTGCTGCCATAACTTCCTCCAACGATCTATAATCTATTATTTCCATGCCAGTCATCAAAGATTCCCTTTGAGAACGTCCTTTTTATTATAGCATAGATTGCTGGATGACTCAGACGTGCAAAATTTGGGGCTAAAAAACAGCTCCCCTTCCAGAGAGCTGCCAAATAATCTTAGTTATTAATATACTTTTCAAAAACATAGCCAAAGTCTTTTACATTGTACTTCTTGCGGCTATTCATCAGCCAATTGAAGGCTGTTTCATTTAGTACACGGAAATTATCTACCACGCTGGAATCCTGGGTGGAAGAAGATCGGCCCAATGTGCTTGCAGCAAGGTTCAAGCTTTTTTCTGCATACTCCATGGAAACTTCATTTTCTCGGCAAATTTCAGAGATGCGGATTAACGCTTTATATAAATCTTTCAATTCTTCAATATGCTTTTTATGTACGTCGATCGAAAAAGCTTCTGAACCAATAACAAATTTAATTTCAATATCCAAATCGACTGTACCGGCTGTTTCAAGCAAAACATTGGATATGCTATATTCTCTATAGCTATAACGCTTTAGAGTCCGCTTCTTGCTGACAGCGCTTGTTCCATCTAAGTGAATAAGCGCCTTATTCGTGAAGCAATATTCATCTGTTTTGGATTTAATCAGGAAATAAATCTTTTCATTATCTTCATGAAGGACATAATCATCCGCATCGACTTTATCATAATCTGCCGGCTGAATAACACTTCCTACATCACTTATTCCCAACACGTCAGAGGCAACTTTTTTAAACATATACCCTCAACCTTTCATCAGTCATTTTACTACTTTGCTATTTTAACATATTTAGGAAAATGATAGGCTATCCTTTTAAAAATTTTTGTTCTGTTCAGCTTGCCGGCTGAATTCCATTCAGGCGAAGTGAACGGCTGGCGGTCTCTCTTGATCTCGCATCTACATTGGAACATTGGATAATCATCCACGAAAAAAACACCATACAAAGGAAATGCGATTTCATATTCGAAGAGTCTCTGGCCACCCTATCCAGTCAGCAGATTGCCATAATCAATAATAAGCTTGATAAAATATCAAAAAAACTGCGATTGAAGAAACGCACTAGATCCCTGCTGTATTCATTAAAACAATCCGCCAGCCATCCGGATCTTCAATCGTTACGCCGCCTCTGCCCCAATAGGGATTTTCCGGTTCCGACTGGCCATACCCCATATCGGAAAGCCGTTTTACAATCTTATCCCGCTCAAAGCGGTTCGCAACATAGAAGACCAATAGATGCTCCTTTGTTGGCTTGGGCAGAACCATTTTTTCTTCAGATTGAGTGAATTCCATATGGTACTGGCGATCCGGCAAACCAAGCATGATACCGTCATAGCCTTCATGATGCCAAAATTCTCCCACCCTTTCCAGCCCAATTCCGATTTCATAGAAGTCATTCAGCTTATCCAGCTGATTAGTTGGCCTGGCAATGCGAAATTGAACGGCAGGCACACTTCCTGCCCATTCCTTCCTGACAATGATTTCATAGGGATATTCATCGGGCTTCCAAGCAGCCTCTCTTTCGCCTGAAGCAACGATTTTAATAGGAGAAATCACTGCCTGCCTTTCCGTCGGGTACCATTTGCGGCCTTCCTTTACTAAAACAAAGACCCCTTGAGTGTCTCCATAAAAAGCAAATGTATCGCTGGAATCGATTTGTTCGTTTTTTAAATATAAATTTAAATTTTTTTCCATACGGGCTACATCCCGAACAGGCAAGCCGATTTCACCGACATCATGCCAGCCATTCGTTTTAATTTCTCTTCCTAAAAACGGACGTTCCAGCATTTCAATGATATTACCGTCCGGATCCACAAAATAAGCCTGTTTTCCTTTCCAAAACATGCTGTATTCGCCATGTCCATTTGGCAAAAGGACACTTTCCTGGCCCAGCTTTTCAAACATATAGTCATAATAATCTTCATTTGTCCGAAAACATACATGATAAAAAGGAATCGCAGCATCCTTTTCAAAATAGATTTTCGTTGTACCAGCCATTATTGTAAAATAATTTTCTGACTCAGCTATTAATTCCATTTCCAGAACCTTTGTATAGAATTCTTTCATTCTGTCTAAATGATGGCATTTTAAATTTAGCTGATATATTTTCATCTTTTTTCTCTTCCCTTCTCGTTTTTCTATATCTCCATTTTAAGGAAAGACTCAGCTGATGAATTCAGACTATAGACTGAGGAACACGTCGTCAATTCGCTTGATATCAGGCGGACTTCTATACAAAAAAGAAAGGCTCTATTAAACTTGAGTGCTAATTACTGCTGCAAACTGAGGGGTCTCCTTTGGATTGGCTATTCCGGAAGGACTTTGAATATGCAACCCCCGAGTTTAAACCGAACACCGCTCAAAAATGCAATTTCGCGGGATTAGCACCTTCCGCTCCAATCAGCACAGTGCTAAATCAATATTCTGCATTAAAACAGCCAAAAGAAAAACTAGGAAGCAAAACCTCCTAGTTTATATTTACTCTTCTTCAGTTCCAACTAAGAAATCTGGATTTAAATCCTCGAATTCTTCATCATCTACGTCAAGGCCCCAAACGTCGTCATCGTCGCAGTCGCATTTGTCTGGATGAACGGCTACACAAACTTTTGTTTCGCCGATCACTTCGACCATGAACTCCCTTTCAACAGTGACAATGATTTTGTTTCCGTTCGGAGAAATGACCGCTTCACAGCAATTTGGCTGCTGCAGTACGCGGGCGATGACATCATGGTCATCCAAACAGTCCGGATCACGGTATTTCAACTTAATGACATCTGTATACTCAACCCGTTCGGTAACAACTTCGGTTTTTGTATTATTGTTGAAGGAGTACCAAACGTTAATGTCATAATGGCCGCAGATTTCTACTGTTTTTCCAACCTTTTTCGCCTCGTACGTATGGTTTATGATCCAGCAGCCAAGTATGCTTGACGGATGGTGTGATGGGCAGATCGTATGATTGGACTGTGTAAATTTACGTCCTTTCGCAACGACCGCCTTCGTTATAATCTCTCTGTAGTCTCCCATTGCGAGCGAACCCTCCTCATTCATTTTCATTTCATCCTATGCGGGATATTAGACTAGTGTGCGATAATTTTTGATGAATGTTAGGCAAAAGTATTGGCATGATTTATAGTATGCCAGGGCCGGGCGAATGTTCCGGTTTCGGCATTTTGCATTGGAGGATTCGATTGCGCTTCTGCGGATTTCCGTACCACTCGTTCATAAATGAGGCAAATGCCTAGGTTTAAATGGCTCCCTTTAGATATGTATTTGAAAATTGCACGTTTGTCCTACTGTATTAGCGGAAACAGCTTGGCTTATTCATCAATATACTAAACTAATGAGAAGGAGGTGAACAGGAATGGCAGACAAGGAGAACTCGAGTTATAAAGTTTCAATCAATGGAAAGAAGCTTTCAGGAGAAGAAGCGAAGGTATATGCAGAAAAAATGGCTGCTAAATTAACAGATTCATTGGGCGGCTTATACGCCAAAGGACTGAATAAAGTCCAATCAGACGAGTTAAGGGAAAGTGTTCAGGAGGCTATTAAGCCATTGAAAAACTTGGAAGGGCTCTTCACGAAAAATTCCTCCGGGATCAGCAATATGATTCCTGCATTAAAAAATCTGCTGCCTGTTGTAGAAACATCGGAAGATTATAAACAGATAAAATTATCGGTTGATGGTAAGACACTATTAAATATGATCTTTCAGATCTTACGAACAAAAAATCTTAACTGAATAAATGAATCCTGCTTCTATAAACTGGATGAGGTGATATCTATGCTCTCAAGATGCCATGACGATCATGAAAACAAAAGCGTAATCCCTAAAAGCGGTGCTGTGAATGGAGCTGACAGCGGCAACGAAGCTGAAGCTTTCACTTTTGCTGCACAAGCAAACCTGCCCCAAACAAACCTTAACGGCCAGCTGCCAATCGCTGCTGGCGGATTCGCCATCAATGCTGCGCTAATTAACATTCCAATTCTTTCAGCTCAATACAACATTGCAAACGGCGGCGACTCAACGGCTATTGCTGTTAACGGCACTGCCCAGCAGCAAAGCAACAAAGCGAAACCTCAAAAAAAATAAAAAATGTACTATTCTCTATGCAGTCATGATTATGTCCAAAAAGAAGGGAGGGAGTACCATGCTAAATAACAAAGTCCAAAAGCTGGATCTTGATCCAGAAGTTCTTAAACAGCTGGGTATTCCAGAGGAGCTCATTATTGCTGCAGCAGAAGCTGGAATACCTTCTATAAACAATCATGCCGCAGGCGGAAAAGGCGGACGCGCTATAAACCTCACATATGTCGATAACTACTCAACATTGCTTCTTGTTTACACTTTTCTCCTAAACTTTTTGGATAGAGAATCAGATGATGCGGGAACGAAAATGCTAAATCAGTCCCTTTTATCAACACTTAATGCTGCACTTATTGAACAGCAGGAATACCGCAAAGAGTTTTTAAAAGCAGTAGAATTACTGCGCAACCAATAGGATGGCCTTCCACAACCCATGGCCAAAACTCTTTTCCTCCCTTAAAATAGAACGTAAAAAAGAGGTTGACTCAAAAGGTCGTTGAACGACGACTCTTTTGAGTCAGTTTTTTATTTTGAGATCATTTTGTCCTCAATTTCGAGTAACTTATTCAAAATTAGGAGAGATATCCCNATTTATCCTCCTAAACCTTCACTCTTTTTACCTGTTTTGTAGAAGATCATCCCACTTTTTTAAATTGTGGGCAACACAAATAAGACCCCAATCCGTGGTGTTTTTGGATAGGCCTCTTAGAGAAAACCGGTTGAATTTTCGGTTGTGTTTAATTTGTCCAAAGACGGGCTCGACATCTATTTTTCGGCTTCTGTACTTTTTAT
>NZ_JAEL01000145.1 GCF_000518885.1 Bacillus sp. J33 | reverse complement strand
CGTGTGCTTAACTTTTTATATCAAAATGAAAGGAGAAATTTATTCATTCTCAGCTTTAAAAAGTATCTCAATCTCCAAATTACCTGTCAAGGAAATCACTTGACAGCCAATTTGGAGATTGAGGAGGAGTCAGTAAGCTGAGAAGGAGATTCCTTAGCCTTGAAAAAGACTGAACCCCAACTAATAAGCAAAGAAGCCGAAAAACGCTTCTCTTCTTAGAGTTACCCATAAACTGAAACCAAAATCAATTTGTGTAGGGAGCATTGACAGTTTCGTTCATATCAGTACATTACTTCACATAATTCTAATCTGATAAAAGATAAATAAAAGGATGATACCCTTTAAGACATCATCCTTAGAATATTAAAGCTGAATAAACTAACTCTAAACCTTAAAGTTTATTCCTGATTAATTGCACTTTCATTCATATAAGCAACTTCCCATATATGACCGTCTAAATCCTGAAACCCCCATATATACATAAATCCATGATCTTGATGGTCACTATAAGATTTACCACCAGATGATAATGCCTTATTTACTAACTCATCCACTTGATCCCGGCTTTCAGCTGATAAGCAGAAAATCGCTTCGGAAGAAGTAGTGGTATCCACAATTTCCTTCTTACTAAACCCTTTGAAACGTTCTTCAATCATTATCAAGGCATAGATATTGTCACTGATGATCAAACAAGATGTGGTCTCATCGGAGAATTGTGGGTTGAACTCAAAACCTAGCTCCTTGAAAAAGTTGGTGGACTTGTTCAAGTCTTTTACCGGTAAATTGATAAAGATATTTTTGGATGTGAATGCCATTTTTATTACCTCCTGTTAAAATTACTGGCAAGAATACCATGTCAATTTTATTCCCTTTAACTAAACTGCTACTTCAGAAAAAAAGAGCGACTGCTGTTCCGAAATCGTCCATTAAGCGTAATTATATCTAATTCACTCAAGTAATTTTCTTCATTATCGGCAAAGTTAAATACCCTACCAGAAGGCATATTTATTCGATGCTCCTAATCCTTCCTATAGGTACAGGTTTCTTTACTGAACTGCGTGATTTTCTTATTTCAGCTGCTGAAGAACCTCTTCTAGGCGGTCCCAAGTTTCGGTGATTCCTTGCAGCATGCCCATGTCCATAACGGTCTTGAGGCCCTCCGCCGACGCATATTCACCACGGTTGATCAGCTTCGTCTTTCCGCCCAGATCGATGAATTCCAATGTAACATTAGTCGATGGCATGTCGTCATTCGTATTACCCTCGGCATCCGAAAAGAAATCGACATAGACGATCTTCTCCGGCTCGATGATCTCCTTATAAACCCCTTTGCCCCAAGATTCCATACCGTAATATTCACCTTGATTTTGATCCACACACTTCATGCAGTAATGCCATACGCCGCCCGGTCGGAAATCGACGTTGCAGACAGGAAGCTCCCACCCTTTGGGACCCCACCAGTGTTTGAGATGCTCGGGCTCTTTAAACATCTTGAACACGAGGTCGCGGGGCGCGTCGAAAATACGCTCCAGCACGAGTACCCGATCGTTCTCTACCCTCGAAATCATAGTGTTGTTGGACATTTCCATTCCTCCCCAAAATTTTTGTTAAGTTATTTCGATTGACTAAATGAAACGGCATTTCGTTTTTTATGGTAAAAAACATAGGACCCTGCAATCAAAATGTACCCGATAATGAAAAATACCCAAGGGTCGCCTACTGCTATAGTTGAATACATGGCACCCGTCAAATCGATGACAAATCCGGCATAAGCCCATTCCTTAATTCGCGGAAAGCCAGGCATCAGTATAGCAATTACACCTAACAATTTGGCAACGCCAATAAAGGGAAGAAGGTATGCAGGGTACCCTAAATGTTTAAATAAAACAACTGCTTCAGGGGCGGACATTATATCAGGAATAGAACCTAAAAGCATTAATGCTATCAAAAGCCCCGTAAAAAACCAGTATCCTATTGTTATTTTCTTCAGAGATACATTATTTCCTTCTTTGGTTTGGTCATTCCTAATAAATTTCCGATCTTCTACAGACGTTAAAAGGTTTGCCATGACCTCATTCCTCCAATATCGTTTTTTTTTAAATCTTTGGCAGGACTACTACTTGTCGTCACGGTTCACATCCTTTCTTTGTAGGTCCTGCAGGTAATCGTCCAAGCGGTCAAATCTCTCGTTCCAAATGTGGCGGTAGGACTCTAACCAGGAATCAAGCTCTTTGAACGGCTCAGCCCTCAGCTTGTAGATCCGTCGATTGGCGATTGCATTCACCTCGACGAGCCCTGCATTACTTAGTACACGAAGATGTTTGGAAGCTTGTGGCTGTTTGAGCCCAAGTCGATCGGCAATCTCCCCTACCGTGAGAGGGCCGTCACGTAAGAGTTCAACAATGTGTAGTCGGTTGGGCTCAGCAAGAGCATTCAAAGTTGTTTTCATGAATTGAATATACCTTAAAAGGAATATTCCTGTCAAGGAATATAGTAAATATTTTTTAGCAACGGTTTTCTGATGTTCGATAAAAAAGGATAGAGGACATTAACACCAGGAAGGTTCTAATGTCCTCTAACAAAAAAGGATTTTATTATTTCCGCAAAGGTTTATATGTAGAGATTACAGGGGTAATCCGTTATTCAAGAATATGGCCCTTTAATTGAACAAGGTTTCTAAGGAAAAAATGAATACTTTATACAAATCTAGTTAACATAATGCTAATTTTCGGAAGTTCCGAAACACAAAACCCCTTGGTGCCCAAGGGGTTTCAGCATGTCTGAAATGATCGTTTATGCATGATTTTATACAACGCCTATAAATCAACGTTTTTGGCTTCTGAAGAAGCCCGGCAGCTGCATAAATTCCTTAGAAAACACATGGCAATTTGTTTAAAAAATGCAACCAACGATTGCAGAGATTAAGCCTACAAGGGAATTAACAAGCAAAATGTCGGTAGCACCCCTATTCGCTTCGTTCTAATTCTTTTTTAATCCCATAAATAGTATTTCTGGAAATCCCTGTTTCACGATGAATATTCATGACGGACTCATTTTGTTTTAACAAGCGAACAATCTCATTATAAATAAGACGATCTTTTCCTTTTGCTCCAGCATGATACTTTTTAGGCTTTCCTTTAAAAGCTCCACGCTCTTTTGCAATGGCAATTCCTTCACGCTGCGCGGTTCTAATTCGATTTCGTTCCTCTTCAACCGTCCATGAAAGAAGAGTTAAAACTAAATCAGATACGAGCTGCCCTACACCCTCTAACTCTTTGTATTTTCGAGTATCAAGAATAGGCATATTTAATACCACAATATCAATCTCTTCATCCATGATTTTCTTCCACTCATTACGAATTTCTTGCTTATTGCGTCCGAATCGGCTTAAATCATGAACAACTAGCACATCACCGAAGCGCATTTTTGAACGCATTTCTCGATACACTGCACGGGAAAAATCTTTACCTGATTGCTTTTCTGTATAGATTTTCTCGCAACCAAAGGCTTCAAGTTCCTTCAGCTGACGATCTAAATTTTGATCAGCAGAGCTAACCCTCGCATAACCAAAAATCATTCATTTTACACCTCTTTATTGAACAACTTATAATGAACACTCCTATACCTTGTGTCACTTTAGACGTTATTTTGCATCAATTTTAATCGCTATTTTGCATTATAAGTAATAAAAAAAGTTATCTTAAAATGATAGCTGATAAGTTAAAATAAAGTTCTTTAATTTAAAATAAAGTGGTTAAAACAACAGTTATGATATTTCATTAAAGGGCCATTTAGTTGAGTAACTCATTTTAAATGTTTATACCCCTGATTAAATCTTCTTTGCCCTCTGTCATTCTCTTCTTCCTCTATAAATTGACGCTGTTTTTCATAGGGGATGACAATAGATTCTTCACCAATAATATCCCACTGGTACCGTTATGACATATAGCAGTTAAGTCATTCCATTCTAGTAAATAATTCTATACGAAGCTATTTGTGATTTTATGAAAATAAACAGTCGTATAACTTTAATTTTTATTGTGGTAGGATTAGGCAACCATTTGAGAGGAATAGGATATCGGTCGTTTTTTCATTTGCTGCATAATAAAAAAGCCTCTACTTTTTCTATAACTATTATTCTGTTGAAAAATAAAACCCAAAGTTCTAAACAGTGTACACTTGATGAAAAGAACATAAGCAGCTAGTCCCCAATAATAATAGTCATTACCTCTGGTAAATCAGTATTTATTACCATAAAAACAGCACCATATCCCAGAATCTTATACAATTTTGACTCTAACGAATCAATACAAATACGAAAAATTGTAGGAGGAAAACAATATGAAAAAACTATTATTTCCATCCCTTGCATTGGTGATGTCCCTTACTCTTACTGCTTGCAACAACAATAATGACACAAATGAGGTTCCCCAACAGGAGCCATCGGGTGACACCTCACAGCAGGAGCCATCTGGGTATGACCGTGAACTTGTCAAATTCCCTGAGAACTACGATAAGGGTGTGAACTACACGACTGTGCATCGAGGAAATGTCAGAGAGGAACTCTATACGAGCCGGGAAGCAATCGAAGCAGTGCAGAACGGGGAGACGATTCCTGACGGCACCGTAATCACTCTCGAAATCTATAGGGATGAAGAGCTTGATGAAATCTTCGTGATGGAAAAGCGCACTGGTTGGGGCGACCAAACTCCGCAAGGGACACCACGTAATGGAGATTGGCAATACCAGGAATTCAATGGAGACAGGTCGTTGGATTACGAGGAAGATATCGGTCGCTGTTTTACCTGCCATGCGAATAAGGAACGGGATGACTTTGTGAACACGTTGGATGAAATGAAGAGTTATGATTTTGAAGATTTTACAGGATCAAAGGACAGCAGTACAGAATCCCAGATCGCAGGTGTCACCACAAATCACTGGAAGGTAAAAGCGGTAGCTGATAATCTAGAGGACTCGCGGGATATTTTACATGGAAATAGCTTCATGGAAGATGAAGAAAAAGCAGGGATTATCCAGAAGGTTCTTTTGATGACTCATTTTAATCAGGAGACATAAGGGATTTCTTAGCATTTAAACGGGATATGGATATATTCACCAATAAAACGTCCCGACGGAAACCAATCCAGGTATTAATTAAATTAGAAAGAGGAGAACTTCTTGAAACGAAATATGTTGATCAGGCTGGTTATTGATCTTTCTATGACAGTTCTGATGTTAGTTGCAGTGGCTTACCAGATTACTGGAAATACAATCCATGAACTGGTAGGAGTTATATTGTTTTTGTTGTTTATTGCCCACAATTTTTTAAATCGACGGTGGTATAAGACAATTTTTAAGGGAAAGCACAATGTAGTACGTATTCTGAGCATAGTGGTCAATCTGCTTTTTCTTGTATCTATGGCTGTGGTGATGATAAGTTCTGTGCCAATTTCCCGTGACATATTTCCTTTTATTCCTATAAACAATGACGCGATTCTCTTGCAGATACATGTTATGACTTCATATTGGGGATTTATCTTCATGGCTGTGCATATAGGAATGTCCTGGGGAACAATTATCAATGCAGTAAGAAACATGACGGGGATTACCAGCACCAGCCGTGTCCGCACGATCGCATTGCGTATCATAGCGATCTTGATTGTTGTCTATGGTATGCAGACTTCCTCCGAGAGAGATATGCTTTCTAAGTTAACCATATATAATCCATTTGGGTGGAGCTTTGAAGAGTCCCCCATGGGATTTTTAATAGATCATTTAGCTATCATGGGAATATATATCAGTGGGACTCATTATGTTCTGAAATTTGTTCGGAAGCAGGATAAAGCTATGTCTTACAAAAAGAGTTAAATTGCAGAGTAAAAAAGTGCATTAATCTAATTACGGATTAATGCACTTTTTTATATATTTAAAGTGTAGCTGCCACTATATTTTAGTATATAGAATGAACCTCCGTGAAGGGGAATCAAGCTTTTACCGTTTGGTCATATTGCTCCCTCAGGCGCTTTATATCTTCTTTTGGTGGTAAACCAAACATGCGCGAATATTCACGGCTGAATTGTGATGGACTTTCATAGCCTACCCGGAATGCAACATCTGCTGCATCTGCTGATTCGGATAATAACAGGCTTCGGGCTTCTTGAAGTCTCAGTTGTTTTTGGAATTGAATTGGGCTCATCGCGGTTACCTCTTTGAAGTGCCGATGAAGTGAAGAAACACTCATATTTGCTATTTCTGCAAGTTCCTCAATCTTAAAAGGCTTTTCATAGTTATTCATGATATGTTCAATCACGTCACTGATTTGATGGGTAGAACTTCCTTCTATTGCTATTTGCTTCAGCATACCCCCATGTTCTCCTTGCAGAACCCTATAGATGATTTCTTTCACGATTAGAGGAGCAAGTACCTTGATGTCTTTCGGAGTATCTAGCAAACGAGCTAATCTTGTTACCGCGTCTAGCAAAGATGGCTCTATTTTGCTGACATACATACCTCGTTTAGCATTTTCCTTCTTGTCAACTCCCATTTGGAATTCACGTAACACCTCTAATATTTCACTCGGTGTAAATTCAAGTTTGAGAGCAAGATAAGGAACTTCGGAAGAGGCTTCCGTGACTTGTCCGGTAATTGGCAGGTTAACGGATGCAACAAGGTAATCGGCAGGACCGTACCTGAAGCGCTCCTGTGAAAGCAATACCTCCTTCATCCCTTGAACGACAATGCATAAGGAAGGCTTGTGAACTCCGTAATGTGGTCCAGTATCATTAGAATAACGGGAGAAAAATAAAGACGGAATAGCAGTCATTTGAGATCCGTCCCGTCCTGTGTGACTCTCTATGATTTTAGCGAGCTCAACTCTTTGTCTGTATAATTGTTCAAACATAAAATCCTCCTTTATTTTCTTCGTCCGCGATGGTCCCATTATAAAGCTAATTCACTTTCTACGTAAATGGTTATGAGAGGATTAGGCAATCATTTGAGAAGAATGGGATACCGGTCACTTTTTCGTTTGTTGCATAATAAGGATGTGGATAAATAATGTAACCATTTAAAGCGATATTATTACAAAGAAGGGAAGATCAATCATGCAAGAGCGTAGATTGCGAAGAAGTAATCCCAAGTTTTCTTCTAACAGGCTGGTTGTATGGAAATAAGTTATGGTTATAATATAGCAGTTTGAGGGGGATTTTTACTAAGTAATTTAATAAGAACATTATTACATCATAGATAAAGAAGTGGGTAGAACAGAATGAACAATACATGGAAAATTTACATGCTGACTCTTATTAGTTTCGTGGTCGGCACTTCACAATTTGTTATTGTAGGTACTCTGGATAAAGTAGCTGCTTCTGTAGGTGTATCGGTAGCAACAGCAGGGCAACTCATTACTGTATTTGCTCTTGGTAACGCGATTGGTACGCCCCTTGTCATGGTAGCAACCTCAAAGATGGATCAGCGTAAGCAATTGTTACTAGCTCTCGCCATCATATTACTCGGTGTCATTGGGGTAATTGCTCTTCCAGGCTTTGGTTTGCTGATGGCCTCTCGCATCCTACTCGGGGTGGGAACAGGAGTTTTTGTTGTCACCGCCTATGGTATAGCTGCAAAGCTGGCAGCTCCTGGACGTCAGGGGGGAGCGATGGCCAATGTCGCCATGGGCTATAGCTCTTCTCTTGTCTTCGGCGTTCCTCTCGGTCGTATGATTGCTTCGTCTTATGATTGGAAGGTCATCTTCTGGGGCATCGGACTCTTCAGTCTACTAGCTATCTTTGTCGTTACAAGGACCATTCCGGTTATGGAAGGCGAAGCATCTGTTTCTTTGGGCAAGCGTCTTGCTCTCTTGAAGAATCCAAGGGTCTCACTCACCCTTGCTGTAACCTTCTTTGTATTTATTAGCTATTCGATGCTCAATACGTATATCACTCCGTTTCTGACAGCCGTTATTCCAACTATGAAAGAAAAATTAAGTATGATTCTCTTAGCAATGGGGATTGCGAGTTTGATTGGCTCTAAGGTAGGTGGCTTATTAGCAGACCGCATCGGCATCGTCCGCACACTGGTCGGCTCCATGGCTATCCATATCATCTCTCTAGTCTTACTGTCTACTGTCTCTGGCTTTGGATGGGTAATGATTACCCTTCCTTTACTCATAATTTGGGAGATTGCTGCTTGGACATTCGGGCCTACCCAGAACTTTAACCTGGTCTCGCTGACTCCAGAAGCTTCTGGTATCGTGCTTAGCCTCAACAGTTCCTTCGTGCAACTCGGATTTGCTGCAGGTGCTGGAATTGGAGGTATTGTTGCGGGAAGGTCATCGGTACTAGAGATCAGTTGGGTTGGAGCTACATCAGTGGTGATTGCTCTACTGATTGGGGTGTTTTTATTTAGACGCAGTCGTGCGCTCTCAAGTGCAGAGCAGTGAGATTTTAGAATATAGATTCAGCAGATGATTTGCTTTTCACAAATTATCTGAATCAATAAATGTACCTTTTATTTAAGAAAGGATAGATAAAAATGATATCTAATACAAGGGATAAAGTTGTGATTATTACAGGTGCTTCCAGTGGGATTGGAGAGGCGACAGCTAAAGAACTTGCTTCTAAGGGGGCAAAGTTAGTATTGGCAGCTCGTCGTGAAGATCGTTTACAACAGTTACAGAAAGAAATCGAAAAAAATGGTGGAAAAGCGATTTATAAAGTAACCGATGTAACGTCGCATGAACAAATGGAAGAGCTAGCTGATTATGCACTTCAAGAGTTTGGAAAAATTGATGTATTAGTGAATAATGCGGGTGTTATGCCACATTCATTTCTATTTAAGAAAAGAGTGGAAGACTGGAATAAGATGATTGACGTCAATATTAAAGGCGTACTTTATGGGATTGCGGCTGTGCTTCCATCCATGAGAGAACAAAAATCAGGACATGTTATTAATTTGTCTTCAGTAGCTGGACATGTTGTTGGAGCTGGAAGTACGGTCTACGCGGGAACAAAGTTTGCGGTGCGTGCGATTACGGAAGGTTTACGTAAAGAAGAATATAACAACAATATCCGCACAACTATTATCTCACCAGGAGCCGTTACGAGTGAACTAATAGAATCAATCACAGATATGGACTTGAAACCTGGAATTGAGGAAATCTATAAAGGTGCCATCGACGCTGAGAGTATTGCTCGTGCGATTGCTTTTGCTATTGAACAGCCATCAGATGTAGCGATTAATGAAATGCTTATTCGTCCTACACATCAAGAGAGATAATTTAACACGAAAAAATTTCGTTTATTGTAAGTATGATGTTCCGATTATTTAAAATACAGGAGGAATTTTTTATGCAAAAAATAATTTTAAACAATGGTGTTGAGATGCCTCTACTAGGCTTTGGTGTTTTTCAGATTCAAGATGAAAATGAATGTGAACAAGCCGTTTATGATGCTATTATGGCAGGCTATCGTCTAATCGATACGGCTGCCTCTTATCTAAATGAAGAAGCAGTCGGCAGAGCAATCAAGCGGAGTGGTGTGCCAAGAGAGGAATTGTTTATTACGACAAAACTCTGGGTTCAGGATGCGGGTTATGAAAGCACAAAGAAAGCATTTGAAAAATCACTGGAAAGACTGCAATTGGATTATTTGGACTTATATTTAATTCATCAGCCATTTGGTGATGTATACGGTTCTTGGCGTGCGATGGAGGAATTGTATCGGGAAGGTAAAATCAAGGCTATCGGAGTGAGTAACTTCCATCCAGATCGCTTAATTGATTTAATCATTCATAATGAAGTGATTCCTGCTGTTAACCAGGTTGAAACGCATCCTTTCAACCAGCAAATAGAAAGTGCTCAATTCATGAAAGAGAATAATGTGCAAATACAGTCTTGGGGACCATTTGCTGAAGGAAAAAATAACATGTTCCAAAATGAAATTTTAGTATCAATTGCTGAAAAACATAATAAATCCGTTGCACAGATAATCTTGCGATGGTTGACACAAAGAGGAGTCGTTGCGATTCCGAAGTCTGTTCGCAAGGAAAGAATCATCGAAAACTTCAATATCTTTGACTTTGAATTAGGTCAAGAGGATATGGACCAAATCGCTACGTTAGACACGAAAGAGAGTTTATTCTTTTCTCATAGGGATCCTGAAATGGTGAAATGGATCGGTACCCGTAAACTTGATATTTAACGTTTGTTTCCCAAAAAAAGTATATAAGAACTAATCAAGAAAAAGCCGTGTAGACGTCAAGTTGAATTTTACACTTTTTGCTCGTTTCCTTTTTACACTTCTGCTGAAAAAATGCTTTTCCGGTTTTTCATGCGATGACTTTCCTCGTTTTCACCTCCATGGATGACTTCCACACGATGAAGTAAGCGATCTAAAATAGCTGTTGTAATCCCTTGGTCCCCAATTAAATTACCCCACTCATCTGGACTTTTATTTGAAGTCAGGATGATCGAACTTCGTTCGTACAAATGATTAATCAAGTGAAAGAATAAGTTTGCTTCTCTCTGGTCCATGGCCATATACATTAAATCATCGATAATC
>NZ_JAEL01000015.1 GCF_000518885.1 Bacillus sp. J33 | reverse complement strand
TTCCAATTTCCTAATGTAACGTTCTTGATCTGTGTACTCTTTCCTTCGACCTCTATTGTCTAAGTAAAATGCTTGTCCCTCTTTTTGATATTTCCTCCACCAAGTCTTTACAGTATTTTTACTTGGTATATTTAGTTTGTTAGCTATCTGCTGTGCTGAGAAACCAGCTTCTTTTAACTGAATTGCTTCAGCCTTTATCTCCAAAGTATAACTTTGTAACCTTTGTCCTTTTTTTGCCATAAAAAATCACCCCTTAAGTCAATGTTGCCCAACTGTGGGTTTTTCAACATCTACTATAAGGGGTGCAGTCTATAAATTAGAGGTTTTGTTTAATAGCAATCTATAATTGCTATGTTTCTAAAGATTTTCCTGTGAGTTAAATCGCTGTTTCCCCAATTGGTACCAGTCTGTGCCTTCACTATCAATAATGACAACTGCGGGAAAATCTTCAACGGTTAATTTGTGAATCGCTTCGGGGCCCAGATCCTCATAGGCGATTACTTCCATGGTTTTAATAGAGCGGGCAATCAATGCGCCGGATCCGCCTATTGCGGCGAAATAGACGGCTTTATTTTGTTTAATGGAATCTATAACTTCCTGGTTGCGGTACCCTTTACCAATCATGCCTTTTAAACCACGATCGAGAAGTGAGGGTGTATATTTATCCATTCTTCCGCTGGTTGTCGGCCCTGCAGATCCAATCACTTGTCCTGGCTTGGCTGGAGTCGGCCCTACATAATAGATTGTTTGGCCTTTTATATCAAAGGGAAGTTCTCCACCCTTTTGAAGTGTTTCCGACATTCTTTTATGAGCGGCATCCCTTGCAGTGTAAATAGTTCCGCTGATCAATACCCGCTCGCCCGCTTTTAAATTTTTCACTGCATTTTCATCAATAGGGCTGGTAACATAGGTTGCTGACAACTGAATTCCTCCTACAGCCTGACTTCTTTATGCCTGCTTGCATGGCAATTTAAATTTATCGCTACTGGCAATGCTGCAATGTGGCACGGCTCTATTTCAATTTTCACATCGAGTGCTGTTGTACTTCCTCCCATGCCCTGTGGCCCAATACCCAGTTTATTAATTTCCTCCATTAATTCATTCTCAAGCTGGGCGATCTCAGGACGTTCACTCCGGTGGCCGATCGGCCTGAACAATGATTTTTTTGCTAAATAAGCGCATCTTTCAAAATTGCCGCCTATCCCAATTCCGACTACCAAAGGAGGACATGCATTCGGCCCAGCTTTTGCAACCGTATCGAGAATATATCCCTTAATTCCCTCAAGGCCATCTGATGGCTTCAGCATCTTCAAGCTGCTCATATTTTCACTGCCGCCTCCCTTTGCGGACATGTGAATAATCATTTCATCACCTGGAATCATCTCAATATGAATAATGGAGGGAGTGTTATATCCTTTGCTTTTTTCCCGGGTAATGGGATGGTCGACGATTGAATGCCTGAGATACCCTTCTTCGTATCCTTTTTTTACCCCTTCATTGATCGCATCATAAATACTTCCTCCGGTTACATGGCACTCCTGGCCAATTTCCACAATAAATACTGAGACGCCAGTGTCCTGGCACATAGGAACCCGCTCACTTTTTGCTATATCTGCGTTCTGGATCAGCTGCTCCAATATGTCTTTGCCTGTTTCTGATTTTTCATTTTTTAAGGCTGTTTGAAAAGCCTCAATGACGTCTTGGCCCAAATCAAAATTGGCTTCCTGGCACATTTTTGCTACTTTTTCAACAATCTTATCATAAGGAATGATTTTCATGTAGCCTCCCCCTTTCATATTTAAGGCATTTCAGCTTTTGAAGCTGCAGGAGTAAATTGGATGCTTGTTCTGTGAATTCGATTTTTGCCTTCCCTTTCCTTCTTTTCTTCTTTAATATCCTGAAGTTTATGCGCTCCGCGGCTCTCTTTTCTTACTGATGCAGCAAAAGCAGATGCCCATGCGGATCGAACTTTGTCACGAAGCTGGAGAGCCTGAATGTTGTTTTCGTTTTCCAAATTTATTGCGATTAGGTTTAATTCATCAGCAGCCTCTTCCAAGGAACGGGATGTTCTTTCAATCCCGACTTTTTGCCACATAACTTCTTTTACTTTTTTGATTGTTTCAGACTCATCGATAGTTAAAGAGTTATTTTTTAAATCACTTATTCCAAAATAGATACTATCCGAAATGTTTCCCATTGATTTCTCCTGAACAGCCATCTTTCCCGCCCGGTGTCCAAAAACAAGTGGTTCAGTTAATGATCCTCCGCCTAAACGATTCGCACCATGTAGTCCTCCCGTCACTTCTCCGCAAGCATAGAGACCTGAAACATTGGTCCTTCCCCATTCATCTGTTTGCACACCACCAAATGTAATAATGCTGTACAGGACTTATAATCCACTCACCCGGATGCCCTTTTGGATACAGCCGATACAGATAGGGACTGTCATGCTGAAGTACTTCTTTTGCCACTTCAGAAAAATCAATCAGGACTTTGTTTTCTTTAAACATGGCATAACTTAGTGTATCTCTTGTTTCTAGCTCTTTTTTAGGGTAATTTTCCATAAACCGTTCGCTTTTATCATTTACTAAAAAAGCGCCCTTCGCAAAAATCTTCGTCATGACATCGATATTTGCCGGATGCTGCAGGCGGTACGGATAAAATTGGACAAACTCCATATCTCCAAGAGCAGCCCCATGTCTCCATGCCATACCGATCCCTTCACCCGAAACATCCCTTGGATTATCTGAAGAATGATAGAGGCCTCCAAAACCGCCGGTTGCCAATATTACGGCTGGAGAATAAATGATCTGAAACTCATTGTTTTTTTGAATCAGTGCACCTTTTACAACGTTATCATCTTCTATTAAATCAACAACTGCTGATTGTTCATGAAGATCTATTCCTATTTCAATTGCATATTCACGCATAGGTTTTGTAATATTTTTTCCAAGCCCTGTTCCCGTATAAACTCTTCTTGGAAAGGAATGGCCTGGAGTAATAATCACTTTTTCCCTTTCAAGATGAATTCCAAATTTGCTTTCTAATTCATTCACTCGGACTGTACATTCTTCAGCTAAAGTTCTTGCTAGCCTTAAATCTGATAAATGTCAGCCGCCTTCTGCTATATCCTGTAAAAACTTTTCAGGGGAATCTCCAGGAGAAAAAATGGACGAGTGCACACTGTCAGAAATAACAGATGCTCCTCCAAGCCCGGCTTTTCCCTTTGTGACCAGAGCCAAAGATGCTCCCTCTTCTCTCGCTGAAATTGCAGCAGCCAAAGCTGCCTGCCCTCCTCCAATTACCACTGCATCATACTGATCATTTTGAATCTAACTCATCTCCTCAGCCAGCTCCTTAATGCAAAGCGGTTTGCATCCTTATTTAATTCAGCAATCGCAGTTGTTAACGGTATTTCTTTCGGACAAACCTGAACACAATTTTGCGAATTTCCGCAATTTGCTATCCCTTCCTCACTAATTACTACTTCTAATCTATGATTCTTCTGCAGTGCTCCCGTTGGATGCATATTAAAGTATTTTGTCTGGCCTAATGCCTGCGGTCCAATAAATGGAGAACCGCTATTAACATTGGGACAAGCCTCAAGGCAGCATCCGCAGGTCATACAGGTGGAATATTTGTATGCTTCCTGCTGGTCATCTGAAGAAATCAGCGGACCAGCTCCCATCGGATAAGTTCCATCAATTGGAATCCATCCTTTAATTTTCTTGAGGGCACTAAACATTCTATCTCTGTTCACAACGAGATCCTTTTCAACAGGAAATGTCTCCATAGGTTCCAAAACAATCGGCTGTTCCAGGCGATCAACCAATGTTGAACACGCTTGCCGTACTTTTCCGTTTATTTTCATGCTGCATGCACCGCAGACTTCTTCCAGGCAATTATACTCCCAAGCTACTGACCTGACTTTTTCTCCCTGTGCGTTTACAGGATTTTTCTGTATCTCCATCAACACTGATATAACATTCATATTTTTCCGGAAAGGGATGTTAAATTCCTCCCAGTAAAATGCTTCCTCTTTAGCATCTCTGCGCTTGATTCTTAGCTTAATATCAGCAGCTGCCATAGGATCACCTTTCTTTCTATACATTTGAGGTTTCTTCTTTTTTCCCTGAAGTGACAATGTCATATCTTCTTGGTCTTGGAGCTATATATTTAAGATCTACCCGCTCATAAGACAGGCTTGGACCGAAAGGGGTATAGGTGGCAATCGTTGTTTTTAGCCAATTTTCGTCATCTCTTTCCGGAAATTCAGGTTTATAGTGGGCTCCCCTGCTTTCATTCCTGTTAAGAGCTCCAACCGTAATTACTCTAGCAAGCTCAAGCATATTCTTAAGCTGGCGGACAAACGGAACGGTTCTGTTATGCCATCTGGATGTATCATCTATTCCGATTTTCTTAAAGCGTTCCTGAAGTTCCTGAAGCTTCTCATCTGTTTGTTGGAGCCGGTCGTTATATCTAACAACCGTTACGTTGTCCACCATCCAATCACTCATTTCGACATGCAGCTGGTATGGATTTTCACTGCCGTTCATCTTATAGATCTCTTCAATCTCTTCTTCTTGCTTCTTCTGTTCTTTTTCATAAAGGGATGATGGAAGGTCTTCACAAGACTTTTCAAGCCCATTTATATAGCTGACTGCATTCGGGCCAGCCACCATTCCGCCATATATTGCTGAAACTAATGAATTGGCTCCAAGACGATTTCCTCCATGATATTGGTAATCACATTCTCCACAAGCAAAAAGGCCAGGTATATTGGTCATTTGGTCATAGTCAACCCAAAGGCCTCCCATTGAATAATGCATGGCCGGGAAGATTTTCATTGGCAGCTTTCTTGGGTCATCTCCCACAAACTTTTCATAGATATCAAGAATCCCTCCCAGCTTGCGCTGCAGCAATTCTGCAGGCAGGTGGGAAAGGTCCAGGTAAACCATATTCTCACCGTTGATTCCGAGTTTGAGGTCGACACAAACATGAAAAATTTCCCGTGTTGCAATATCCCTTGGTACCAGGTTTCCGTAAGCCGGATACTTTTCTTCGAGGAAATACCATGGTTTGCCGTCACGATAGACCCAAACTCTTCCTCCCTCACCACGTGCTGACTCTGACATTAACCTTAGCTTATCATCGCCCGGGATAGCTGTTGGATGAATTTGTATGAATTCTCCGTTTGCGTACCTTGCGCCTTGCTGATATGCAATACTATGCGCACTCCCGGTATTTATAATGGAATTGGTGCTTTTACGGAATATGTTTCCGATTCCTCCTGAAGCTAGAATTACAGCATCTGATTTGAAGGTTTGAATTTCCATCGATTTTAAATTTTGGGCCGTAATACCCCGGCATCTTCCTTCATCATCTTTAATAAGAGATACCAATTCCCAATACTCATATTTCTCTACCAAACCTTCTGCCTCAAATCTTCGAACCTGCTCATCAAGTGCATACAGAATCTGCTGTCCAGTAGTTGACCCTGCAAAGGCTGTACGGGAGTATTTAGCTCCGCCAAGCCTCCTGAAATCAATATGCCCTTCTTCTGTCCGGTTGAATTGAACACCCATTCTGGCCAGTAAATAAATGATTTCCGGGGCAGCTTCGCACATTGCTTTTACAGGCGGCTGATTCGCTAAAAAATCGCCGCCATAAATCGTATCATCGAAGTGTTCCCATACAGAATCCCCTTCTCCTTTTGTATTGACGGCCCCATTAATGCCCCCCTGGGCACACACCGAGTGGGAACGGCGAACCGGGACAAGGGAAAACAATTTCACTTTCTTTTTTGCTTCTGCTATTTTAATAGCGGCCATTAATCCGGCTAAACCGCCGCCAATCACGATAATTTCCTGGTTTTTCATAAGATCCCCTCTCCGTTCGAATATCTCAATATTAAGGTTCTAGCTTAACTGACAAATGAAATTAAGCTTCCGATTCCTAAAGCAGCAAGTGCAACAAATATTACAAAGCATATATTTCGGACTTTTTTTTGGGAAGCTGGACCGACTGTGATTCCCCATGTTATAAGAGCAGTAGATACACCATTGGCAAAATGGTAGGTTGTGCTCAATACACCAGCAATATAAAAGGCCATCATAAATGGATTTGCCAAATGCTCGCCTACCAGCTGGTGGTTCACTTCCGCTCCACTGATTACAGGACTAATTCTTAGCGCCCATACATGATAGATAACAAAAATAAAAGTAATAATTCCTGTCACTCTTTGCAGCAAAAAACTAATGTTTCGCTTATACTGGTATACATGTGCGTTTGGTTTCGAAATGAAAGAGAGATAGATTCCATAAATAGCATGGAACAGGAGAGGAAGCGCTATAAATCCTATCTCAAGCAACAGCAGAAATGGAAGACTGAGCATAAATTGGACATGCTCATCATATTTCTCGCTGCCCAAGATAGCCAAGGCATTTCCCATTAAGTGCTGAACTAAAAAAAGGCCTAGCGGGATAAGCCCCGCTAGTGAGTGCAATCTGGTAAGAACGAATCTTCTTTTGGAAGATGAAAGAGACACTACTGTGTTTGTTTGCATGTCTCTTCCCCCAATGCCATTGATATCCATTCCGCTGTGTCAATTTTCTCTAATCGCAAAACAGCCTGGACATGTTCTTCTGCGTTCCATACCTTGCCCAAGGTCATCGATTTAAATTTTTGAATAAGCTCTTCCCTATCGGCAGGCTTTTCAGGATCTCCCTTTGGATAATCAGTTGCTTTACTGTAGGTTCTTCCATTATTCAGGGTAATGACAACCTTTGCCCCCCATTTTTCTGGATAGGCATTTTCATAATAGGGATCGGCCACAACAGTAACTTTTTTCATAAGCTCCCTTATCTCAGAAGATTGTAAAATTTCTTCATTATAATCAATTAATGATGCAGACCCATTAACGGCAATCAAGGCTGCACAAAATTGACTGCTGAATTTAGAGGCGTACACTGTCTCGGGGTTCGGATTATCTGTAATATTCAGGACTGTCTGGTAGGTTTGAATAGAAATATTTTGTATTTGTTCATGGCTGAGGCTGTTTTCCTTCATGATGGTTTGGACACAATCCATTGCCGGGTGTGTGTGGCGGCAGGAAGCATGGATTTTAAAGCTATTTTCAAGAATTTTAAATTCTTTGCCAAGCTTTCTGGTGATTTTATCTGTATCATATTTTTCTGACATCGCATTGAAAAAGCCCCTTCTGCCTTCAAGAATCCTGGAGGCAGAGGTAAAGTCTTTTTTCGCCAGCAAGGCAGCCAGAGCTCCGTTGTATGCAGCTTTAGCAGTATGAAGCTGTTTTGTGTTTGCCCCATCTTCAATAAATTCCCATAAACCTGCTGCTTGAGTGCCAGCATTTCCAAGGGCATACATCGTTTGCTCTACATTTAACTTCAGAAGCTTTGCCACTGCTGCAGCGGAACCGAAAGTCCCGCATGTTGCTGTGTTATGCCAATAATAATAGTGGGAAGGCGAAACGGCCTCTCCAATTCTATAGCAAACTTCATATCCGACAGCTACGGCGGTAATTAAGTCTTTTCCGCTTAATTTATACGCTTCTGCCACGGCGGCAGCTGCAGGAATAACAACGGTACCTGCATGGATAATCGACGATTTATGAATATCATCCAGCTCTACAATATGACTGGAGGCTGCGTTGACTAAGCAGGCATTGCCAATGGAAGACTTCCCGCCGGTAATTAAAGTCGCTTGTTCATTCCCTCCCCACTCCTGAACCAAATCCAGTATAGATTGAATCGGCTTTTCATCTTTACCTGCCAGTGCGGATCCATACCAATCTAAAATACAAAGTTTTGTGTATTCCACAACTTCATCTGGTAGGTCCTCATATTTAACTTTAACTGCATATTCAGCTATTTTCTTTGATAAGGTCATTTTGCCTCACCTACCTTTGAACCTAATACAGTTTGCAAAACACCGATTATGTCGTCGTATTTCTCAACGACATGTGCTCCAGATTCTTTAAGCGCTTTCATCTTTAAGGAAGGACGCCCCGTATTGCCAGAAATCATTGCTCCCGCATGGCCAAAAACAGTTCCTTCCGGCAAAGATTCTGTAAACTTTCCAGCAACAAATGAGATTAGCGGCTTTGTAAAACCGCCCTCTTTTAGTAATTGAGCAGCTTCTTCCTCAAAGGAAGTGCCGGGTTCCGAAAAGGTTACAACAGCTTCTGTTTCTTCGTCCTTTTCAAATAGAACAAGAAGGTCTTTAATATTTGTACCGATTAGGCTATCTCCGCCAATCCCTATGCTAGTTGTAACGCCAAAGCCTGCCCTTTTTACCATCCATGATGTTTCGGCAGTCATTCCCCCGCTCCTTGATATAACACCGACATTTCCAGGAACAAAACACCTTTCAGGGCGGTCGCCGCCAATGGACCCCATTTTGATCCGATCCTTTGGGTTTATCATTCCAACAGTATTAGGCCCAATTATCGTTACATTTTTTTTGCGTGCAGCATACAAAAGCTTTACTGCATCATGCTGGGGAATATTTTCGGTTGTGACCACTATCAGCTTAATTCCATTCGCAATAGCCTCTAAAGCAGCGTCCAAAGCAAACGCAGGCGGCACAACAACCAGTGTTGCATTAATATCATGCTTTTTTACTGCTTCCGCCACCGTATCGTAAACTGGAACCCCTTGCACATACTGCCCGCCTTTACCTGGTGTAATGCCTGCAAAAATCCTAGTGCCATAGGCAAGTGTATGGCTGACAATCATGGAAGCTTCCCGGCCTGTAATCCCCTGTACAGCCAATCTGGTATTTTGATTGATTAGAATGGACATTTAGGACACCCCTCTCATCTTTTTAACCATCTCTGCAGCTGCTTCTTCTATCGTTAAATCTTCGCCAAAATAAGTGATGCCCGCTTCCTGGAAAATTTTCTTTCCTTCTTCATCATTGACTCCAGCTTCCCGCACAACGATTGGAAAGAATTTAGGATCGATTCCTAATTCCTGAATGGCTTTTACAATTCCTTTTGCCATTACGTCTATCTGTGTATTATTAGTGATGTTATGAGCGATAAAAAGGCCTTTAACTCCTTGTTTTGAGAGAATCCCTTTTGTTAATCCTTTTACTTTCTCTTCCGGCGGATTGCCGCCCGTTTCTGTGTAATTTGCCGGGGTAACACCTAAATTGGTGAGGGCATCAAAGCTTAATAAACTTCCGCCTCCACCACCGCACATAAATCCGATTTCGCCGCCATCCATTTCGGTATAACGGGCTGTGCCTCGGTAATCAGCGTCATTCACTTTTACCATTTCCTTCTCCAGCCGGGTTAAAGGCCTCCAGGACCGTTCGCTTCCTGATTCAACTTTGCCTTCAAGTTCCGGATGCCGGTAAAGTGCTGCATCATCTACACCCATAACAGAAGCAGCTGCCATAACATTTTCATCTTTCGTAAGGACCAATGGATTAATTTCAAGAATATAGCAATCATACATCATGAACACCTGATACAATTTGCAAAGAATTTCCGCAGCCCTTACTAATGGCTTTCCGGTTACGCCAAGTTTGCTCCAGATTTCTTTAGCCTGATATGGATGAAGCTCAGTAAATGGTTCTACGTGATAGATTACTACCTTTTCCGGTGCATCTTTTACCAAGTCTTCTACTTCTACTCCGCCCTCTGTTGTCGCGATAATTACCGGTACTTGCTTCTGCGGATCAATGGTTATGGATACATACCATTCTTCATCAATATTAATTTTTTCTTCTATCAATACTTTTTCTACCGGGAAATTTCTCACTGTCATATGAAAAATCTCATCAGCTTTAGCTTTAGCCTCTTCTACTGTATCTGCAAACTTGATAGCCCCGGCTTTCCCTCTTTTCCCTACCGGTACAAGTGCCTTTAACACACAGTGTTTCCGTAAATGCTTTTCATTGATTTCTTCACTGCTGGAAATAACCGAATGTCCCGGTACAGGAATTCCATTTTCTTTAAGAATTGTTTTACTCGCATCTTCCAACATTCTGCCCATCTATACAGTCCTCCTTTTGGATATTGGATCCGATTTATAAAGAAAGGGAACTTACTTCCCTTCTTTTCTTATACTTCCTATTAACGATTCTCCAGTTCGATATATGTGTTCAGATACAAGATTAGCGGCTGTTTCTTTATCTCTTTTGGTAACGGCTTCAAGGATTTTTCTATGTTCTGTATTTGAGGTTTCAATTTGTCCGGTTAAAAGGTGTGGAGTTTGCTGCGGAAGGCCATTCCACAATGTCCCAATAAATGAATTAAGACGTTCCCAATTACACCTTTTGACCAGCAAACGGTGAAAATCAATGTTATACTGTACAAAAGCGTCTGCATCATCGGCATTCTCCATTTCTGCAACCAGGGAGGAGAGCTGTTCAATATCTTCGTCTGTTAATAAATCGACACTTTGGTAAACAGCCATTTTCTCCAGCTCTGACCTAAGGGCATAAATTTCTTCAATGTCCTCAATGCTGATTGATTTTACTACAGCGCCTTTATGGGGCTCCAGCTTAATAAGGCCCTCTGATTCCAGCTTTCTAAATGCCTCTCTAACAGGCATTCTGCTCACGCCCATTTTTTCTGCCAGATCTGATTGCTTTAACCTTTCGCCCGGCTTAAAATCCCCCCTGATAATCGCTTCTCTTATTACATTGCATACTTTTAAGTGGAGTGTATCCCTATTCTCAATTCGCAAATCCTGATTCATAGACATAGTTCAAATACCTTTCCTTATCCTATTTTAGCTTTAGGATACAGGATCCAAATATTATTGTCTACACTTTTCTGACATTTAAGCTGATTTTACAAAAAACCGATCCAGTTCCACCACGTTACAGCCGTTAATATTGTAACGAGCATCATAATAATGGTCATATAGATTCCTGGAATAATAAACTCTTTTTGCTGGATCTGGCCAGTGCTATGGACAATAATATTAGGAGTTGCTTCAACTACAAGAATATATCCATGCAGGCATGCGAGTGATGCAGTTATACAAATTAATACCGGATCTGCACCTGCCTTCGCTGAAAGGCCCATAAATATAGGAATAAGAGTAACTACTGCGGTTGAAACATTGGCAACAGCTAAATGCAGAATTTGTGTGATCATTAATATAGAAGCAACAGCGATAATGGGCGAACGAAGCAAATCGATGATCCACCCAGCACTCAAAGTGGCTCCAACGAGTTCAGCTGCACCCGAATGATTAAAAGCATAACCAAGCGATAATGTCACACCCATTATAAGGATCGTATCAAAATTGATCTTCACCATGTTCTCCCATTTTGAACAGCCCACACCTGGAAATGCCATTAAAATAACGCCTATCAGGGTAGGGATGCTGGGATGGAGTCCATGCAGCGGTTCAGTAAACCATAAACCTACAATCAGAATTAAGATTCCGATGCATTTTTTCTCATCTGTATTGATATTTCCTAACTCTTTCAGCTTTTTGTCCATTTCCTCTTTCAAATGATGGAATTCCTCATTTTCTTTTGGTAAGGGAAAGGACTTGATTAATATCAGCCAGGATAACGGAATCAAAAAAAGCCATATTGGAACCGTATACATAAACCATTGTAAATAAGATATCTGAATCCCCAAAAATTGCTTTAATAATTCCACAGTCAAAATATTACCGATTGCTGCGGTCATAACAACTGTTCCGCTGATCGTTCCGCCAAATGCAACACCAAGAAGAATCATTTTACGCAGGTTCCCATCCTTCTTTACCCCAATATAGTCGAGTGCCATTAAAGCAACCGGCAATATCAATGTGGCTCTTACAGCAACGGCAGGAATAAAAAAAGCCTGAACCTGAGGAATAAGCAAAATACTGGCTAATAAGCCTTTTGCTGTTCCTGCCCATTTTGCCAAAATTAAATAGGCGAGCCTTTTGGCAAGAGGAGTATCATTTACTCCCCTTGCCAGCATCATTCCTCCTATTATCAAAAAAATGGCTGGTGAGGAAAAACCGCTGAAGATGATGTCCATGGTCACAATTTTGAACAGCAGCATTAACACAAGCAGCAGCACAGCAGTAACGCCCAGCGGCAATGGCTCAAATGTCCAGTAAAAAACACTTAAGACTAAAAGGGCAAGCATAATTTTGGCAGAATCACTGCTGCCGGGCAGAACAGCATAAACTGATGCAGATAGAGCAACACCCATCATCATGGTAAATGCTTTTGATGAACCAATTGAAAATACCCTGGAGGACTTTGGCCTAAAATTGACTTTTGCCTTAGTATTCGGAGAACCCAATTTACTCTCCTTCTTTCTTTGGCCTATATACGGCTGGCTGACTCAAAAGGGGTACACAATTGAAAGAATCCTGCCAAATCCTCTATTTCTTCAAGGCGGTATACCTGATCAATTAGTAGGTCTTTGGATTCTTCACTGATGATAGTTCCCGTTACATCCTTAAATTTTTCAATCAATTGCTGGTCAGTCATCGGCAGATTCATGCTTCCAATAGCATGCTCAACGAAATGACCGAGTTCCCTGCCATCTGTCAATTTAACTGTCAATTTCACCTGGTCTTCTTTAATATTCTTATCAATTGTTAAGTGAATTTTTGACCTTAAAGCCTTCACCTCCGGCTTATTAACAAATTCGTCTGTAAACTCATTTACGCCTGCTTTTAAATGGAGAAATCCTGCTGCAACACAGTGGTAAACACTAAATTTCCCTTCAAGCCCAGTCGTAAAATCAGTTTTGCCGGTTAATTCTTTAACCAGCGGATGGCCTGTTATATGAATTTCTTCTACTTCTTCAGGTTTTAAGTTATGTGCTCTCTGAATGGCTATGATTCCATCAATGGCCGGATGGGTGACAATGCCGCTGGCAAATGGTTTATAGCTGTTCTTCTCAATTTCCCATTTATCTCCCCAGTTATCTGTCAGAAGCTCCAATTTTGTTTCTTCTGATAAAACATTGATAAATCCGCGCTCTGCTTCCAATGCTTTTTTAGAACTTGTAAATCCTTCGCCTGCAATGAATGCGGCCAGCATCCCATTCATTGCCGCTTTTCCCGGATGGTAGGGCTTTGTCATGGTTCCAAACATTTCCCTTAACCCGGTAGGATCTGTGGCGGCTATCCCAATTGCATAGGAGGTTTTTCCCTCGTCCAGCCCCAATAATTTGCTCATTGCTGCAGCGGCTCCAATTCCTCCTACACTGCCTGTTATATGCCAGCCACGCCAATAGTGGGAAGGATATACAGCCAGGGCGAGTCTAGCCTGAACCTCACAACCGATGATGAACGCCTCTAAAACCTCTTTCCCGGTTTTTTTCTTATATTCGCTATAAGCCAATACAGCAGGAAAAACAGGGGAAGAGGGGTGAAGGACCGTTTCAAGCAATGTATCATCAAAATCATAAATGTGGGAGGACATTCCGTTTAGCAAAGCAGCGAATAGCATATCGGCCTTTTCTTTTCTCCCAAGAATAGTCGCTTGAGGGCTGCTCTCCATCAATCTCGAAACACTTAAAACTTTGTCCATTGATTCATGATGGGCTGCTCCTATTGCAACACCGAGCCAGTTTAATAAACTTCTTTTTGCTTCATATACAGCATTTTCGCTGATTTGTTCAAAATTTGTACGGCTGATATTTCTGGCAAGTTGACTGGTTACCATAATTCGTCTCTCCTTTTATAAACCTGAGTACTGTAAAAGCCCTTTTGCTTTTTTATAAACAGGATAATCCACTAATTTATTTCTTACCGAAATGGATGCACTCCCATTTTGTTCAGCCTCCTCAAATGCTTCTACAATTTCCCTGGCTTCTTCCAGTATTTTTTCATCTGGAGTAAAAACCTTATGGATGACATTTAGCTGTTTTGGATGGATGGACAGCTTGGATTTAAATCCGGAAATTCTAGCCCGGACAGCCTCTCTGTATAACCCTTCCTTATTGGAAAGATCGGGATATACTGCATCCACTGGGCTGCCGATTCCAGCAGCCCTTGATGCATTAACAATTTGAGACCTCGCATAATAAAGCTCCTCTCCGCCATCGGTAAGCTCGCAATCTATATCTAGCGAATAGTCAATGGAGCCAAATACAAGCCTCGGAACCAAGGAATGGGAATTTGCAATTTCATAGGCAAAGTGAACGCCAGAAGCTGTTTCGATAAGGGGCAGCACTTCAAAGCGATCCTCCATTCTGCCCGCTCTTTCAAGCAGCTCAAGTACTGTATGGCAAATAACTTTCATATTGCTGCCGCTTTCCGCTTTCGGTACAATGATCCCCTGCGCCCCTGAATCAACGGCACATTCAATATCCTTTCTCCAATACACTGTAGTAAAATCATTAATTCTGATATATACATCTTTTTCAGCAGGATAATTTAATAGGTAGTTTTTTGCTCTTTCCCTGGCAATCTCTTTTTCATTAATGGCTACAGCATCTTCCAAATCGAAAATAACGCTGTCTGCTTCACTGGATATTGCTTTTCCCATCATTTTTTCAGAAATGGCCGGAACAAATAAGTAGGATCGTTTTGGTGCCATCGTAACTCCTCCTTTATGGATATTGGATCCGATAATAATGCAGAAATTGCTTACTCAATTACTTGAGTAAGCGCATTCCCTGCCCTCATAATGTGATTTTCAACCAGCTGCCTTAGCATAATGGGATCCTTCAATTCAAGTGCTCTTAACATTTGTTTATGCTCTTCATTTGAAACAAACATTGTCTTTGGAATCAGGCTTGGAACATGAGCCGGATAGCCCTCAATAAACTCCTTCGTCAGCAATTTTATTTTTTTCCAATTGCATCCCTTTTGGAGCAGTATGTGGAATTGATGATTATGGATGATAAAGGAATCCATGTCATTGTTTTCAATATCCTGATCCATTTTTTCAACCAATGCGCTTAGTTCTGCCTTATCCTTTTTAGTAAGAAAGTTCATTGATTTTTGGACTGTGATGCCTTCCAGAAGTGCCCTCAGATAATATAATTCTTCGATATCTTCCCTTCTAAAGCCAATAACCTGGGCTCCTTTATGGGGAAGAAATGCCACCAGCCCTTCTCTCTCCAGACAGCGAAGCGCCTCCCTTACTGGCATCCTGCTCACTCCGAATCTTGAAGCTAATTCATCTTGAATCAACCTTTCCCCTGGTTTATAAACCTGGGTAAATATAGATTCCCTGATCATATCTGTCACTTTTTCTTGTAATGTATGAAACTCTTTGACTTGGTTCATTTAAAAACTCCTTAGCAAACTTCCGAAAATTATTTGGCCAATAGCAGGGAAATCTGCGGGAAGATAACAATTAGTACAAGCGCTATTACCATTAGAGCAAAGAAAGGCAGAACCCCTCTTACCACTTCCCCTACCTTCTCTCTTGTTATGCCGCTGACAACGAATAGATTTAATCCGACTGGAGGTGTGATCATAGCCAGTTCCATATTAATGGTCATGATGATCGCAAAATGTATGATGTTTATATCAAACATCACCAGAACCGGAAGCAAGATTGGCAGTGTAATTAAGATGATTGCTACCGCTTCCAGGAACATGCCCAGTACGAAGAACATCAGATTGACACCAATCATAAATATCCACTTATTAGTTGTGCTTTCTTCAATCCATGCAGCAAAACTCTGCGGAACTTGCTCTGTCGTCAAGAACATTCCGAATATCATTGCTGAAGCAATAACCAGGAATATCATGGACGTAATATTAATGGATTCCTTAAGTACCTCCCTAAATTTAGGGAACGTCATTTCTTTATAAATAAATACTGAAACAATAATTCCATAGAAACATGAGACAAACGCTGCTTCAGTCGGTGTTACAATTCCAGAGTATATTCCTCCAAGAATTATAACCGGAAGAAGAAAACCCCAAATGGCTTTATAAGTTTTTTTCCAGCGGACATTCATTGGCTCTTTAGGCAATTTACCATAGTTATTAATCCTTGCATTAACGATTGCAGATACAAGTAAAATACCGCCGAGCAATAAACCGGGGATAATTCCTGCAGCAAATAGTTTTCCTACAGACTCTTCTGCGACAGATGCGTAGATAATTAATGGGATCGACGGCGGAATAAGAATTCCAAGCGTCCCTGCTGCTGCGACTAACCCCATCGCATATCGCTTGCTATAACCAGCTTTAACCATTCCAGGAATCATAATGCTCCCAATGGCTGCTGCTGTAGCCGGGCTTGAACCTGAGATGGCGGCAAAGATCATACAAGCAAGGATCGTAACAACCGCAAGTCCACCGCGAATATGGCCAACCCATGATTTTAAAGCCTCAATCAGATGATATGAAATGCCGCCTTTTGACATGATGATTCCGGCAAATACAAATCCCGGAATAGCCATTAAAGTAGCGGAATTTAAAGAGTTAAACATTTTTTGGATAACTGTATAAAGAGTAAAATCGATCATTGATAAAGCCACGATACTGGATAGCCCCAAGCTTACTGCAATCGGGACCCTAATGAGACACAATATGGCAAAGACCAAAAATAAAACTAATACCGGGCTCATGCTCCTACTCCCTTCTGCTCAGCTTCTGTGTTCAATTCCTTCATTTCTTCATATAGATGTTCGAGTTCTCCTGTAATTTCACGTTTATCTCCTGTAAATGCCCTGTATGATTTGACAATAAAGTAAATCCCTAGCAAACTCATTCCTGCCGGCAAGACGAGGTAGGTAATCCAAAGCGGTATCCCTACATCGATAGTAGTGATGCCCTGCTGTTTTGAAAGCGTTATCAATTCAAGGGAAGAAAAAGCCAAATAAAAGGAGAAGCCAGCTCCTATAATATTGCTTATACCGGCAACGATTCTTTTTACTCCTTTCGGCAGCAAATCAAACAATAACTCTACTTGAATATGGCGGTTGTCCTTTAAAGCCATTCCAAAGCCGATAAATATGGCCCAAACGAGAAGAAATTCAAAAATCTCTGTTACCCATGCCTGCGGTGCATTTAGAACATATCTAGTAAATACACCATATAAACTGACAAGTACTCCTCCTATAAATAGCAATCCAGCTGCTCCCTCTTCGATGCGATCAAGCCATTTAAAGAGCTTCATACAATCAACTCCTCTTTTTGGATTGTATCCAATCCGTGCTTGGTTTCTTTTTCAATATACAAGAAATGAAAATAAAAATAAACAGAAAATTTTATTTTTTTATTATTTTTTGTGTATTCACAATATTCAATTGTTTTGTTATACTATTTTCATCAGCCTGTATTAGCACCTGGTCCAATCTTGTTTTGTATCCAAAATCCAAAAAGGAGGTCGAAAGGTGGTCTTTAAAAACAGGACTTTAGCATTAATCAAGAAAACCTTCATAAAATGTTTAAAGGGAACTGAAGCGAATCACGTAAATGTTGCTGTTGTCCAAAGAAAAAATCAGGTTGGCTCTTTACATAAGGTGCATGGAGGAGATGCTTCTTTATGAATGAAAATATTGGCTTTATCGGACTGGGAAAAATGGGTCTGCCAATGGCAAAGAATCTCCTTAAAAACGGATACCATGTTTTTGGAGCAGATGTAAATAAAAATGCATTAGAAGAACTCCAGGCATTTGGCGGAAATACCGGCAGCATGAAGGACTGGATTCATAAAGTGCAGTATATTGTGTTGATGCTCCCTTCCTCTGCCATCGTTAACAAAGTATTAGATGACATCATTGATGCAATATCTTCCGGCACTCGGAAAGATCAGAATTTGCTCATGATTATCGATATGAGCAGTTCTTATCCGGCTGAAACGAAAGAAAACAGTAAAAGACTGGAGCCCTATAATATAGGATTTGTTGATGCTCCTGTAAGCGGCGGAGTCAAAAAAGCAGCTGATGGGACATTGACGATTATGGCTGGCGGATTAGCTGAACATTTCGATAAATGTAAGCGTTTGCTAGGGGCCATGGGCAGCAATATTTCATTAGTCGGCCCATCCGGAAGCGGCCACTTAATAAAAGCAATTAATAATTACTTATCAGCTACCCATCTTTTAGCATCTTGTGAGGCTGTGCAATTGTTGGAGAACTTTGGTGTGGAACCTGAAAAGGCAATCAATGTCATTAATCAAAGTACCGGCAGGAGCGGCTCTACAGAATACAAGTTTCCAAATTTCATTTTGACAGAAACTTACAATTCAGGATTTTCTCTTGAACTGATCAAAAAAGACATAGGTATTGCTAATCAGCTTTTTAAGGATACAGATGCTGCCACTTCTTTGCCTCAAATTGTATATCAAAAATTCAGTGAAGCAAGCATTGCATTAGACAAAGAAGCTGACCATACAGAGATAAATAAATTTGTCTCTGCCTATTTATTAAAAAGGGGGATTTTAGATGAAGAAAATGAAGAAAATGTTCCTGGCGGCTCTGGCTCTGGTAATGATGTTTGCCCTGGCGGCGTGCGGCAATTCTGAGAAAACAGAAGGTTCAGGCGGCGGGGCAGAAAGCGATGGAGTTCAGGAGATAACAATTAAAATTTCTCATGTTGTTGCTGAAAATACACCAAAGCACCAAGGTGCCCTTAAAATGAAAGAAGTCATTGAGAAAGAATCAGACGGCAAGATAAAAGTCCAAGTTTACCCTAACAGCTCTTTATTTGGCGATAAAGATGAATATCAGAACCTGGTTGCTGATAATGTTCAATTCATTTTGCCTGATATGTCTAAGCTTGTAGGTAACGACCCTGGTTTTAATATCCCTGCCATGCCATTCCTTTTTGAAACTGATGAAGCAGCTAATGCCTTCTGGGATGGCGAAAAAGGGCAAGAAATATTTAAGCGCTTAGAAAAAGACGGTGTACTTGGTTTATCAATGTGGCCTAACGGGGCAAAACATATGACTAATGATAAAAAGCAAATCACGAAACCGGAAGATCTTAAAGGCATGAAAATCCGCACACAGGGCGGCCAATTACTGGAAGCGCTTTATGATGAGCTAGGCGCTGGATCTGCTTCCATTCCTTTTGGTGAATTATATACTGCGCTTCAGCAAGGAACTGTTGATGGACAGGAAAATACCTTCAGCAACATTGAGTCCAAGAAATTTGATGAGGTTCAAAAGTACATGACAGTTATGGGCCATACTCGTGTAGACTATGCGTTGCTGACAAACACTAAGTTCTGGGATAGCCTGAACGAAGAAACAAAAGCAATTGTACAAAAAGGTGTAGATGAAGGAACAAAACTGGCCAGAGAATCTGCCAAACAACTTAACGATGATGCTTTAGCTAAGCTCAAGGAAAATGGCCAGGTAGAAATTCATGAATTAACTGAAGAAGAAATTGAAGCATTCAAAGAAGCTCTTGCACCTGTTTACGATGAATATACAGAAGTGATCGGAAAAGATATTATTGAAGATGCAGAAAGCAAATAATAAGTAAAAGCCAAAAAAACAACCGCAGCCCAATGGGCCGCGGTTGTTTTTTTTGAAGCTGGTAAACATTATAAATCTTGCATCTGTCTATCAGACATCCCTGCTGTCTTCTAAATTAAACGAATCCCAGATTAAAATCTGGAATTCATTTAATTATATTATGAGTTAAACAGAAACCGCCTTTTTAAGCCTTCTGCAAATCTCATCTCCAACCTCTTCTGTTGAAGATGTTCCTCCAATATCAGGAGTTTTTATCCCATCATTTGTGACATCCTCGATTACATCAAGAAGCTTTTTGCCCAATTCTTCTTCACCAAAGTGATCCAGCAACATTTTGGCAGTCCAAATTTGTCCGATTGGATTGGCAATCCCTTTCCCTACGATATCAGGAGCGGACCCATGAACCGGCTCAAACATGGATGGATACTTTCCGTTAAGATTGATATTGGCTGCTGGAGCAATTCCAATGCTACCCATGATTGCGCCTCCAATATCGGTTAATATGTCTCCAAAGAGATTGCTCGCTACAATGACATCGAATATTTGAGGACGAGTTACAAAAAATGCAGCTAGTGCATCAATATGATATGAAGCGGTCTTAACATCCTGATACTCTTTCTTGACTTCATTGAATACTTCATCCCAGAATGGCATGGAATGGAAAATGCCATTAGACTTGGTAGCTGATGTCACATGGGCTCTCCTTTTCTTCGCGAGTTCGAAGGCATAGCGCATTGCTCTTTCTGTTCCTTTTTTTGTAAAAACAGCATTCTGGATGGCCAGTTCATCCTCACCTTTGTGAATTCTCCCTCCTACCTCACTATACTCTCCTTCACTGTTTTCCCGGACTACAATTAAATCAAAATCATTAGGGTTGACCAGAGGCGACTTTAACCCTTTAAAATATTTTGCAGGCCGAATATTAATAGATTGTTCAAATTCCCTTCTGATTTTAATTAACAGGCCCCATAAGGAAATGTGGTCCGGCACTAAAGCTGGATTACCTATGGCGCCAAGAAAAATAGACTCAAAGTTTTTTAAGGTTTGCAGGCCATCTTCAGGCATCATCTTCCCGTGTTCAATATAATATTCGCTGCTCCATGGAAAGGATTGAAATTCAAATTTTAACCCTCCATGTACTTCTGCAACCGTTTCTAATACCTTTAATGAAACTGGTACTACTTCTTTTCCGATCCCGTCTCCGGGTATTACGGCGATTTCATATTTTTTCAAAATCATACAGCTCCTTTATTTGTTTTTTGATTATAGTTTTCATATTTTGCAATCTCCTGCTGGTATAAATCGTCCCCGTTTGAATCATAAGCAACAAGCAAAGGAAAATCCTGAACTTCTAATCTTCTTATTGCTTCCGGCCCAAGGTCTTCATATGCAACTACCTGGACAGCTTTCACTCTCCTGCTTAAAATGGTTGATAAGCCACCAATCGCTGCAAAAGAAACAGCACCGTATTTTTTGCAGGCATCCTTGACTAAATCTCTTCTTGGCCCTTTGCCAATCGTTCCGACAACGCCATATTCGTACATTGCGGGTGCATATGGGTCCATTCTAAATGCAGTAGTCGGTGCCACCGGACCTATTACCTGACCAGGTTTTGGAGGACATGGACCTGCATAAAAGATGACTTCTCCTTTTAGATCCACTGGCAAAGACTGATTATTTTCAAGCAGCTCTATCATTCTTTTATGTGCAGCATCTCTAGCCATGTAAATGGTTCCTGAGAGCAGAATCGTATCGCCGATTTTCAATTTTTTAATGTCTTCCTTGGTAATAGGTGTTTGCAGCCTGTATTCCGGCAAACTGATCCCTCCTAACTTTTTGTTTATATAACAATTGTTTTCTTTCTTGCAGCATGGCACTGAATATTGACTGCAACAGGCAAAGCCGTAATATGGCATGCGTAGGTTTCAATAGGCACCCATAGGGCTGTGCTGGTTCCGCCAAGTCCCTGTGGTCCAATCCCTGTATCATTAATGGCTTCAAGCAATTCCTGTTCCAGCTCTGCAATGTGAGGGTCAGGATGATGAACACCGATTTCTCTTAATACAGCATGTTTCGCAAGAGAAGTCACTTTATCAAAACTGCCTCCAATCCCTACTCCTACCACAACGGGCGGACATGCCTTTCCTCCAGCTTCTTTGATAGTTTGAAGGACAAATTTCTTTACACCTTCAACACCTTCTCCTGGGAGCAGAAATTTCATGGCGCTCATATTCTCACTTCCGCCGCCCTTTGGCAGGACAGTAATTTTAATTTGATCACCAGGCACAATGTCCGTATGTACGACTGCTGGTGTATTATCGCCTGTGTTTACGCGCAGCAAAGGATCACCTACAACCGATTTGCGCAAATAGCCCTCTCTGTATCCAGTCCTTACTCCATCTTGAATGCTGTCAAGGTAATTGCCGCCTGTTATATGCACATCTTGGCCTATCTCTACAAAAACAACTGCCATCCCCGTATCATGGCAATAAGGCATGTGATTGGTTTTGGCTTCATCAGCATTTTCCAGGAGCTGCTGAAGAATGGATTTGCCGATCGGAGAAGCTTCTGTTTTTTCGGCACGCCTGAACCCTGCCAAAACATCCTCCGGCAAATAGTAGCAGGCTTCCCAGCAAAGCTTGGCAACGCTTTCAGTTAAAACCTCAGCATCTACAATCCTCATTTAATTCTCCCCTTTTCCCTCAATAAGCTTAATCAGGTTTTTTAAATCCTCTTGCGTATGTTCCATTAAGCTTTGTGCAGCTTTTTCAGGATCTCTTTCTCGAATAGCATTAACAATTTCTTTGTGCCCATTTAAAATGGTTTGTCCGCGTTCGTTGCCCTCAATATTCAAAAGCCTATAATAATAAGTTAGAGAATGAAGTTCATCCACCAGTTTTTTTAACCTTATATTGTCGCTTATTAAAATGATTTGCTCATGAAACTTTGTGTTCCACATTACGGTTTCTTCCTTATCATTTTGTTTGATAGCAGTTTCTGTTCCAGCTAAAATTCTTTCCAGTTCTGCTATTTGCGACTCGGTTGCACGCTCTGCTGCCAAAGACACAGCAGCGGATTCAAGCGAAATCCTGCAGCCATATATATCTTTTACATCTTTCAGCGTAGGCTTATATACAGTTATCTGCGCCTTTTCATCCATGATCAATAGGCCCTCATTAATTAAAGTACGGATCGCTTCCCGCACGGGGCTTCGGCTGATGGAGAATTGCTTGGCAAGCTGGGTTTCGTATAACCGGTCTCCTGGTTTATATTCTCCGTGCCAAATTCGCTCTTTTATTGTCTGTTGAATTTGCAGGTAAAATGGAGGTGCCTTCTCAAGAGGTTTCTGACTCACATTTGCCCCCCTTTCATTTAAAGGAAAGATAACTTGTCGGCTGTCGACAGGATAAGTTTTATAATAGTATTAATTATCTAAAAATTAAATTAAGGAAACACCATTCTTCTTTACCTTTGCAGAATGGTGTTTCATAACTGGAAGTAAGGCTAATGTAATTACTCTTCTATTCCCATTTCCTTGAAAATTTCCTGGGCAGTCTTAAAGCTATCCAATGAAGCCGGTACTCCGCAATAAATGGCAGTCTGTAAAAATATCTCTTGAATCTCTTCTTTTGTTACACCATTATTGATGGCACCGCGTAAGTGAAGCTTTAATTCATGGGGGCGATTTAACGCAGTCAGCATTGCTAAGTTGATCATGCTTCTCGTCTTCTTAGGCAAACCTTCTCTAGTCCAAATTTCTCCCCAGCAATACTCCGTCACTAATTCCTGAAGAGGCTTTGTAAAACTGGTAGCATTTTTAATTGAGTTATCAACATATTCAGCCCCTAAAACATCACGCCTCACTTGCAATCCTTCATCAAATTTCACACTCATTTTATATCCTCCTTTATTTAATGTTTTGGCTCTTTTCCCATAAATTGTTGCTTTTCAGCTATTTATGTTGTTCGTTGTTTTCCGCTCCGGGCACTCAGCGAACAGCGGGCGGTCCAACGCTCCTCGACGCATTCGCGCCTGCGGGGTCTCCCGACGACACGCTTTTCCCGCAGGACTTTGAATAAGCTCCCTTGAATAAACACCGCACGAAGAAAATGCGATAGCATTTTCGAGGAGCTTGTGCCCCCCGCTCCAATCAGCCTAATGCTAGAATCAACATTGAGCATTAACACACCCTATGTTTTAAAAAGAATGTACCTAACGCGATTGCCACCGCCTGCCCCATTTCATCTATTATTCTGCACTCGGAAACAACTGTGCTTTTTCCTAAATGAACGATTACAGGTTTTGCATACAACTTTTCCCCTTTGCCAGGTTTGATATAATTCATTTTCAATTCCAAGGTGTAGACTTGAGAATCCTTTGGTATCTTGGTCATTATGTGGAAACCTATTGCCACATCTGCCAATGTGTAGAGAGCCCCTCCTTGGGCAACATCATATGTATTAGCGTTCTGCATACCCAATTTCATGCTCATTTCTCCATTTTCTTCAAAGCCGATGCCTAAGAGCCTGCCTGTATAATGAAGCTCCTTTTTTGATCCTTTAAGCGCCTTGATTACATGTGAAACTTGATCTAATTCCTCGCTTGAAAGATTCTCCATTTCTTTTAAGATATCACTGGCAGCTGTCATGGTGTTAATTGGCAGTCCTCCTCTCTTATTCCTTGATTATTTAACCACCTAATATTAGGATACTGGATCCAATAAAAAACGTCTATACTTTTCTGAATCTTTTTAATAATTCATAAAATGTTTTATATAATAAAACAAAATAAGCTTTTGTACTATTAAATTATTAATATTTATGATACAATAAAAATTATTATAGGTAAAAACTATAAACTGTATATAAGGGTGACATTTAGATGGATATAAAACAATTAGAGGTTTTTAATACGATCTATAAACATAAAAACTTTTCAAATGCAGCGAAAGAGCTTTTTATTTCACAGCCTACTGTAAGCGCTCACATAAAAAGTTTAGAGGAAGATTTAGGGCTTCAGCTGTTTAACAGAAAGAATAAAGCGATGGGCAACTTAACGGATGCAGGTAAAATTCTCTATCAGTATTCCACTCAGATTCTTTCCCTTGTCAAAGAGGCCGAAGCATCACTGGCCAATTATAAACATGGCCAAACAGGTTCATTGTCTTTGGTTACTTCGCATTCGTTTTGCTATTGGGTGTTGCCTAAAATATTAGAGAATTTTAGTCACTTGTATCCGTCAGTAGATATTATTCTTCATACCGAATTCACACCCAAAATGATAGAAATGGTTTATAACCGTGAAGTACACTTTGCGATCGCAAGAACGAGCACGCCTGACTTCAGCGACGACCTCCTTCATAGTGAACTCATTGGACAGGATCCTTCTGTTTTTGTTGTTTCACCGCATCATCGATTTGCAGAGGCTACTAGTGTATCAATTGAAGATATTATTCAAGAACTATTTATCGTCTACGGAAAAAAATCAAGCTTCTGGCCGCAAATTGAAAGTATATTTACCAATATGGGCTACATCCTTAAAACAGGAATGGAATTGAATGATATCAATGCAGTCAAGAAAATGATTGAAATCAACATGGGCATTTCCATTTTGCCGCAAATTTCGGTCCAAAATGAGCTTGAAAACGGAACCATTAAAATGGTTAAAGTTGAAGACTTTCCCCAAATCATGCGGTACTCAAATTTAATATACCAAAAAGATTTAATCATGACAGGAGCTATTGAAAATTTCGTTAAATTCATTCATAATACCAAGCCTTATTCCTTGGAAGGACACAGTTAAAAACCAGCCGGGTCCCTGTTGTAGCAGGGACCCGGCTGGTTTTTAACTATTTTTCACTTTAATTCCAGGAGTTTTTGTAATGAATCCCCATAAATCTTGTGAATGTTGAAGAACCCTTTCACCAAGCTGCCTGGCCAGCATACTCTCGGAACCAAATTCATCGCGCCAGGACCACAATCGTCTGGTGAATTGGTGCAAAGGATGTTCGTCTGTAAAACCCATTGCGCCATGTACCTGATGGGCAATCCGGGAGCCGGCGTCTGCTGCATCACCAAGCTGGATTTTTGCCATGCCAGTTTCATCCTTGCTAACCTTTGAATCAATATTTGAGATGATAAAATCGGCAACAGCTAAAGATGCTGCTGTTTCACCAGCTAAAACAGCAAGCTTTTGCTGAACAGCCTGGAATTTGCCAATGGGCCTTCCGAATTGAGTTCTTTCTTTTGTATAAGCAACCGACAGCTCCAAAGTTCTTTCCAAGGCACCGGCCATCAGCATTACCCTTGTTAAGATTGCCAAATCAATAAATTCACTTACCGCTCCTTTATCTATTTCCATGACCTCATGATCATTTAGACGGATTTGGTTAAGAAGTACTTCATCCCGAGGATCACCTGCCAGGTTCTCATGGTGGCGGACTTCACAAATGTCTAATGATACATTCGCAATCATTCTCTTATTCTCAAAGGTTTTGCCTAAGACTGTAATGGTTTTGGCATTTCTGGCCCATGGAACATATTTGGCTGTGCCAGATAGTACCCAGCCAGATTTAGTCCGGTCAAAATCAATATCATTTTCAAAAGAAAACGTACTAATTTGATCTTTTATTGGCAATCCGCTTTTTTCCAGCGCGATATTAGAGAGAATATTTTCAGCTAATGGCACAGGGGCAGCATAGTATCCCACGATTTTGACCAGTGCCATAAAGTCGCCTAAATCACCTCCGGCCCCACCCTTCTCTTCATTTATTCCTACTGCATTTACGCCCAGCTCTTCAAGTGTCTTCCACAGTTTTGCCGGGAAATCGCCTTTTTCTGCATCTGTAACTAACTCCTTTGTGCAAAGATCTTTTAATACCTTGCTAACCGTATCCTCCAGTATAGACCGTATTTCACTCATCGAACCCCCAACCCCCTTGCAATAATCCCACGCAGTATTTCTGTCGTTCCTCCCCGCAGAGTAAATCCTGGGGCATGAAGAATGGCCTGTGCCAATAAGGCATCAAATCTTGATTCTGCCGTTACGGAAGGATTGCTTGGAATCAGCAGCCTTGCTACTTTAATAATTTCGTTTTCATATTCTGTTCCCAGGTCCTTTACAAGGGCTGCTGCGATTTCCGGTGATTTTCCCTGTTCAAGCAAACCGGCTACACCCAAAGACATTTTGCGGAGTGTCCATAACCTTGCAACAAGACGTCCAACGGCAATTTTGGCATAATCGCTGTCAGAATCTGAAAGCCTTCTCACTAACTCTTCCAGCAGCGGGTAGGTACTCAAAAACCGTTCAGGTCCGCTGCGCTCATATGCAAGCTCTGCCAGGCTTTGCTTCCAGCCTTCCCCTTCTTTCCCGATTATCATATCCTCCGAAACCTCAACGTCTTCCATTATGACTTCGTTAAAATGATGCTCCCCTGTCATTAAGTGGATCGGCCGGATCGTTATCCCTGGTGCAGAAAGATCCAGCAGAATTTGGCTTAGCCCCTCATGTTTTTTATCTCCTAAAGGGGCAGTGCGGACTAATGTAATCATATAATGTGCATGGTGGGCTCCACTGGTCCATATTTTGCTTCCATTAATAATCCATTTATTGCCGGACTTCTTGGCCCTGCTGGAAACGGAAGCAAGGTCTGATCCGGAATTAGGCTCACTTAAGCCAATGGCAAAAAAGATTTCACCTTTTGCAAGCAATGGCAGAAACCGCTGTTTTTGCTCTTCCGTTCCGTAACGGAGCAATAAAGGTCCGGTTTGCCGGTCCCCAAACCAATGTGCTGCAACTGGCGCACCTGCAGCAAGAAGCTCTTCAGTTACCACAAAGCGTTCTAATGCTGATCGTTCATGGCCTCCGTATTTTCTGGGCCAAGTCATGCCCAGCCAGCCTTGTTTACCGATTTTACGGCTGAATTCTGCTGAGTAGCCTCCCAGCCAAGTGTCACACTTTGACTCATAGCTTCCCTGGATTCTTTCCTTATATAAAAACTCTCTTATTTCCTTACGCATATATTCAGTTTCTTCCGGTAAATCGATACTGGGCAGAGTTAATTCCTTCAAAATCATTCCTCCAATATTCTAAAGAGTCAAAATATCTACTGGATTTCGCTTCCTTTACCTGCCTCTAAACACAGGTTTCCGTTTTTCCTTAAATGCTGAAAGTGCTTCATTGCGGTCTTCAGTTTTCAGCAATCTATCATATGCTTCAGCTTCAAATTGAAGTCCCTCTTCCAATGTCACTGACCGGCCGAAATTGATTGCCGCTTTCGATTCCCGTACAGACAAAGGTGCATTCTGATTAATTTCCTCCGCTATTTCCAGGGCCCTTTCCAAAACTGGCTTTTCTCCAACAGTCTCATTGATCAAGCCAATGCTTAAAGCCCTTTCTGCAGTGATCTTTTTGCCGGTGAGGATTAGCTCCTTTGCATATAAATCACCAACAGCTCTTAGTAGCCTTTGTGTTCCGCCAACGCCGGGAATGATTCCTATCTTTACCTCAGGCAGGCTAAATAAACTATGTGAAGCTGATATTCTTACATCACAGGCGAGGGACATTTCGAGTCCCCCGCCTATGCATAAACCATTAACAGCTGCAATGACAGGCTGGGGAAGGGCTTCAATTTCCAAGTAAGTTTGCCTTGCTTTTTCCAGGTAATCCTGAACTTCCTGTGAATCCATGCTAACCCTCTCTTTTAAATCTGCACCAGCTGTAAAGGCTTTGGATCCGGAACCTGTAATAATAACTGTTTTATAGAAGTTAGAATCCTTAATCTTGATCAGCGAATCATACAGCTGCAAGAACGTTTCATAATCAAGTGCGTTATAGCCATTTTCCCTATAAAGCTGTAAGATTGCCGTCTTGCCATTTTCCCGAAAAATAACGCTCAATATACTTCACTTCCTTGATTCCTTGTTTGTAAAACATATACAGTGGTTAGATTGCTTTTACCATTCCTCCGTCTACCAACAGGGAAGTTCCGGTAACAAATGAGCTTGCATCAGATGCAAGGAAAGCAACGACCTTTGCAAATTCCTCAGGATTGCCATATCGCCCTAAGGGAATCGACTTTTTAGAGGCTTTCTCTATTTCCTCACGGGTTTTCCCCTGATTATCTGCTTTCATTTGATCAAGGAACGCAACGCGGTCAGTTGCAATTCTGCCTGGGGCGACAGTGTTTACGAGGATGTTATATGGTGCCAGTTCTTCTGCAAGGCTTTTTGCCAGCCCAACCACTCCCAATCGGAAAGTATTGGATAAAATAAGGCCAGGAATTGGCGTTTTAATAGAAGAAGAAGCAATGTTAATAATACGGCCGCCTTCTTCCTTTAAATCCGGAAGAACAGCCCGAATCAGTCTTACATAGCTTAATAGATTTAATTCAAATGCTTCTTGCCAATTGTCATCATTAAATTTCTCGAAGGTTCCCCCTGGAGGGCCGCCAGCATTATTTACAAGAATATCAATCTTCCCTAATTCATCTTTTGTTTTTTGCACCAGTGCCTGGATCTCATCCGGTTTAGTAATATCGCAAGGAAAATAGGAGACGTTGCCTTCACCTAAGCTATTAAGCTCTTCCTTCACTTGACGCAGTTTTTCCTCATTCCGGCTGGTAAGCATTACATGAGTTCCCTCATTAGCCAATTCTGCTGCGATTGCCTTACCTAATCCCTGGCTTGATGCCACTACTAAAGCTACTTTTCCTGCTAGATTAAGCTCCATCTTATACACGCCTTCCTTTTTCACATTATATGAAGTAACCTGCTTGCTCTTTAAGGCAGCCGGGTCACGCAGAATTGTTCATCATGACCGAGAACTTCCGATTTTACATATTTTCCTGAAGCCACTTCTAAAATTTCCTGATAAATTTCATTTCCCATTTGTTCTAATGTCTTTTCTCCATTAAGTACCTGTCCTGCATTGATATCGATGTTTTCTTTCATTTTTGTGTAGGTCTTTGGGTTGCCGGTGATTTTTATTACGGGGACACCAGGAAATCCTGTTGGCGTACCTCTGCCTGTTGGGAACACGATTATTTGGGCGCCGGCTGCCACTTCCCCTGTCGATACTTCTCCGTCATGGCCAGGAGAATCAAGCAAAAACAGGCCTTTTTTATCAGGCTGGTGTCCATATGGAATAACACCTGAAAAAGGAGCATTTCCCGACTTCTTCATGCTTCCGAGCGACTTTTCGACTACGCTTGATAAGCCGCCTGCGTAATTCCCTGTAGAAATTAAATGTGTTCTTTCTTTATTGCTGGAGTTTTGAGTCTGTCTTCTAAGTTTCTCTTCTGTCCTAAAAATTGTTTCCCTTATTTCAGTTGCTACTTCTTCATTAATAGCTCTTCTTGCCAATATCTCCTCCGTGCCAATTAACTCGGTAATTTCACTTAAGATCGAGGACCCCCCTTGGGACACAAGCTTATCGGAAGCGATTCCTAAAGCAGGGTTAGCGATTAAACCGGAGGTCATATCCGAACCTCCGCAATTTAAACCTATCATTAATTCACTTACGGGTATTTCTTCTCGAACCTGCCTTGAAGCAATTTGCTGCATTTCCCTCGCAATCTGGCTTCCTTTTTGGATAGCTGCCAGGGAATCTCCTTCCGACTGAATGACTACGGTCTCCAGCATTTTATTTGAGGGTGCAATTCCATCCGCCAATTCATATGGAGAGAATCTTTCACAGCCAAGGCCGACTACGACTACACCTGCAAAGTTCGGATTTTTTCCAATGGCGATTAAGGTTTTGGCTGTGACTTCCAAATCTTCCCCAACCTGGCTGCATCCTACCGGATGCCTAAAATAGACGCTTCCCGGGACCTGGTAAGCTATTCTTTCAGCCACTTTAGCTGAACAAAAAACAGAAGGAATGATGGCTATTTGATTCCGGACACCTGCGGAACCATTTTTTCTCCGGAATCCCATAAATGTGTCTGCCATTATTTCAGCCCCCTTTCACAGTACATATTATGGTTATGGATATAAGCTCCTCTTTGGACCGGGACCATCATTTTTCCAATTTCTTCCCCATATTTTAAAACGCTTTCATCTTTTTCAATATCAGAGATTGCCACTTTATGGCCGAAAGCTATGTCCTCCAGCAGCACGACCTTTTCTTCTCTGTCATTAAAGCGCAGAATACACTCTTCTCCTGTTTTCAGATCAGTAAGGGCAACAGCCACATTATCTGAGCGATCTATCACAAGAGCAGCTTTCTGAGGATTAATAGTTTTTTCCATTGTTAACCTCCTAGTTAACTGTACTGATGGACAGTCAATTTCCTTTGAATATCTCCGTTCTCGTCAAATGCTAGCTGATGTGATCCTTTTATAGTAAACTTGCGGTTTGATTTTTTTAGCTCCTCGATCACAGGGGATGTTGCAAATAAACGATTTAAATGAAGAGTATTTGGGATTTGGACAATTTTAATTGTTTCTTTGGCGACTTTTGGCCCGAGGCTATAGATGGCTGTTTCCACTGCTTCCTGTTCTGTGTCATATATCAACGGAAGCATGGCACGTCTTAAATATGTTGACGTAAGAGCATTTGTATATGTAGATTTACGGTCCATTTTGTCTACCAATCTTTGTGTCGTAAAATCAGCCAGCCCAATTCCCTGAGCATTTCCAAAGGACTTTTCTGCCAGATCCAGGACAGCCAGCTTTCTGACAGCTGGATTTTCCGGCTCCTGTACACCATCAATACGCCATCTTCCTATGATATTGGGGTCCATGCCAGTACCGCTAAAGCATTTACCCATTTCTTCCACCAGAAGTAAATCCATTTCATTCACTGGAAGGCTCGGCATCATAGATTTGGAATAATTTAGAAGTTCCGTTTCCCTGGAATGCCAGTTTTCCACAGTTACACCTGCTATATCAGCCGTTTCATCATAACCATTTTCGATTATAGCCAGCCCCATCAGAATAGGACTGTTTTTTAAGGCAAAAGATGATACCGCTTCTATATTTTCTGCCATTTTTAGGGCGCCGTCGCTATGGACAAAAGAAGCGCCTTTTATTTTGCCGAGTCCAATGGTGACCATTTTACTCAAGCCGCTTTCCACTCTTCCCCTAAAAGCCGTATGCGCTTTAACTCGGTTGATAACCAGGATACCATCAGCTTCATACGCGTTTTTGTCCATGTAAACCGGCTGTCCTTTAGGAGTGTGGCCTAAGAGCTGTACCTCCATGGAAGAACGGATTTCCGCTCCAACCGTTTCTTCTGTGATTCCCAGATGCCTAAGAACCTCTATCTGGCCTTCCGCTGTTGCACGTCCATGGCTGCCCATCGCAGGTACAAGAAATGGCCTGAATCCCCTGTCCTTAAGAAAAGCTGCGGTTTCTTTCAGGATCTGGACAATATTGGATATCCCCCTGCTTCCCGCAGTAATTGCTATCTCAGCATTCCCAGGCAAACTTTCTGTTGAGAGATATTTACTTAACTCGATGTGTATTTTCCCTTTAATATCAGTAAGACGGTCATCTGGAAATTGCTGTTCAATTTCGTAAAGCTCAAACAACTCCCCACTCCCTTTCTTTTTTTGCAAATCATAATTGTAAAAGGCAATTGTATACCAATAGTATAAAATATTTCTGAAAATTAAGTCAATAAATTATTGATTATCTTTATTAATTTATTAAATTTTATAGAAAAAATTAATAAAATGAAATATAATTATATTCATAATTTTCAATTAAATAGTGTTGGGTTTGGCTATTTTAAAGCCTCTTTTCATTTTGGCTCTGTTTTTGTTGGAACGCGTGTGAGCTCCTTTAAAAAGCAATCGCATTTCCTTTGTGCGGTGTCTATTCGAGGATGCTAATTCAAAGTCCTGCAGAAGAAGCGTGTCAAAGGGAGACCCAGATGATCCGGATACGCCGGGGAGAGCAGGACCGCCCCGCACAAGGGTAGCGCCTGCAGCGGAAATCAGCAGACAAGATAATAAAGTGAATTTTTAATAGAAAAGGAGAATTGACCATGACAGAGGGTAATAAAACAAAAAAATTGACCTCATATGGAGATAAAGGGTTTAGCCAATTTATTAGACAAGCCTTTAACAGGCATCTTGGCTATGACCCTGAGGATTTTACGAAACCAGTTATCGGCATCTGCAATACTAAGAGTGAAATTAACCGTTGCCACTCCCATATTGAACCTTTGATTACAGCTATTAAAAATGGTGTCTTAATGGCTGGGGGAATCCCATTGGAGTTCCCCACTATTTCTTTAGGAGAAATTAACACCAGTCCAACAACCATGCTTTATAGGAATCTGGCAGCTATGGATACGGAGGAAATGATCCGCGCCCAGCCTATAGATGGAGTTGTATTAATCGGCGGGTGCGATAAGGTAACCCCATCCCAGCTCATGGGTGCTGCCAGTGCCAATATTCCTTCCATCCTTATTACAGGAGGTCCTATGAATAATGGAGAGTATGAAGGCCGGACTTTGGGAGCCTGTTCTGACTGCAGGTTTTTTTGGCAGGAATACCGCGGTGAAAAAGTAAATGACCAGGAAATTAATGAAATTAATAAGGCGCTGGCTCCTACTGCGGGGCATTGTATGGTTATGGGCAGCGCCAGTACGATGGCGGTTTGTGCAGAAGCAATGGGAATGATGCTTCCTGGCGGCGCTGCCATTCCGGCAACACACAATCGCAGGCTTGAACATGCTGTTCAGACAGGAAAGAAGATTGTTGAATTAGTAGAAAAGAAGATTACCCCTTCACAAATCATTACAAGAAAATCACTCGAAAATGCAATACGAATGCTAATGGCTGTGGGAGGTTCAACAAATGCAGTCATACATCTAATAGCCATTGCAGGGCGTTTGAATATCGAACTGCCGCTGGAGCTTTTTGATGAACTAAGCAGAACCACACCTTTTATCGCCAATTTGCGCCCTGCTGGCAAGTTTCAGATGGAAGACTTCTATAAAGCAGGCGGTGCTCCTGTGGTACTGAAGGAGCTTGAATCTTTGCTGCATACAGAGGAATTGACGGCCACAGGAAAAAGCCTTCGTGAAAACTTAAAGGATGTCAGATGCTCTGATACATACAGAGAAATTATTACACGTTTCGAAAAACCATTGCATGAGGAAGGAGGCATAGCCGTATTAAAAGGCAATCTAGCACTGAATGGAGCTGTCATAAAACCGAAGGCCGCATCAAAGGAGTTATTAAAACACAAAGGAAGAGCTGTTGTTTTTACTTCATTAAAAGATCTTGAAGAAAGAATCGATGATCCGCAGCTTGATATCTCACCGGACGATATAATGGTGCTGCAAAATGCAGGACCGATAGGCGGTCCAGGCATGCCTGAAGCAGGGATGCTTCCGATTCCCCAGAAGCTTTTGAAACAGGGAGTTCGTGATATGATTCGCATTTCCGACGCCAGGATGAGCGGCACTGCCTTTGGTACTGTCATCCTCCATGCTGCACCAGAAGCTGCTGCAGGGGGTCCCATCGGCCTTGTTAAAACAGGGGATATAATTGAACTTAATGTAGAGGAGCGGGTCCTTCAGCTGCATGTTACAGATGAAGAGCTGGGAAAGCGGCGTATGGAATGGAAACCGCCTACATATTTTGAAAGAGGCTATACCTCTCTGTATCAAAAGCACGTTCTTCAAGCTGATAAGGGATGTGATTTTGACTTTTTGGTTTCTAATCCCGATAAACGCTAATTGATAGAAATGGGCTGTTCCCGCAATGGAGAACAGCCCATTTTTTCAATTTAATTTTAAATCCTTCACAGAATTTTTTAACGTTTCAAATCCATCAATCTGGCATTCTACTACATCTCCATCACGAATCACGACCGCTCCTGGAGTTCCAGTGGAAATAATGTCCCCCGGAAGAAGTGTCATAACTTTGGAATGGAAAGATACTAGGTGCCAAGGATTAAAGGTCATATTGGAAACAACATTTTTCCGGTGCAATTTTCCATTGATAACTGTAGAGACATTTAAACCTAGTACATTTTCTACTTCATCTGGTGTCACTAACTGCGGACCAAAGCTAAAGAAAGTATCAAAGCTTTTTGAACGGGTTAGATAGCGGGGATTCAGCTGCAGAATATCTTCTGCAGTCATATCTATAATCGTAGTAAAACCAGCAATCACATTCGGTGCATCTTCAATGGTAACGTCCTTGCATTCTTTCCCGATTATAATACCCAGTTCGGACTCTGCTGTTGTACGGTTTGATTGGGTCGGTATTTTTATTGTATCCTCAGGGCCAATAATGGATGTTGTCGGCTTCATAAAGCTTGCTGGTTCTGTACTTGGAGCAGATTCACTTAAATCTGCTGCATGTTCTACATAATTTAACCCTATTCCCCAAATTTTTTTGGGGAATCGGTATAAAGGACCGTATTCAATATTGCTTACAGGAATGACCTCATGAAAATCTTCTATCATACTTTTTCCGCCATTATTATACCAATCTGTTAAATGCCTCAGCTGTCCGGAGTCGATAATTTCTAAAACCTTTGTTGACCAATTTGAATTCACGTTTTTATTGATGGAGTCTACCAGTACCGCCCCTTGTCCGGTTATGATTGCAGCCTTCTCTTCCCCAAATCTTTTTACCGTTGCTAATCGCATAGTTTCATCTCCCTATAATATATGTATGGTTTCCTGTATATGACTTAGCAATGACATTGTCAGTTTTCAGCGGTTTCTACTTCAATCCCTTTTTTCTTTAAGGTTTCATCGACCCATGACCGGTCCCACAGTCCCTGGCAAATGGATCGCATAGTCTCTTCTTCCTTTGCTGCCAATTCACATGCTTTTTCTAAAATAACTCGGGCTTCATCTCTTGGGATGACAACAACGCCATCATCATCTCCGACAATAATATCACCTGGGGAAACGGGAACATTTCCGCAGCTAATGATTGTATTTATCTCGCCTGGCCCTTCTTTATAAGGCCCCCTTGGAGTTGTTCCCTTTGCAAAAACAGGCAGCCCCAGTTTGGCTATCCCTAATCTGTCCCTTATGGCCCCATCTATTACAAACCCGCCAATTCCTTTCGTTTTAGCATAAAAAGACATAATTTCACCAATCATGGCATGTTCTGTATCACCGCTTGCATCTATAACGATAATATCCCCCGGCCGCGCAATGTCCATCGCTTTATGTACAAGTAAATTGTCTGAAGGATGGGTCCGGACCGTTAAGGCACTGCCAGCGAAGTGAACACCAGGCTCGTTGACAGGCTTAATCGCATAGTTCATTACCCTCATCCTGCCCATCACATCTCCAAAAACAGAAGCAGAGATCATTCTGCAGCCATCAACGATGCTCTGGTCAATCCGCACAAAATCACTTATTACACGATAGCCTGTGCTTCCCATATTCATACCTCCAGGATTTTAATGATGAATTCTTCTAAATTACCTGGCTGTTAAAAGAGATTTATTGATGAGAGACGGCGGTGTTTCTCCAGATAACCCTCTTACCAGGTTTTCAGCAGCAAGGTAAGCCATTTTAGCTCTTGTTTCTAAGGTAGCCGAACCCATATGCGGCAGTGTAACTGTATTTTTCAACTGCAGAAGCGCATGATCACGGTTTATTGGCTCTTCTTTATAAACATCAAGCCCTGCACCTGCTATTTGCCTGGTCTTCAGAGCTTCGACCAAAGCTTCTTCATTTACAGTTTCTCCCCGGGAACCATTAATAAAAATGGCGGTCTGTTTCATTAATTGAAACTCACGATAACTGATCAAATTTTTCGTTTCCTCAGTAAGAGGAGTCATTAAGCAAACAAAATCTGACTTGGACAGCAGCTCATCTAGTTCAGTTTTCTTTGCGCCATAAAGTTCTTCCGCACTTTCATTCCTGCTTCTGTTATGATATAAAATCTCCATATCGAACCCAACTTCACAAATCTGTCCATTTCGCAAATCCTTCTAGCAGTAGAAAGCAACAATCCGAATATGGTATCTGCAGTAGTGTCGGTTAAAACATCAGGTGTATTTGTTGCCATTATTCCCCTGCTTGTGAGTTCTTCCATATCAAAATTGTTATAGCCAACTGAAACATTGCAGACAATTTTTAATTGAGGGGCTTTATCAAGCAGTTCTTTATTGATGCTCATATCGCTTCCCATCAGCCCGTGTGCTTCACGTAAATCCGTTAAAAATTCCGGATCTAACCAGCTATCCAGATTTTCATAATAGCTAACCTGGCAATATTCCTTAATGTAAGACAGTACTTCTTGAGGCAATTTCTTATAAATCACAACTTTTGGTTTCATATCTGCTCCTTAAATTCAATTTCGAGATTAAAGTATTAAAGTGCTAGGCTATTTCACAGGATTCTTTTCCAGAAGTTCTTCCATATGGACGCTTTCGTTTGCCCATTTAATTCCCCCCATCCTATTCCCAATTTCATTTGTATTCTTTGGGCAAACTCTTGGGCCGCACCATCCATTCAAGATCACCCTTAAGCAGATGGCCATATTCATTCAGCATGGCACCGTAGCCGTCAGGATTTCACGCCTGCCTCTCCAATCATCAAGGTGCCAAACCACCAAAAGAACTCTAACAGATCTTTCAGATAAATCTTTTAATTAGCTTATCTTTCATATTCTCCCTCAGTTCAAAAGTTCCCTGCCTTAACATATCTGTTCCAGATCCTTTGGGCAATGATTCCGTTAATGTTTTTCTCTCATTCTTGTATAACACTCCAGTAAACATGCTGGAGGTTTCTTCCACAACATTAAAGGCCATGCCCCGATTGGATGGATCGTATCCTTCCCTTTCGTCCAAGTTCACCAGGTTCTTTTTAAAAAATTCATAGGTTAATATTTTGTTAAAAGTCACACAAGGGCTAAAAACATTGATAAAAGAAAAGCCTTTATGCTTCATGCCTTGCTCAATAAGCGATACTAGCTGTTTTACATCTCCGGAAAAGGCTTGAGCAATAAAGCTGGAACCTGATGCGAGAGCCATTTGCAGAGGGTTGATAGGCTGTTCCGGATTTCCGCTCGGGCTTGACTTTGTTTCCATGCCCAGTGGGCTTGTAGGCGACATTTGCCCTTTGGTTAACCCGTATATCTGATTATCCATTACAATATAGGTGATATCCACATTTCTCCGTGCAGCATGAGCAAAGTGGTTAAGACCAATTCCAAAGCCATCACCGTCACCTCCAGCACAAATCACATGCAAATCAGGATTAGCGATCTTTACACCCTGGGCTACAGCCAACGCTCTTCCATGCATGGTATGCATACTATACACGTTAACATAGCCTGAAATTCTCCCCGAACAGCCAATACCGGAAATCAGAGCCATATCCTCTGGTTCAATATTCAGGTTCACGGCACTTTTTTGAATGGCGGCTAGCACGGAAAAGTCGCCGCAGCCAGGACACCAATTAGGCTTAATATCCATGCGGTAATCTTTTAAGGTCGACATTATACCAGCTCCTTGCAAAATTTCCTGATGTCTGAAGGCGCAAATGGCCTACCATCAAATTTTGAAAGCTTTTGGATTTTGGAATGGTCAGGTATGTGCTGTTTTATTACATCAGCCAGCTGGCCAGTAAAATTATTTTCAACTACAATAACCTGTCTTGCCTTATTTATCATGCCTTCCAACTGATCTGCAGGGAAAGGGTGCAATAAACGGATATGAGCAATTCCCGCTTTTATCCCTTCTTTGTTGAATGCCTCATAAGCTTCTCTGATCGCCCCATAGGTCGAGCCAAAACCGATTAATAAAAGATCTGCACCTTCGCCCTCTGCCTTTATATCTTCTCCAAGAGTAACGGTTTCGATTTTTTTCATCCTTTTGATCATCATTTTTTTCCGGTTTTCATAATCCTCTGTTGGATGACCGGTTTGGCTATGCTCTATTCCTGTTGCATGATGTGTTCCGAATTTTTGTCCCGGTATGGTTCTTGGTGAAATATGATCATCCGTAAATGCAAACCTGTCATATACAGCCTTGCCTTGTTCTGCCAATTCTTTATCTGATACTCTCTTCCCCCGTTCCATTTCAATTCTGAGAGGATCCAGTATCTCTGCACTTTGTTTAGATGTAGACAAAACAAGATCTGCAGCAATGAAGACCGGGCATTGATACTTTTCTGCAAGGTTAAAAGCTGTGTTCATATCATACATAGCTTCCTGCACAGTACTCGGCGATATAATAATTCTTGGTATTTCGCCATGGGTTCCTCCTCGCATGGCTGTTAAATCACTTTGCTCCATTTTAGTAGCAAGTCCGCTGCTGGGCCCTCCACGCTGTGTATCAATAATAACTAATGGAATTTCAACAGCACCCGATAACCCTATCGCCTCCTGCATTAAGGAGATCCCAGGGCCGGAAGTTGCTGTCATCGAGCGGCTTCCAGCAAAGCTGGCGCCGATTGCCATTGCTACAGAGCTTAATTCATCTTCTGCCTGAACAACAACTCCTCCAAATTCGGGCATCATGTTTATCATATTTTCCAATATTTCTGAAGCAGGAGTAATCGGATAGCCGGCCATGAATCGGCACCCTGAAGCAAGAGCCCCAATAACCATTGCCTCGTTTCCAGATAAAAACATTTTGTTAGAGTTTATGGCCGGGACTATCGGGATAGAGAACAAGTTTTTTTCTTTAATAAAAGCGTAACCTTTCTCAAAAGCTTCAACATTTAATTGTGATATTTTCATTCCCTTTTTTAAAAACTGTTCCTGAATGACCTTATGGAAACGGCGGGCTGCATGGTTATTCAATGCACAGATCATTCCCAGGGCAACCATGTTTTTCATAATTGGAGATCCCAGCTCAGACGCCAATTCCTGAAAGGGAGCCTCAATCATTATGACTCCGTTCGGAGCGATTGGCAGGCTATCAGATTTAACGCTTTTAGAGTCATAAAGAATAATACTATTTTTATCCATTTGGTTTATATACAGATCTATTGAAGCCCTGTCAAAAGCGACAAGGATGTTGACTTTTTCGGCATTTACATAGATTTCTTTTCCTGAACTGATCCTTAAGTTAAAATCTGAGTGTCCCCCTTTAATCCTTGAAGAAAAATTACGGAATCCATATAGTGAATAACCCATCTGGCTTAAAACCTTTGTGAGAATCTCACCGACACTTTCAATTCCCTCGCCCTGCTCACCGCCAATTACAATCGTAAGTTCCTCCACGTTCTACCTCCTAAGGGATAATGGATATTGTATCCCTTTTTAGTTTTATAGAATCTAGTCGACAGCGCCTTTTCCGCCATCTACATTAACTGATGTTCCCGATACATATGACGCGGCATCAGAAGCAAGAAAGGCAATGACTTTGGCTGCTTCCGATGTTTCACCTATCCTTCCAAGCGGTATATCATGCCCTGGATCACTGGAGAATTCTTCCCAAGTTAAGTGGCTTGCAGTCTTCTTCCACTTTTTTTCTTCGATTTGGCTGCTTCGAATTAAACCAATACATACGGTATTAACCCGAATTGCGTATTTACCTAAATCCCTGCTCATAGCTTTAGTCAAGGCGATCCCTGCTGCTCGTGTAGCGGATGTGGGCAGGGATGAAGCTGGAGGTGACTTGCCGATTACTGCGGTGATATTAACAATGGAACCGCCGCCTGTTTTCATGTGCTTAACCGCTTCCCTTGAGCAATTTACAGCTCCAAATAGCTTTAAATTTATATCTTTTTCCCACATTTCCGCAGTAACTTCCTCAAAGCCATGTGCGGAAGATGTCCCTGCATTATTTATTAATATATGGAGGGATCCATAATGAGACATGGTTTCTTCTATTAATCTAATACAATCATTTGCTTTGGAGACGTCTGCCTGAATCCCCAAAACCTTTTCGCCAGTGCCGGCATAAATGGATTGAACTGCTTTATCTAATGCTTCTTTGCCCCTGCCGCAAATGGCTACCTTTGCTCCTTCTTTCAATAGCTGGCAGGCCGTTTCATAGCCAATCCCCTTGCTTCCGCCAGTCACAATGGCTACCTTTCCCTTTAATCCTAAATCCATTGCGTGACTTCCTTTCATGATTTTTATAACTGCATTCTTAAATAAAGAAATTTAAATAATCCCTTCTTCTCTCAATCTATCAATTTCCGCCTTATTGATTCCGAGCTCTTTCTCCAGAAACTCATCTGTATGCTCTCCTAATAAAGGGGGATGGTTTTTAGTTTGAATTTGAAGACCAGAAAACCTTATGGGGCTCTTTACAAGTTTTATTGATCCAAGGGTTGGATGTGAAACTTCTTCTACTGTTTCCCTGGCTTTTACCTGAGGGTGTTCAAAAACCTGTTCGATATTATTTACAGGTCCGGCTGGCACACCGGCATCTGATAGCAGCTGAAACCATTCATCAGCAGTCTTTTCTGAGAATACATCCTGAATCTGGCTAGTCAGCTCCTGGCGGTTTTCAATCCTTTTATTATTGGTTTTATACTTTTCATCTTCTGCCCATTCAGCATGCCCGAGCACCTCGCAAAGCTTTTTATATAGACGGTCATTTCCGGCACAAACCATCAATGGTCTGTCTTTGCATTGGAATACCTGATAAGGAACAATATAACTATGGCTATTTCCGATTCTCTTTGAAATGGATCCTGTATTTAAGTAGCTGCTGGCAATGTTTGCCAGTGAACTAAGCTGAACATCCAACAGAGAGACATCTATATGCTGCCCTTCTCCTGTATGGTCCCTTAACCTAATGGCTGAAATGATGCAGATGGCAACATATTGAGAAGTCATAATGTCAACGACAGGAACACCTACTCGTGTTGGTTCCCCCTCTGAAAAACCGGTAACATCCATAAGCCCCCCGATCGCCTGAATAACTGGATCAAACCCAGGCTCCTGGCTATAGGGGCCCGTTTGCCCATAACCTGTTACTGAGCATAAAATAATGGCTGGATTTACTTTTTTAAGCTCTTCGTACCCAAGGCCCAGCTTTGCCAATGTCCCAGTTTTAAAATTTTCGAGGACAACATCAGCGTCCTTTACCATTTTTAATAATAATTCTTTACCTGTTTTATTTTTCAGGTTGAGTGTAATGGATCTTTTGTTCCGGTTGGCACACATATAATAGGTGCTTTCTCCGCCAACAAATGGCACCCATTCTCTCATACTGTCTGTTCCATTGGGGGATTCAATGCGAATCACATCCGCTCCCAGATCCCCTAAAATCATTGACCCGCCTGGCCCGGCATATACGCGTGACAAGTCAAGAACTTTAATATCCTCTAATGGCTGTTTCATGTGTATTCCTCCTATGTATTTTTTAGGTTCTGTCTGGTTAATCTTGTCTGTCGAATTCCTCTTCAATCGCCCGCTTTTCATATTGGGGCGCTTTCTTCTGCTGAAGCAGTTATGTTGACCGTTTGTGCTCCTATATCCCGTCATTTTTCTGCTTCTTTCATGATTTTTCTGCTTTGCCTTTTATAAAAGCTGCATTTAATTTTTATCCTGTCTTGATAGGCAAACTATCTCCCACCGCTTACGGTAATGATTTCGCCCATCATATAATCAGCTGAGTCTGAAGCCAAAAATGCCACTACTTTGGCTATATCCTCAGAAGTGCCTGCACGGCCAATTGGGATCGTAGGGACAATACGGTCAATTCTCTCCTGAGTTGAATACTTATCCTGAAAAGGCGTAAGGATAAAGCCCGGTGCAATTCCATTCACTAAAATTCCGTGGGGGGCAAATTCCTTAGACAGGCCAACAGTGAGAGTGTTAACTGCTCCTTTTGCTGATGCATAGTGAATGCTTTCACCAGGACCCCCAAGCCTTGCTGCTACTGATGAAATATTGATAATTCTTCCTGACTCTCGGGGAACCATATGCTTTAAAACTGTCTGTGATACCAAAAATACACTTTTCACGTTGACATCGTATGTCCTTTCCCAAAGCTCTTCATCAATCTCTAAAAACGAACTGCGTTTTATAGCGGCTCCGGCATTATTTACTAATATATCTATCTGGCCAAAGGCATTTAATGTTTCTTCTACCAGTCTCTGAACCTCTTCCTTAATGGTTACATCAGCTTTAACAATAATACACTCACTGCCCGCCTGCTCTACCATTCGTTTTGTCTCTTGGGCACCTTCTAAATTTGAATGATAGGCTGCCACAATGGCATATCCTTTATTAGCCAGAACTTTTGCTGAAGCCTGCCCGATTCCGGAACTGCCTCCTGTAATTAAAACGACTTGTTTTTGATCGGTGTTCATAGCCACCCCGCCTTTTTGACTATTCAGAATTCTATGGCTGCAATTGAATTGCAGCCATCATGTATTTTGCGTTAACCGGAAATATTCCCAGTTGTTTCGCTTACATCATTTGTCTTTTGGTCTTTAATATTAATGGAGGTCATTTTTTGCCAGATGATAATGGCTGCTAGGATCGACAGCCCAATGATGTCAGTCAATAACGTAGGCTTTATCATTAAGAAAGCTGTAACAAACAGTGACAGCCTTTGAATTAAATTTGTTTTTGTTAAAAACCAGCCTTGCAAGCCCCCTGCCAAACAAACAACCCCAATCGTTGAAGTTGCCATAGCAATTAGGCTTTCGGTAACTGTTTCGCCATTAAATAATAAGACCGGGTTGAAAAGGAAGAAGAACGGGATAATGAAACCGGTAATTCCTATTCTCATTGCCTCTATTCCAACTTTGTTTGGTGAGGCTCCTGCCAGTCCTGCAGCAGCATAGGAAGCCAGCGCAACAGGAGGTGTAATGTTCGAAAGTGCCGAGTAGAAGAATGCGAACATATGCGCAGCCAAAGGCGGCACACCAAGTTTTACAAGCAAAGGCGCTGCAATTGTTGCTACAATAATGTAAGCCGCAGTTGCAGGAATCCCCATTCCTAAAATGATGCTAATTAACATGGTCAAAATTGCAGCAATGATCAAATTATCTCCTGCCAGGGCAAGAATATTATTTCCTAGTGTTAACCCCAAACTTGTTAATGAAATTGTCCCTACAACCACTCCGACGATGGCACAGGCAATTCCTACTCCAATCGCTCCCTTGCTTCCTTCTATTAGAGAGTCAACAATCATTTTAAAATTCATTCTTGTTGATTTTCTTATCCAGCTTGCCAAAACTGTTGAAATTAACGCAAATACTGCTGCATATAAAGGCGTTACTCCTGTACTGAGCAAACCAATTAATATGATAAGAGGCAAAAGTAAATGGCCCCTATCTTTTAGGACTTTAACCATATTTGGGATATTTTCTTTTGAAATGCCAGTTAGGCCTATTCTTTTTGCTTCGAAATGCACGACCATAAATACAGTTACATAATAAAGCATTGCAGGGATAATAGCTGCAAGCATGATCGTTCTGTAAGGAACTCCCAGGAATTCAGCCATGATAAACCCGGCTGCCCCCATAATAGGCGGTGCAAATTGTCCGCCTGTTGATGCAACAGCCTCAACTGCTCCGGCAAACTTAGATTTATAGCCAGTCTTTTTCATTAAAGGTATGGTGACAGCACCGGTTGTAACAACATTGGCCACCGCACTGCCATTTACCATTCCCATGAATCCGCTTCCGATTACGGAAACTTTAGCAGGTCCGCCTGCCGTCCAGCCGGCAATGGATAAAGCAATATCATTGATGAAATCAGTAAAACCGCTGTTCTTCAAAAACGCTCCAAATAAAACAAACAAGAAGATATAAGTGGCAGAAACCCCTAATGCAATCCCAAATATCCCCTGGCTGCCCCAGAACATAATATCAGTAACCCGTTCAAAGCTGAATCCAACATGCCCGAGTGCTCCCGGGATATAGGCTCCAACAAAATTATAGATTAGAAAAATAGCACAAATAATTGTGAGTGCATTTCCGATAACCCTTCGGCTTGCTTCAAAAACAACCAGTATCCCTATTGCAGCCATGTAATAGTCCATATCAACATGAATGCCAAATCTTTCTCTTGCAAAAGTATCATAGGTTATTAGCAAATACCCCATTGAAATCAATGTCAGCAAGATGCAGACCATATCCCAAATTGTCGGCAATCTTCGACTTGATGCTGATTTCTTGGAAGCTGGATAAATCAGAAATGATAAGATTAGGAGAAAACCAAGATGCCATGCACGCATTTTAATAGCTTCCAGTATTCCAAAGCTGCTAGTGTATAGCTGAAAAAGAGACCAGAATATCAATATCCCTGTCACAACTTTGGCAGTGATGCCGATGTAGTCCCTTGTCCTGAACTCGCTGTCATATTTTTTTAAGATTTCTTCTTCATTTTGAACTTGGTTTGCAAATTGACTCAACTTTCATTCCTCCTTAGTAGATCGCAATATTCTAGGTTTTTTCTTTATTAACAAATGTCCCTGTTGCAAATGCCACCAGCTTGTCTTGTTCATCATAAATTTCACTTTTGCAGATTGTTATCGTTTTGCCATTCTGGATAACCTCTCCTTTTCCAATGAGGATGCTGCCTGTTGCTGGCTGTAAGTATTGAATTTTCATTTCGGCTGTCACTGAAAAAACATGGTCTTCTAAAACAGAATTAATAGCTGAGGCCATAGTAGCATCTAAGAGAGTTGCCAAAATTCCGCCATGGACTTTTTCGAAAATCTGCAGGAACTCTTCTTTTACAGGCATGGACACCTTGGACTTCCCTCTATCGGCATATTGAAGTTCAAGACCAATATGATTCCAGACCGGAGATGTTGAGAGCGTTTTCAATTTTTCGGTTAACATGTAGAAACCACCTTTAATATTTAATATTCTCATTTTCAATAATTATCTTTGTTTTATTTAATTTTATAATAAAAAGTACACAAAAATCCATAATTATTTAAACATTATAATAATTTTCTATATTTTATTTATTTTTAATTTTCTAAATATAACTTTTAAAGATTTTTCTTTATTTCCTTGCCTATCGTATTTCTTAGAATTTCATTGCTTCCCCCTGCAATTTCATAGGATTTGGCATCTCGTAAATATCGTCCAAATGGGGCATTAACGGTGGTTCCGTAAGCACCGCATACCTGTATGGCATCCGAGCAAACCTTAGTTGCCATCTGTCCGGCAAAAAGCTTTGCCTGGCTGGATTCAGAGATAGAAGGTTTTCCAATATCATGTAAGAAAGCAGCCTGATAGGTTAATAGTCTGGAAGCATTTATGTTCATGAGCATGTCTGCAAACATCCATTGGATTCCCTGAAAATCGATTACGGCCTGATCAAAAGCTTTTCTGGAGGACACCCATTCCAAGCTCTGTTCATAGGCTGCCCTGGCAATGCCTACGCTGATAGCCGCTGCTGCAGTTCTGCTATTGTTCAGTGTAATGACTGCTTGCTTAACCCCTTTTCCTTCTTCTCCAATAAGACAGTAATCCGGAACAGCAACATTTTCAAAATAAGCATCCACATGTGGCCCATTGCGAAGGCCTATCGTTTGTGAATTTTCACCAATTTCTGTCGTGATTCCTGGTAGGCTGCGGTCAACTGCAAAGATCGATACCCCTTTTTCTGTTTCGGCCAGCAAAATAAAAAATTCGGCCGCAGAGCCGGAAGTTATAAATGTTTTTTTGCCATTTATGATCCAGCTCCCGCCCTGTTTCTCTGCTTTTGTATCAACACTTCTGATATCCGATCCTCTTTTGGACTCTGTTAAAGAATAGGAAGCAATTAGTCCCTCCCTAAATAGGGGAAGGTAATGGCTTTTAACTTTTTCATTTCCAAAAAGCATAAGCATGGTTTCCGCCTGAAAAATAGTGATCAATGAAATCGCAGTAGCTGCACAGCCGTATGCTACTTCTTCCATTAAAATACATGCATCGATCTTGGTACCACTTAAACCATTATAATTCTCCGGCACTGTCAGGGCTGTATAACCCTGTGCAGCCATTTCTTTAATGATTTCCCTTGGATACACATCCTCGCGGTCTCTTTCATCCGCTGTGGGAATTATTTTTCCCTTTGTAAAATCGCGAATTTCTTTTTGAAATTTTAGCTGCTCCTCAGTCAATTGCAGTATCAAGCTATACACCTTACTTTCGTTTATTCTTCATTTGTTCCAGTAAAGCCATATATTCATGTGTATCTGTTACAACAGCCATATGCGAAGATACCATATCCAGGTGGTTCCTCAGACTGACTTTATTATGGTTTTTAACAAGCCTTTTAATCATCCTTATTGCATTCTGTGGTTTTGAGCATAAAACCTTTGCAAATTTCTGCGCCTTATCAAAAACTTCTTCCTTCTGATAAACATAATCGACCAGCCCGATCTCCAAAGCTTTGTCTGCATTTAATCTTTCACCTGTCCACAATAACTCTAGTGCTTTTGATTCTCCCACAATTTTAGGAAGGAAATATCCTCCGCCATCTCCCGGCACAAGTCCTAAATGGATGTATCCCTCTCCCAATCTTGCATGGTCAGCACAAAAACGTATATCACACATAAGGGCCATATCCAGCCCAGCGCCAATGGCATCGCCATTTATGCATGCAATTACCGGCTTATCAATTTCTTCTAATAATAGAGGGATTTTCTGGATGTTTTCCCATAAAGATGCTTTTCGCTTAACGGCATCACTCCATAAATCCTCTTTAGGGTCTCCTATAAATCCCTCTCCATTTGATAAAGCTTTAATATCTCCACCTGCAGAAAACGCCTTCCCTGTTCCTGTTAAAATAAGAACCTTTAAACGATCATTCTCTTTAAATTCCACGAGGGATTTATACCAATCCGCAATCATCTCGTGGCTGAAAGAATTTAGAAAATCTGGCCTATTCAATCTCAGCACGGCTATTTCATCTGTAAGGTTTTCAAATACAATATGATTATTTTCCATTCATAAAACTCCTTTTTTATCTGCATATTTTTTTCTTTCTCTATCCCATACATGTTTAATTCCTTCATCTATAAGCACCTGCAGCTTAATTTTTTCTGAGGAAGTTTTCTCAAAGGATTTCCTGATTTCCAAGTACCTTGGAACCATATGGGACGGCAGGTTTTCCAGCAGCCACTTATATAATTCCGCAATGGAAACCTCTTCTCCTTTTCTGCAGACAACACTTAATTTAATCTCTTGTCCGGCAATTTCATCAGCAATCGGCACGACGGCGTTTTCCAGGATACTTGGATGCTGCTGTACCATATTTTCTATGTCATAGGCGGAAATATTTTCTCCTTTTCTGCGAATCATATTTTTCTTTCTTCCCTTGAAATAGAAGAATCCATTTGGATCTTTCTTAGCCAAATCACCTGTGTGGAACCATAAATTCCTCATTGCTGATATTGTGTTTTTCTCCATATTAAAATAGGAAGTGAACATCGAATAAGGAACTTTTGGGCGTACAACAATTTCCCCCACTTCCCCGGGAGGCAATTCACAGTCATGATCATCAAAAATGCGAATGTCATAGAGTTCACGCGGCTTGCCAATGCTGCCAACCTTTGATTCCTTCAAGGAATTCATAATAGCAAGGCCGCCGATTTCCGCCATCCCATAACCTTCCATCATTCGGGCATTTGTTTTCTTCTCAAGGCTTCTCCAAATGTCCTCTGGAGCACCCCCGCCATATGCCGCCCTCAAACTGGTGCGAACCTGTGGCGGTGTCACTTTATCCAATATGCTTAATACCGTCCCAACATAGGTAAAAAGCGTTACATGATAATGGTTAACCGTATCCCAAAAAGAAGAAGCTGAAAATTTCCTTCCCAAAACGATCGTCGCGCCATTTAGAAGCAAAGCGGGTATGCCCATTAATTGGGGATTGGCATGAAACAGGGGCAAAAACAAATATAAATTATCTGTCTGCTCCATTCCGACTGCATCTCCTATATCTCTGCCCGATAATACAAAAGTTTCGTGTGGATTCACGACTCCCTTAGCGGGACCGGTTGTTCCTGAAGTATATACGATCGTTAGAGGCCACCCAGGCTGAAGAGTATATTCGATTAAACCTGAATCAACTTCACTTTCATTTAATAGAGTATTGAAATGGATCATCTTCTTTTCGATGCCTATAACATCTTTATCAGAGATGATCATTAATCGATCAATGCCTAAATCATTTTTTATATCCATTTCAAGTATGGCAGGAAGAAACTCTTCCTCAGTTATGATTGCCATGCTTTCACTATTTTTTAATTGATGGTGCAATAAGGATCCTTTTAAACGCGTATCAAGCGTTACAGTTATTGCACCAATCTTTGACAAAGCAAACCAGCTCCAAATAAACTCAGGCCGATTTGATAGAATAATGGAAACATGATCACCTTTCTTAATTCCTTTTTTTAAAAATCCATTTGCCAGCCTGTTCGTAATTTTCCACATATCTGCATAGGTATAGCATTCTTCCTCAAATTTTAAAAATATATTTTGGGGGTAATTTTCAATTCCAGCCAAAAGCAATTCATTAAAATTCATATGTTCTCCGACCTCCTATTTTTTCCTCAGGCGCCGGTAGTAATGGCATCAACTTCAATATTTAGATATTCAAGGCATTCAATTACAACTCTTTTGCCCGCCCTGCTCAAGGCGTCATATGTTAACCCAGCAATGTGCGGGGTTGCAATAAAGTTATCAAGGGAAAATAAAGGTGAATAGCAGCACGGTTCAGTCTCCTGAACGTCAAGTCCTGCGAAGCGCAGATGATGATTCTTTAAATATTTATACAGTGCATCTTCATTGATGATCCCGCCTCTTCCGGCATTTAGCAAAATGGCATCCTTTTTCATCTTTTTAATTTCTTCTTCCGCAATCAAATGATACGTTTCATCCGTCAGCGGGGCATGAATGGTAACGACATCTGATTGTGTTAATAGCTCATTAAGAGATACCAATCTGGCGCCGTTTGCTTTGGCTTCCTCCTTATCAATGTATGGGTCGAATGCAAGAACATTCATATTAAACCCTTTTTTCAAAATGGAGCCGACACACTTTCCAATATTTCCAAATCCGATAATGCCAACGGTTTTCCCATTTAGTTCCATCGCAGAAGTAAAACCATGTTTATTCCAGATTGATTCCTTCATTTGCTGATAGGCAAGGAGAATATGCCTCATGCCGCACAAAAGAAGAGATACAGTATGTTCGGCCACTGATACCGAATTGACGCCAGGAAGATTGATTAATTTGATTCCTTTAGAGGCTATGTAGTCCTGATCAAACTGATCCAGGCCAACAGATGCGATCCCGATGACCTTCAATTTGCCGCTGTTCTCCAATAAAGGTTTTTCAATTTTGCCTGTTAAATGCGTAGCACGCCCAAGCAAAATATCATAATTCCCAACAATTGCAGCCAGCTCTTCAGGTGATAGACCATGTTTAACGTCTACTTCACAATATTGTTTTAAAAGCGCGATACCCTCTTCGTGAATATGATCTATGACTAAAGCTTTCATATTTCTCCCCCTAAAATATTATGATTTTCAAAGTTTTCTGAAAAACTATTCCGGATTTCTATTTTACATTTGGTGCCTTGGGCTTTATAGTTAAAGGTACAATCTGTACAGACTGTATAGAGAAAGAAACTTTCCCTATACAGTTTTTTTGTTTTTTGTTTTCTATTAATTTAAGAAGCTTGAAAACTTATATGCCAGTACAGCGGGGTCATCGTTTATAAAAGGATTTTTTTGATTTTCCTGATTGATCTTTGCATGTATAACAATAGGGCCGTCCTCTTCGATCGACTTCTGAACTGCCTTTTCAAAGTCCTCAGCATTATCCGTCTGAATCGTTTTTAAATTAAATCCTTCTGCAACTTTGGCTATATCAATGCGGCTGGCTAAGGAACATTGGCCACCTGTCGATGCAAAACATTCATTATCAAAAACAATCAGCATCCATTTTTGCGGGTTTAAATAGCTTGCTGATGCCAGAGAATTGGGGTTCATTAGCACTCCGCCATCCCCTTCAATGCCAATGCACTTTTTAAATCCTTTCTTTTCCAATGTCAGGCTGACACCAATTGCAACAGATGGTGTTAACCCCATCGTATCCACCATATATAAATGATTATCCCGTCTTCCAAGGCTAGCCCATTCTCTCGAGGTATTCCCGCAAGAAGTAATGACAGGTATATCCTCGGTATATTTATAAAGAATCTTTAGCGCATCGAGCCTTGACATCATTGTTCTGCACCCCCTTTAATATTGAACATAACAATAATAGGGCGATGTGTATCCTTTGCATACTTAGCCCCTTGCTTTATGGCTGTACTCCATTCTTTCAAGGGAACACGATAATCAAGCTTAAATGTTTTCACCCTGGCAGCATCCAAAATGTCAGGCAGCGGTTCTGAAAACAAGTTAACTGCCGAATTAATTTCACCAAAACCGCCTCTGCGGGTTACTAAAATAAGCATGGGAACATGATAGGCCTGCGCAAACGTTGTGAGGGCCAGGATTGAATTTCCGATTCCAGTATCCTGGATAAGCATAATTGGAAATTGTCCGCCCAAGCTGATCCCTGAAGCAATGCCTACTCCATCCTCTTCCCGGCTGATTGGGAAGGAAGTTATTTTATCCGAGTTCTCGAAATGTTCAATAACCTTGCCGATCGTGCTGCAAGGCAGAGTCAGCAAGTAATCCGCCTCTGTTTCTTCAATGCCCTTAATGATTTCTTCACATGCTAAATCCTGATATGCAGGCATGCTAATCCCCCTTTACCATTTGCTTGGCGGCAGGATACTGCTTATCTCTTTGATGGATGCGCCGCTTTCAAAAAGTCTCACAACTGCCTCTTCTCTTTTTGCCGCATGAATTGTCTTCTCCAGCACTTCTTCTGCTTTTGAACCTGGGACCACTACAACCCCGCTGTCGTCAGCAATAATCAAATCACCCGGATTCACCCTGACACCTGCTATTGAAATGGGGCCATTGATTTCCATTGCCTCAACACGGTATTTGCCTGTAATTGGCGTTTGGCCAGTACTCCAGACTGGGTAATCCAATTTGCGGACCGTATCCACATCCCTTACACCGCCATCAACGATATTGCCTGCCATTCCCCATTGTTTGGCAACTAGAGTGGAGAGACCTCCCATAACAGAAATATCACCCAAGGCAGCAGCATCAAATACAGGTACATCTCCTTTTTCTGCAATCGCATAAACATCTCTGTCCGCAAGCTTGGCACGCTCCAAATTGTAATATCCATGGTCAGGAGTGTTGCTTTCAGGTATATAGCGAATTGTTACGGCAGGACCGACTATCTTTTTGCCTGTTATGATGGGACGCAGCCTGGTTGCTGAAATTGCCCCTTTGATGCCCATGGAATCCAGGACATCTGAAACTGTAGGTGTCAGCCCATCCATTTCCATAAAGGCATCTATAATTTCCCGGGAAGGCGTCGTAAATTCCACTTTTACAATTCTTTCAGGCGGGATTAAACCCATTAATCTATCTTTATATTTTTCCAATTCCTCCGTCTTCATTTACTTCCCTCCTTTAGCTTAGTAACAATATAACTCTATCGACTCTGACTGCAATCGATAGAGTTATATTAGTGTTCATTCTTAATTACTTAAGAATGCCCTTTTCTTTATAGTACTTTTCAGCACCAGGATGGATAGGAATACCCGATGTTCCTTCAAGCGCTTTTTCAATATCAAATTGCTCGATTACAGCATGAGATCCTTTTAATTCTTCAAGGCCTTCCCATAAAGTCTTAACCAGATCATAGGCTACCTCGTCCGGCATATCTGCCGAACCTACAAGGAAGTTATTTTGGGCAACTGATAAAACATCTTCAGGCTGATTTTCATAACTGTTAGCTTCGATTGTATATTCCATCGTCCACGGGTATTTCTCTTTAAGATAGTCAACAGCTTCCTGAGTGTATGGAAGAAGCATACCATTTGCTGTTGAGAGCATTTCCGTTACAGCGGATGTTGGAACTCCAGCCATGACCATAGCAACATCTGTCTGCTTATTTCTCATCAAGTCGGTTGCTTCTGTAAATCCAACGAAATCTTTGCCAAGCCCTTCATAGTCGACGTCATAAGCTTCCATTGCACGCTGGGTCTCAATTTCTGTTGCACTTCCAGTTGCACCCGGAACGATCTTTTTGCCTGCCACATCAGCAATTGATTCGATACCTGCTCCTTTTCGAGCCACTAAATGATTGACGTTTGGATATAAACCAGCCAAAATGCGGACATTTTCAACTTTATTCCCATCAAATGAGGCCTCGCCGTTAAATCCTTCATAAAGAGTCCCTGTTGGTGTAAGGGCTACTTGAGCCTCACCCTGTTTAATAAAAATCAGGTTTTGAACACTTCCATTTGTGGCTTGAGAGGAAGCTTGAACATAATCCAGTTTTTTATTCCAGTAATCAGAGAAAATAGCTCCTAATGGATAATAAGTTCCAGTAGTTGTTCCTGTTGCAAACATGATTGAATAGTTATCCGGTTTACCTGATGACCCTGAATCTGAACCGGATGAACCGGAATCCGAATTTCCTCCTCCGCTCGTACTATTGGAGCTGCAGCCAATTAAAGCAAAAGCCAATAATGCAATGATAAAAATGGATAAAAGTTTTTTCATCTCTCTTTCTCCCCTCGTTTATTAGTTTGGTATCATGTTCATTAGTAAAAAAAGAGCTCGATCATTACTCTCAATAATCACCTCCCTAAAGGAATAGAATGATGGTACCGCTTTCAAAAAAGGGAATAGATTTCACTTTTGCTCAAGCTCAGTTATAGCTCATTGTCGGTAATGACGCCTGTTCATTGGAGCGCAAGGAGCCATCCTCAGGCGGGATAATCAATTTAAAGGGAGACCCAGCAGCCTTAGTGCTTGAGGAGCTTCGGACCGTCCACGGAAAACGAGCTTCTTGAGCGGAAATCAACAGGCAAGTAAAAAAGACTCTCTAAAACAACATATTTATTAAATAGATCGATATGGATGATACTAGGATAATAGAAAAGGCATATTTTATATTCCAAATCCCTATTTCAAATGGTTTTGTCTTAAATAATGCAGATGCGAGCAAGTTTGCTGCAGAAACTGGCGATAAAAGCGGAGTGATGCCCCAGCTTATTACCAGGATCAAAACGTATAGTTCGGGCTTAAGTCCAATGATGTCAGGGGATAGGGTAGTCGCAAAAATTGAGATGGGAAGCACTTGATGTATGAAAAAAGATGATATTACACAAGTCAAGATGATGGTTATAACCGTTAAGATGAGAGAGATCTCGCTTATGCTGGAAAATAAGGATGAAAAGTATGCAGGAAATTCTGTCAGCAAAACCATCTGGGAAAAGAATGTTGCTGAAATGATCATGACCGATTCTGTATGGACATTGGGAGCCACTTCTGTGAAGTAATCTTTTAAGGAGAAGGCGTACTCCTTAATTTTCTTTATTGCTAAAGACCAAAGAATGGAATATGAAATGGCAAGTATGGAAATTAGCAGCAGCACATTATAATGATGAAGCCATTTTTCCAGGAAGAATAACGCCAGGAATAGCCCTATGAAAGCTATGATTAATTCAATTCCTCTTTTATGCTCTACCTTTTTTGTCTGCTCCTTGCTTCCATCTTCATCAATGCTGACTGCTACATAGGGAGCTGTATTTGTCGTTACTTCTTTGGATAGGTACCTTAAATTGATCGCTACAGATGTCAGATAGCAAATGATGACCATCATGAATCCATATCCAAAAAAGGATACAAAGCTCACCCCGACTAGATGCAATATGATGGCCACTCCCGCAAAATATGGGGACCAAAATGCTGCCAGGGAAAACCCTTGAACAAGGCTTCTTACAAATACTTTGTTCAAATACTTGAATCGTACTGAGAATAAATCATACATGACTCTTAACGAACCTAAATTTAGAAATGAGCTTACAATACATGTAATCGCTGTTACAAAGGCAATCTTTTTCATATCTTTCTTTAGAAAGTTCACCACAAAATAATCCATATACTCGATATAACCGCCATTTTTTAGGGGATAGGATAACAAGGGAACGGTTATAAACAATGAAACCAGAGCCACATTGTTAAGAATGGAGTCTACCCAGTATTCGCCGGTTCCATTATAGATAAAGAAAATCAAATTGCCAAAAATAAGCAGAGCACCGCTCATGATTTTGGGGAAGTTAGCCATCCAGGGTAAAGAAATGATAAATGCAAGAACGACCAAAGAAACGAGAAAAAGATCCAATGGCAGCGAGAAAAAAGAATAAAGCATATAGGACAATGCCAATGTTAATAAAGTAACGCCCCTTGTTAATATTAAAACCGGCATTATGTGCTGCATAACTTCACGACCTTAACTATTTGAAATTTCCTCTTCACGGCTGGCAAGAAATAAACTGCTGTATTCCTCTTTCTTTTCCTCCCACTCTTCCAAAAAAGCCATATGCTTCTGTACGGCTGCCAAAGACTTTACAGCTCTCTCAGCACTAGGGTATAGAGGGATTTTGGCTTCGCGGAGTTTATTCATTCCATCCCTTGCCAGCGACTCGGCAATCGTCCAGGCAACATACATGGGTTTCTCTGTCTTCTTTGAGAGTTCTATAATATCCTCAGATACTTTAGATGCGATTGCCCCTCCAATTGTTGTCAGCATGAGCACTAAAGCATCAATATTTTCATCTTTTATAAACACTTCCAAACTCTTTTTAAATGAGCCCGGATCATTTAATATTTGTGCGGTTGTGTCAAACGGATTCTGCGGTGTAGAAAATTCGGGTGAGATGTCTGCCAGCTTTTTTATACTTTCATGTGTAATATCAGGTACACTTAAACCATATTTAACACACTGATCCGTTACAATTGTGCATGCTCCTCCCGAAGTCGATATAATGCCTATCCGGCTGCTTTTCAGATTAGTGGGAGAATCAAAGGCAATTGCATAATCAAATAAATCGTCCAGATCTTCAGCGTTAACCGCTCCGAGTTGCTTAAATACTGCCTTGTATACTTCATGATTGCCCGCCAGTACCCCTGTGTGGGATTTTACTGATTTCTGGCCAATGACGCTTCTCCCATTTTTATAAATAATGACAGGCTTCTTCTTGTTTGCCGCTTTGGCCAGGGCAGCTTTAAAGCCTTCTCCATCTGCCAGGCCTTCAAGAAATATGCATATCGTTCCGGTCGAAGAATCATCTACGGCATATTCCAGATAATCTGAAGCATTCAAATCAGCTTCATTCCCAGAACTAATCCATTTATTGATGCCTATTTTCTTTTCCCATCCCTGGCTTAGCATGGCACCGCCGATTGCTCCGCTTTGGGTTATATATGATATTTTCCCCCCCATAGGTATCTCGCTGCTCGTCATAGCCATGCTAAAGCTGGCAAACACTCTGTTATTTACATTCGCAATGCCAATTGTGTTTGGCCCGCAAATTCGTATATTTTGTTCCTTGGCAAAATCAACGATTTCTTGCTGCAGCACTTCACCATCTTTGCCTGTTTCGGCAAACCCTGAAGCATGGATCATAACCATCTTGATATTTTTTAAAGCACAATCCCTTAGTGCTTCCATCAGGAGACCAGGCGCAATTAGAAGGCATGCAAGATCCGGGGCAACTGGAATATCAAGAATGGATTGATAGCAGGTTAGTCCCTGGATTTCCCCACCCTTTGGGTTTACAGGGAAAATTTCACCATGGTATTGATGTTTTAACAAGTGCTCAATCAGCCTTCCGCCGTGCTTTTGAACATTGTGTGATGCGCCGACTACAGCTATAGACGAAGGATTAAGCAATTTTTCAATTTCATCGTACTTACTCAACTTGCTTCCACCCCCGATTTTCGATGGTCAAGAATTATACGGGCATCCAACGCAACAGCACCATTTCCTTGTTCATAAACAATAACAGGGTTTAATTCAAATTCAGAAATTTCAGGTAACTCAAATGATAACTTCGCTATTTTTTGAATGATTTCCTTTAAGCTCGATAAATCAGCTGGCGGAGAACCTCTATAACCTGTTAGGATTTTACTTGCCTGAATTTCCGAAAACATGTTTTCGATGTCTCTATCCGCCAAAGGAAGGACTTTTAAGGTTATGTCTCTTAGCACTTCAACAAAAATGCCTCCTGCACCGTACAATAAAACTGGCCCAAATACAGCATCCCTGTACATCCCCACTATTACTTCCTTATCGCCTTTGATCATTTCCTGGATGGATACCCCTGTAATTTCTGCATTTGGATTGTAATTTTTTGCATTCCGGATAATCTCTTCATAGGAACTTCTCAGCTCTGACTCATTTTTAATATTTAGCATAACGCCTTTTGCGTCGGACTTGTGTATGATCTTAGGCGAAACTATTTTCATAGCCAGAGGAAAGCCTATAAATTGTGCAAGTTCTACTGCTTCATCAGCAGATGTGGCTAACCGGAAATCGGGAACTGGGATTCCAATATGCTGCAAAATTTGTTTTGATTCTATTTCCGTCAGGACCGTCCGATTTTCTTCATTTGAAAGGTTAATGATCTGCTGTATAGCTGATTTACTCATATTGAAATCCTTTCTTTTAGTTATAATCTATTCAGAGATCTATTCTTATTTATACATGCTCTGTTAAACTAGCCTGTTGATTTCCGCTCAATGTGATCAGCGAACTACGGGCGGGCAGGGAGCCTCCTCAGCCCCTTGCGCCTGCGGGGTCTTCCTTTGACTCGCTTCTCCCGCCGGAGTCCCTTAACCTTCCACTCCAATCAACAGGGTGACATAAACAATAATAAGTGTTTATACAGGCTTTAAATAAGAAAATTATCCATTTATAGACTCTGCTTTTTTACTGTCCCTAATATCACTGCTTAAAGCAAATCTTCGTTCTATATGGTGCCTGTTTGCATTTTTAATTCCTAAAGCATCGTTAGCAATTAATATTCGCTGGATATTGGCAGAGCCTTCTCCGAAATGAAGCATATTGGCATAGTTGACGTATTTCATGATCGGATATTCATCTGATATGCCATTACCCCCAAATATTTCAAGAGCATTCCTGGAAACTTTGGCAGCAACTTCTGAGGCAAAATATTTAGCGTAGGAGCTTTCCCTTGTAGCCGTTTCTCCTTTGTCCTTCAGGTAAGCACTTCTATAAGTTTGTAGCCTTGCTGCATCGGTTTCAACAACCATGTCTGCAATCAGATGCTTAATCATCTGGTATTCGCCAATTGGATTTCCGCCTACTATTCTTTCATTACAGTATTTTATCGATTCATCCACACACCCTTGGGCAATACCAACAAGGCGGGCTGAAACCGTAAGCCTCCCGTAGTCAAGTGCGTTCATGGCAATCTTAAAACCTTCTCCTTCTTTTCCAAGAAGGTTTTCTTTCGGTATCCGGTAATCTTCCAAAAATACCTCACAGCTTCTCATCATATAGCCTAATGAGCTTATTTCAATCGGTTTTGCAGTAAAGCCGGGCCTGTTCGTTTCAATTATAAATGCCGAAAATCCTTTGTGGCCTGCCTTTAAGTCTGTTTTAGCAAAAAGGACTCCGACATCTGCTTCATTTGCGAACGTAATCCACGTTTTTGAACCATTGATTACATATTCATCGCCTTCCAAACGCGCATATGTTTTCATGGACCCTGCTGGATCAGATCCTCCTCCAGATTCTGTAAGAGCAAACATTCCGATCAGATTCGCCTTTATTAAGTCGGGGACATATTTATGGATTTGCTCCTTTGTTCCCCAATTTAATATCGTGAAGGGGCAAGTCATAGCCTGCATATTGAAAGCGTATCCAAAAGAAGGATGGGCTTTAGAAATTTCCTCTGCTATAATTGCCAGGTTCAGAAATCCCATCTCCGACCCGCCATATTTTTCCGGAAAACAGGCGCCAAATATTCCTGCCTCCCCCAACTTTTTCAGAATCTCCTTAGGGAATGTTCTTTCTTGTTCAAAGTATTTTACATTGGCCAGAATCTCTTTTTCTGCAATGGCCCTCGCCATATTCTTCACCTGAATATTTTCACTGCTCAATTCAAAGTTCATCTAATCAGACCTTTCTAATTGGATTATTCATTTCCTAAAGTCTCAATCCTCTTCTCCAATGACTCTTTATACGGCTGTTCCCATTCTATTAGCTGCATAAGCAATCCAAACGAGCTTTTGGGATGCGTAAATAAATCTTTCCTTACTCCATGGCTATTTTCAAATCCAACAATTTTAACTCCTCTGTCCAGTAAATGGCTATGTAAATGGTCAATCTCATCAATATTAAAAGCGATATGATGTATGCCTTCACCCCTTCTTTCTATAAAGTTATGAATATCACCTTTTTCACTTAATGGAGCCTCAAGGCCTATTACAATATCCCCAACTAAGAAGTAAGCAGCCCGGGCATTCTGTTCCGGCAGAACTGCTTCTTTTAAAAACTTCCCTTTAAAAATAGCAGAGAAAAGCTGCTTGCTTTTCTCTAAATCTTTCACCGCGATAACAATGTGATCAATACCGCTTGCCATATTAAGCACTTCCTTGGTAAGTGGTTTAATTTAGAATTTTTAGAATGTTTGAAATTAACTTTGTTTTTATATTATTATATTTATAAATATAATTCAATATTATATAGATATTTTCTAAAACTTTTTGGATCCTGGATTATGATTTTGTTTTTCTATCTTTAGGGAAAGGAATGATATTAGTGGTCAGAGGAACGGTTTCTGCATATCCAGCACTTAAGCTGTTTAATTCCTTTTAGTAAAAAACAATCATTCGGTGTTCTTACTTAACCCTTTTATCCGCTTTTATTGTAAAAAGCTCGGCCATTCCCTTTCATGTGGAGGGTGATCAGCACAGCCCTTTATCCCATAAAACCATTCTCTTTTAGCAATCTTTGCAAATGACTTCTTCCCTTTCATTATTTGCTACATCAAAAGTAATCTTTTTGCATTTGATTCCCTTCAATCTCATAAGTACAATAAAAACACTTTTCACCCATGATGCACCCTCCAATGTTGAAAGTGTTTCCATTTTGAACAGGCTGATGTGTTTACACACAGGAAAAAAGCACCAGGCACCTATACCAGTTAATGGAGTGGTATAAGTGCCTGATACCGTTTTAAGTGAGGTTGGCTGCTGTCGGATCTTCTGTTTTTGCCGCTTTTCTTGGCTTTTCTTCAAAAATNGGGCTAAATGCAGGCTTTGTGACAAGGGAAATTCCAATTAATGAGATTGTTGAAATGATCATTGCGATTGCGCCTGTATCCAGGGCAGGAACGTAGATCCCTTTGACTTTTAAAATGTATAAACCGAGGCTGGAGATAAATCCTAAAGCAGAAGACCAGATAGCAGCAGTCTTTGTTGCACGCTTCCATATGAGACCAATACTTAGTACTGGCAACAGCGATGCTGAGAAAATTCCCCATGAAGCATTTCCCAGCCAGCCAACAAGATCAGGCGGATTAAGTGAAAGCAAGAAAGTTACAGCAATGATGCCAAGAGTGAACCATCTGGATAGTGCAAGTTCCTTTTTCTCGGGCAATTTTTCTCCCTTTTTAATAATCTGCTGATAAATATCACGTACAATAGAGGAGCTGGCCACTAATAAAAATGCTTCACTTGTGGACATAATTGCTGCCATGACAGCTGCAAAAATTAACCCAGCAATAACTGGCGGAAAAAAACTCTCAATAAATAAAGGAGCTACCATATCCGGTGAAGCAGGAGCAGCCATATCCCCCCGGCTGACCATTACACGGGTATATAAACCTACAAACCATAATAACGCCGTTAATGCATACGTAGATGCAGCAATAATACAAGCCCACTTAAGCATGGAAATCTTTCTGATCATATAAAACTTTGAAACTACATGAGGCTGTCCTTGATGGCCAATTACATAAATAAAAAAGTACGAAATAAAAGCAAAAATCCCAATTGGTCCTGTTGTATGGAAGGCCTGTACCATATCCGGATTTATTGAAGATAATTCTGCATTCATTTGCGACATCCCGCCAACCATTTTCATTCCGCCAATGAAAACAATTAAAGCACCGGCAACCATCACAATCATTTGGATAAAGTCTGTCCAGACGGCACTGATCATCCCCCCGCCAACCACATATACAGTTAAAATGGCAACCCCAATAAAGAGAGCGAGCTTATAATCAACACCCAGTACTGTTTCAAGCATATTACCCAATGCTTTATATTGGGCCATTTGGTAGCCAATCGCTCCCCCCAGAATGGCAAGAGCTGTAATAGCACGAACACTTTTGCTGTTATAGCGGATTTCCAGCAAATCCGGAATCGTCAATGCACCAAATTTTTGTGTAATGCGCCGCATGGGTTTTGCCAATATCAGAAAGCTGACAAAGATACCTGCAGTAGCAAAAATTCCAATCATGAATATAGCATATCCATGCTCGTATACCAGACCGGTCAGTCCAATAAATCCATAACCTGACATAGTTGTAGATGATACAGCCAAAGCCACAAGCCAGGGACCAAATCTTCGGCCGCCGGTGTAGAAGGTGTCCATGTCTTTTTGATGTTTCATTGAAAGAATGCCAATTACTAAAATAACAAGGAGATAGATAATTCCTATAGCCAAAATCATTAGATATCCTCCTCTTCCTCTTCATTTTTGAATGCAACAGCTCCCCAAACTCCAGCGGCGATCAAAGCCAGCGGCCAAAAGCCAAATAACATAAAAGTCATTAATGGCGATAATCCAAACATGTCATAGCCTCCTCTAATTGGTTTTTAATTGTTAAACCTTACTTGTCGATAAATTTCGGCTCCCTTTTTTGAATAAAAGCCTCCACACCTTCTTTTACATCTTCTGTCTGAAACACTTGGCCAAAATACTCTGCTTCCGTAACTAGCCCGTTTTCCAATTTTTGTTCAAAACCTATATCAATTGAACGCTTAGCAAAAGTTAGCGCTGGCATTGAATAATGGCTAATTGAGTCAGCGAGCTCGATGGCTTTTTCTAAAGACTTTCCTTTGGAAACCACTTTATTAACGAGTCCTATTTCCATAGCTTCAATTGCAGATAGCTGCTTACCGGTAAAGATCATTTCCTTTGCTTTAGATTTCCCAATGAGCCTTGCAAGCCGCTGTGTTCCTCCAGCTCCAGGAAACAGGCCAAGCTTGATTTCCGGCAAACCAATCTTTATCTGTTCTTCTGCGATCCTGATATCACAGCTGAGAGCTACTTCACACCCTCCGCCTAAAGCAAATCCGTTTATAGCTGCTATAGTAGGCTGGGGCAGTCTTTCCAGTTTATTAAGCGGCTCCTGAAGCCAAAGTGATTTCGCTTTTGCCAGTTCTGCACCTTTTCCCATCCAATCAGGAAAGCCTTTTATGTCTCCCCCTGCAACGAAGGCTTTTTCGCCTGCTCCAGTAACAATAACTGTTTTTATATTGAAATCGCTTTCAATTTCTTCTGTTGCAAGTAATAACTGCTCGATCACATCTTTGCTCAGAACATTAACAGGGGGATTATCTATTACAATAATGGCGGTATTTCTCTGTTTAGACCAAGACACTACTTTCGTTTTTTCCAACACTTCTGTACCTCCCTCGTTTAAATCAGCTATATTGCTTCCGGAGTATAAATTTTTGAACTTTTCCTGAAGGTGTCCTAGGCAGCTCTTCTGCAAATATTACTTTCCTCGGTTTTTTATAACTGGCGAGGTTCTCTTTGCAATAGGCAATGACCTCTTCCTCAGTAAGGATGCACCCCTCTTTTTTAACGATTACTGCGCATACGGCTTCTATATATTTAGGATCAGGTATACCAATGATCGACACTTCTTTTACTCCATCTAGCCTATATAGGACATCCTCGATTTCAGCAGCATATACATTTTCACCGCCGCTTCGGATCATATCTTTTTTCCTTCCTGCAATTGATAAATATCCATCTTGATCAAAAACTCCTAAGTCCCCCGTTTTGCACCACCCGCCAGCAAATGTTGCTTTGGTTGCATCTGGCTTTCGCCAATAACCAGCTGAAACAGCGGGACTTTTAATGACAATCTCACCTACTTCTCCAGCTGGCAGGGGATTGTTTCCATGATCTAAGATTTTGATTTCCGTAAGCGGCAATGGCTTCCCGACAGTGTTGCCTTTTTCATATGCATCTTCAGGATCCAGGCAAGCTGCAATAGGTGTCCCTTCCGTTAAGCCGTAGACTTGAACAACGCCAACATCGGGGAACATTTCCTTTAGCTTCTCAAGTGCCCATGGCATTAACGGGTCGCCGCCTGTATAAATTGTTTTTAAATGCTCTAATTTATAGCTATTTAAAGTAGCCAGGTTCAGCATTTCATAAATCATGAAAGGAAAGAGAAAACAGTCTGTGACATTTTCCTTTTCAATAACAGATAAGATCCTTCTTATTTCAAAACCCTTGCTTTTTGTTATAATGACTGTTCCGCCCATCAATAAAATGGGCAGTGCTATATCCTCCATGGCACCTACATGGTAGAGCGGCCCTGTTGTCATGCCTATTTCATTTCCCCTGAACCCCCATTTCAGGGCCTGCATGGAGGAAAACCAAAAAGTAGTTTCATGTGTCCAAATTGCACCTTTCGGCCTTCCTGTCGTTCCCGAGGTATACATGAGCATCACTGGGTCGGTTATTCTAATAGAATCTGTACTAATTTCATCTGAACTGCCTTCAGTTAGTAAATCCCAACTATGCGCCCAGACTGGAACAGAATCTTCGTTATTCGGCAGGCATATATATTTTTCAACACCTATATTTCCACGAATATTTTCAAGCTGATCACTTATCTTTGAATGAAAACATAATACCTTTGTACCAGAATCGTTTAATACATACTCAAATTCAGTGCTGCTCAATCTGAAATTCAGCCGAACGGCAATAGCTCCAATTTTGGCAACCGCAAAATAGAGACCAAAATATTCAAGACAGTTGTATAGCAAAACCCCAACACGATCGCCTTTTTGTACACCTAGCTCCAGCAGCTTATTAGCATATCTGTTCGAAATTTTATTTAGCTGTTCATATGTCCATTCCTTGCCTGCTTCCTCCTTAATTGCAATTTTTGATGGATTACTAGTATTAAAATCCTGAGCCATCCTCCTTGTAAAATATCCAATATCCAATTCTAAGCACCCTCCTCCATTTTCTTGTAAGCGCGTACATGCCTTTGTTAATTACATATGCAAATAACGTGCCAAAATTAAAGACCTTGAAATAAAGCCATTAATAAATGAGTAGCTGGTTATTTTTCCGATTTTTCAGAAAAATTAATAGATTAATGATTAAGTTAAGCCTAGTAATTTACATGCCTATCAAGGCGAAAAACAAAATCCGGGAACTCGGATTAATTTCCGAGTTCCCGGATTTTGTTTTTAATACGATATTTTATACTTTTTTATTTTATCGTATATGGTAGAATTCCCTATTCCTAATGATTCCGCAGCTTTATTTTTATCATAATTATTTTTTTTCAGAGCAGACTCAATTGCATTTTTTTCCGTTTCTTCTAATAGACTTTTTAAATTAGTTACTTCCATTTTCTTTTTCTGGCCTTTTAAATAGTCTGGAAGTTCATCAACACCTATCATTTCACTATCCGTTAAATGGACACAAGCTTCTATAACATTTTCCAATTCCCGAATATTTCCTGGCCAATCATATTGCTTAATCAGTGCTAATACTTCAGGACTTGCACAAGTAACCCGTTTTCCGATTCGCTTTGTTACCTTCCTTAAGAAATGATTTACAAGCAATGGCAAATCGGATCTTCTGGATCGTAATGGCGGTATAAATAATTGGACTGCATTTATTCTGTAAAAGAGATCCTCTCGAAACAGTTTATCTTCTATCATTTTTTCAAGTGGACGATTAGTGGCTGCAATTACGCGGACATTTATTTTTTGAGGATGCAAAGCACCAATAGGCTCGAACTCTCTTTCCTGAAGAACACGCAGAAGCTTAACCTGCATATGCAGCGGCATGTCTCCTACTTCATCAAGGAAAATGGTTCCTCCATCCGCCAAATGAAACTTCCCGATTTTTCCGCCCTTCTTTGCTCCAGTGAAAGCTCCATCTTCATACCCAAACAATTCGGATTCAAGTAAATGCTCAGGGATGGATCCACAGTTTACCTTTACAAAAGGTTTATCGCTTCTCTCGCTTAATTGATGAATGCTCTGAGCGAGAATTTCCTTCCCAGTACCGCTTTCACCTCTTAAAAGGATAGAAATATCTCCTCTTGCGATTCTAATTACTCTATCTTTTAGATCTTGAATTTCCTGTGTCTCACCTATTAAGTCATGAAGAGAGTACCTTAAACCATTAGATTCAATCCATTCGTTGCGATAGTAATTCAGCTCTGACAAAACCCCTTTTATATGGCTATTCATTTTCTTCCATTCATCCAAATCCCGAAAAATAATTGTACCTACCGCTCCAACTATTTCATTATTTTCAATGATAGGTATCCTGTTGGCAATAACAAAATCTCCTCTTAAAAATTGCAAATCTGCAATATCCTGCTTCCCAGTTTGGGCAACCAAGTGCATTTTAGTATTTTCTATTACATCTGTTACATGTTTTCCTAATACAGCATCCCGTTCTACACCAAGAAAGTCACAATAATTATTGCTCATATACTGAATAACCCCATCCGAATCCACAATCACGATTCCATAGTATGTACTCTCAAATATTAAATCCAGCAAATGATTATTAATAAACAGTGCTGTATGCTTCATAAGAATTCACCTCTTCCACATATCATCCATTATATTTTAGCATGTTAAAATGTTTTAACGGCAATAAAAAGCAGAATATTCATACAATACAGAAACTGGCTTACTATATAAATGGTTCAAATCCAGATTAAATTCCGACTTGACTAATAGGATAAATAGGAATTATAATATGACAAATAGTTCATTTTTTAAGCATGATTCATAGGGAGGGTTTTAAACTTATGACTAGAGAGACACTAATAAACAAGCTCCTTTCAATCTCAAAGTTTCAGCATAATTACAATTTGTTTCGGCTTAGCGATCGAAAACTTGAAGCTCTGTATCTTGACCATATTTTGTATTCACCACACCCTCACAGCGGACATCAATCAGTTAAATTTACAGGAAAAAAATAGATAAAAACAAAGCCTGCAAATGCGAAGAAGCATTTGCAGGCTTTTTCATTCAAAAAACTCCATATGACCCTTTTCTGCCCGATAGTACGCCATCCTATCCTGAAGCGTCCCAGTATGGAATTCAAATTTGTGTCCATCAGGATCTGTAAAATAAATAGAATGTTTGTCTTTCGCATCTCTTTTTCGGCCATTCAAAATACGAACATCCAGCATTCTAAGTTTTTCGTACATCTTCTCGAAATCTTCCTCATCAATCGTAAAGGCAATATGAGTATATGAATGGCCTATTTCGTTTCTGGGTATTTCACGTTCCTCATTCAGTGCCAGCCATATTCCGTTTAAATCGAAATAGGCTGTAGTTCTCCCTTTTACCAGCAGCCTTGCGTCAAAAACGTTCTTGTAAAATTGAATGGATGCGTTTAAATCTGATACTGAGAATAAAAGATGATTTAACCCTTTTATCATTTGTCAGCCTCCAACTACGAAAGTATATTTCCTTTATTTAGACGTTTTCCAGACGGGTTCGGATTCAGCATTGCTCCGAACCCATAAAAAAGAGGAAATCCTCCTGATTTCCTCTAAACTATTAATTCCGTGCAAGCTTTGGCACCATTTTTTCCTTCTTTGTCTCTTCAATTGGATCTTCTGCAGGGGTCGCACGTTTAATAAAGAACGCTAGAACAAGGGCTACTGCAGCGATAAAAGTAGCAACAAAGAAAGCGTCATTAATTCCGCCAAGCATGGCTTTCATTAACACTTGCTGCTGCATTTCAGCCATTGCAGCTTCAGTCATTTGTGTACCTCCATTTGCCATAGCTGCTTCTTTGGCTATTTCTGCAGCATGTGTTTCCGTCCTGGTTGACATGACTGTTACCAATAATGCTGTACCAATGGCACCGGCCACCTGGTTTAATGTATTGTTCATTGCTGTGCCATGAGGATATAAACGCCTTGGCAACTGGTTTAACCCATTGGTTGAAACAGGCATCATAACCATTGACATACCAAACATTCGGATTGAGTTAAGGATGATCAGTTGTGTATAGGTCGTTTCCATAGAAAGCCTGCTAAACACGTAGGTGGTTGCAACAATAATGGATAAGCCGATGATGGCTAGGATACGCCCGCCAATTTTATCAAAAAGCCTTCCTGTTATTGGTGACATGATAGCCATGACAATAGCGCCCGGCAGCATCATCAAGCCAGCATCCAATGGGGATATCCCCCTTATTGTCTGAACATAGATCGGTATCAGGATCATACCTGAAAACAGTGCCATATTTACAGTCATGGCAATGGCTGAAGACAATGCAAACATTGGGTACTTGTATACTCCAAAATTAAGCATTGGCCGTTCTGATTTAGACTGTTTTAAAATGAACCATACTAAAGAAACTACACCAATTGCAATTGTCAAGTATACATGCGGGCTATCCCAGCCTCTGTTTCCTGCGGAGCTGAAACCATAGAGAATCCCTCCGAAACCGACGCTTGAAAGAATAAGTGAAAAGAGATCCAGGCGGATATTTACTTTATCCTTTTTATCTTTTAGCAAAATGGCTCCAAGCACCAGAATAACTCCTGCTATTGGCGATAGGAAGTGGAATAGCATTCTCCAGTCATAATGTTCAACAATCCAGCCTGATAGAGTCGGCCCAATTGCAGGCGCAAACATTAGGATCAGACCAAATACACCCATTGCTGCACCGCGTTTTTCTACTGGAAAGCTGATCAGCATCACATTCATCAAAAGAGGCATCATTATTGCTGAACCTGATGCCTGCAGCATTCTTCCTGCCAGCAAAATCGGGAATACATGAGCAACTCCTGCAATGAGTGTACCAATTGTAAATAACCCCATTGCCACAATAAACAATCTGCGGACAGTGTATTTTTCAATTAAAAAGGCAGTAGCTGGGATTAAAATACCATTTACAAGCATAAATCCGGTCGTTAGCCACTGCACTGTTGCTGCCTCTATTTCCAAATCTTCCATAATTGAAGGCAAAGCGATATTTAATAATGTATTATTTAAAAAGGCAATAAACGCCCCTACCATTAAAACAGCCAGAATGCCATAAGGGGGACGATCTGTTTTATGATTTAATTCATGTTCCATTGTTTTTCCTCCTGTACTATCAGTTCATTCTTTTATACTCCCGTTACACACAAAACATATAATATACCATGAGTACAATTAATGCAACTAAAAAAAACTTGAAAAATAGGGGGTTTGTACAATTCCTCAGAATAAGGTACTATAGAATTATACCGATGGTCCAAATAAGATGACAGGTGATTATGAATGAATGACAGAAAACAGCATGTAATTAAGAAAGCCCATCAATTATTTCTGGATAAAGGCTTCCAAGCTACATCCATTCAGGATATTTTAGAATACACCGGAATATCAAAAGGAACTTTTTATAACTATTTTTCCTCGAAAAACGAACTGCTTATGTCTATTTTTAAAACATTGCACAAAAAAATGGAATATGAGCGAAATCAGCTGCTAATTGGAAAAGATCCATCTAGCATTGAGGTTTTTACTCAGCAGATAGAATTCCAAATGAATATGAATCGCTCAAATAATTTAATCACTCTGTTTGAGGAAGTGCTTGTTTCAAACGATCCGGAACTTAAGCAGTTTATAAAAGAAGGACAAATAAGGATGGTCCATTGGATATTTCAGCGTTTTATTGAAATCTTTGGAGAAGACAAGAAACCATATCTGCTGGACTGCGCCATTATGTTCCTGGGAATACTTCATCATAACGTAAAGTATAATACGAAAATCTTTGGACACCCGTCCTGCCTCAATCATGTGATCCGTTATAGTGTGGAACGAATTTCAAAGGTTGTCGAGGAGGTTAGCTCTGCAGGTGAACAGCTTCTAAAACCGGAATTGATTGACAATTGTTTTAACCATTTACAAGATCAAGAACAGGGATTTAAACAAAATCTAAGCAAAACCATATCCACACTGAAAAAATCAGTTCAGCAGAAGGATCAGACTCATTGCATTGAACTCTTGGACTTTATCCAGGAAGAGCTCTTGCATTCGAAAAAACCAAGAAAGTTTCTAATCGATAGTGCACTCCAGTCTTTGCGCAGCAGTCTAGATATTTTTGATAAAATAGAATTTGAAATGCTTGAACAGCTAGCTTCTGCCTGTTTTAAACAAAAAAAAGAAGAACCTGTTTAGCTCCAAAGCCTACACCTTTTCGGTTAGGCTTTTTTCTTGCATTGCATCTCACCATTCTTTTCCTCCAATAAATTCATAATCCTTCCAAAAGCGGAAACAATAAAAGGTGATGTCAAACGAACCGGTGATTATCATATGAAAAAAGAGTTAATTACGAAGAGAGCTTTGCCTGAGTTTGATATTGAGGGATTGGACCAAACTTTTTCAAAATCTCATGATTATAAAAAGTTAAGCTATAGAAATAGACAAACAGGCACTGATTTTTCTTTCATCTTCTTTAAGACATTAACAGACCAAAGGATGATTAGCAGGAGTATACTTCCAGGGCTGCAGCAAGGCAATTTCCGTAAAATTGATGACTTAAAAAAACTTCTCCCTTCTGCAGATATACATATTTGCGAGGATTTTTCCGATGCTGAGCAAAAGCTTCTAAGTGGCTATATAATGGTAACGTTGGAAAATGAAGAAAAAAAAGCTGCTTTTATATCTGCCCAGCACGAACTTGTCCGTAAACTGACTCATGCAGAGGTTGAACATACCGTAATTGGACCGAAAGAAGCTTTTGTTGAATCCATTGGGCAGAATCTAAACTTAATTAGGAAAAGGCTGCCCATATCGGAACTTACCGTGGAAGAATATTCAATGGGGAGTATTTCCAGAACGGCAGTAGCGGTTGTTTATATTGCGGGTATAACAAATGAAGATAATATTAATACAATAAAGCAGCGTCTGGAGAATGTCGATTTTGATGAAATTACAGACAGTTCCTATATTGTCCAGCTTATTTCGGATAACTCCAGATCGCCTTTTCCGCAGTTATTGGATACAGAAAGGCCTGACAGAGCTGCAGCTGTCCTTGCGGAGGGAAAAATAGTTATTGTTGTAGACGGCTCTCCACATGTGCTAATTTCACCTACAACGTTTTCAGAGTTTTTCAGTTCATTCGAAGATTATTTCCTGAACTGGATCATAGCATCTTTTGTAAGAATTCTGCGTGCGTTTTCTGTTATCTTTTCGATTCAGATAACATCTATTTATGTGGCAACACTTACTTACCATATGGAATTGATACCGACTGATTTGCTGGGAACATTGGTCGCATCAAGGCAGCACATTCCTCTTCCGCCCTTTTATGAAGCTTTATTGCTTGAATTGGTTATTGAACTTTTGAGAGAGGCCGGGGCAAGATTGCCGACAAAAGTCGGCCAGACAATTGGTATTGTTGGAGGTATTGTTATCGGGACGGCTTCCGTCGAAGCAGGGCTGACAAGTAATGTCCTTCTCATTATCATAGCATTGGCTGCACTTGCCTCATTTACCACACCTGTTTACAAGATGAATAATTCCATCCGTTTTTTGCGGTTTCCGTTCCTATTTTTCGCGAACCTTTGGGGATTTGTCGGTGTCTTATTTTGTTCTTGCCTATTATTAACCCATATGATAAGGCTTACTTCCCTTGGAAGGCCCTTTTTGGAACCATTTTATCCGCCTAGGTATCGTGACTTGAAGGATTCCTTTATTAGATTGCCCTTTAATAAATTGCGTCCAGTTTATTTAAGAACCCAAAACCCATACCGATTTTATCAGGAAAAGCGAAAAGTAAAAAGGGATATTGATGAATAAAGTGCAAAAAGCCTGGCCAAGAATTGCCAGGCTTTTCAGCTGCTTCCTTTTTCGCTGTTGTCAGATTGATCTTCCCAGGGCTGAAAAGTGAAGGGGATTCCAATCATTTTTGCAGTCAGTTCATCATATGAAACTAAGTCTTTTTTTGTAAGATCTTTAAGCGATTTCTTACCCATTGCCCGCAAGGCTATTTTAATTTCCTCTGTGCTTGCTGTTAAAAATTTTTCTGCAGACTTCGCTCCATCCTCAATTTTAAAAGTATCCTTAAATTTCCCTTCGTTCCAAACAACCTGAGTAGGCGGTTCGAAAGGCAGAGGATTTAAAGTATGTTTATGGGAAACGGTGAACAGCATCACGGATCCCAGATAAACAGCGTCCGCACCTAAGGCAAGCACCTTTAAAAAGTGTCCAGGCGTAAATAGGCCCCCTGATACAATTAAACTGATCTCTCCCTTTTTCTTTCTTTTCTCAAGGTGGTTAGCAGCACGGACAAGAGCATGCAAGGTAGGAATGCCAAAATCATCAGCTAATAACGGGGGAGCACCAACTGATGCCCCTTGCCCTCCATCAACTGCAATGAAATCCACTCCCATTTCAATTAAGTTGTCAATATCTTCTTCTATTTTTCCGCCAGCCCCTATTTTTGCTCCAATCGGGACACCTCCGGAAAGTTTCCGAAGCTCCTCCACCAATTCCTTCAAATCCTTTAAAGTCTGGTTCTCAAAATAATGTTCTAAGATATGGGCGACCTCATTATCCTTCAGGCCCATGATTTCCCTGGCACGCCCTGTTAAATTTTCCGGAGAAATATTTCCTCCCATTCCTGCTATTGCACCCTGGCCAAGTTTAAGCTCAATCATATCGGCACGTTTGATGACCTCTTCTTCCTTCCCCCATTCTGTTTTTGAAAACTGGAGAATATACTTGCCGGCACTTTCCATCTCTTCAGGCAAAATTCCGCCCTCCCCTGAATTAATGGCCGTTCCAGTATTCTTGGCTGCTGTTGCCAAAGCAATTTTTACTTCCTCGCTTAATGCGATCCCATAAGCCATCCCGCTGATCATCAGCGGAATTTTTATTTTCATAGGCTTTTTTGCTTTTGGACCAATGGTGACCTTTACATCAACATCCTCATCCCCATCAATCGGAAAGGGCGATGTTTGAGCCGGAATAAAAGTAATTTCTTCAAAATGAGGCCACTTTTTCGTAGACCCAAATGGACGGTGGAGAATGTCACCCGTTTCGGCGCGGAGGTTATTTTCAAGTGCATTTTGCACCCCCATATGCCGAAAACCCGGTATCAATTCCAAAAGATTTTCCTGATAGCTGTCTGTCATAATAATTTTCCCTGCCTGCTTAACAACCCGTTTCATAATCCAGCGCCAGCCAAGAAGCAAAAATAATAAAATGAATAATAATAATGAGACCATAATTAATATCCCTATCATCAGAATAGTAGACATATTCATTTCTCCAAATCCTATCTATGCCTTTTAATTTCCATTATTGCCAATAAAATGGAATTTAACCGGCCGTATATTTTATTCAATAGCATTTTTTGCATAATCTTGCGGCATGTTGTTTATTCTATCAAAAGGACTTTTACCGGGAGAAATGGGGTGAAAAAATGAATAATGCTGATTCAAATAAGCCACATAAATCGGATGATCGCAAACAGCGTGATGGAAGCCTGCTTGAATCAATGATGGAGCCAATGGACCAGCTTTCAAAGGTTGCTCCAGAAAATACACAAAGAAAAACGAGCGATGATCAAAACCTAAGTTAAAAAAAGAAGCCGGCATCTTGCTGTGAACTATACCCCGGATAGCGGACACTGATAAAAAAGTGCCCCTATCCGGGGTTTTTTGTGTTTCAATAGATTTAATGAATAGGGACGGAGGATTTATCATGAGTAAGAATATTTATAATGATTTCCAAATGAAAGAGCTTGAAAAGAATCCTAATGTGTTGAGGACTTCTGAAAGGTCAATCTCCTATAGTTCGGAATTTAAGATAAAAGCAGTGACGGAGTACAAAAATGGGAAAACACCATCGCAAATCTTTATTGAACAAGGCTTTGATCTTGAGAT
>NZ_JAEL01000144.1 GCF_000518885.1 Bacillus sp. J33 | reverse complement strand
ATTCGGACGGCTGTTCACAGGAACACCGTCTTTGATTCTTAGTATTTGGCGTGCATAGTACTCAAGGAAGTCAATGGCTTCCGCAGTATCAGCATCTGCCTCATTCCAAGGCTTTCCTGCTTCCTTTGTTAAAAGGGCAGAAAACTCATGCTTGCGGCGGCGGATAATCGCAGCAGCTTTGAACAGNACATCTGCGCGTGTTTCCGGCTTTACTTTTCTCCACGTTTTGAATGCTTCCACAGCAGCCTGCATCGCTTTCTCGGCAAGCTCGCGGTTTGCCTTCGAAACACGGCCAACCACTTCTTCTTTATTAGAAGGATTGATTGATACGATTTTATCTTCTGTGGAGATTCTCTCTCCGCCAATTAACAAGTCATAGTCTTGGCCTAAATAGCTTTCGACTGTTTTTAATCCCTGTAAGTATGCTTCGCGGTTTTCTTCTGTTTTAAAGTTTGTGAAAGGTTCATGTTTGTACGGCTGTACCATGATTCCATCCCCCTTAAGTCAAATTTCTTTTCCGCTATTTTATAATGCAAGAACTGTGCCAACTTTAAAAAGCTGATAAATAGGCGTTTTCATTTTAAAATAGCAAAATATTTTTGCACACAAACAGAGGATGCATATCTCAAGGTGCAAATTTCCATTGCACTATTTTGATTTACTTTATACTATTAAGTAAAATACAGGATAAGGAGATCATAATGACCCATCGTGAATTCAAACAGCTGCAATTAAAAAATAAGATTTTTCAGCGGATTTTAGACGAAATCAATGTCGGCGTCCATGTCGTGGATGAAGAGGGAAAGACGATTATCTACAATAAAAAAATGGCTGAGATTGAAGGCATGAACTATGAAGATGTCTTGGACAAGAATTTGCTGGATGTCTTTTCTTTTCATCAAAACGAAGACAGTACACTCCTTCAGGCCCTGCAAAAGGGCAGAAATATTAAAAATGCCAAACAAACCTACTTTAACAACAAAGGACAGGAAATTACCACAATCAATAACACCTTCCCTCTCATCGAGGAGGATGTGCAAATTGGTGCGATGGAAATTGCCCGAGATGTAACAAAGCTTGAAAAGCTGATCAGGGAGAACATGAACAAGCGTGGAGATACACGGTATACTTTTGACAGCATTATCGGCAGCAGCGATGAAATCCGGGAAGTGATTGAAGCAAGCAAAAGAGCGACCAGGACTAGCTCGTCTGTATTAATTATCGGGGAAACTGGAACCGGTAAAGAGCTGTTTGCCCAAAGCATTCATAACGGCAGCAGCCGCTCTTCTAAACCATTTATCTCGCAAAACTGTGCGGCGCTGCCTGACAGCTTAATAGAAGGCCTTTTGTTCGGAACAAAAAAAGGCGCCTTTACCGGCTCGATTGAACGCCCGGGATTATTTGAACAGGCGGATGGAGGAACCCTCCTCCTGGATGAAATCAACTCTCTCAATCCGTCCCTCCAAGCAAAGCTTCTAAGAGTGTTGCAGGAAAAAACGGTCCGTCGGGTTGGCGATACAAAAGATCGGACCGTAGATGTTAGAATCATAGCCACAATTAACGAGGATCCGATCGATGCCATCTCAGAGGGCAGGCTGCGGAAGGATTTATACTATCGGCTAAGTGTCGTATCCCTCTTTATACCGCCTTTGCGTGAACGACGGAAAGATATCCGGGACCTTGCACAGTTTTTTATTGAAAAATATAACCAGCTCTTCGGAATGAATGTCGGAGTAATTGATGAAGAAGTAATGAATAAATTTGAGCAATATGAATGGCCAGGAAATGTGCGTGAATTGGAGCACATCATTGAAGGCGCCATGAATCTGATTGACCAGGAAGAGGCTATCAGCTATGTGCACCTGCCGCTTCATTTCAGGAACAAACCCCAGTTCAAGGAGGAACCGAATGATGCCGGCCACATGGATGACCTGCTTATCCAGAAAAACAAGCCCATTAAACCGCTGGAACAATATATTCAGGAAGCCGAGACGTATTATCTAAAAAAAGTACTCAAGCATCACGGCAATAACATAACCCAAGCCGCAAAATCTCTTGGCATGAGCCGGCAAAACCTGCAATACCGGCTTCGGAAATATGGAGTTAAGAAGGAAAATAGCTAAAATAAGGAATTCTATTAAAATTTCTCTTAAATTCATATAATTAGTCGAGATTTAGGCTTAATAAAATTGAATTGTGTGAGCTGAGGAGGCAGCATGGGATCAGACAGGCAAAACCTTTTTTGCCCATAATTTAAATTATGGGCGGACGTTAATTTGCGGATATAATCCATTTTCGCGGTTAAAAAGGATATCATTCATTAATAATCCAGACCTTTTTAACCATAGAACAAATAAAAGCTCCCCTCAAGGAGCTTTTATTTATATAGAATATCATCACGAAGCGCTGAAACTCGTGTCAGTGCTTCGTCAATATCCTTTCCGCTTACACCGAAATGGGCAAGTGCATCATGAAGGTGGCTGGCAATGGCATCAAAATGTTCCGGCTGCAGGTTCATGCCTTCATGCGCTTTGGCCATGGAGTTGCCTGAGTATTGATTAGGTCCTCCCAGCGCATAGCTTATGAACTTGGATTGATGCCGTTTCTGTTTTGCCATATCAGTATGTTCAAAGAATTTGTTGACGGTCGGATCCTTCAGCACTAGCTCCTCATAGAAATAATCGACCACCTTCTCAATAGCTTCTCCGCCGCCGACTCTTTCATAAAGTGTTTGCTCTGACATAAATGTCACTCCTTTCGACAAATTGTAGTGTTTGACTAAATTCATTTCTCTATTCATAAATTTTACAGTGCTGTTTCTGATTTCCTTTTCCCCAAGAACTTTTTAATAACCCTAAAAATGAAAAAAGGCTCCTTACCCGGAGCCTTTTCATTAAGATGCCTTCTGATCATTTGCTTCCATTTCTTTTCTCTCTTTATCACTCATAAAAGTGATTTTATAGCCAATCATCGCAAAGATAATGGCCAGAATAGGCACCGAGAAATTCAAGATTGCATATGGTGCGTATTCAAATGGATGTACCGCCAGAGTTGACATGATAAACACCGCACATGTATTCCATGGTACAAATACAGATGTTACTGTCCCTCCATCCTCAAGTGCACGGGAGAGATTTTTCGATTGCAGGTTTTTATCTTTATAAGCCTGCGCATACATCCTTCCAGGCAATAAGATGGATATGTATTGCTCTGCTGCAGCAATATTTGTGAAAAAGGATGATAAAACTGTTGTAGCCACTAGGCTGCGGGCTGAACGTGCAAGCTTCAGAATCTGATCGACAATTGCTTTTAGCATTCCTGTCTGTTCCATTACACCGCCAAAGGTCATGGCAACTATAGTCAATGAAACAGTGTACATCATATCATCGATGCCGCCTCTGTTAAAAAGTTCATCCACAAGGCTATTTCCGCTTTCAATCGAAAAGCCGCCTTGCAGGGTATTTACAGCATCCCCAACAGAGCCGCCTTGAACGAAAATATGGCAGAGCCAGCCAAGGAGAACTCCAGCAGCCAAAGCAGGAAGAGCCGGAACTTTTTTTGCCACCAGGAAAATAACTAGTACAGGGACAAGCAAAAGCCAAGGAGAAATGGAGAAGCTCTCAGAAAGCACCGTCATTATCTCTGTTATATTTTCATTGTTTAAATCGCTGCCCCCAAACTGCCTGCCCATAATCCAATAAGCAATTACTGCAATCAAAAGAGCAGGGATCGTAGTGTAAAACATATGGCGGATATGTTCAAACAAGTCAGTCCCTGTGATCCCTGCAGCCAAGTTGGTTGTATCGGATAGCGGCGACATTTTATCTCCAAAATAAGCACCAGAAATAATGGCGCCTGCCACCATCGGAGCTGGAATGCCCATGCTGATCCCAATCCCCATGCCTGCGACACCGATCGTTCCCATCGTAGACCATGAGCTTCCAATTGCCAAGGTAACAATGGCACTAATAATGCAAATGGAGACAAGGAACATGGAAGGAGAAATAAGTTTTAGCCCATAGTAAATCATTGTCGCGACAATGCCGCCGCCAATCCATGAACCAATGGTCAAACCAACCATAATAATAATCAAAATGGCTGGAAGAGCCAGTCTTATCCCCTTATAAAAACCTTCTTCAATATCATTCCATTTAAAACCGCAGTGCCATGCAATGAAAGCGGATACAATTGTACCTGTAATTAAAGGCACATGAGGGCTTCCCTCAAATTTTACAATCGTGACAGCCATAACAGCAATCATTACCAACAACGGCAGAACAGCCATCCAAAACGGAATCTTCTTCTCTGTCTTTTCTCCCATATAGGTCCCTCCTTTTAAAATAAACCCCTTCTGAGTATCCTTTGCAAGATTAATGCCAAAACATAAAATTAGGCTACTTTTCTGAATTTTTATGTTAAAAAAGTCTCTTTATATGTGTTTCTATGCCTTTCAGACTGCAAAATAATTTGTCGAGCGCACGCTCATTTTGCGGGCGATAGCAAGCAATTTTTGCACTAAATTTAAAAACCGGGCAAAAGCCCGGCTTCCCTTGTATTACTTCTTGATAAGGTCCTCGCGCTGGGACTGTTCAATCCACTCTTGAAGCTTATCTTTAAGTGTGTTGAATCCTTGTGCAGATTCGTCTTCCATTTTGATTGGCGCCGCCTGGCGTTTACGAGGCTTTCTAGCTTTTGCTTCTGCTTGTGGCGCTTCTTCAGTTGCGCGGATTGATAATCCGATTTTTCCTGCTTCTTCATCAACTGATAGAACTTTTACTTTTACCTCATCGCCCACTTTAAGATGTTCGTTAATATCTTTGACAAATCCGTGAGTTACTTCGGAGATGTGAACTAATCCTTGTGTATTCTCATCCAATGCTACGAACGCACCGTATGGCTGAATACCTGTTACCTTTCCTGTAATAACACTGCCTACTTCGATTTTCTCTGACATGAAAACACTCCTAATTAAATTCAAATTTTATCTCTTTATACGCAATAAAAAATTATATCATAACTTAGACAGAATATCAAAAGCCAAATAGGAGCGATTTTCCACCATTTTTTACCGTGTTAATCTTCTTCAGTATTTCCTATTTTTATGGACAATTTATGAAAGGATGTTAACGGAATGTTCACGAAGAGCTGACATCAGGTTCACTTCCACATGATAAACTATTAATAGGATAAAAATGAAAAAATAGGGGTGATGGATCATGTCGAACATCGGAAATAATATAAAAATGTGCAGGGAGCGAGCCAATATGACCCAGCAGCAGCTTGCCTTAAAAGTAAGGGTTGGAACTGGCACTATTGCAAAATATGAAAACGGTGACCAAATTCCTGATACACAAACTGTTTTGAAAATTTCCACAGCACTGGATATACCGGCTTCAGAGCTGCTGGAACAGGAACTTCAGACAAGCCAGGCAGGAATTGACTATGAAATTGAACAGCTTGTACGGGAAATTGGCATAAAAAAAGCAAAGCTCATTCTAAGGAAAGCAAAGGAATTTAGCGAAGAGGATTTTCTCCGGGTGATGCAAATGCTTTATGAAATTAAATATCCGGCTAAATAATTCTAAGAATTGAAGTATAAAAAAGAAGAATACTGGATAGCCTTATAGCATAAGGCTTTCTAGTATTCCCCCCCTTTTTGAAGTTGACAATCTGTAATGGATTGTCCTTTTTTTATGCCTTCTGGCTTCGTTCAAGAAAACGTCCAATCCGTTTGATGGCTTCCTGGAGCTGTTCCATGGATGATGCATAGGAGCAGCGCACATGGCCTTCCCCGCTTTCACCAAAAATATTGCCTGGCACAACTGCAACTTTTTCCTCCAGCAACAGCTTTTCTGCAAATGCTTCTGAAGATAGGCCGGTACTTTCAATAGACGGGAACGCATAAAATGCTCCGCCCGGCACATGGCACGTTAACCCTATATCATTAAGGGACTGAACGAAATAATTGCGCCTGCGCCTATAGCTTTTTTTCATATCTTCAACATCTGTTCTGCCTGTTTTCAAAGCTTCCAGTGCAGCAAACTGTGCCATAGTCGGTGCACACATCATCGCATACTGATGGATTTTCAGCATCGCCTGTGAGATTTGTTCTGGTGCGCATACAAATCCCAGTCTCCAGCCTGTCATTGCAAATCCCTTTGAAAATCCTGATATTAATATGGTTCTTTCCCTCATCCCGTTAATAGCCGCAAAACTCGTATATTCACCTTCATACGCCAGCTCAGCATAAATCTCATCTGAAAGGACAAGCAAATCATGTTTCTCTGCGATTTTAGCAATGCCCTCAAGCTCCCCTTTGCTTAGCATTGTGCCCGTCGGATTATTTGGAGAGCATAACATGATCGCTTTTGTCCTGCTTGTGATTGCGTTTTGGAGCTGTTCCGGCTGGATTTTAAACCCTTTCTCCTTTAGTGTCTGCACCTGTACCGGCACCCCTCCGGCAAGGGCTACTAACGGAACATAAGATACAAAGCTCGGTTCGATGACAATTACCTCATCGCCCGGATCCAGGATAGCCCGTAAGGCAATATCCAATGCCTGGCTGGCACCGACTGTAACAATAATTTCTTTTTCAGCAGAATAAGAGACACGGAAGCTTTTCTTCATATAACCTGCAATTTCTTCCCGAAGCTCTACCAGGCCAGCGTTTGCCGTGTATGAGGTGTACCCCTGCTCAAGGGAGAGGATGGCTGCCTCCCTAACAGACCAAGGCGTTATGAAATCAGGTTCCCCCACCCCCAGAGAGATAACACCTTCCATCCCTGCGGCAAGATCAAAAAATCGGCGGATTCCAGATGGCTTCAGATCTTCAACAGTTCTCGAAAGATAGGTTTTCGTATTGTTCATTACGGAGACACCACAATTCGTTTATCATCTTCATTTTGCTCAAAGATCGTTCCATCGTGCTTATATTTCTTTAATATAAAATGGGTTGTCGTTGATAGAACCGAATCAAGCGTGGATAACTTTTCGGAAACAAATCGGGCTACCTCATTCATTGAACGCCCTTCGATGATCACTGAAAGATCATATGCACCTGACATTAAATAAACAGATCTTACCTCTTTAAAGCGATAAATTCTTTGTGCAACTTCATCAAATCCTACTCCTCGTTTAGGGGCAACCTTAACATCGATCATGGCTGTAACGCCTTCATGGCCGTCCACCTTTGACCAATCAATCACTGATGAGTATCGAACAAGAACCTTTAATTCCTCAAGCCTATCTAAGGCTTCATTCGTTTCTTCAACACTTAATCCTGCCATCTTGGCAATGTCTTCAACCGGGATTCTCGCACTATTGTTTTCTAAAATTTCCAAAACCTCAATTTGCTTTTCTGTTAATTTCATTTTTGCCGCTCCCAACCTTTTAGTGATTTACTCTATAAAATAGTTACATTATAGCAAAAACTGCTCAAAATAATATGTCACTTTCATTATTTTTTTTTATTTATAAATTCATATGTGTCAGGATTGGAATTGAGGGAAAAATAAAGGGACGCATTAATGATGAAGTGACCGGCGACCGCCGTAATCACTGATATAAAAATACAAGGAGGGAAAAGCAAATGGAAGAGGCGACGTTCTCAGGAATAGAGCCTATTAACGGAACGGATGTTTACTATGAGTATTACAAGCACGAATCATCCAGGGAAACATTGGTCCTGCTGCACGGCTTCTTATCATCCACCTTTAGCTATCGCAGGCTAATTCCTTTATTGAAGACACAATTCAATGTGGTTTCGATGGATTTGCCTCCCTTCGGCAAAAGCGGGAAGTCCAGGCAGTTTGTTTACTCATACAAAAATCTGGCCAAAACCGTCATTCAATTATCGGAAAAACTGGGTTTTGAAAAAGTTACCTTGGTTGGCCATTCGATGGGGGGACAGATTGTTTTATATGTCGCCCATTCAAAGCCTGATCTCGTAGACCAGGCAGTCTTATTATGCAGCTCCGGATATATGAAAAGGATGAAGCCCCATATGATCTTTTCCAGCTACATCCCCTTCTTTCATTTGTATGTAAAATTATATCTTCAGCGATCTGGGGTTAAGCAGAACTTGAAAAATGTCGTCCATGACCATTCCATGATTGATGACGAAATGCTCTTTGGATACTTGTCTCCATTTTTGGAAGATGATATTTTCCGGGCATTGACAAGAATGATTCGCGACCGGGAAGGCGATTTGCCGCCGGCTGCCTTGAAAAAGATCGAAACCCCCTGCCTTTTAATTTGGGGAGAGCATGATAGGGTCGTTCCGCTTCATATTGGGAAACGCCTGAATAAAGATTTGCAGAATTCCAAACTGGTTGTAATAAACGATACCGGGCACCTCGTTCCTGAAGAACGGCCGGAAGATGTGTTAAAGCATATAAAAAGTTTTAAGAAAAGTGCCGGGGTTCGGGAAAGTGTTTAGCGGAAAATAAAAAAACGGCATGCCTTAACAGCAGCCGTTTTTCTGCAATTGCACTATATTGTGCAAGAACCATTATGTTTGATTTCAAGAAGCCGGGCTGAAATTTCCTTGCATTTCTCCAAAGGAATGATTTCCTCAAAAGAAAATTCATATATGGATTGAATTTTTCTGGCCAGCTTATCCCGATCATCAAGATCATGGACTGCCTGTACTGAATCAGCAATTTCTGTATCGTAATTGCCTGATCCAACTCCAAATGGATCCCATTGGTCAAGAGTGTGGACAAGCAAAAGGTTTGTTTGCTGTATTTCCATATTATCACCTATTATTATTCGGCTGTGAAGCCGCTTTGTTTTAATTTTTGGTATCAATATCATATCATAGAGTCAGGATACATAAAAGAATCATAAAGGCGGTGACAGTATGAACCAATTTAATTTTCATCAAAAAATCAATCGTGAAAATACTGCTTCTGTTAAATGGGGGATGACTAAGCAGGTTTTCGGCACAACAGATGTTTTGCCTATGTGGGTCGCTGATATGGACTTTCAGCCTCCCGAAGAAGTAAAGAAAGCTCTTGAAGAAAGACTGGATCACGGCATCTTTGGCTATACATATGCACCTGACTCTACTGCTGAAGCAATTGGACAATGGCTTTTGAATCGCCATGGATGGAAGATTGAAAATGACTGGATCCTGTACAGCACTGGAGTAGTACCATCTATTGCCACTGCTATCCAGGCTTTTACCGAAAAAAATGATAAGGTAATGCTGCAATCTCCAGTATATACACCATTTTTCGAAATGATTAAAAAGAATGGCCGCACAGTTGTGAATTCCCCGTTGAAGCTTGAGGATGGGCGCTATGAAATTGATTTTGCCGATTTTGAAAGCAAGCTTAAAGAAGGCGGCGTGAAACTATTCCTGCTCTGCAATCCGCACAATCCAGGCGGAAGAATGTGGACAGAGGAAGAGCTTCGGCAGATCGGGGAATTGTGTTTGAAACATGACTGCACGATCCTATCGGATGAAATCCACTCCGATTTGATTTTTAAAGGGAATAAGCATATTCCGATTGCTTCATTGGATGAGCGATTCGCTGATATTACGGTCACCTGCATTGCCCCAACGAAAACCTGGAACCTTGCAGGCATCCAGGCATCCGCTGCCATTATCAGCAATGAACAATTAAAGAAAGCTTTTCAGGAGGAACAGGGCAAGCAAGGCTTTTTCACTCTGTCTGCCTTTGGAATCATCGGAATGGAAGCAGCCTATCGCCATGGCGAAAAATGGCTTGATGGATTAATGGATTACCTCGAGGAAAACAAAACAACAGCCGCCAAGTTTATAAAAAAAGAATTGCCCGGCATCTCCATGGTCGAGCCTGATAGCACCTATCTCTTATGGCTTGATTGCCGCGCGCTTGGTTTAAGTGATGCTGAATTGAGGAACCGTCTCCTCGAAAAAGGGAAACTTGCATTGGAGCCAGGCCCAAAATACGGCCCCGGCGGCGAAGGGTTTGTCCGCATGAATATCGCCTGCCCGCATGAAGTATTGGTTGATGGTCTCGAGAGGCTGAAGAGAGCTTTGGGGTGAGGGAGAGCACGGCTGGGGCCGTGCTTTTTTATATTTGACGACCTTTTTGTACCGCCTGGTTTGATTTGTGGCTTCATGATCCTTTCATGGCGACCTTTTTGCTCCGGCAGGCTTGATTTGTGGCTTCATGACCCCTTCATGACGACCTTTTTGCTATCGCCGGCTTGATTTGTGGCTTCATGACCCCTTCATGACGACCTTTTTGCTCCGGATAGTTTGATTTACGGCCTCATGAACCCTTCATGGGATTAAGTCCATATAATTGTGTAAAAAGAAAAAGGGTTCATTTTATTCACTCTTGGCTACAATGTTTTCAGCGACGATAAACAATGAAAAGAGGAATAAAAATGACCCAATTACAGTTTAACCTAGATTTGGAACTTTTAAAAGAATCTGTATTAAAATCGAATATTGATGCAGTTGTTAGATCAGCCATTGTTTTGGTATTGAACGAGTTTATGGAAAAAGAGAGAGATGATTATTTAAACGCAGCTGCCTATGAACGCTCTGTATCGCGTCGTGACTATCGTAACGGTTACTATGAACGTGAGTTAATCATGAGTATTGGCAAAAT
>NZ_JAEL01000143.1 GCF_000518885.1 Bacillus sp. J33 | reverse complement strand
TTAGCACAACAATGGATAGTAGAACAAAGACAAGCCTAACTTTTTGTTTAGCTGAGCCCTTAAGCTAATTCAGCAATCGGCGGAGCGAACTCTTGACAAACCGAACTTGCCAATGGTTTAAAATGGAAACAACCAAGGGCTTATTTGGTATGCCTTCTTTTGTTCCCTTCGCCCTTGTTAAACAATCCTCAAACCATTGGCGTGTTTGTCAAGAGCGATTGCGGCGCATCTCCATCCAGTAAATAGGAGAGAAACTAACCCTTTAGGTAGTTTTCATAAATCTTTTGACACTACCAGGTTAGTGCAATCGCTTGCATTATACCATATGGATGGAAAAAAAATATAGAATAAAGAAAGAAAATAGAACTTATTTTGTACCGAAGCTGATTGTAAAAATTTTTTAAAAAGTAGTTGTAAAAGCCCAAAAACCTTGTATAATAAAAATAGAAATTGTGCAATCGTTTTCATTGAGGGATTTCAATAGAATTCACTAAAAAAATAGATTAAGTGAAAACGCTAAAATTTTTAAAAATAAATAAAAGCGTTTACACAATTGTGCAAACGGTTGTACGATTTGATATTCGAGCACCAGATTTAAAAAAAGGGGGCAATACCATGAAAAAGTCATTATCTTTCCTTATGATGCTGGTATTAGTAATCGGAATGCTGGCTGCATGTGGTCCTCAGCGAGAGGCACAGCCGGAAAACACAGAAAATGATAACGGCAATACAAGCGAAAAACAGGCTGAAGAGCCAAAACCAGAAAAATTAGTAGTTTGGGAAGACACAGATAAAGGTGTAGCATTAAAGCCTGCAATCGAGTCTTTTGAGAAAGAATATGGGATAAAAGTAGAATTCAAAGAATTGGGCATGGCTGATAAGATCCGTGACCAGCTAAGACTTGATGGGCCTGCCGGAAATGCTCCAGATGTTGTGACTCTGCCGCATGACCAGATCGGACAGGTAGTAACAGAAGGATTGCTTCAGGAGATTCAAGTAGAAGATAGTGTTCTAGATACTTTCACAGAATCATCAATCACTGCACAAATGTTCGATGGAAAGCTTTATGGTCTTCCGAAAGCAACTGAAACACCTGTTTTCATCTATAACAAAGCATTAATGGAAAAAGCTCCAGAAACAATGGATGAGCTTTACACTCAAGCTAAAGAATTGACGACTGGCGGACAGTATGGATTTTTGGCTCTTTTCGATAACTTCTATTTCGCTCACGGACCAATTGCTGGCATGGGTGGGTACGTTTTTAAGGAAAATGATGGTGCATTAGACCGTGAAGATGTTGGTTTAAACAATGAAGGTGCTGTTGAAGGTGCTGAGTTTATTCAAAAGTGGTACAGCGAAGGCCTATTCCCTAAAGGAATTATCGGTGAAAGCGGCGGTGCTGCAATGGATGGATTGTTCAACGAAGGGAAAGCCGCATCTGTAATGAATGGACCATGGGCATTACAGGGCATGAAGGATGCTGGAATTGATGTTGGTGTCGCTGTTATGCCAAAGCTTCCAAACGGAGAGCCTGTTAAAACTTTCATGGGTGTTAAAGGCTGGCACGTAACTGCCTTCACTAAAAACCCTTACTGGGCAACAAAGCTTGTTGAACATATTACAAATAAAGAAAATGCAAAAATCAGATTTGAGAAAACTCAGGAAATCCCTCCTGTAAAGGCTCTAATTGAAGACCCTGTAATTGCAGATAATGAAGCTGCTAAAGCTGTTGCGGAGCAATCCCAATACGCTGTTCCAATGCCTAACATTCCTGAAATGGCTGAGGTATGGGGACCAATGGCATCTGCACTTCAAACAATTGCTACAGGAAAAGCTGAGCCTAAAGCTGCTCTTGATGATGCAGTAAAAACAATCAAAACCAATATTGAAACGAATCACCCTGCCAACTAATGATTTGACAGACTAAGGGCGGTACCTCCCAGGAGGTATTGCCCATCATTTTTATAGCATGATAATTTGAATGAAAGCGGCAGGCGCCGCTTTCATAATCCTCATAAGAGCAACCGTTTGCACAAAAAACTCCAATTTACAATGAGGAAATGAATTATAATAAAAGAAAAAATTCTTTCTCCTATAAAGAAAGGGGAGGCCAGTCAAAAATGGATGTCACAAAAACATCAACCAATCATGGAAGAAATGCTGCGCTTTTATCCATATTACCTGGATTTGGGCAGTTTTATAATAAACAGTTCCTAAAAGGGGCTATCTTTTTAATTCTTACAGTATCTTTCTTTGCAGCTTTTTATGACACGCTTAATTGGGGATTCTGGGGTCTCATTACTTTAGGAGAAATACCGGTTCTCGATCACTCCATATTTTTGCTGATTGATGGAATTATCGCCTTAATTGTAACAGCATTAGGCCTAATCATTTATTCTTTCAACATTTACGATGCCTATAATAATGGCAAAAAGCGTGACTTGGGGCTGAAATTGAACAGCGTAAGAGAACAGTACCATAATTTATTGGATAATGGGTTTCCATACTTAATGATTTCACCAGGGTTCTTTCTTTTAGTTTTCGTTGTTATTTTTCCGATTTTATTCGTGGTACTGCTTGCATTCACAAATTATGATTTATATCATTCACCGCCCGCAAAGCTTGTAGATTGGGTAGGGATTCAAAACTTTATAGATATTTTTAAATTGGATTTATGGAGAAAAACTTTCTTTGGCGTAATGGGGTGGACAATTGTCTGGACATTTGTTGCTACAACCCTTCAGGTTGCGCTTGGAATTTTCCTTGCAATTCTGGTTAACCAAAAGGATCTTAAAGGAAAAGCAATTATCCGGACGGTATTTATCCTTCCTTGGGCAGTTCCAGCTTTTATTTCAATTTTGATATTCTCAGGCATGTTTAATGAAACTTTCGGGGTTATCAATAAAACACTTCTTGATGCCATTGGCATTGGTCCAGTTCCATGGATGACAGAGGAAAACTGGACGAGGCTTGCCTTGATTTTTATTCAATCCTGGCTTGGCTTCCCATTCATTTTTGCCATGACAACAGGGGTGCTGCAGTCCATTCCGGATGAGCTTTACGAAGCGGCAACTGTTGATGGTGCATCCATACTTCAAAAGTTCACTAAAATCACTTTGCCGCTTGTCCTTTTTGCAACTGCGCCAATTATCATTACACAATATACATTTAATTTTAATAACTTTAACGTAATCTTCTTATTTAATGGAGGAGGTCCAGCTATTCCGGGACAAAATGCCGGCGGATCTGACATTCTTATTTCCTGGATCTATAAGCTGACTATGACATCTGCCCAATACGGAAAGGCAGCTGCAGTAACCATGATTCTTTCACTTATAGTAATAACTGTGGCTCTTTGGCAGTTTAGAAGAACAAAATCATTCCAAGAAGAGGACTTGATGTAGCTATGAGTATGAAAAAAAATAAAATAATCAGGCTTACTGCTTCTTATTTAATTATTGCTTTCATGAGTTTTATTGTCATTTATCCGCTTTTATGGGTAGTTGGATCTTCCTTCAATCCAGGCCAAAGTTTGTCAGGTTCAACAATGTTTCCGAAAAGTCCGACATTGGACCATTACAAATACCTGTTTGACCTGGAAAAGTCCAATTATATTCACTGGTACTGGAATTCTTTAAAGATTAGTACCCTAACAATGATTCTGACTGTTATCACAGTATCTTTAACTGCATATTCTTTTTCACGCTACCGTTTCATAGGCAGAAAAAATGGGCTGCTGACTTTCTTGATTCTGCAAATGATTCCTAATTTTGCAGCACTAATTGCCATTTTCGTTTTAGCAACAAGAACGGGATTAATTGATACCCATCTTGGCTTAATTCTTGTTTATGTTGGCGGACAGATCCCGATGAATACCTGGTTAATGAAAGGATATCTTGATACAATTCCAAAGGAACTTGATGAGTCTGCAAAAATGGATGGAGCCAGCCATTTGCGTGTATTCTGGCAGATTGTCATGCCATTGGCAAAGCCTATTGTCGCTGTGGTAGCTTTATTCTCATTTATTGCACCATTCGGTGACTTTATTTTAGCGAGAATCTTACTGAGAACAGATGAGAAATTTACAATGGCTGTAGGTTTGTACGAAATGGTTGCCAAGCAATTCGGAAATGAATTCACAAAGTTTGCTGCTGGTTCTGTCCTCATTGCCATTCCAATTGCAGCTTTATTCCTTATGTTCCAGAAATACTTTGTTTCCGGTTTGACGGCAGGGGGAACAAAAGGCTAATCTTAAAGGGCTGAAACTTTTACAAGCCGCTTGGCAGACGTGATTTTTGATATTCATGCAAGTGCTTCTGCTAAACTGCGGCTTGAAAACTGAAGGAGGAGCGGCGGCGATGAAAAAAGGATTTATAACCTTCATCTTAATCCCGTTTCTTCTTTTTTATGCCCTGCCGGCAGGAGCAGCTGAAAAAGAAGAGCGCAAATGGCAAGATGAAACAATTTATTTCTTAATGGTTGATCGCTTTAACAATGGTGATCCCAGTAATGATTTTCAGGTGGATGTAAAAGATCCGAAGGCTTATCACGGTGGAGACTTCAAGGGTTTAATAGATCGCCTTGATTACATTAAAGATATGGGGTTTACGGCGATTTGGCTTACCCCCGTGTTTGATAATGATGAGAAAGGCTACCACGGTTATTGGATAAAAGATTTCTACAATACAGAAGAGCATTTCGGTACACTGGATGAGTTTAAACAGCTTGTGCAAGAAGCGCATAAAAGGGATATAAAAGTAATTTTGGACTTTGTCGTTAACCATGTAGGCTATAATCATGAATGGGTTCATGATCCGGACAAAAAAGATTGGTTCCATGAAAAACAGGAAATACTTAATTGGACAAATCAGACTGAGATTGAGAATGGCTGGATCTACGGGCTGCCTGATTTAAAGCAGGAAAATCCTGAAGTGAAGGAGTATCTAATTGATGCTGCAAAATGGTGGATTGAGGAAACGGATGTAGATGGATATCGTCTGGATACTGTCAAACATGTTCCTAAAACATTTTGGAATGAGTTTGCAAAAGGAGTTAAAAGTGTCAAAGAAGATTTTTATTTGCTTGGGGAAGTTTGGTCTGACGACCCAGAGTATATAGCTGAATATGAAAAAACAGGCATTGACGGGTTTGTTGACTATCCTCTGAATGACCATTTAAGAACAGCTTTTGCTGAGCCGGATAACTCTTTAAGCTGGCTTTTTACAAGCTGGGATAGAAATAAAGCCTTTTATGAAAAACCTTTATTAATGGGCACTTTCATGGATAATCATGATACAGTAAGGTTTACGCGAGATTCGATTACAAAAAACCATCATCCGGGCCCAAGATGGAAGCTTGCCTTAACTTACTTGTATACAGCGCCAGGGATTCCAATTGTTTATTATGGAAGTGAAATAGCTCTTGATGGCGGAGAAGATCCGGACAACCGCAGGCAAATGGACTTCCGTACTGATAAAGAACTGATTGACTATATAGCTAAACTCGGAGAAGTAAGACAGATGCTTCCTTCTTTAACAAGAGGAGAAATGGAGCTTTTAGAAGAAAAGGATGGATTTGCTGTTTATAAGAGAACTTATAAGGATGAAACAGCAGTCATTGCGATAAATAATACTACAGAATCGCAAAAGGCTGTTTTGGACTCTTCCCAGGTAGAGACTGGAAAAGAGCTTCGCGGACTGCTTGGAGATGACCTGGTTCGAAGTGAGGATGGGAAATACAATTTAATTATTGACCGTGAACAGGCTGAAGTCTATATTTTAGCTGAGAAATCGGGATTAAATATTCCTTTAATTTCTGCTTTAGCAGCCGTGTATACAGCCTTTATGATTTTTATTTTCCTATTGTGGAAGCGTTCAAAAAAGAAAAAGGCTGATTAGACCAATGCGATAATTAAAAAGAAGCAGCACTTATTCTGCAATAAAAAATATCCCTTTCTTCTCAAGCTCTTTGCTGGTAGGCTCCTGCTTAAAAAAGGAAAGAAAAATTATATTGTTTTGTTTATAATATTAATATTAGAGACCTCACGGAGAGGGTGATTTTATTGGCAGTTACAATTAAAGATGTTGCAAAGCTGGCTAAAGTTGCGCCTTCAACTGTTTCAAGGGTAATCGCCAACAATCCTCGCATTAGCGAGAAAACGAAGCAAAAGGTCAGGGAGGCAATGGAACAACTTGGGTATCACCCAAATTTTATTGCCCGCAGCCTGGCGAGCCAGTCAACGCGTGCTATCGGATTAATTATGCCAAGCTCCACTGACGTAGTTTTCCAAAATCCATTCTTCCCCACTGTTTTAAGGGGACTGAGTGAGGGGGCGCATGAAAGACATTATGCTCTCCATATGACAACTGGAAAAACGGATGATGAAATATATGAAGGCGTTATTCAAATGGTACAGGGAGGACGAGTCGATGGTGTTATTCTGCTTTATTCAAAAGTAGAAGATAAAGTCCTTTCTTTCCTGAAAGAAAGAGATTTTCCATTCGTTGTTATAGGAAAGCCTTTTTCCGACGAGGAGGAAATTACGTACGTAGATAATAATAATTTCCGCGCTGCCAAGGAAGTAACAGAGTATTTAATCAAGCTGGGCCATAAGCAAATAGCATTTGTCGGCGGCAGCCTTAACCTGACCGTAACGGTTGAACGTTTACTCGGTTACGAAAAAGCATTAAGAGAAGCAGATATTAAACTGGTTAATGAATACATTGTCCATGAAGAATTCCTAAAGGAAGGCGGGCAGGAAGCTGTCAGAGAGCTGATTTCCCTGAAAATGCCGCCTACAGCACTTGTGGTTGCCGACGATTTAATGGCACTTGGTGTATTAAATACATTAGATGAGCTGGGAATCAAGGTACCTGAAGACATGTCAATCATCAGTTTTAATAATGTATTATTGGCCGAAATGTCCAGACCGCCATTAACTTCCGTGGATATTAATATATTTGATCTTGGATTTGAATCAGCAAGAAGCCTTATTTACAGAATCGAAAATCCACGCGAGCCTGTTAAAAGAATTATTATTCCGCATAAAATTGTTAAACGCTTTTCATGCAGCAGCCCAAATCCGGAAAAGCCATTAATAATGTCATAAAAAAGGGGAAGCTTTGCAGGGGCTTCCCTTTTAAAGTACTATCCATTTACAATAGTGCCGCCATTTACATGAATCATCTGGCCGCTTACATAAGACGAATCATCACTTGCAAGGTATACATAAGCAGGAGCCAATTCGTAAGGCTGACCAGCTCTGCCTAGCGGAGTATTTGATCCAAATTTCGATACCTTATCCGCGGAGAAAGTTGATGGGATAAGCGGTGTCCAAATTGGGCCGGGTGCTACACCGTTTACGCGGATCCCCTGGCCTGCCAAAGATTTTGCCAATGAGCGTGTAAATGAAACAATCGCGCCTTTTGTTGATGAGTAATCGATCAGCTGTTCATTTCCTTCATAAGCGGTAATCGAAGCTGTATTAATGATGGAGCTTCCTTGTTTAATATGCGGTAGAACAGCTTTAGTTAAATAGAAGAATGAAAAGATATTTGTTTTGAACGTTCTTTCCAGCTGGTCAGCTGTAATGTCAAGCAGACTTTTCTGCGGATGCTGCTCAGCTGCATTATTAACAAGTACATCAATTTGTCCAAATTTCTCCAAAGTTTTATTAACCACATCTTTACAGAAGGTTTCACTGCTGATATCGCCGGAAATCAACAAGCATTCCTGACCTTCAGCTTGAATCGCTTCTTTTGTTTTTTCTGCATCTTCATGTTCATCCAGATATACAATTGCCACGCTGGCCCCTTCTTTTGCAAAATAAATGGCGGCCGACTTTCCTATGCCGCTGTCTCCTCCTGTAATTAAGGCGACCTTTCCTTTTAATTTATTAGAACCCGTATATTTGGGGTCAACGGATTGCGGCTCAGGCAGCATCAGACCCTCTATTCCAGGCTGATGATCCTGATGCTGCGGCGGGAATTCCTTAGGGGTGTTTTGACTGTTAGACATAAATACATCCCTCCAATTGAATGATATTAGTTAAATTCCATTTTATTATGGTGAAAAAACATGGAAATTATTTGCATTGGCACATATAATAGTGTCTAAAAATGGATAGGGGAGAAATGCAATGCGGATTCGCACAGCTAATAAAACTGACGCAGAAGCCATTCTGGCACATTGCAAAAAAGCTTTTGGGGAAACTGATTTTTTTAAATGAGGCTGATGAATTTAACCTATCTGTTGAAGAAGAGGAAGCATGGATTGAACAAAGTCTTCAATCCGGGGATTTAATTTTACTGGCAGAGGCAGACAAAGAGGTAATTGGTATGCTCAATTTTAAACGATCCAAAAATAAAAAGGTTCGCCACCTTGGCTATTTCGGAATTTCCATTCAGGAAAGGTTCTGCAGCAAGGGACTGGGTACGAAGCTAATGAAACATTTTCTAAAATGGGCAGAAGCAGAGCCTGGTTTGGAAAAGGTCTGCCTTGAAGTCTTTTCATACAACGAACGCGCTATTCGCCTATACAAAAAGTTAGGGTTTATAGAAGAAGGCCGTAAAATTAAGCATATTAAAAGGACCGATGGTACCTATGCCGATGAGTTGATGATGTATAAATTTGTCGATTAAGTGAAATTGGGGAAAACCTGAAAACCGGATAAAGACAGCGCATAAAATAGAGAGCACGACGCAATAGCCTCTGGCAATGGCGGAAAGGTGTTTGGTAAGACGCAAAAAAATTAAATGGCTCTGGATCTTGCTTCATTACCCAAAAAAAAGCAAACGGAAAAAGATCCGTTTGCTTAAAATTTAACGATAGTTAACGAACTGAACATCAACAGTTAAATCCGCCTCTTTAACTGCGGCAATTATCTTCTGAAGATCATCGCGGTTTTTACCTGTTACACGGACTTGATCATCCTGAACCTGGCTCTTAACTTTTAAACCGCTGTTCTTAATTAAGGTATTGATCTTTTTCGCATTATCTTTATCAATACCTTGAACAAGCTTGGCTCTTTGGCGGACAGTCCCGCCTGACGCCCCCTCAACCTTGCTGTAGTCAAGATTTTTTACAGGAATGCCCCTTTTAATTAACTTGCTCAATAAAACATCCTTTAACTGTTCTAACTTAAATTCATCGTCAGAAACAAGCACAAGCTCTTCCTTATCTAGCTTGATATCACTTTTGCTTCCCTTAAAGTCATAGCGTGTGGATATTTCCTTCATAGCGATATTAATAGCATTCGTTACTTCTGAAAAGTCTACTTTGGATACAATATCAAATGAGCTCTCTTTAGACATGGCAGCCTCCTTGAACATAACAATTTTACATTTAATTTGCAGCGTGATAACTATCCGTATAAAGCTTGGTAAATCAGGAAGAAAAACGGATAGTAATAACCCGATAAGTTCAACTAACTTTTTGAAGGAAAATCGCCTTCAAAAAGAAGTTTCACTTTACGTTCTTATTATAGTAAAATATAGCAGTTCAAACAACTTTAGGAGTTATAAGATCTTTATAGGGAAAGATTTAATATAATGAATATTTGATGTTTACAGTGAAGATTGAATAAAGGAGGAAAACAGCAATGGCATTAGAGGAATACTTGGGCCGTGCAGCCACGCTGGAAGTATCCAGAGAGGCGTCATTTGGGTATTTTTTGACTGATGGAGAGGAAGATGTTCTGCTGCATGAGAATGAAACAGAGGAGAAGCTTGAAGAAGGCCAGGAGGTAGAGGCTTTCCTTTATGTAGATTCACAGGGGAGAATTGCCGCAACAACAAAAATCCCCGAAATTCAGGTTGGTACATATGGTTGGGCACAAGTTAGCGATGTAAAGCCGGGAATTGGTGTTTTCATCAATATTGGTGTTCAGAAAGATATGCTTTTGGGTGAAGAAGATCTGCCCGTCCATAAATCTGTCTGGCCGAAAGAAGGGGACATGCTGTACATTACTCTTCGTGTCAATAAAAATAACCGAATTTATGTAAAAATGGCTACTGATCATTTTATAAGTGAAATGGCCGTAAAAGCGACAAGAAGCGATTTTAATAAAAACATCCATGGGCATATTTACAGAACCGCTAAGGTCGGAAGCTGGATTTATACAGCAGAGGGCTTTAAGGGCTTTATTCATGAATCCCAGCGCAAAAGAGAGCCGCGCCTGGGTGAAAAGGTTGAAGGACGGGTTGTAGATGTAAAAGAAGATGGAACGGTGAATGTTTCTCTGATTCCTAGAAAGCACGAAGTATTAGATGAGGATTCAGAAAAAATTCTGTCCTACCTTGAAAGCCGAAATGGTGCTATGCCATATGGAGATAAAAGCGCACCAGAAGATATTCAGGAACGGTTCCAGCTTAGCAAGGCTTCATTCAAAAGGGCTTTGGGCCGGTTAATGAAGGAAGGAAAAGTGTACCAGGAGGAGGGCTGGACATATATTAAAAAAGACTAATTAGATTTGATTATCAACAAAATTTAAAACGGACAAGCTTTATGCTTGCCCGTTTTTTCATTAAGGCTGTGTTAAAGCTTATTGTTGATTTTAGCAACCTGTTGATTGGAGCGGAAGGTACGAGCTCCTCGAAAATGCTACCGCATTTCCTTACGAAGAGGTGTTAATTCGGGGAAGCTTATTCAATGTCCTGCGGGAGAAGCGTGTCAGCGGGAGACCCCGCAGGTGCGAATGCACCGAGGAGCGTCGGACCGCCCGCTG
>NZ_JAEL01000142.1 GCF_000518885.1 Bacillus sp. J33 | reverse complement strand
CATGACGACCTTTTTCCAATCCGCTCAACGGTTTCCGGACTCATGAAACCTCCATGACGACCTTTTTCCAATCCGCTCAACGGTTTCCGGACTCATGACCCCTCCATGACGACCTTTTTCCAATCCGCTCAACGGTTTCCGGACTCATGAAACCTCCATAACGACCTTTCTCCAATCCGCTCAACGGTTTTCGGACTCATGAACTCTCCATGACGACCTTTTTCCAATCCGCTCAACGGTTTCCAAACTCATGAACTCTCCATAACGACCTTTTTCTTAATCGCTCAACGGTTTCCGGACTCATGACCCCTCCATGACGACCTTTTTCCAATCCGCTCAACGGTTTCCGGACTCATAAACTCTCCATGGCGACCTTCTTCAAATCCTCTCACCGATTTCCGGACTCATGACCTCCATGGCAAAACCCTGAGTCCCCGCGCTGCCCGCCCATTTTCCCAATGGACACTCACATGCCTTATCCCGCTTTGAATATATTGTAGGAGTTATGAGGGGGTGATCATAATCAGCATTTTATATACAGCTAATTCCTCCGGCTTGCACAGGCTAGAAGAGTGGAAAGTAAGAGCGCTGGAGAGCTTCCAGGCTAAAATGTCAGATAAAGACAAACCCTTCCCGTGCATTCCGGCAACCATCGGATTTGCCAATAATCATCTTCGGTATGGGTTTGCAGATGACCCAAGGGAATCTGCGTCCATCTCAGAAGTGGCAGCCCTGTTGAAGGAATTCACCAAGAACTCAAAAGCGTTTGGAAATTACACTTCCCTTATTGTCTTTTATAAAACCCCTGATGATTTGAAAGGTTCTCATACTGTGGAACAATTTGAGGAGCTGTTTTGGCAGCACCTGACCAGCTTAAGTAAGATGGATGAACTGGAATGGCCAAAGGATATTCCGAAGGACCCGCATGATCCAATGTGGGAGTTTTGCTTTCATGGTGAAAAGTATTTTATGTATTGCGCTACTCCAGCCCATCAATACCGCCAGAGCCGCCATTTTGACTGCATAATGCTTGCCATTACACCGCGCTGGGTTCTAAAAGAATTTATGAAAAAACAATCCACTGCACGCAAAATTATATCCAAAGTGCGAAAGCGGCTTGAAAAATATGATAGCATTCCGATTCACCCTGATCTAAAAAGCTATGGATCTGAAGATAATTTTGAATGGAAACAGTATTTCTTAAGGGACGATGACACCACTTTATCGAAGTGCCCTTTCCATAGATTATTGAGAATTGCCAGAAAAACGTAATAAACATAGTGTAAAAAAGAGAACAGAATCCAAATCTGTTCTCTCTTACATTAAACAAACAATTGCTCATAAACCTCATTCAGCTGGCGGGCTCTTTCTTCATCCTGTTCCTGCTTGGAATATTCGATTGCTTCCTCAAGAATTTGATTAAGGTAATTGCTTTCTTCTTGGGTCAGGTTCCAGGCAAAAACTTGCTCTGATTTAAAATCATGGTCCGATAGCCTTTTATATAGCCTTCTTCCAACTGCATCATTTTCAGTATGGGCAGATAGAATCTCCCGTACATAATTTAAGGATTGTTCCATCTAAGTCCTCTCCTTCGGATTTACTAAACAGTTTTTGACGGAGAAAAATTATTGATCATCATCTACATATGGATCATGCTCAAAAGCCGGCAAGTCGCCAAATGCAGTCATAATCTCTTCTTCATCAAGGCTTTCTTCATACTTTTCATGCTGGTCATTCGGATACACCTTTATATTTTTTCCATACATATCATTGCCTACAAAGTTTTCGTAATCCTCAACATATCCTACATTTTCGTCATATTCAATGTAGGTGTCATTATAATGTTCAGAAGGAACAGCTAAATCGGATGGTGTTTCTGAGGTTCCCCATTTGGCCACTTCCTGCCAGGAGTCTTCTGCATCATAGGCAATATTCTCATCCTGTTCATCCATATCGAATTTGCCAAACGGAGGCATTAATACGCCCTCTTCAATGGGACGATTTGTTGAAACAGTCTGGTCAGGAGAATGCTCCTTGCAATAAAGTGTTTCCGGAACAGCTTCCAGTCTCTCCAAAGGAATTTCCTTATTACAGGTAATGCACTTGCCATATGTCCCTTTTTCAATGGCAGCAAGGGCTGCTTCAATTTTTTCCAGTTCGTAATCCAAATGCTGGTGCAGGGCAATATCTTTTTCGCGCTCAAATAATTCTGTACCCTCATCACCGGGATGGTTATCATAACTTGATAACTCCCCCATGGATTCATGAAAAAAATCTGATTTCAAATCAAATTCGTCATTAGCATCTTGTCTCTTATTTATGTTTTCTTTCATATCAATCAAGGCTGATCGGAAGTCAGCTATTTGCTTTGTCGTTAGCGGCATTTTATATCATTCCTTCTTAAGTGACGTTTTCTTTATTAGTATTTTGCATTTAAGAAAAGAAATGAGGAGGTATTTATTCCGTTTAAGCCATTTTATGGACTCTGCCGCTGCCTAAGTTAAAAAAAGAAGAACCAAAGGAACACACCTTCGTTTCTTCTCACCCCCAATTATTTACCTTTTCTGGTCTTTCCTTTTTTAGGGTTATCAACCTGAAAGGCAGTCTCCGTTTCATGATCTTTTTGAATTTGTTCCATACTCGAGTTTTGAATCCCCTTTTTCGCCATCAAATTTCACCACCTTGGTTTATGCTAAATCTTAATGTACCCACAGCTAAATAACCCCATTCAAATCTGCTTTAATGGAAATCCTCTCTTTTATCAACATAGAGAATTCCATCCTGCTGGACTTGTGCATATAACACATCACTGACTGATTGAATATTTTCTTTTTTCAGCTCCTGCTCAAGCCAGGTTTGGTTCAGATTTAGCTTAGAAAGATTTTCTTCAATCACCTTTCCATCTGAAATGACTTCTGTTGCCAATGGAAATATAGATGTTTTTGGACTGAATCCGCCTATGTCGCTTTTAGTAACTGGCAGCTGGCTTTCATTTTTTAAAACAGACAGGTATCCGCTTGTTTCTAAAATTGCGTAATCCACTTCCTTAAGTGAAAAAACACTTTTCTGCCGTAATAAAGCCTGCAGTTCATCCAAGTCAAGCCGAGATTTTTTGAGAGCACTTTCCATAATCTTTCCATCTTTAATGACAACCAAAGGATCACCGGTTGTGACTCTCCTTCCTAGTTTGGATTTAATATCTATAAAACCCATTATCAAAGTATAGAGGGTCCAAATGACTAAAGCGATAACTCCATTCCGAATGCTTAAATTTTGATTAACAGCAAGGTTCGCAGTGATTGAACCAATCCCAATGGCCGATGTCCAGTTAAAAAATGTCATTTGGCTAATTTCTTTGCGCCCCATTAGTCTTGCTAAAAGAAATAGTCCTAAAAAAGCAATGGTGACACGAAGAATTACCTCGGTTACTGTCATGTTGTGACCTCCAAGTCTTATCGAAGAACCTGCAGTGTTACAAGGGCCAACTAAAATGCCTTTTGTTTTACCTTAGACTGCATTCTAGTGAAGGCCTAATAAGGAAGGAGTATTCTAGGTATGAATATTATTTTAAAAAAGAAATATCGTTTACCATCTCTCAAAGTCAAATTTGACGCTTTTTCCTTAGAACATTCAATGACTTTCTGAAAACGCGAACAGAATAGATAACAGGCCACTTCGCTTTCCCCATTCGGTCAGCAGTCAAAATCTTCCTAAAGGTTATTCACTTTCCACAATACGGACCGGCAAACCCTTTCTGCACTTCCAAAACTATTCATGCCATCGGATCCAAAATGGTTAATAGCTATTCCTCTCCTGAACCTTTTACCCTCGCCACTCCAAGCGCCAAGTGATCCCATAAAATCGTTTCAACTTGCTTACCCTCTTCTTCCTTGCATTCAATGATGAGAATAACCTCTGATTTTTTCCCCTTCAGAGGCCGCTTAATGTTCTTTATTTTGACAAGAACCAAATCAATGATAAAGCCTAAAAGAAAGCCGCTGCCTGCTCCAATTAATCCCCAATAGATCGGTCCCCATTCAAGGATGAATCCCCTGCTGGCACCAAGCACTGAGAACATAACAGCTAGCACCATCCCTTTATTAATCAGGGTTATTCCATCCGAACTGTGAATCGAATCAAACATTTTCAAATCTTCGGTACGATTATCCAAAGGGACAGCAAAAATATCCTTGATCCCTTGTTTCTCAAGATTTCTTATTGCCTGTTCGAGATAGGGTGAATGGTCAAATGTAGCAAAAACTTGCATCTATTCCACCTTAACGCCTTTCTTAATTGTGAATGATTTCGATTGATAATACTTCCGTAAGTGACGCTTTTGCTCGGCATCATACAATTTATTATTTTCCACAGCATTCATATATGAATCATAAATCGTAAAAAAATAAAAGGATGGCAAATAAAGAAGCCACTGCATATTTAATACGCTTTTGGATTTTTGAATATCCCCAATCAAGAGATAATGAAAACCTTCAATAAAATGAGAAAAATGTATAAGGACAACCGTCATTACCAGTGTGAAAAATGCAGAAAAGATTCGATGGATATATAATTGTCCCACACCTGGAATTGTCATCGACCATAGAAATGCAGCAATCGGTTTTCTTTTATCAAGATAATTGATTTCAAACGGCTTAATAACTGTTTTCTCTACAGGTGCAGCATCTTTTTCGTTCAATAAATAAATATGGTTCATATCCACTGTGGAACGATAACTGTCCCAAATCGCAAACAAATAAACAGGAATATACATATGCATATACCTGACATCCAATACTTCCTTCGCTTTATCAATCTCCCCAATGAATGAATATACCATCGCAGAATTCAGCTTAATCATCTGGTTAATGACAAGCTCCCATAACACTAGCGAAAATCCCCGCAAATACTTGTTCAGAAGGAGATGACCGAATCCCGGGAAAACAACTGACCACAAGGCAATTACATAAGGATTGCGCAAATGGATTTGCGTAGTGCCATAGATACTCATGTGAGAAAGCTTTTTAGCAGGTTTCTTTATTTTGTAAGTATGGCGCACTCACCCACCCCCTGCATTCGAAAATCCTTACTGGTATTTTCTATCAAAACAGTTTGTTTCATACAATCACTTTTGGAAAGAAACGAATAAAATATATCATCCAATCTATCCTGAAAAACCCCCTGCATACCCTTCACTTCGCAATTGCAAACAAAAAAGCTGATCTTCAATTTTTGTTCATTCTGCAAAAGTAAAGGACTTGGAAGTATCCAAGTCCTTTGAAGATTATTATCCCTATTTAAGGTTTACCCAAACACATTTTACTTCTGTGTAATGATCTAGAGCGTACGCTCCCATTTCAGTACCTTTATCCATACCTGCTCCGAGCCTTACGTTTTTCGCCATTTCTGCTAAGTCTTCATCCATATAGTCATAATGCTTGCTATGAAAATAACCTCATTTGAAAAAACCTGCAAACTTATTATGTTCCTGAGAGTTCCTAGCACAACTGATATTTATCAAGCTTTCGATAAAGAGTTGAAAGGCTTATTTTCAGCTCTTGCGCCATTTTTTCTTTATCATTTTGGAAGGCTTTATCCTCCAAATAGCTTTGAATGACTTGCTTCTCATATTCATATAACCGCTCTTCCAAGCTAACGGCTTTATTCTCTAGAGGAATCTCATTATTCTGGATCAAATATTCGGGTAAATCATCAAAACCAATCATATCTGATTCAGCCATGTTTACCATGTATTCAACTGCGTTTTCCAGCTGCCGGATATTCCCTGGCCATTCGCAGTGGACAAGGGATTCATTAAGCAAAGGATCAAGACTCAGCCGCCCCCTCTTCAGCAGATTGCTGTATTTATGGATAAAATGCTCCAGATACAGGGTAATGTCTTCTTTCCGCTCCCGGAGCGGCCGTATCCGAAGAGGAATCACGTTCAGACGGTAATATAAATCCTCCCGGAATGTGCCATTTTGCACCATTTCTTCGAGGTTTCGATGGGTTGCAGCTATCACACGGACATTCATTTTGATTGCTTTTTTTCCGCCAACTCTTTCAAACTCCCGCTCCTGCAATACACGCAGCAGTTTCGGCTGCAGGGAAAGAGGCATATCCCCGATCTCATCCAGGAAAATGGTTCCGTTCTTTGCTAATTCAAATTTCCCCATCTTTCCTTCCCTTCTTGATCCAGTGAAAGCTCCGCCTTCATAGCCAAAGAGCTCGCTTTCCAATAAAGCTTCTGGAATAGCAGCGCAATTAACAGCTACAAAGGGCTCCTTTCCGCGTTCGCTTTCATAATGAATCGCTTTAGCAAGCAATTCCTTTCCAGTCCCGCTTTCTCCTCTTAGGAGGACCGTCGATGGACTATTCACAATCCGTTTTGCTTTTTGGATCACATCCTGAAGACCTGAGTCTCCGCCTAGAATATTATTAAAAGAAATCGTATTTTCTGTATGAGTGCACTCTTCTTGAATCTTGCAGCCTGCCTCTTTTTTGGGTAAAGGCATTGAAATTTTATTAGCCAGCAAGAAACTGATATTCCTTAGGAACTGAAAAAGCTTGTCTGATTCTTTCACGATCTTTTCCTTTTGTTCGTTTGAAAAACCAACCATGCCGATCACACCAATTGGTTTATTGTCCTTAATAATAGGAAACCCGATCGTAGCCAGCTCCTTGCATTGATTGACGAACTTGCAGCTCCTGCACTGTGAGTCAACTTTCTTTACATTGTTAATGATTCCCGGCTTTCCTTTTTCCAGTATCATATTAAAAAAGGAGCCTTCCGGCGCTGCCTTTCCAATAAACTCCTTATAGTAACCTGTACCGCAAATCCGATATCCGTTTTCGTCAAGGACAGTAATATCCAGGCCCAGAATTTCTGCCATGTTCTCTGCATAATCCTGAATAAAATCCTGTATTGCAATGAACCCTTCCATGCTGGCCTCCCATATTTTTAAAAGGCTTTCTCTTAAATGGTTGTTTTAACCTTAAAAATTCTCCCCGTTGATTAACTAAGTTAGCTGCCTGAAAATGAACAAACTTTAAAAACAGCCTTTTAAAAAAAATGAATGATAGATACCCTTATTATAATTCAAATTAAAGTTTTATGAATAAGGAGTTTACAGCCATTTCTAATTGGCTTAAAGCTTTTTTCAGCATTGATCGGGGACAGGCGATATTTAGACGCATAAAACCTTCCCCTTCTTTGCCAAAAATATCGCCATTATTCATGGCTATTCTGGCTGTATCCAGCATTAATTCATTCAATTTTAGAGCAGACAGCCCCAGCTCCCTGCAATCCAGCCAGATAAGGTATGTTCCCTCAGGCTGTATGATTCTAATTTGCGGGATATACTTTTGGAAATATTCCACTGTATATTCCAGATTATCATGCAAATACTCCAGCAGCTGATCGAGCCATTCCTCTCCATGCCGGTAAGCGGCCTCCAGGCCTGCTGATCCAAAAATATTTGGCGCACTTATCGATAATACCTCTAATCCCTGATTAAATTGTTGACGTAATTCCGGATTAGGTATAATCACACTTGCTGTCTGCAGCCCCATAAGGTTAAATGTTTTACTTGGCGCAATAAAAGTCAGTGAACGGCTGGCCAACTCATCTGTTATGGATGCTAAAGGTATGTGTCCATGAGGTTTGTACACAAAATCAAAGTGAACTTCATCCGCCACAATCAAAATATCATTTTTCAAACATATTTCTCCAAGCCTTGATAATTCATCTTTGCTCCATACCCTTCCCACAGGATTATGAGGGCTGCACAGGATCAGCATTTTCACTGTAGGATCAAGCTTCGTAATTAAGTCATCTAGATCCATAGAATACCGTCCGTTTTTTAAAACGAGCGGATTATTCACAATCTGACGGCCATTCGCCTTGATTACACGGGAAAAATGATGATAAACAGGAGGCTGGATGACAATCTTATCCCCTGGCTGGGTATAGGACTGAATCGCTAGCGAGAGAGCCGGAATGACTCCAGGGCTATGACTAATCCAATCCTGTTCAATAGCCCACTGATGTCTTTTCTTAAGCCATCCAACGATGGATTCCAAATAGGCATCTGTGCGGATGCAGTATCCAAACACACCATGCTCCACCCGCTCCTTTAATGCTTCAATAACTGGCTTTGCTGATTGGAAATCCATATCAGCCACCCACATGGGGATAACATTCTTTCTGCCGAATTGATCCTCGAGATTGTCCCATTTTTCACTTCCTGTATTTAGACGATGGATATGCTGATCAAAATTATATTTCATATTTATCTCTCCTTGCTTGTTTTTTCAGGATATGATTGCAAATTCCATGCCAATCTAAATGCTGCAGTCAGTACAGCTGTTATAGGGACTTTCAATATTATTAATAGAAATATTTTTGCAAGGGTAGGAATTTCTTTCGCATATCTGATAGTTCATTCATGTCAAATATATAAATAAAAAATAGCAAAGAGCTTAACCTAAAAATTGGTCATTAAGAAATCCAATAAGCCCTATTAAACAATCGGTGAAGAGGTTCCTCTTTTATATGGTACGTTTAAGGCAACAAATGAACAAAAGGGGAATGGCTGTGGAGGCTCAAAAAATTCAATATATATACGAAGAATCAAAAAAAAGGAAAAAAGCACTCGGATTTGGGAAAGGAATATTACTGACTATTTTCTTGGCGGTTCTGGCTGGCCAAATAGCCAATCTTCCGTTCTTTTCAATCTTGGGAATCATGATCCTGTCCATTCTGCTGGGAGGCATATGGGGAAATACGCTTTCTGTACCTGCAGATGCACAAGCAGGTGTAACATTCAGCAGCAAGGTTTTACTTCGTGCAGGGATTATTTTACTGGGCTTTAGACTTAATTTACAGGAAATTTTTTCTGCCGGCTTTTCTATTATGATGATTGATGTTGTCGTAATAGTGTTTACTATGAGTTTTATCTTACTTTTAGGAAAAGCTTTTAGAATCAATAAAAAACTGGCTGCCTTATTAGCGGCAGGTACAGCCATTTGTGGAGCGGCTGCCATTATTGCGATAGCTCCTATTGTAAAATGCAAGGAAGAGCAAACCGCGGTTGCCGTTTCATGTATTGCCGTTTTGGGTACAATCGGCGCCATTTTTTATATCGTTTTATTTCCTTTTTTGCCTATAAGCGAACAGGAATATGGTGTATTGGCAGGAGCAACTTTGCATGAACTTGCCCATGTCGTAGCTGCAGGAGTTCCAGGCGGGGATGCCAGCAGTGATGCTGCAATTCTCGTAAAGCTCGGGAGGGTGCTATTGCTTATCCCAGTGGCTCTAATTCTCAGCTTTGTTTATAACAGAAAAAGGGCCAATAAAAGCAGTGATTTAAATAAATTTCCAGTACCCTGGTTTATTTTCGGATTTCTTTTTACCAGCCTTGTAAATACTCTTTTTTCTATTCCCGGCAGCATCATCAGCATTCTTTTATTGCTTAGCACCTACCTGCTGGCAATGGGAATGGCAGGATTGGGACTTAATATTAAATGGACTGACTTTGTTCAAATAGGCATTAAACCAGTAGCAACAGCTGTTCTCGGTTTTTTTGGCCTTCTTGCTATAACCCCTCTTCTACTCTTAATATTTAGGATTGGGTAATATAAAAATCATTGGTAACGATTACAATAGAAATATATGGACAAGGAATTGATTGAAGGAGGATTCTCATGAATCTTGACTATTTAAAGGTATTTTATGTGACAGCCAACAATAAAAGTTTTTCCCAAACCGCTAAGGACCTTCACCTCTCTCAATCTAGTGTTAGCCTCCAAATTAAGCATCTCGAAGAAAAATGGGATTGCCAGCTGTTTGAAAGGACCACCAAAAAAATCTCTTTAACTCCCGCAGGAGAAATCCTATATAACAAAGTAAAAAAGTTAATAGCATTAATGAATGAAACGCAAAATGAGATTGAACAGCTAAAGAGAGTAATACATGGAGACTTAAAGGTAGGGGCCAGCTTAACAATCGGGGAGCATATTCTCCCCTTTTTATTAGCTGATTTTTCCAATTTATATCCTAAAGTAAAATTACATTTAAAAGTTTACAATTCAGGTCAAATTGTAGAAAAACTGCTAAATCATGAAATCAATTTAGGATTTATTGAATCTATGCTCTCCTATCCAGCTTTAAAACAGGTCCCATTTGCAAAAGATGAACTGATCATTATAGCCTCTCCTCAAAATAAATTCTTAAAATCAACTGACATTACCGTTGAGGAACTACTGGAAATCCCTTTTATCATTCGTGAAAAAGGTTCAGGAACAAGACAAGTGATGGAAGATACATTAAGAAAATGCCATGTGGATGCATCTAAATTGAATGTCATTATGGAACTGAAACACACCGAAGCAATAAAGTCCTGTGTAGAAGCAGGATTGGGAATCTCTATTATTTCAAAATCCGCTGTTAAAAAAGAACTTAAGCTCCAGACGTTACAGCAATTAAATATTGAAGGCATCACACTGAACCGTGATTTTTATATGATTTTCCATGAGGAAGCGCTAAAACAAACCAGCAGAAAATTAATAGAATTCATTCATCAAAAACAAGGAGATATCTATCATTAAGGAAGACATAAGAAAGCTCAGAGTTCATATGCTCTGAGCTTTCTTTCATTTATCATTAAGCATCTATTTTTATGGCTGTTTGACTGTCAGTATCGCTACTAGCAGCCTCATTTACTTTTCTCTGATTGCTTAATAATAAAATATATTTTATCGATGAAATACCTCAAATAAATAAAGTAGGGAAACCATTCTCATGGCTTCCCCCTTATCAAACCGCACGTGCCCTACTAAGGCATACGGCTTACCCATATGTTACAATGATTATCAAGA
>NZ_JAEL01000141.1 GCF_000518885.1 Bacillus sp. J33 | reverse complement strand
GGTGCTTACGTTCTACCCCGGCTACATGGTTATAATAAAACCATATAAAATATGGTCAACCAGAAATATCTGGCTAACCATATAATACGAACGGGTGCTTTTGTTCAAGATCAGCTGCCAAACCAGGCGGCTTTTTTGTTCAACAAAAGGGGCAGCCGTTTTCGCTTCTTTTATTGAGGGAGGTTTGTTTAAGAAGGGGCACAATATCTGTTTAAAGTAAAGGGTACGTTTCTTCCAGAGGAGCTACCATTTCAGGTAGCATTTTCGTTTGAACTAAAGGGCAGGATTGTTGAAAAAGGAATTCAACCTATGTTTGTAGAAATAGTAATTTTTAACAATGTTTGGCATTGCTTTAATAGTATTTTAACAGTTAAATTATTTTCTAAATGGGGAGGAGCATTTTTGCAAACTTTTTTTAGATATAACTGGATGGTAAGAGAAGACTGGTATCGTTGGTGTGAAGAGTTAAGTGAAGAAGAACTTCTGCGGAACCGAACGGGTGGAATGGGAAGTATATTGCATACACTTTTCCATATTGTTGATGTCGAATGGAGCTGGATACGTCTCTTACAAGGTAAAACTGACTTTCAGGAGAGTTTCGATTGTTATAAAAGCTTGAACAAAGTTCGAAAATTGGACGATGAATTTCATTTAGAGGTGGAAAACTTTGTGAACACCTGGGATGCTTGTATGGAAAATCAATTATTTTATGATACCTTGCAAGATGGAAGAATTGTGACGGATACTTGGGGTGAAATAATGCGACATGCTATTGCTCACGAAATTCACCATATAGGGCAATTATCAATTTGGGGAAGGGAATTAGGGAAAAAGCCTGTTTCTGCAAACCTTATAGGTCGGGGTCTTTCCTCTCATTCGAATAAATAATTCAAATAGATATTAATTTAGACGGTTTCTATATATATTGGGTGTGATCCTTTAATTAGAAATCGCCTTTTCGATGTTCTGCTGCAGGTCAGTTTTGTAAAGCAATATTAGTTTGTTAAGAATTGTACTTAAAGTAACGGGTGCCTATTTTCAAGATCAGCTGCCAAACCAGGCAGCTTTATTCTTTTTGAACAAATGGGGATGTTAAGTGAAAGAACAGTTGTTTTATTATATTTTATATCGTATCATAAGATATATTCTTGAATTACGATATAAGGAGAGGTTATATGATTAAAGAAATTGCACTTTTAAATCATCTTTGGACGGACATTTACTACCAATTACGTTATAACCACCAAGAAAAAATTACTCACCAAAGTATACGCATTCTACAAGTTATTCAAAAAGAGGAAGAAGTAGGAATCAAAGAAATTGCGGAAGCTATTCAGGTGTCTCATAATACAGCTTCTGAGCATATTAAACGCTTATTGGAAAAAAATTATGTATTTAAAACCCGTAGCACCAAGGATGAGCGAAAGGTTATTCTAGGGCTCTCTGATTTGGGAATAGAAGTTTTACACCGTCATTCCAGTCTAGATGAAGAAAAACTGAAACAAGTTCTATTCGAGCGAATGAGCTATGAAGAGAGGCAACGCATAATAGAGGCATTTACATTATTAAAGGAGAGAGCAAAGGATGTTCACAATAGTTAAGGTTATAATTTCGGCTATTATAATTGGTGTTATTACTGAAATTTCTCGAAGATATCCTCAACAAGGCGGAATCATTGCTGCCTTACCGATCGTAAGCCTTTTAAGTATTATATGGCTATATACACAGGGCGAACAGATGGACAAATTAAGTAAGTTTGCTATTGGTGTTGTGTGGGGACTTCCTGGAACGGTTGTGATGTTGATAATCATAGGAGTTGCTCTCAAACATTCCATAAATTTATTTGCTTCATTAGGTCTGGGAATCGCAGGGTGGCTAATCTTATATTTTGCTCAAGACCTGATTGTGAAAAATCTAATTAACTAAATGGGCAGTTTGAGAATATATATACTTAAGCTCTCTCAGTCAGGTACGATTTTCTCTCAAATACTAATGGTTACTTATATTCAAGATCAGCTGCCAAACCAGGCGGCTTTATGTTTTTGAACTAAAGGGAGTATGGAGGAAAAGATGAAGATAATAGAACTACCGATTGAATTTGAATTTAATGGACAAAAAAATTACATTTATCCTAGCTTAATAATATTGAATAATGAACTGACCTTGGTTGATACAGGGTATGCAAATTTTCTGCCTTTAATCGAAAATGAGATTTTAAAAAATGGATATGAAATGAAGAATTTAAAGGCTATAATCATTACTCACTTTGATGATGATCATATAGGTTCTTTATATGATTTCAAAGAAAAGTATCCTTGGATTAACATTATTGCTAGTGAAATTGAATCAAAATATATTAGTGGTGAAATGAAGTCAGAGAGATTGGTTCAAGCGGAAGAAATGCTGGAAAATATGGCAAATGAAGATATGGAGTTTGGTAAATGGTTTATACAGCAATTAATGAATTTGAAACATGTTCCAATTGATAAAAAGGTAAATGATGGTGATTTAATTTTAGATAACAAATGCAGAGTAGTAGCTACACCAGGGCATACTTCAGGACATATTTCATTATATTTTCCTAGTTTAAAAAGTGTAATTACAGGTGATGCAGCTGTTATAGAAAATCATGAATTAGTCATTGCTAACCCAAACTTTTGTTTAAATGTTGAGAAAGCAGAGGAGTCTTTGACTAAGATTAAAAATCTTAAAGCTGAAAAATACTATTGTTATCATGGCGGAAAATTCACTTTATAATTGGGGGCAAAACGTTAATATTCGTCTATTGAATAAAGCAACCTTATTATCCCTATATACAGCCGGGATTTAATACCTTTTAAAAAAATATAAAAGTCATTCAGCAAACGGGCTATTTAATGTGATAAGCCATCTACGCTCTTTTTATTCATAGGGGCCAGATTCTTAAATAAAGTATCTTCAACAATCGGTCGCACTTCTTAAAAAAGAAGGCGTCCTTTTTACTTTTGACTATTGGCTATGTTAAAGAATTATGTTGATTTTATTCTTTATTTGAAACAAAACATTTAATTAATCGTATATAAATTATAGATTGGAAATAGGAATTGAAATCTAAAAATGAGGTGAAAAACCGATATGCAAATAGTCTTATTTTTGGCGATAATTGGGCTATGCTTGTTTGGTTTTAATTGGCTTATGGGGTATAGGAAAGATTACATTACCATTGATTTAGATGAGAGATATATGGATTTTGGAGAGTATGTTAAAGCTATACAGGATGAACTTGTTAAACAAGGGAGAGAGGTCAGTTATAAAGGAAATCGAAAATTTATAATTGATGGGCGTTCCTATATTTTCATAGAACGAAATATTTCTATGGGGGCGTTCCTTTACAAAGAACAATTCTTAAACCCGAAAAATGACATCCAATGTTTTTCCAAAAACTAGCTAATAGAAGAATAACAAAATCATCCCTTAATCATTACTTAGAATTGTGATTAAGGGATTAGGTAATCATTAACAGTTCCTCGCCAATTCAGGTTGAAGGCACTAATTAGTGATTCTAATAAAAATGAGCCCACCTAATGTGAATTTTGTGAATAAATGAACTTAGACTAAAGGGGTACTCATGTTCAAGATCAGATGGTTAATTAAATGTAAAAATAAATCCGATTTGTGATTAACTTGGACTTTTTTGTATTACTGTTTTATTAGAAATGCTTTTTTGTTTTTCAGTTTTTTTAGCAGGCATAAAGCATGCAAAAACTAAGGACAGAAAAGCTAAGATTAACATAAATGTATAGGCATCGCTTGAGCCAAAGATAGAAGCTAATTTCGCTAAGTTGTATAGATGTAATGTTTTCGTTTTCCATAGATAGCTCAGAAGCATGTGAATTTGCTTGAATTGTATAAACTGTGATGACAACTGCTGTTCCAATAGCACCTGCTAATTGGCGAACAGTATTATTTACTGCTGAACCATGTGAACCCAATTCTCTAGGTAAAGCATTCAAACCAGCTGTATTTAAAGGCATAGTAATGAAGCTTAATCCAATTCGCAAAATACATGTACGAACCATTAAATATAGATAGGTTGTTGATTCTGATAAATCAATCACTCCCCACATAGAAATAATGATAAATAGTAAACCTGTAATAAAGAGTGGTTTAGCACCATATTTATCATACATTCTACCTGTTACAGGGGATAAGAAGGCATTTATCACAGCTCCAGGCAATAAAAGCAAACCTGCTTCAAAAGCTGTAAATCCCCGTCCATTCTGCAAGTAAATGGGTAAAAGAATTAAATCCGCAAACATAATCATGGTAATTAGTACATTAATGAATGAGGTGAGAGTGAAAATTTTACAACTTTTTAATAGTCTCCTTTTGTTGTGTTTGTGAAAAGGTGTACTTGTGCTAACGGGTGCAAGAGTTGAAGAGCCAGTGGGGATCAGTAGCTCTTTTTTTCTTTTTCCGGGGGTTAGTTGAACAAAGAGGGATCTACTTTATTTTTATGAAATTTGACTGGATACCCGTCATTTCCTTTTATTTCTTTCCCATTTTATGAATACATTAGTGAAGATATATGTCATTATTCCCGCAATAAGAGATATTATTAAGTTTCTAATACTCAACAAGCCATAATCGTGATAATAGGAAATAAGTGCATAAGCATCATTTTTGTAATACATCATCAATATTGTTAAAGCAATTTTATGAGTTAGCGGGAAAAAGAAACTGAATAAAATAATAAAAAACAGATACTTTTTCACTTTATCAAATCCTTATAATAAACTTATTAAGGATAGATATATGTACAAGCCAATTAAAAATTACTACTTAATTATCTAAATTACTCCGAGAATAACTAAAGGAATTTCGTTAATATAGAAGTTCCCAAAATTATATTAGAAATCAACAATAAAATTTAAATGAGCTTTGGAATAAGTGAATGTTAAGTTTTTGAAGTTTCATTGATCCAGGAAGAAAATAACGCTGTTGATTGAACTATTCAACAAACGGGAGTTTAGTTGAATAACAAATCGACATAACCATTAATCTTAGACATACTCATTAAATTGAGGCGATATCATTTGAGAAGAAGCATTATCGGTATTGTAGTTATAGTTTGTATGGCTTTTGGTGCAATTTTAATCTTTAATGAACGTTTAGATAATACAGTTGATACGGGGTATCCAAGTGAATTAGATCTGTTTGACCAAAAGCTAAAGGACACTCTTTTAAAAGAAATTGGCTGGCGATTGTATGAGGAAAACTTTTCTTTTGGTTTAGAATCAGAAGTGCTATCTAAAGAAGAAGTTGAAATTGTAATAAAATTACCTATAGAAAAAATTAATAAAGAAACTAAGAATGAAGTAAATAAGATTATTAATGAAGTTGTTACAGCGAGTGATTTTAATCCTGCAATTTTCACCATAAGAGTAACGGCCTATGAAAACCAAAATTAAAAAGGATTAAAAATTTATTGTACTATAAGTAGGAAATTGTGTATTGTTAGAGATCAGGGCTGTCATTAGGGCAGCTTTTTCTTATTAAACAAACGGGCAAGTTAGTGCAATAAGAATTTACATTAGTTTTGCCTAATTTGAATATAATGGCAGTAAAAAGATATTGGAGGGGTTTTATGAAGCTATTAGGGGAACAAATTTATCTTCGACTTTACAAAACTTCTGATGCCACCGAGTTAGCTAACTTACATACTAGAAATCGCGAATTTTTTCAACGGGTTAGCCCATTACTTCCAGAAGCCTTTTATACAGAAGAACATCAAAAAATACGGATAGAACAGGCATTAAAAAAGACAGATGAAGGGGAATTATACGCTTTTGGAATCTTTTTGAAAGCAACTGATAAACTTATCGGAGACATTTCATTAACTCAAATTGTTAGGGGAGTTCTCCAAAGCTGTTATATCGGATTTACTTTAGATAAGGAGTATAATGGAAAGGGCTATACAACAGAAGCTCTTCAACTTGTTGTAGACTTTGCTTTTAGAGAATTAAAACTACATAGAATTGAAGCAGGAGCTATGCCTGACAATACAGCATCTATTCGTGTATTAGAAAAAGTAGGGTTTAAAAAAGAAGGTATAGCTAAAGAAAATCTAAAGATTAATGGCAAATGGACAGATCATCAAATATTAGCTATTATCAACAGCCTGGATGTGTAAGTTCATTTCACTTCCGAAATTATATATGTAAACGAAACGCAGGCACGCGCGAGACGGCCTTGTAAAATTTTTAACATTCACAACCACATCTTCAAGAAAAGTACGTGGTGATAAAATTGTATACTGTATATTTTAGATGGATTTTGTACTTATCTATGGAGTTGTTTGGCAACTCTCTTTTTATCGAAGAAGTCTTTCACTTAAACTACCGGGTGTATTGACCCAGAAGGATTAGACACCTTTTTTTGTTGAATTCCTTATTAAACAAACGGGTCAGGTTTGTGGAAGAACATATAAGTAATTGGTGGAGAGCAATTTTCTGTTATGTAAAACGACTTTTAAACCAAACGGGTACAAGAGTTCCAGTTTATGATGCCAAACAGGGCGGTTATTTCTTATCCAACAAACGAACGGACAGGTTAGTACAAAAAAGGGAGCAAGGGTTATAATTAAGGATGCAGCGTTATTAAAATATTGTATGAAAAAGGATGCTTATCATGCCGATTAATTCTTTTGAAAATTATCCGATGACCTGGAAGCCGTCCATTGATAAAACAGAAAAGCCTATTTATCAAGCACTAGCAGGGCAATTGGAAGAAGATATTTTAAACGGAGTTTTATTACCCGGAACCAAACTTCCTCCACAGCGAGAATTGGCCGATTATTTAGATTTAAATTTAAGTACCATTTCAAAAGCATTTAAAGTGTGTGAATTAAAGGGCATGTTAAGTGCAACTGTCGGAAGTGGCACATTTGTATCGTATGATGTGTTATCGAATGCGTATTTACTTGAAGATACAAGGCCGAAGAACTTAATTGAAATGGGAGCAACACTGCCGGATAATTCTTCTTACGAGCCGCTGATGCTCCAGCTGAAAAGTATGCTGCAAGAGGCCGATTATGAAAAATGGTTTGGTTATGGCCGGGCAGGCGAAAGCCATTGGCAAAAGGATGCAGCTATAAAGCTGATCCGAAGAGGCGGGTTAGAAATAACCGCTGATCACATTTTATTTGCAAATGGGGGTCAGAATGCAATTGCTGCAGCACTGGCAAGTCTTTGTAAGCCTGGAGAACGCATTGGTGTTGACCAGCATACGTACCCTGGCTTAAAAACTGCTGCAGCGATGCTTAGTGTGCAGCTAGTACCAATTAAATCAGAGAACTATGAAATGAGTCCCGCGTCTTTTGAATATGCGTGTAAAAATGAAAATATTAAAGGCATTTACTTGATTCCAGATTATCATAATCCGACAGCTTCCTTTATGTCAGTCAAGAATCGAAAAATGATCGCAGCCATTGCCAAAAAGTATAATCAGTTCATTATTGAAGATGCATCGTACCATCTTCTCAACAAAAAACCACTGCCAGCAGTGGCATCATTTGCACCTGAGCAGGTTGTCTATATTGCAAGTTTATCTAAATCATTAGCACCAGGCTTGCGACTAGCCTATGCAGCAGTGCCGAGTCAATTCAAGGAGCCCATTTCAAAGGCACTTTATAATTTAAATGTATCCGTTTCCCCATTACTGGCAGAACTGGCAGCACGTACGATTGAATCGAATCAATTTGAAGTCTTAATTGAGGGTCATCGGGAACAAACTATTCGCAGAAACCAAGTCGTAAACCGATATTTGGGAGACTATACGTGTTTAGGTGCTGAAACAGGCAACTTTCGCTGGCTGCTTCTGCCTGGCAAGATTACAGGTGCTGAATTTGAAACGTTAGCTAAACGGCAAGGGGTACAAGTGTTTGCAGCTGAACGTTTTGCAGTTGGAAACAGTTGCCCGGATAGGGCAGTAAGACTTGCTGTCTGTGCAACGGAAACGCTTGAAGAGCTTGAGCGCGGATTGATTATCCTTAAAGGTCTGCTAAACAATCTTAGCTAATATTGTTCGCCATACAATTATAATATTGTATGGTTTTTTTGTGCGTGTTAAGATTACTTAAATCTAGTTGGAATATTAAGAAAATAGTAATAGCCTTCTAGAATGGGAGGTGAGATTGTGTTGCTTATAGATCGTGTAATGGTTGTAGCACTTTCAAGTTATACAACCCTTTCAATTGCTGATGCCGTCCTTTCATTACTGCTTATTCCAATTGTTATTTGGGCCGGTATTCATCAAACAGAGATAGGTGTAAATAAAAATAACTGAATATTCAGGATTCGATTATAGTAAAAGTAGCTATTAAGCTTTTAATAATTGCGAAACATAAATTACAAAAAATAAAAAAAGGAATGTTTATAAATGGATAATAAATTTGCTGAAAGAGCTCGTTTAGTAAAATCTTCTGAGACAAGAGAAATACTAAAAGTAACAGAAAGACCAGAAATCATCTCTTTTGCGGGAGGACTGCCAGCTCCAGAGTTGTTTCCTGTAGAAGCTCTTAAGGATGCATGCAATGCTGTATTGAATGAAGAAGGTACGGCTTCTCTTCAATATAGTACAACTGAAGGATATATTCCTTTAAGAGAAGCTATTTGTCAAAGGATGAAAGTTGTCGGGATTAACTCTGGCTTTGAAAATATTCTTATTACATCAGGATCCCAGCAAGCAATCGACCTTACTGGAAGATTATTCATCAATGATGGAGATACTATTATTTGTGAAAGCCCAACTTATCTTGCAGCAATTAATGTATTTAAGTCATATAATGCCCAATTTATTGAAGTTGCAATGGATGAGGATGGAATGGTGATGGAAGAGCTGGAGAAAAAGCTGCAGAAGCATCCTAACACAAAATTTATCTATACGATTCCAGATTTCCAAAACCCTACAGGCCGCACATTAAAACTTGAAAGACGAAAAAGGATGATTGAGCTAGCTAATCAATATGATGTGCTGATTGTAGAGGATAATCCCTATGGAGCGGTAAGATTTGCTGGAGAGGAACTACCGCCTGTGAAACATTTTGACACAGAGAGTAGAGTCATTTATTTAAGCACTTTCTCTAAGATTTTCACTCCCGGTCTTCGGCTTGGCTGGATTTGTGCAGACGAATCTTTCATTGATAAGTACGTTGCTTTTAAGCAAACAGCTGACTTACATACTGACAGCTTTGCTCAAAGAATTACAGCAAAGTATATGGAACTTTACGATATCGGAGAACACATTAAAAAAATCAAAGCTGTTTATAAAGAAAGATGCACAGCTATGTTATCTTGCATTGAAGAATTTTTTCCAGATAATTTGTCTTACAGTAAGCCAGAAGGTGGATTATTTATTTGGATTGAGCTTCCTGAGGACGTTGATTCAACGCATATATTTACAGAGTGCTTGAAAAACAATGTTGCTTGTGTTCCCGGTGTACCATTTTTTCCAAATGGTACACAAACAAATACCTTACGTTTAAATTACTCAAATATGTCTAAAGAGAAAATTATTGAAGGTATGAAGCGTATGGGAGAAGTATTACATCGTGAATTAGAAAAAGAAACAACTCTTTTATGATCCAGAGCTGACAGTCTGACAGAGGAAGACACTTAAAGAAACAAGGTCTTATACCCCAATTTTATATATCCTTTGATGGCTGCATACGGGGATATTTACTGTACAAACAGCAATCATCTTAAAAATTTCTAATTGTTATTTTCCAAAAGGGATTATTTTTTGCTTTATTTGATCCTCTGCCTGATATTTTGTATGGAGTTAAAGGACAACAACTTTCCTGTATAAACTAAAAGGCTAATAACTTTGTAATAGATACACTTAAACTACAGGGTACAAGAGTTGAAGTTCCAGAAAGGATCGGCAGCTCTTTCTTGTTCCACTAGCGGGAAAGTTATTTTAATAAAAATTAATATGGGTTAGGAAATATAGTAATTCAGGAGGGTTGGTTTTTTGTTCAATTTGGAGAAAATAAGAGAAAATATTATTGCTTTAAACGAGTCAGATGCTAAAAGTCTATTAATGCTTACAGCCGCAAATATACAAATGGTAAAAGGAGGAAATGGTAGTTTTTCAAGTGAAAACTGTGTAGATGAATTAATAAGATTATTTAATAGCATCCATGAACTTAAAAATGAAAAGAAAAATGAGAAATTAACTCAAGTCATTCAACTAACGGATGACTTGAGTTGAAGATCGGAGCTGTCATTGAGGCAGCTATCTCTTATTCAATAAATGGGCAGTTTAGTGGAGGAAGCTCTTATCCAACACTCGGGCCAGATTTGTGAAATATGTTAAAATTGGATACAGAATTTGTTTGGAGGGATTATTTTGACAGTAGAAAAAAGTTTAAGGGTTTGTGAAAAGGGGCATAAGTATTACAAAAGTAGTGAATGTCCAAGTTGCCCTACATGTGATAAGGAGAATAAGCCTAAAAGTGGCTTCCTTTCGAAACTCAGTTCACCTGCAAGAAATGCATTAGTTCACGAAGGGATTGACACTTTGCAAGAACTATCCAAGTACACAGAAAAAGAAATATTAAAAATTCATGGTATTGGACCCGCTTCCTTACCTATTATGAGAACTTCATTAGAAGAAGAAGGGCTATCATTTAAAGAATAAATAATCTGTAATATGGAATAACTTGACGTACCTTACTTAACTAAACCAGCTAATAGTTTGTCAACATTTTTCACTAAAAAACTTAAATTACTCATGTTATACTAAAAATGCGCATGCTAAATAACCTTCCGTTAA
>NZ_JAEL01000140.1 GCF_000518885.1 Bacillus sp. J33 | reverse complement strand
TTCAGGCTGTCGACAAAGTCGACAGCCGTTTTTTATCATTATTACCCAATCAATATATGGGGTTCTATCTTAATCCACACACCTAAATATGCCGTTAAAAAAGATAAAAAGCCCCTTTTTCTTTAAATAGCTGTTTGAAAAAGGGGTTTGTCTACACTCTGAAGCAGTGCCTCAAAATGGCACTGCTTTTTATCTGCCCTCCAACAAAGCCTCCGCCCCGCTCACAAGCTTCAGCATCAGTTCCTTCACTGTGATCACCTCGGCCATTCTCACTCCCTGTCCAGCCCATAATGACATAAACTCCGGACGCTCCAATTTGGCAGCCTGTTTTCGGAGAGGCGCTGTCAGGTCGTTTTGCAGCGGATAAGGCAATGCGGGCTGTCCCCTCATCTCTTCCATAAACCGATTGACAATTCCCCTTGCCAGTTTTCCAGAAAAGGCTTTCGTTAAGGCTGTTTGCTCCTCTGCAGCATTTAAAAGGGCAGCCTTGTAGAGCGGGTTTGCCCCGCTTTCCCTGCATGTAAGAAAAGCCGTGCCAAGCTGGACACCCGCTGCACCAAGCATCCTGGCTGCAGCAATTCCGCGTGCGTCCATGATTCCACCTGCAGCAATTACAGGGCAGCCTACTGCATCAGCTACTTGCGGAATGAGGGACATGGAACCAACCAGTCCGCTTTCTTCTGTATGAAAAGTGCCCCTATGCCCTCCAGCCTCGCTTCCCTGCGCCACAATCAAATCTGCACCCGCTCTTTCCCATTCCATTGCTTCCTTAACATTCGTTGCTGTTCCAATTATCACAGCCCCATGTTCCTTCAATTGACGAATAATAGTCGAGTCAGGTATGCCAAACGTAAAGCTGCAGACCGGGACCCGTTCCTCTAATACAACTTCCAGCTGTTTTTTATAAAGTGACCCATAGTCCTTTTTAGGCAAAGAAGGCTTCTCCCTCATCCCCATCTCACTGCTATAACGCGCGAGCAAATCTGCCACTCTTTTAATCTCGTTTGCCTCTAGTGAAATCTCCAGATCAGGAACGAACAGGTTAACGCCAAAAGGTTTATCTGTCAGACTCCGAACCTGTCTGATCTCTTCTCTTATCTCATCAGGGTGCATATACCCTGCCCCCATATTGCCGAGACCGCCGTTATTTGACACCTCACTGATTAATTGAGGCGTTGTCATTCCTCCAGCCATTGGCGCCTGAAAAATGGGGTAATTTATGCCTAGCTTTTCCGTTAATAGATTTCGGTTCCAGCCCATTACTAACGCATCCTTCCCTATCTATTTTACTGATGCTAGAGTATCAATAATGCTATCAGCAACCGTATGCCAAATCTCAGAGTCTTTCCGATAAGCGTCTGTCAGCCTTTTATACATATTCATCTGCTGTTCTTTGAAATGGGGAGCGTCCTGTGCCGGAAGCTTGCTGCGCTCCTCATCTACAAATTCCTGAACACGTTTGGCACGAGGCCCCCAAACAGCAAACTCTTCTCCCTTTTGATCTATAAAAACAAAAATCGGTATTGCCCTGGAGGTTCCATTCGTAAGGTACTGGTCCATCAGCTCAAGATTTTGATCCCGCAATATAAAACGGACTTCCATATCAATTTCCTCTGCAATTTTTAAAAGGATTGGATTATTCAGCATAGCATCCCCACACCAATCCTCAGTAATGGCAACAGCTTTCATGCTCATTCCCTTTACCCTCGCCAGCCTCTTTTTCTCTACTTCCGACAAAGAAAAATGATCATATATTTCCTTCATTTCCTCCTTATTCACTTTCATAACATCTACGTAATTTTGGACGCTCAAACCCTTTGTAAACCAATCCATTAATTCCATGTTTAACACTCCTTAATCTATGCCTCTACATTCTTATTCTTTAACTTCCTCTTACATTCCTGCCCCTTAATTGATGCATTTGCTGTAAAAACGTGTAAAACAAAATACTTTCCTGGGAAATAGAGAGACATTTTGTCGAACTCCGAAAATAACAGCTCTATTAAATTTGCCTGTTGTTTTCCGCTGCAGGCACTCAAGCCTTCAGGTGGCGGTCCAACGCTCCTCGGTGCATTCGCACCTGCTGTGTCTCCCGCTGACACGCTTCTCCCGCAAGCTTCCTCCAATAATCATCTCGTCTTAAGAAAATGCTTATTTAGAGGATCTCTATACCTTCCGTTTCCAATCAACAGGGTGCTAAATTCAAATAAGCTTTAACACAGCCATAAATAAAAAAGCTGATGGATTCCCATCAGCTTTCCTTTATCTCTTTTTTATTTCCTCTTGCAATAGCTTGTTGACAAGCGGCGGATTTGCCTGGCCTTTGGTTGCTTTCATAATCTGGCCGACAAGGAAGCCGATTGCTTTTTGCTTGCCGTTTTTAAAATCCTCAATGGATTGCGGGTTTGCATTAAGCGTTTCTCCGATAATCTTTAGCAGTGCTCCTTCGTCAGAAATCTGCACAAGGCCTTTTTCTTTAACGATTGCTTCAGGGTCCCCTCCATTTTCAACCAGCTCTTTGAAGACAGTCTTGGCAATCTTGGAAGAAATCGTACCGTTTTCAATCAGCTTGATCATACCGGCAAGCCCCTTAGGAGTCAGTGCAATGTCGCCAAGCTCTTTTTGCTCAGCATTCAAATAGGCAGACAGCTCACCCATCACCCAGTTGGAAGCCTGTTTTGCGTCAGCTCCAGCATTTACAGACGCTTCAAAGAAATCGGATGTTTCTTTAGTGACAGTCAGAACAGCTGCATCATATGCAGGCAATCCAAGCTCTTCGATATAACGATTCTTTCTTTGGTCTGGAAGCTCAGGAATTTCTGCACGGATGCGCTCTTTCCATTCTTCATCAATATGGATATCAAGTAAATCTGGCTCAGGGAAATAACGGTAATCATCCGAACCTTCTTTAACCCTCATCAAAATCGTGGTATTTGTTGCTTCATCATAACGAAGTGTTTCCTGCTGGATGGTGCCGCCCGAACTCAGGATTTGCTCCTGGCGTTTTTCCTCGTACTCAAGCCCTTTGCGCACAAAGTTGAAAGAGTTTAGATTCTTAAGCTCTGTCTTTGTACCGAATTCTTCCTGCCCGACAGGACGCAGCGAGATATTCGCGTCACAGCGAAGTGAGCCTTCTTCCATCTTACAATCGGAAACCCCTGTATATTGAATAATGGATTTCAGCTTTTCCAGATAAGCATAAGCTTCGTTTGGTGTGCGGATATCCGGTTCAGATACGATTTCAATCAACGGCGTGCCTTGGCGATTATAATCTACCAAGGAATATCCTTTTCCATGGCTAAGCTTCCCTGCATCCTCTTCAAGATGAATGCGTGTAATGCCAATCTTTTTCTTGTAGCCGTCCACTTCGATTTCAATCCAGCCATGCTCCCCGATTGGCTTATCAAATTGCGAAATCTGGTAGGCTTTTGGATTGTCTGGGTAAAAGTAGTTTTTCCGGTCAAACTTTGTAACAGGCGCAATTTCACAGTTCAAAGCCATTGCAGCCTTCATGCCGAATTCTACAGCCTTTTTATTAATAACCGGCAATACGCCCGGATAGCCAAGATCAACGACTGTAGTATTGGAGTTCGGTTCAGCGCCAAAGTGGTTTGGGCTGGCCGAGAAAATTTTCGAATCTGTTTTTAATTCCACGTGTACTTCTAGTCCGATAACCGTTTCGTATTTCATAAGCTTTCCCCCCTTACAGTCCCGGTTTTTGTTTATGGTAATCCGTTGCCTGTTCAAATGCATGCGCTACACGGTAAACAGTGCTCTCATCGAAATGCTTTCCGATAATTTGCAGGCCAAGCGGCATTCCATCAGAGAAACCGCAAGGAACGCTGATTCCCGGTACGCCGGCAAGGTTAACAGGAATGGTTAAAATATCATTCGCATACATGGTCATCGGGTCGGACATTTTTTCACCGATTTTAAATGCAGGAGTAGGCGCAGTCGGACCAATGATCACATCATATTTTTCAAAAACATTCTCAAAGTCCTGCTTAATAAGTGTACGGACTTTTTGCGCTTTCTTATAGTAAGCATCATAATAGCCAGAGCTTAGGGCAAATGTTCCGAGCATAATACGGCGTTTCACTTCATCGCCAAATCCTTCCGCTCTTGTCTTTTTATATAAATCAATTAAGTTCTCAGGATTCTGGGTCCGGTAGCCATAGCGCACGCCATCGAATCGGGCCAGGTTTGCCGAAGCCTCTGAAGAAGACAGCAGATAGTAAGTTGCCAGTGCATATTTCGAATGCGGAAGTGAAACTTCTTCCCAAGCTGCTCCCAATTTCTCAAGCACCTTCAAGGCATCCAATACAGATTGGCGTACTTCTTCGTTGACGCCTTCACCCAGATATTCTTTTGGCACAGCGATTTTTAGCCCTTTAACATCGCCTGTCAGCGCTTCAGCATAGCTTGGAACATCAACATTGGCTGAAGTAGAATCCATTGGATCCACCCCGGATATAGCCTGAAGCAAGTAAGCATTATCTTCGACTGTGCGTGTAATCGGCCCAATCTGATCCAATGAAGACGCAAAGGCGATTAGGCCAAAGCGTGACACCCTTCCATATGTAGGCTTCAAGCCAACAACACCACAATAGGAAGCAGGCTGTCTGATGGAACCCCCTGTGTCAGACCCAAGCGAAAATAAAACCTCTCCAGCAGCAACCGAAGCTGCAGAGCCGCCCGAAGATCCGCCAGGAACTCTCTCAAGATTCCAAGGATTGCAAGTCACTTTAAAACCTGAGTTTTCATTAGATGAACCCATTGCAAATTCATCCATATTTAATTTTCCGATTGTAATCGTTTCTGCGTTATGTAGTTTGGACGCAACAGTCGCATCATAAATCGGATCGAAGTTCTCAAGAATTTTACTCGCGCTGGTTGTACGCAGACCTTTTGTAACAATATTATCCTTCACACCAATCGGCATGCCGAACAGAAGACCTTTTGCCTCATCTGTTCCAATCTTTTCATCCATCTTCTTCGCTGCATCACGGGCTCTTTCTTCATCTAGGGTTAAGAAAGCCTGTACCTTGTCCTCTACTTCGCCGATTCGCTTGTACGATTCTCCGACAAGGTCGGAAACCGTGATTTCTTTTTTATGTAAAAGCTGATGAAGCTCCGATACCTTATGGTCAAATAAACTCACCATTTTCCCCTCCCTACTCAATAATGGACGGCACTTTAATATAGCCATCCTGATGTTCCGGCGCATTTTTCAGAACTTCCTCCTGTGGAAGCCCCTTTTCTGCTTTATCTTCTCTCATCACATTTTTCATATCAAGAACATGGGATGTTGGTTCTACATTATCTGTATCTAGCTCATTAAGCAGCTCAGCAAATGAAATCATTTTATCCAGCTGTTCCCTATAAGCCTCAGCCTCTTCTTCAGTCATTGCAAGTCTTGCCAAATGTGCAACATGCTTTACCTGATCAGTTGAAATTCTCGACATATATGCCACCTCCAAAAATAAATACTGCCAATGCACAATAATTATGATCATACCAAACTTTCGCGCGTTAAAGCAACACGCGCGCCAGCGGTTTCAGCAATCTTCTGCTTATTTTACCATGAGTTGAACAAATTGTGTGTTTGCTTCTGCTTTTGCAGGATAAAAGAACAGCAAAACCTAATTACTAGTGTTGTGATTATTTATATTGGAGGTAATAGAATGGAATTTTTCCGCTTTGATAGTGGTATAAGCAGAGAGATCACCCAGTTCAGCAGCCATAACGCCAGCATCAGCCCGATTCTCAGAAACACAACAGCTACGGTTGGCTGCATCCATCTTAAGGAGAATAGCGTCCTTGGCATGCATCCAGCCGCATGTCCCCAGCTATTTCTCATTGTTGACGGTGAAGGCTGGGTCAAAACAGCCAGGGGTGAACAGATTGCCGTCGAAAAAGGAACTGCTGTTTTTTGGACTGAAGGAGAAGAGCACGAATCAGGTTCCTATCTTGGCATGACAGCAATCGTCATTGAAGGGCCGGACTTGTATCCTCATGCTTATTTGAAACCTTTAGAATGATAGTATGCTTTTGTTCCTGCAATGCCTGTTATATCAGCAACTGACCGATATATTTGGAAACTGACCGATACTTAGAATTTCTGACCGATAAAATCTGAAAGTGACCGCTATAATTTTTTCTTCCTTACCTCTAGATCAAATAAGCCAAAAGATAAGCAATTGACAGGTAAATAATTGAGGTTCGGCCGGTATTGAGGTTAGAAGAATAAAAAATGAGCAGCGCACATAACGCTGCTCCCTTTTCTTTATCTGCTCCGCTTAAATAACTTAGCAAATATCCCGCCCTTAGGCTTTTTAGATTCTGTCTTTACTGTTTTTCTCTCCACGAAGATTTCCGGTTTATCGATGGCATAGTCATGCGCAAGGACTATGCCAATTTCTGAATTATGTTCTTTATTGGTTACAATTGTATATTCTACTTTATATTTTGAAGCCAGTTTAATATATTTCGATAAGTAAGGGTAACTCATATTTCCATTCAGGTAAAGGTGTGCCTGGCTGTTGGCTTTCAAGGCTTCTTCTACTTGCGGATAGACTCCATCTTCCCTTACCTGCGGCTGTTTTAATGCAATGACAATCCTTTCGCGAAGCGTACCAAGGAATTTTCGCCGCTCATCAGGCTTTGTCTGTTTTTGCCCGTGTATCCCCTGCTGGAGATAATCATCTATATTTTCAGCCACTGTAAAACCTCCGTCCTTGTTTTGACTGCTCTGCTTACAATCTGCTGCACTATATAATATGTATGTTCTATTTAGTTAGGCGGTGCTAGTTTCATTTTAACCTCCTTACACTAAAAAAACCTCTCTTCGTTTGAAGAGAGGCGCAAAATAGGAGAATATACAAGTTAAAAATCAAGTTACTAACGGTTGAAACTGTACAAAGAGATTAAGCTTCCTGCTTTTCAGCTGTAAACTGTTCTTCTTCGGTTGAACCTTTTAACGCGGTAGTAGAAGAAGTTCCGCCTGTGATGACCATTGAAACCTGGTCGAAATAGCCTGTTCCAACTTCACGCTGATGTCTTGTAGCTGTATATCCATGCTGTTCGCTGGCAAACTCGGCCTGCTGCAGTTCGGAATATGCAGCCATGCCACGGTCTTTATAGCCGCGAGCCAGCTCAAACATGCTGTGGTTCAGGGCATGGAAACCGGCCAATGTTACAAATTGGAACTTATAGCCCATTTTTCCGAGCTCCACCTGGAATTTCGCAATTGTTTCGTCATCCAGCTTCTTCTTCCAGTTGAAGGATGGAGAGCAGTTATACGCCAACAGTTTGCCAGGGAATTTTTCATGAATCGCTTCAGCAAAGCGCCTTGCTTCTTCAAGGTCCGGCTCAGATGTTTCACACCATACAAGGTCAGCATATGGAGCATATGCAAGTCCCCGAGCGATCGCTTGGTCAAGTCCCGCTTGAGTGCGGAAGAATCCTTCAGGAGTGCGTTCCCCAGTGATGAAAGTTGCATCGTAAGGGTCAACATCGCTTGTAATCAAGTCTGCAGCATTTGCATCAGTCCGGGCAACGATTACTGTTGGAACACCCATAACATCTGCTGCAAGTCTTGCAGAGATTAAATTTTTAACGGCCGTCTGTGTCGGCAGCAATACTTTTCCGCCAAGGTGACCACATTTTTTCTCAGATGAAAGCTGATCTTCAAAGTGAACGCCGCCTGCACCAGATTCAATCATGCCTTTCATGAGTTCAAACACGTTAAGCTGGCCCCCGAAGCCTGCTTCTGCATCGGCTACAATCGGAGCAAACCAGTCAATGGAATTGTCGCCCTCCATATGATGGATCTGGTCAGCACGCTGAAGTGCCTGATTAATTCTTTTAACAACACTAGGAACACTGTTCGCCGGATACAAGCTTTGGTCCGGATACATATTGCCAGAAAGGTTGGCATCGGCAGCTACCTGCCAGCCGCTTAAGTATATGGCCTTCAGCCCTGCCTTCACCTGCTGGACAGCCTGGTTGCCCGTTAACGCTCCCAATGCATTTACGAAGTCTTCTTCATTTACAAGTTTCCAAAGCTTCTCTGCACCCCGGCGCGCTAATGTATGTTCGATATCAATTGACCCTCTTAATTTGATGACATCCTCCGCAGTGTATGGCCTTTCAATCCCATTCCAACGTTCATCCATTTCCCAGCTTTCTTGCAATTGACGCACTCTTTCATCTGCCATTTGATTAAATCCTCCTTTAATTTAGAAAAAATCAATCCTTCTGCATACCCCCTGGTGAAATAACGCCGATGTAATATAACAGTTTTAATTTTATTAATCTGTTATATTATTATTCTGTGTTGTTATAAAACAATTAATTATCTATGTTCGTATTATATAACAGAGATTTTAGAATTGGAACCCTTTTTTATAAATTTTTTGAAAAATTTATTTTTTCTCATTACATACATCAGTGATAATATTTCTATTTCTTGAAATCAGGCTTTGCCCTTAATTGGAGAGATCGGTACATAACAAGCCTAATGTCTGCAGCCTAATTTTTTAATGACATAATTTTTGAAAAAAACTTAATGTTTAATGCCAATAAAAAGAAGCTTCTTCTTAATTAATGCATTTATTTCATGTAAAAAAGAGCGGCTTTTGTCAACTTAATTTTATAAATTCTGATGAATAGATATGTTGATATGAGAGATTTAACAGCAAATTAATGCGATTTTACGTATTTTTATACATTTTTTAAGTAATAGCTTTATAGTATTTTTGTTACTTGAACTTTATTATGTTATGATAATTAACGTCTTTTCAAAGAAGTCCACACACCGATTCGAATTTTTCACAAATACAAAACTGTATGTTACTGTATAAAGAGGACTTTTTTCACGTATGTATTTTAGGAAGACAAATTTAATGGATGGAGGTGAACTTATGGATTTCACTGCAGCAACCTGGCTATGGCTTCTAATTCCAATGCCGCTTTTGATCGTACTATCTGGCATCACTTATTTTACTGAAAGAGGAGAGGATAAATAAATATGGATATTAATTTACCCACGTTAATTGCGATTATTGTTTATCTGGTCGGTATGCTGCTTATCGGTTTTCTTGCAGCCAGAATGACCAAAGATTTATCTGATTATGTTTTAGGCGGGCGGCGCCTTGGAGCTGGAGTTGCAGCTTTAAGTGCCGGGGCATCCGATATGAGCGGATGGCTAATGCTTGGATTGCCTGGTGCTGTTTATTTAGGCGGTATGGGAGAGATTTGGCTTCCGATCGGTTTAGCAGTCGGCGCTTATTTGAATTGGCAGTTTGTTGCTAAACCATTGCGTGTCTACACTGAAATAGCCAATGATTCTATTACAGTTCCCGGGTATTTTGAAAACCGATTCTATGACACTTCTAAAATGCTTCGTGTAGTTTCTGCAGTTGTTATCCTAATCTTTTTCACTTTCTATACTTCTTCCAGCCTTGTTGGAGGTGCCATTCTATTAGAAAATTCATTTGGAATGGATTACACGGTTGCACTTTGGGTTGGAGCTGGAGTAATTCTATCTTATACTTTCTTTGGCGGATTTTTGGCTGCCAGCTGGACAGATTTCATCCAAGGTATTTTAATGTTCCTTGCTTTGATCATTATTCCAATTATTGCGATCCAGGAACTTGGCGGATGGAATGAGACATTAGAGCAAATCGGCACAATAGATCCAACTCATTTGGATGTAGCCTCAGGTGCCACTTTTGTTGGCGTTGTATCTCTATTGGCTTGGGGACTTGGCTATTTTGGCCAGCCGCATATCCTTGTTCGCTTTATGGGATTAAAATCAACTAATGATGTTCCTAAAGCACGCTTCATCGGAATGACATGGATGGTTCTTTCCCTTTTTGGAGCACTGTTTATAGGATTCGCAGGTATTGCATACTTTGCAGATACCCCACTTAACAATTCTGAAACTGTATTTATCATGTTTTCCCAAGTTTTATTTAATCCATGGGTAGCTGGATTTTTATTAGCAGCCATTCTCTCAGCAATCATGAGCACTGTTGACTCTCAATTGCTCGTTTCTTCAAGTGCATTGGCACAGGATTTCTATAAATCTATATTTAGAAGAAATGCTTCCAAAAAGGAAGAAATGATTGTTGGCAGAATTGCTGTACTGGGCATTGCAATTATTGCAATCTTCCTAGGGTATAACCCTGAAAGCAAGGTATTGGAACTTGTCAGTTATGCTTGGGCTGGATTCGGTGCTGCCTTTGGGCCTGTTATCATCCTGAGCTTATTCTGGAAACGCATGACAAGAAACGGGGCACTTGCAGGTATTATTGTCGGTGCTGTTACCGTTATCGTTTGGGCACAGCTTACCGGCGGACTGTTCGATTTATATGAATTGGCTCCTGGCTTCCTGTTTGCAGGATTAGCGATTATTATCGTCAGCCTTCTAGACAAGGAGCCCTCAAAAGAAGTACAAGAGCAATACAATCAATACAAATCTGCTCTCAAGAAATAAGCATAAAAAAATCCCTCTTCGCAAATGTGAAGAGGGATTTTTTTATATTAATACATTTCAGAAGTTGTTTTCGCCTGCATATGAAGCAGAATGTAGTCAGGGCCGCCTGCTTTTGAGTCCGTTCCTGACATGTTGAATCCGCCGAATGGCTGGTATCCAACGATTGCGCCTGTACATCCGCGGTTGAAGTATAGGTTTCCAACATGGAAATCTTCACGCGCTTTTTGGATATGCTCACGGTTCTTCGTGATCACTGCACCTGTTAAGCCGTATTCTGTATTGTTCGCAATTTCAAGCGCATGGTCGAAGTCTTTTGCTTTTGTGAAGCCGACAACCGGCCCGAANATTTCTTCCTGCATCAGGCGTGCTTCCGGNTCCAGATCGGCGAATACAGTCGGTTTGATGAAGAAGCCTTTAGAGCTGTCTCCTTCTCCGCCTGTCATCAGCTTGCCTTCTTCTTTGCCGATTTCGATATAGCTCATGATCTTGTCAAATGCGCTCTGGTCAATGACAGGACCCATGAAATTGCTTTGGTCTTCCGGGTTGCCCTGTGTTA
>NZ_JAEL01000139.1 GCF_000518885.1 Bacillus sp. J33 | reverse complement strand
CCATAGCCAGTTGGACCAGCTTCATAGCACACTCGAAGATTCTCTTTTTCTCCAAGCTTTTTTACTAATTTTCTAATGGATTCCGGAGTGTTAGGAATCATTCCCCAATACCTTGGCTCATCTCGACCCTCATCTGCAATGGCAACGGCAATTTTTTCTTTTGAAACGTCTAAACCTACATATTTTATGGTATCCTTCATAATAACTAGCTCCTTCCGTAATGTAGCTCTGATTTGGTTTGCTTTTCCAGTAAACAGTGTAACCAAATTAACCTACGGTGTTACGAGTAAGGAGCTAGTTTCGTTCATGATAACTTAAACTAAAAAGGGTGCATCAGTTCAGATCCAAGCTGACATCTGGCTACTATTTCTTAAAACAAAGGTCCAGGATTGTTTAAATAGAGAATTTATGAAACATTTATTCGATAAATCCGTACAATTATTAAAGTCCAATAAAGTGAAAAAGGAGGATCCCATGAATAGAGTCATGACCAGCTTACTATCCTTTTGGTCTATTATGCTCTTATTAGCTACGTGGATGCTTGTGAATGAATATCCCACTGAGATCAGGGGGCAAAGATGGTACTCTTCAGCTGACAAAGCCATCTCTTATTGGCTAAAGGACGAAGGATTGACAAAAGATGATGTGCGAGGAGAGATAAAGGTAGGAAAAGATAAATTCATTATTACGTTGCGCGAAAACAGAGTGACATCCGTTTCCGAATTAGTTTATGAGAGTGGCGAATATACTGTTTTATCTTCGCAAGACTTCCAAATAAGGCAAGCGCTTAACAATCAACCACAATGGATTATTCCGTATGAGTCTTATCATGGGAATCACTTTGAAATTAGTACAGGATATACAAAAGAGGGGAAGGATGCTGTTGAGAGGGCAAACGGGTTTCCAGATGTACATGTAGATGAAACAACTGGCATTTTTTATACAATTAGACAGGTAGTAGAACCATCTTAATTTTATTATTGCTTTTTTATTTTCATTATTTGTATCATACAAGGTTTTTTATTAAGTAAATACTAGCTTAGCTTCAATAAGACAAATATAAATGATCTTCCATAATCGGGCGCAATTCCAGAATAAGAATTACGCTCTTTCTTTATGTATAGGGCCAGATTATGAAGCAGGTTGTTTTATAACAGGGGGGAAAACTTTGAATTATAATAATGAACTTGCATGGAAAGTCAAAGAAATTCGTCGGTTTCCTGTAAAATCAATTTTAGGAGAGTCTTTGTTTTCAATACCTATTGATAATCGCGGGTTCTTAGGAGACCGTTTGTGGGCGATAAAAGACATGACCGGAAAGTTCGGTAGTGGAAAAACAACTCGCCGTTTTCAACATATGAAAGGCCTATTTAATTTTCGAGCAAGGTATGAAAGGGATATTCCCATTGTAACCATGCCTGATGGAGTGGAATATCGAGGTGACGATAATGCCGTAGATAAGGCTTTAAGTGAGCGACTAGGATTTCCAGTAACCTTAGTGCGAGAAGAATCAATATCGCATTTTGACGAGGGACCAATCAGTATCATTACGACTTCATCCTTACGTATGCTGAGTCAGCAAATAGGAGAGCCTGTAGACCCTCGACGCTTTAGAGCCAATCTCTTAATTGATACAGAATCAACCGGATTTATAGAGGATAACTGGGTTGGCCAGCAAATCAAGATTGGAACGACAGCAACCCTAAGAGTTATGGCCCCACTTCAAAGATGTGTAATGGTTAATAATCATCAAGAGGAACTACGACAGGATAATCGTTTACTGCGAACTTTAGTTAAACATCATGGTGCAACGTTTGGTGTTTGGGCTAAGGTTGAACGTAACGGTATTGTAAATGTGGGAGATAAAGTATTCTTAAAATAGTTAATCTTCCATTAAAGGACGATTATAGAAAAAGAAGTAAGAGGCTGATACATATATACATGACTACTATATATCAACCTCTATTTTATATAACTTTTTACGAATTAGGTCTTGATAAATTTTAAGGCCGCATACATTTTGCCCGTTGATTTCAGCACGGGGCACTTGCTTTCCTTAGAGAGGAATGAGAGCCTCCTTGGCTTCGCCTGTGGGGTCTCCCACTTCCCTCTCTTCCGGGCAGGAGCCAAGTGCCCTCCGCTACAATCAACCCAGTTTGTTAAAATAAGTTCGCCTTCAAAAAGCAACAAACTTTACGAAAAGAGCCTTTTATAATGAAGGGTCTACCAGTATTTTTATTTGGTTCTTGTTTTTGGTTAATGCTTCGAATCCTTCAGAAACAATTTGATCAAGGGAGATTTTCTTGGTGATCAACTCTGTTGCTTTAATTTGTCCATTGGCAATCAATTGAATCACTTGCGGGAAAATATTTCGATAAGCTATGATACTGGTCATTTTTCTCTCTGTTAAAATAAATTGATTTACCGGTATGCTGGCAGGTTTCTCCCATATGCTAATATTTACTACATTCCCTTCAGCTCTTGTTGATTCAATCGCGACATTTATGGTAGCCTCGATTCCAGCTACCTCAAATGCAACATCAGCCCCAAGTCCATCTGTATATTCTTTTATTGCTTGAACAGGGTTTCTTTCTAAGGGATTAATGATAAGGTCTGCACCAGCTTGTTTGGCTATTTCCCGCCGTTCTGGCGAAACCTCTACCGCCATAATTTTGCTTGCACCCGCAGCTTTAGCGGCTTGAATAACCAGTAAACCGATTGGTCCTGTGCCAATAACTGCGATGGAATCCCCAATCTTCATTTCACTTTGGCGAACAGCGTGCACGGCAACTGCTGTTGGCTCAACAAGAGCTGCTTGTTCCCATGTCATATGGTCCGGAATTTTATGAATCATCTTAGATGGCACCACACTGTATTCCGAAAAACCGCCTATCCCGCCAGATAGACCTATGAAACCTAATTGTTCACACACATTATAATGTCCTTTACGGCAGGAATGGCATGTTCCGCAGCTGTAAATCGGTTCTACACATACCCGGTCACCCACATCAATATCCGTTACTTCTTCCCCAACTGCAGCGACCACACCAGCAAACTCATGGCCCATGACAATCGGCGCCTTGTCCTTCGAGATTGGATGGGGTTCTTCTGCCGGGATAAAAATGGGACCTGCCAAGTATTCATGCAAATCTGACCCGCATATTCCACAATAAGACACCTTTACCTTCACCTGATCTTTTTCAAGCGAAGGCTCAGGAATCGTTTTGACACGGATATCTTTTGTGTCATACCAAAGAGCAGCTTTCATTTAATTGCCTCCCCTATTAAACATGCACAGCTTGTCCAACGGCACTGAGCACCGCTTCATGAATGGCTTCAGATAGGGTTGGATGGGCAGCGATGAAATTTTCCAGTATGTCTGCTGTCAGTTCTGCATGAAGCATAACGGCCCCTTGCCCAATCAGTTCTGTTGCATGCGCTCCAACGATGGAAATTCCAAGAACTTCGCCGAATTCCGGTTCGATTAAAACCTTTACCTTGCCAGCGCGTTCATTGGCAATTAACGCCTTGCCGTTTGCTGAAAATGGAAATTCCCCTATTCTTATATCGCCATATTTTTCCCTTGCTTGCTTTTCGGTTAAACCTACGGAGGCAATTTCAGGTGATGTATAGATACACCGGGGAACAGCACTATTATTAACTTGGGCATCAATCCCGCATGCATTTATAGCAGCCACCTTTCCTTCATGGAAAGCCATATGGGCAAGCTGAATTCCCCCGATTATGTCTCCGCATGCATATATAGATGGAATGTTCGTTTGCATTTGCTCATTCACATGGATTCCTTGTTTGGAAAAATTAATCCCTATATTCTCAAGACCCAAGTGATTCACCCTAGGCTTACGGCCAATGGACACGAGAACTAAGTCTGAATGAATTTCATGGAGACCGTTATCGTCTTCGATGATCGCTCTCTTTCGGCTTGAATCTAAATCTTTAAGACTAGCAGAAGGGTAAATGGCTACACCATCACGTTCAAGCTGATTATGCAGGATCGATGCGATATCTTCATCTTCTCCCGGAAGCAGCTGATCCGCCATCTCGACCATAGTGACTTTGGTTCCCATTCTGCTAAAAACACTGGCAAACTCGCAGCCTATTACACCTCCGCCAATAATTAACAATGAGTCAGGGATCGACTGCAGCGACATCGCCTGGCCGCTATGAATCACCCAATTTCCATCAAAAGGAGCGAATGGCAATTGGACAGGTTCTGAGCCTGCTGCAATGATGACATTATCTGCCTTGATCTCTTCTTGTTTTCCGCTGCTATCAATCCGCAGAACTTGACTTGTTATGAACGAGGCCGTTCCTTTTATTACCTTCACTCTATTTTTCTTCATTAAATATTGAATCCCTTGAACAAGGGTTGAAACGATCCTGTTTTTACGCTCCTGGACGGCATTCCAATCCATTTCTATTTGCCCGGATGGCAGACGAACCCCAAACTCTGCGGCATGATTTAGCTGACTATATACTTCAGCACTTTGTAAAAGTGATTTTGTTGGCATACAGCCTTCATTTAAGCATGTTCCTCCAAGAGGCCCCTGTTCAATAATGGTGACTTCCTGTCCCTGCTGGGCCGCAGTAATTGCGGCTACATATCCAGCAGGTCCGCCTCCAATAATGGCGATCGATCCCAAAGCATTCCCTCCTTTCTATAAAAGCATCGTGACTGGCTCTTCTAAAAACTGTTTGACCGATTGCAAAAATGCTGCAGCCGGAGCTCCATCCAGAACACGGTGGTCAAATGTTAGACTGAGAGGCAGGATGCTTCTTCTTTCGAGTTTTTCACCTATATAAACTGGTGCATCATAGACAGCGCCAACACCAAGAATCCCGGATTCAGGCGGATTTAAGATCGGTGTAAAGTGCTCAACTCCGTAAGAGCCGAGATTACTGATCGTAAAGGTGGAACCCTGCATCTCTTCATTGCTAAGCTGCCCTTGTCTAGCCTTTTGTGCCAGCGCTTTAATGCTTCGTGACAATTCAATGAGTGAATGCCTTTCAGAATGGTGAATAACTGGAACAACCAAGCCCTTATCAATGGCAACAGCCATCCCAAGATGCACATGCTTAAATAAATGAATTTTTTCATCGATATAGGCACTATTCATTTGCGGATGCTGTTGAAGCGATAGCACAACAGCTCTTGCGATAAAATCAGTCATCGTTAATTTATTCTCATAACGATTTTGAACGGTTTCTGCTGATTGCTTTTGTAAAGCGATTAAGTCTGTGACATCTGCCTTCATGTTCATGGTCAGCTGTGCTGTTTTTTGCAGACTGTCCTGCATTCTTCCTGCAATAACCTTTCGGATTCCAGAAACTGGGGTCACCTGAATCTCTTCCTGCGGCTCGATGATGGTTTTGTCAACTTCCTTCTTTTCTTCTGCTTGAGGCTTACGTGAAAGCTTCAAAGCTTCCTGAACATCTTCCTTCGTAATTCTTCCTCCAGGCCCTGTACCTTGGATGTTATCAAGAGCAAGGCCGCCCGCTTCTGCCATTTTCCTCGCTACTGGAGAAATTTTCACGCGATCTCGAGCGGATTTCGCCGGTCCATTATGCTCTGATTTTTGTTTTGCGGGAGATTCTGCTACCGCTACAGGCTTTTGAGCTTGTACAGAAGCCTTTACAGAATTAATTTCTTCACCTGGATGGCCAATATAACAAATAACCGTTCCGGGAGGGACTCCCTCTCCTTCGGGAACCGTTATTTCCAATACGGTCCCCTCTGCTGGAGATTCAACATCTATTTCAATTTTTTCCGAGCTTACACTCGCAATCGGTTCTCCTTTACCAACCTGATCCCCGACTTGCTTGTTCCATATTGACACCGTACCTTCTTTCATGGCCATTCCCAGCTTTGGCATCACAACTTCTACTGACATGTTTATCTCACCTTTCCATTCCTGCTTTATACTTCAAGAGGTGTACCTAATAATTCCGATACTACATGAACCACCCGCTCTGGTTTCGGCAGATAAATATCCTCCAGCGGCGGAGAGAACGGTACAGGTGTATGAGGGGCTGTAATCCGCTTGATCGGTGCATCAAGGAAATCGAATCCTTTATCAGCCACAAGTGCTGCAATATCTGTCGCAATACTGCATCTTGGATTTGCTTCATCAATAACAATAAGTCTGTTTGTTTTTTCTACAGAGGAAAGTATTGTTTCTTCATCTAATGGCGACAAGCTCCGCGGATCGACTACCTCCAATTCAATTCCTTTTACAGACAGCTGTTCTGCAGCTTCCAATGCGGTCTGAACCTGCTTGCCGATTGCAACAATCGTCACGTCCGTTCCTTCCCGTTTAATATCTGCTTTGCCAATTGGGATTGTATAATAGCCTTCTGGAACATCACCAGTCATATTATAGAGGGTTTTATCTTCGAAAAAGATGACTGGATCATTATCCTCAATCGCAGCAAGCAGCAAGCCCTTTGCCTCATATGGGGTTGATGGAACGACCACCTTCACACCTGGAATCGCAGTAAATAACGCATATAAACTTTGAGAATGCTGTGCAGCCGCTCTAAATCCAGCACCGTGCATGGTCCTGATTGTAACGGGAACCTGTGCCTTGCCCCCAAACATGTAACGGAACTTTGCTCCCTGATTTAATACTTCATCTAAACAGCTTCCAATAAAGTCATTAAACATTAATTCCGCAATTGGTCGAAGCCCGGTTGATGCTGCTGCCATCGCAGCACCCATATATCCCGCTTCGGTAATCGGCGTATCTAAAATTCGCTCCCGGCCAAATTCCTGCACAAGCCCTTTCGTGACCCCAAGCACGCCTCCCCATGCATCTTCATCTTGCAAGTGATCTACTTGAGCCCCTCCGGCAACATCCTCACCCATCAAAATGACATTTTCGTCCTTGCGCATGGCAAGCTTCATCGCCTCATTAATTGCACCTGACATACTCAAATTTCTTGTCATGAAAGCACCCTCCTTTTAATTTGATCATCAGAATTATCTCAGCATCTTTGAATGATTAAATGCTGTTTAACTTTTAAGCCGTTAAGCTTTTATCTGCTAATAGGAGACGTATACATCGGTTAACAGCTCAGATGCACTTGGATACGGACTTTCTTCACTAAACTTTACAGCTTGGTTCACTGCTTCCTCGACAGATTTTTCTATCGCTGCTATCTCCTGTTCAGCCATAAGCTGCTCACTTAATAGATGATTTCTAAATAGAAGAATGGCATCCTTCTCTTGCTTATGCTCTTCTTTTTCTTGTGCTGCTTTATAGGTTTGGGCATCCCCTTCAAAGTGGCCATAATTTCTGTAAGTCACACATTCAATAAGGGTTGGCCCCTCACCGCGTCTTGCCCTTTGAACAGCTTCTTCTGCAGCCTGGTAGACAGCCAGTACATCCTTTCCATCCACCTTAATGCCAGGAATATTATAGGCAATTGCACGATCGACAATGGATTTACAGCTCGATGCATAAGAAAAAGGCGTAGCTTCTGCATACCCGTTATTTTCAGCAACGAATACAACTGGGAGCTTCCAAATCGCAGCCAAATTAATTCCTTCATGGAACGTTCCATGATTTTGGGCACCATCACCAAAGAAGCAAACGCTTACATTGTCGGTCTTTTTATACTTGGCCGTTAAGGCTGAACCACATGCGAGCGGAAACCCTCCTCCAACGATTCCATTTGCACCAAGCATCCCTTTATCAAAGTCGGCAATATGCATGGATCCGCCCTTACCTTTACATAACCCTGTGACCTTTCCATAAATTTCAGCCATCATTCCGTTTAAATCACAGCCTTTGGCAATACAATGACCATGTCCGCGATGTGTGCTTGTTATGCTATCTTTATCATTCAAATGAGCACAAACCCCTACGGCGACTGCCTCTTCGCCTGCGTATAAGTGAACAAATCCAGGCAGGATCCCTTGTGCAAATAACTCATGAACTCTGTCCTCAAACTTGCGGATTTCAGACATTTTCTGATACATCCACTGAGCTTTCTCCTTCGTTAAAGCTACATCTTTGCTCTCCAATGTTCTCATTCTTTCAGCCTCCTTGAAAAAATTCATTACAGCCTTTTAAATGCAAGAACCGTGCCAAAAAACAAAGCCCTAATTTTTCAACAATTCAGTGAAATATTATTCAAAAAAAAATAGACAAAACGAGACAGTGTCTCGATTTGTCTATTTTTGATTACCTTTGCGGGATAAGGGGGCAAAGTGAAAATTCATTCTTTTTAAACATAACAAGATTCATCGGTCTTTGTTCAGGAATATGCCCATCCAAGTCTTTAGCCAAAAAAATATAAAACTCCCAATAACTTATGTTTGAAAGATCAAGAATATCAGCATCTTTTTCTAATTAATCTTTCTTCCGTGTGATCACATAATTTCGCTTCCCTTTTTCAACCGAGTAGATATCCGTTGTTCTTTCCATAATAAAGCTTAAGGTGTTTTCAGTCCGTTTGGATATCTTTGTTTCGTACTTCTCGGTCCGGTCATATTTTTCTGAAAGAGCTTTTGCGGTAGTGTTCAGCTTAAAGCAAGGGCCGCCTTTTAGATAGATCCTCGATAGGTCTTCGCCCTCAGGCAGTATCGCTTCTACATGATGAAGAGCGAACCACACACACTCATCATGATGTGGCAAGGTATGCGGAAACCAGTACATGTTCATCCTTCCCGGAATACGAATAGGTGGAGCCTGACATGAGCCAATAACTGATTTCGATCCGCTTATCGCGCCATTCAGGTCAAACCCATAATATTTAAGGCTTGCATTAATAATCTCCACTGGTTTCATATCTACTGTAAAAGTATAATTCCCTTCCATAACAATACTCCGGCAATTCCCTTTCTCATCAAACTCTGCTCTAATTGATTTCGTTTCAGGAACGATAATATACTTGCTGATTATAGTAGATTCCATTATTAAGTTAAACCTCCTCGATACTTTACTATTTAAATAATGCAATTTTAGGAGTATACTAACTTATGAGCTGGTAAACTCCATCTCACTTGAAACTCTCAGGCTATTGTCTTCCCGGACCCGCCTGAGGGTTTTTATTTTTATTACATATAACTCACCTCCTTTTCCTCTCCAGCCAATCTGAAAGCTGATCAATATGGCGTTTATTTTTCGCCAGAAAAAAGGTATCCCCTCTAAGGGACCCCTCAAATTTCCTCCATTCCAGATTCCCGCTCCTCCAGTCAATTTCTTTAATGCTGTCCATTCTTTCAGCTATCTCTATCTTCTTTTCCGAAAAGGGCTTGTCTTTCCAGTCTTTAATCGCAAACAGAGCGATTGCCTGAATAAGCGGGAAGCTTGCCAGCATGGTTTCATGATAGTTTCCGATTCTATCAGGCGGATAAAAGGTAAAGAGTTTTTCTAGCCAAAGGTTCACTAATTCCATGTACTCTTCTTCTGTCAGCTCATGATTCCCTTTCCATTCCTCCGGTCTTCCCAATACCTTTCCTGCAAGAAAAGTAGCAACAAGCAGGCGCAGCTGCGACAATGAGAGGAACTTTTTATTAGCTGGCCGGATCATGGACCTCTTCTCCGTTTCCACCCCTGCTTCCTTCAGCTTGGCATTTGATTGCAGAATTCGGTTTGTAATGCCGTTTAAGCTGTTTCTGGAATCATAGGCAATCCTCTTCGATAAAGCCACCTGTTTTCCTTTTGTATTCAAGTCAATGAAAAGCTGATTCTCCTCCTCTTGCGATAGCCCTTCCAGCACCTGAACAGCCAGCTCTGTCTGCTCTAGTAAATATTGAAGATGATAGGCGTTTCGAATATCTGCATTGTTTTCACTTTTCATGCTCATAAAAATTTGATCCTCCAGCTGAAGCAGGGCTTTCAACCGATGAGACCCGTCTACAATTCTTAGTTTTTCTGGAACCTTCCCGTCCAGCATCCCCTTTTTAACTGAAGCCACAAGGGGCGGCAGAAAGATTTCCCCGCCAGCAGCATTCGAGAAGATATATTTTTTTATCCGTCTCACATGAAGCTGGTTCGTCTCACGCAGTGCAAGCTGTCCCTCTTTATACAAACGGACTAATTCAGCAACGGGAAACGTAATAAATGTCTGCCGCTTTGAAAAGATCTCATGAACGATCACAGCTGAGGCCTCCCTGTTTCGATTATCTTTTTAAACTCTAATGCTGTTTGCTGGATTTTCCTTGTTGAAGAGTGGCCCTTAATCCTGGCAGTGCTGACATCGTACAGGTGGCTGAACATTGGATCGGCATGCTTCCAGCTGCATTTATGTTTTAGCCTTTTAAGTTCATGTATGGCCTCTTTGTACGACAAGTTATGGGTTCTAGTCAGCTGGTTGGCACAATAAGCGAGAGCGATCTGAATACCTGAATAACCGCTTACATATTTTATTCTGTCTGCACTTTGCTTAGGAAAAATTTGTGGCCAGATGCGGAAAAATTCTGCTGCGGTTTCTTCAACTTCATTCGGGCTGCACCGAATGTAAGGGGGACCGTTTTTCACTGTTACTATTCCTTCAAATAAGGCGATGATTGATTTTCTCATGGTGGCTAAAGATGTAAGTGCGGAGCTGTGGAGTGATGTTCTGGAAAGGTTTTGTTCGATTTCAAATAGATCTTGCAGCTGCTTGGCTGTGTTTCTTGTTAACTCAGTATACTCGTCACGCTTATCATAGCGCATGACCTGTCCGATGTTTGCTTCTCTTCTTTCAGTATTAATATCCGTAAAAAGCTGCCTCTCCTCCTGCCTGGTCAGGTTCAAATACACCTGCATGGCAACGGGATATTCCTTCAGCTTTTCTATGTATGTCTGCAGAACCTTTGCTTCTTCCGTTTGTCCTGTTTCCTCGGCTGATTCTTTTCTTGATTTCAAATGGCTTATAGCTGAAGAAATGCTGGCATTGCGATGCTGGCCGTCGATTATGTACAATTTGCTGCCGGGGGCCAGCTCCCATCCATCTGCCGCTTCTGTAATGGCGCCTCTAGCCGAAAAAACGAATGGTGAGAAATAGAAATCCTCGCCAGCTTCCAATGATCGGATGATAAACTCCCTGATCTCTACCCGCCTCTTGGGATCCAGCTTCCTCTGCACTTCTTCGTCCACTTCAAAAATCGCTTCCAAGGTAGAATAGCGCATTTGAGCAGATAGTGTGTAGACGTCAAGTTGAATTTTACACTTTTTGCTCGTTTCCTTTTTACACTTCTGCTGAAAAAATGCTTTTCCGGTTTTTCATGCGATGACTTTCCTCGTTTTCACCTCCATGGATGACTTCCACACGATGAAGTAAGCGATCTAAAATAGCTGTTGTAATCCCTTGGTCCCCAATTAAATTACCCCACTCATCTGGACTTTTATTTGAAGTCAGGATGATCGAACTTCGTTCGTACAAATGATTAATCAAGTGAAAGAATAAGTTTGCTTCTCTCTGGTCCATGGCCATATA
>NZ_JAEL01000138.1 GCF_000518885.1 Bacillus sp. J33 | reverse complement strand
TTTCCACATCTTTCATTTCACACAGCCTTCTCAATATCGCTCCTATATCTCGTCTCAACTTTCCATAAATTACTTTTCTTCTGTATTTTGGGATGAAAACGATGTGGTACTTACAATTCCACCTGGTATGTGATAAACTATTGTCACTCATGAGTACTGCTCCTTTCGTTATATAGAAGTTGGTTTGACGGCCAGTTTCTATTATAACGATAGGAGTTTTTTTATGTCACATTACCACTCTAGAAGCTTTGTTTTCACACGTGCAGAGCACGTGGTTTTAAAACCTATAATAAAAATCCTTTTGCCGTTTGGCAAAAGGATTCAACTTAATTATGAACTTCATCTTTTTCATAGATTGGGACCCAGCCTTCTGTTGTTACAAAAATCCTGATCGCAACGACCTTTCGGTCTTCCTGCAAGGTAAAATAGTGGCGAATATTTTCTGGTACAGATATTAAGTCTCCAGGGTTCAAGAACACCTCAAAAAATTCGCCATCTTTTCCCTGGATGATAAAAACACCATGACCACTGACAATAAATCTTACCTCATCATCTGTATGATGGTGTTCCTGCTGGAAATTCTGAAGCAGCTTTTCCAAGTTTGGCGTATTCTCCGAAAGGGAAATAACATCTTGTGCCTTATACCCTCTTCTTTCGGAAATATCTTTGATCTCTGCTGCAAAGGTGTTTAAAATCTCATCTTTTTCTTCGTCTGAAAGCAAATATTTTTCCTGTAGATTTTTAGGAAGCTTATCTATCGCCCATTGCTCATAAATAACTTCCTGCTTTTCCAAAAATGCTGCAACCTCTTCCTGATTCCTGATTTCTTTCCCTGTATTCTGCAAAACAATGTATGCCAAAGTACTCAACCCTTTCAATTATAGATTATTTTCGAGAATCCCCTGCTTCTGCTTCAACCAACACGATGGTAAATAAGCTATTAGCCATATCACAACCCATTATAAATATTAAAACAAAGTCAATAAGCGATATCCTAAAATTTCATTACACTACCTTGAACAGCTGATTAGGCTTATGCTCGAGGAGCCGTAACTGATAACGAAACAGAAATTCTGAAGCCTCAAGAATTTTTTTTGCCTCAAAAGAGGTTCTTCCCCATACAGTTACTCCATGGTTTCTAATTAAGACAGCACCTGAATCTTCATATAAATGGGATGAAAAACACTTAGCCAGCGTCGGAATATGTGCATGATTCGGAATAATCGGAATACGGAGAACAGCATCCTCTTCCCATTTATCAAACGCTTTAATCAGCTCTTGTCCCTTGAATGTGACAGCTTCCTGGTCACCGTAGATTTCCGATATGACATTATTGTCAATCGTATGTACATGAAGGCTGCATTCCGCTTTCGTTTTCCGATAAATCTCTACATGCAGCAGCGTTTCTGCTGAAGGCTTCAGTTGGGTTTCCCCAACTGGGCGGCCAGATTCATCAACTAAAAGGAAATCCTCATCTGTCCTTTTTCTTTTATCCTTGCCGCTTGCTGTAACAAGGAATTGAATTGGGCTGTCGCTAACCTTAATCGCCAGGTTTCCGCTTGTTCCCATAAACCAGTCTCTCTCTGCCAGCTCGTCTTTAATATCAGCAAGCTCATGCCATCTCTCTTTGAGTTTGCTCATACTCTCACCCCATTTATATTTTTTAAAACCGCTATGCAATCATAGAACGTTTCAAAAGCGCGATAATTAAGGTTCATTTCTTTGCTTTTATCCAGCAGCAGGTCCCTTCCAATGACCAGGTCTGCCTGTTTGGCTGCCTCCAAATCGGTAACAGAATCTCCGATAACTATTTTAAAAGCATCCTCAGTTTCAAGCTTTCTCATAATGGAAGGTTTGCAGCATCCGCAATTGTTTTTGCATTCATCATCACAGCTATATGGCCATAATATGTTAATTTTTTCTCCGCTAAAATCTGAAGCATTACAAAAAACAGCTTCAAATGGACCATACTTCTCCAGTACAGGCTTTACAAAAAAATCAATGCCGCCGCTGACAATATAAAGCGGTATGTTTTCTTCTTTTAAATAATCCACGAATTCCTGAAACCCAGCTCTTATCCTGCCATTTTCCAATATAAATTCAATAATATCTTCCTTAAGGGTGCTTGGAAGGAGGGAAAACATCCTCCCTACTCCTTCCTGGATCGACATTTCCTGTGACAATACTTTATCTTTAAGTCCTGCCCATTCAGGGGGTGCAAATTTTTTCATGATGCTAATGATGTTGTCTTTTTCTGTAATAGTACCGTCAAAATCACAAAAAACTTTTATATTAGCCATTTTAAACTTCCACCTTTGCGGATCCCCATAAATCAATTGCCTTTCTCAATTCTGGATAGTGTAAAGGAATATCTTCTAATGATATCCCTTCCAGTGTTAAATCAATAGCCTGTCTGAAGGCTAGTCCGCCTCCTCTTGCTCCATCTGGATGCCCATGCACTCCTCCGCCAGCATTGACCACACTGTCTGTTCCAAAATCCCGGAAAAGCAGCGGCACAAGCCCAGGATGAATACCTGCTGACGGTACAGGAAAAGTTCGTTTGAAAGTATCTTTGTTCGTTAATGCTTCTCCGATGGAAAGTGCCTGCTCCTTTTCAAGCGCAACTGAACCATATGGAGATGGAAATAGAGATAAATCGGCTCCTGCGTATCTAAGAAGCTTGCCCAGAATCAGAGAATAAGAGATTCCATAGATGCTTGAAGCAGAAAGGGCACCGCTTACGGCTGGGTGTGCCATGATCGGAAGCCCTATCTCGTCATCCTCTCTTAACTCCTGCAATATATCCAGCCCATAAGAAAAGACATTAAACAGCAGGAGATCTGCACCAAGGCTTGCAGCTTTTCTGGCTTTTTCTTTTAAGTCAAATGTCCTGCCTGTTAAATTCACTGCATAAAGCGTTCGATGACCGGTTTGGTCATAGGCTTGGGAGAGAATCTTCTTTCCTTCCAAAATCCTTTTTTCAAAAGGAGTGTGCTCATTTTCAAATAAAATTTCATCATCTTTCACAATGTCGATGCCGCCAAGTGCCTGTTCTCGCAGCTGTGAGGTTAAGAAGTCCATATCTTTGCCAAGAACCCCTTTAAAGATGCTCATAAGCAGCGGCCGGTCCTGGACACCCAGCTTTTTTCTTATCCCTTCAACCCCAAACCGCGGCCCTGGAAAGAAGCTTTTAAGTTCCTCAGAAAACTGTAAATCTATTAATTTTATTTTTCCGTCAAGTGAGAGCTTTCCGAATACGGTCGTTAAGATCGCCGGCAAGTCCGGACTAAAATTCGCAGTTGGGTAAGCGATTTTTATGATGGCGGCCGTTTCCTTTCTTCCTTCTTCCGTTAAAATGCCCTCGACCGAAACAACCCTGCCTTTATGCTTGCGGAGCTGATTCTTTTCAAGCTCAGGCAAATGGGTCCATGAACCGACTGTCAAGCCTAAAGCAATCTCCTCTGCTTTTTTCTCAGGATTATGTTTTGCATCATGAATTAAGTAAGTTGCAATAATTTCACTCATAAATTTTTCTTCCTTTCAGTGCTGACAAAATATCTCAATAAAAAAACCTCTTCCATAAGAAGAGGTTAGCAGCATAAACTAACATCTTCTTATCTTTCAGCTTAGTAAAGCTGCAAGAATTAGCACCGTGCTTTAAAATAAGTCGGTTGCCGGGCTTCATAGGGCTAGTCCCTCCGCCTGCTCTTGATAAGAAAACGAAAATAAGTATTTGGTTAATTTTGAATTAAAATTTAATTAGGATTATGACAGGGTTCAACCTGATTGTCAATTATTTATGCTAAAAAATTAAAATAAGTTTAACTTTTTAATTCGATCCACTGCTTCTTTAAGCCTTTCCTCAGAGGTTAGCAGGCCTACACGCACATATCCTTCTCCATAGTTTCCAAACCCAATGCCAGGGGCAACCGCAATATGCGCTTTTTCAAGCAAATGATCAGCAAATTCCTCTGATGAAAAACCTTCAGGCACTTTTAACCAGGCAAAGAAAGAACCTTCAGGAGCTTTCACATCCCAGCCGATTTGCAGAAGACCAGAAATCAATGTATTCCTCCTGGATTCATAAAGTGCATTCAGCTCTTTGACACAATCTTGTGATTCAGTTAACGCAGCTGCAGCTGCTTCCTGAACTGCTCCGAACAGGCTGACATAAAGATGATCCTGCAAAAGATTCAATGCGGAAATAACACTCGCATTTCCTACTGCAAAACCAATTCTCCAGCCTGCCATATTATACGTTTTCGAAAGCGTATAGATTTCAATCCCCACTTCTTTCGATCCGTCAGCCTGAAGAAAACTGACAGGCTTTTTGCCATCAAACCCTATACCCCCATATGCAAAATCATGAACAACGCAAATCCCATGCTCTCGGGCAATTTCTACTGTTTCCTTGAAAAACTTTTCGCTTGCCGCTGCTCCTGTCGGGTTGTTAGGATAATTAAGGAACATCAATTTAGCAGAATCAAGCTGTTCTTTTGGCAGTTCGCTGTAGTCAGGCAGGAAATTATGCTCCTCCTTTAATGGCATAGTCACCATTTCAGCCTTTGCGAGCGCTACACCAGACCAATAGTCCGGATAGCCAGGATCCGGCACTAATACACTGTCGCCAGGATTTAAAAGACATTGTGGAATTTCAACCAGCCCGGCCTTCCCCCCAAACAAAATGGCTACTTCTGTCTCCGGATCAATGTCAACACTGTATTCCCTTTTATAAAAGTCAGCTGCTGCTTTTTTCAAATATGGAAACCCCTGAAAGGGGGAATATTTATGATTAATTGATTTTTCGGCAGCACTTTGAAGCCTTTTAACAATATGGCCAGGGGTAGGCTGATCGGGATTGCCTTGCCCAAGATTAATGACATCATGTCCTTGTTCAAGCTGCTTCCCCACCTTCGCTACCAAAGAAGCAAAAAATTGCTTCGGCAAACTTTTCAGCAAATCTGATTGTGGATAATTAATCAAAGTATTCACCTGCTTAAAAAAAAGATTGAAAATATAGTCACAAATGATATAACGTAAATGATAAGTTGTAAAGTTATTTTTTGAAAATTGTTATCTATCGGACTAATTTTAACATATGTAAATGAAAATAGAATGATTGCGGGGGATTTTCATGAAATTAAAGATCACTTGTTTGCAAATGGATATTTTATTCGGTAAACCTAAAGAGAATTTCAAGGCTGCCGAAACAATGATAAATAAAGCGTTAAAAACACAGCCGGATGTGATTGTCCTGCCAGAGCTTTGGACGACGGGCTATGATTTAACCAGGTTAGAGGAAATAGCTGATAAGGATGCGGCTTCAGCCATCGCCTTTTTGAAAAGAATTGCCAAAAACAATCAAGTTCATTTGGTAGGCGGATCTGTTGCAAATAAAACTGAAGATGGAGTTTTCAATACTCTATTAGTTATCGATAAAAATGGAAATATTGCCCACAAGTACAGCAAGCTTCATTTATTCAAGCTTATGAATGAACACCTTTATCTCACAGGGGGAAGTGCAAAAGGGGCTTTCACATTGGAAAACAGGAAATTTGCCGGGATGATTTGCTACGATATCCGTTTTCCGGAATGGATACGGGCACATACAGCAGAAGGGGCAGAAGCGTTATTTGTGGTGGCTGAATGGCCACTTGCAAGAGTTTCCCATTGGCGGACTCTATTGATTGCACGGGCTATTGAAAACCAATGCTATGTAATTGCCTGTAACCGTGCCGGCTCGGACCCTGAAAATGTTTTTGCTGGCCATTCCATGATTATTGACCCTTGGGGAGAAGTTCTGGCTGAAGGGTCGGAGAGTGAAGAAATCCTCGAGGCTGATATTGACCTGGATAAAGTGAAAGAAGTCCGTAAAATGATTCCTATTTTCGCAGACCGCAAGCCTGAATTTTATCGTTAGAAGTATGCTGGGCCCTGCATTTAAAGGGCCCATTTTGGATTATCCTTCTATCTTTGCCCACATTTCCGGCGGATTTAATTCATAGATTCCATTTTCCCTGTACATATAATGATTAATAATGAATTCTCTGCGTATTGTGGCATAATCTTCATGAAATTGCTTAATATATTCATTTAGTTCTTTTTCTTCGTATTTCTTGCCCATCTTCAGCCCTTTAATTAGATGCTCAAAAACCATTAGCTTTTTCTTTCTTTGCGATGGAATATTTTTAAGCTTCCCATCCCTTGTGAAGAAATTATCGATTACTTTTTGACTTTCTAAGTTCAGTTCTTCCATTTTCTTAACCTCCTCTTTATCAGCCAATTTTGCAAGTACGCTTGACTGCTGTTTCAGTACAGATTCATTCAAATAAAAATAAACCGTATTTTTATCTCTGCGCTGGTAAACTAGGTTTATATCCCGCAGTTTGTTTAAATGATGTGTAATAGTCGGCGGTGTCAGTCCCAGTTTTCCCGCTATTGCCTGGCCATGCAGCGGCCCTTTTGCTAGAAGAAATAAAATTCTGATTCTAGTTGGATCGCCCATCGTTTTATAAAAGGAAACTAAACGATTTAATTGCATGTATTTGAAGCACCTCAATTCGATTATCATCTAATTAGATATATATCAAAATATTGTTATCCCGTCAACATTATAAGCAGAATTTCCCAATAAAAAAAATCACCTTTAAGGTGACTTTTTAGCGTATGATTATTTCTTGTATTCTGCGCCTTCCAACGTAAGCAGCTTCTCTTTAATTTCCGTCCGTGTACCTGCATACCCGGTAAGGGATTTATTTTTTCCAATAACTCGGTGACATGGAATGATAATTGGCAAGCGGTTTGCCTTGTTTGCCTGGCCAATAGCACGAACAGCTTTTTCTTTCCCGATCTTAACAGCTATATCCTGATAACTCCTCGTTTCACCAAATGGGATTAAAGAGAGCTCCTTCCATACTGCTTTTTGAAAATTTGTACCCTTGGGTTCTATTGGGATATCAAATTCCTTTCTATCTCCGTTAAAATATTCATCAAGCTGAAGCATGCACCTTTTTATTAATGAGTTAGAAGGGTCAAACGTTAGCATAAACTCTTTTTCCCCTTCCAGAAAATCCTCTTCTCCCATATAAATGGCTGAAAGGCGCTGGCCTTCTACAACAATGTAGACATCTCCAACTGGTGTTGTTTTTTTATTGTAAGTTCTTCTTTCCATTACATTCCCGCCTTTTTGATATATGGCAAATAAATGTGGAAAACTGTTCCTTTTCCAAGCTTGCTTTCCACTTCTATTGTTCCCTTGTGCTCTTCAATAATCTTATATGTAACCATTAAACCTAGTCCAGTGCCTCGTTCCTTAGTGGTATAGAATGGTTCGCCAAGTTTTTTTATTTTATGGTTTGGTATTCCGGTTCCTTCATCCCGGATCGATATCTGGATTTTATTTCCGCTGCACTTTTGAAGTGAAATAGTTATATAACCGCCCTTAGGCATTACTTCAATCGCATTTTTTATGATATTGATAAATACCTTTTTCATCTGATTTGGTTCACAGAAAACCAGAGGCAAGTCATTTTCATAATAAGTCCTGAATTGAACATTATGCAGTACAGCTTGGGCACTTAGCAGGTCAACCGTCTCTTTCATAATTTGGATTATATCTTTTTCAATAAACTTAACTGCTTGAGGCTTGGCAAGAATGAGAAATTCATTAATAATCGAATCAATTCGGCTCAACTCTGTAGTAATCACATTAAAATACATGGTGTGGTCTTCCTCAATGCTATCTTCCAGCAGCTGGATAAATCCTTTCAAAGCAGTCATAGGATTTCTGATTTCATGGGCAATCCCTGCTGCAAGCTCACCAATGACATTTAAAGTGTCTGATTTCCTAAGCTGCTCTTCCATATCAAGTTTTTCTGTTATGTCCTTAAAGGTAGTCATGCTTATGTTAGAAAAAACATTGAGCTTATTTGAAAACTCAAAGTACTTTTTTCTGCCTGATTTTAGAGTGATAGATAGGGTGCCGCCTGAATGTCCATCATTTTGTATGCTGCTAATCTGCTGCTTTAGCTCATCATCTGTTATATTGCAGTCATTCAAGATACTATGCAGCGAAAGGCCAATCAGTTCATCCTTTGACATCTGGAGCATTCTCTGGCCAGATGGATTAATATCGACGAGCTGGTATTGATCGTTCCAGAGGAGAATGCCTTCCAAGGCTCCTTCAAAAATGCGGCGGAATTTTAGTTCACTTTCCCGAAGTTCCTGTTCCATGCGATGGCGTTCGCTTACATTCCTGAAAATTGTCATGTGATAGCCGTCAACAGAGTTCAATTTAACTGTGAATTCCAATGATTTAATTTGACCGTTTGGCATAAGAAAAACAAGCTCATCCCTTATGCCGCCTTTACTGTATAGTTCTTTCACTATACGGCGGTATCTTTGATTTTTTTCGTATACGAAATCACCTACCCGTCTATTTAGGAGCTCATCATGTGTACATTCAAAAATTCGGCAGGCTGCTTCATTAGCGTTGATGACTTTCCCGCTTCCCCTCCAAAAAATGATTCCATCCAAAGCCTCGATGAATAGGTCTGTATATAGCTCTTCATTCTTCTTCACCTTCTTTTCAAGAAGCCGCTTACTGGTTACATCCCTTAATACACACATATATAGCCCGCTCTTATTAAGTATGCTTGTAGTAAAATCAAACTCTGCAACCTTCTTGCCGTTACTGATCGGGAGGATTCCCCTAACACTTTCCTTAATCTTTAATATTTCTCTCTGCCTGTCAAGCTTGAAATGTTTATTCACCGGCACAATATCTGACAGGTATAAACCCATCAGTTCTTCTTTATCCACATTCATGCTATCGCAAAACGCCGGATTTGCATCAACAATTTTATCGCTATGATCAAAAATAAGGATTCCATCCTTTGATTGAGAAAAAATATTTGTACTCAGGGAATCATTGCCGAACATTTCAGCCAAAGCTTTATTTTCTTTTTCCAATGATTCAATCCTGGCATAGAGCTGCTTGATTTCCTGATTCATTATGACCACTCTATTTCCTCCTATTGGGATATCCGATAGATAAATATTTCTACAAATTCTGACGAAAACCCTTTAATTAGCACTGAAAACTGGGTCTCAAAATCGAAAGAGGATTCCCTAAACAAAGAAAAAGGCGTGCCTTTAAGGTACGCCTTGATTCTATAGCTTAAATTTAGCAATCATACTTTTTAATTGTTTAGCCAGTTCGGATAAGGACTGGGCATTATCGGAAATCCCCTCCATTGAATGATTCGTCTGGGCCATCAAAGCACTGGTTTGTTCAATGCCAGCAGCTGATTCCTCTGAAACTGCAGCAATGCTCCCAATCGATTGATTCATATGGGAAGAGCTCTCTGAAACCTGCTCCAGGCTGCTTGAAATATCGCTAACGTTTTTAGACATCAAGTTAATAGCCTCATAAATTTTTTGAAAGGTTTCCCCCGTTAATTGGATCTGCTCTGTTCCCTTTTCCACCTGAGAATAGCCGGATTGAAGGGATGCCGCTACACTATTGGATTCAGTTTGTATTCCAGCTACAATTTTGGTAATATCGGAAACCGAGAATGAAACTTGTTCTGCAAGCTTTCTGACTTCATCTGCAACAACTGCAAAACCCCTTCCATGTTCTCCGGCCCTCGCTGCTTCAATAGCAGCATTTAAAGAAAGAAGATTTGTTTGGTCTGCAATTTCCTGTATAACATTAACGAGCCTCGATATATGCTTCGTCTGCTCATCTAACCCATTTACCTTATCAACCGATGTTTTCATTATTTTATTAATCAAGCCCATTTGCTGCTGGGATTCTCTCATAAGCTTATCCCCATTTTCAGTGAGTGACAGCACTTCTTTTGACGCCTTCTTAATTTCATGCCCGCTCTTGGCTGCTCCTTCCACTTTGCCCATATATTCATCCATCATAGCTGATAGGCGGGTAGCAGACCTTGCCTGTTCCTCTGCACCGCCTGAAAGCTCCTGCATCGTTGAGGCAACTTGCTGGCTGGCAGCTTTTACTTCATTGGCCGCAATATTAAGCTCTCCGCTTCTTTCCGCAACATATCCTGAAACAGAATTTATTTCCTGAATCATTGCCTGCAGCTTTTCTTTCATGGACTTAATGGCACGGCTAAGCTCTGCTACTTCATCTTTGCCTTCATATTCAATGGAAATAACATTCAGGTTTCCAGAAGCAATTTCATTGGCTACCTGGACAATCTGATTGAGCTTTTTAGAAATAATGCGCCCAATAAATAGAATGCTTGCAATTCCGAGGATTGCAGAAACAATGATGGAGAAGCCAAGGACAATTAATGTAAGAATCAATCCAGACTTTGCTGAAGAAACAGCTTTTTGCTGCTCCTCCTTCATCATGCTGCTTAATGCATTTAATTTTTCCACAGTCTCTGAGATCATATTGTCTGCCTGCAGCTTTCCTAGCCTGTATTCCCTTACATGCTGAAGCTTCACCTTAGGCTCAATAACATCATAGAATAGTCCCGTAATCTGTTGGTCGTTATCATCAATTTGCTTAAAAAGTTCTTTCGCTTCCACGGAAGCCAGTACTGGTTTGATTTCTTTTTTTAATCCATTAAAGTCTTCTGTTAGCCCCTCAAATGTCTTTAAGTGTTTTGGATTGGAATCTATAATGAAGTTTCCGATTGTACTGCCTTTATGCTGAAAAATAACAGCAGATTCAGTAATCATGATCGCTTTTTCCCCAGAATCCCTCACCACATCCATTTTTGAATTTGCAATCGTTAACAAGAAAAAAGTAATAACAGTGGACACAGTGAAAAGCCCGATCGTCACAAATAGTGCTACACCATATTTTTGGCCAAGCTTAAGATTTTGCCACCAATTTGCGCCGGCCAGTTTTTTCGAAAAAAACGCCTTTTTCTTCCCAAGAGTCATGTCGCCTGCTTTTCGGTTTCTTGCCCTTTTTAAATTTTCTATCCCTCTCACACTATATCCCCCTTTGAGATAACCGCAATAAGCCTTTTGAACCAGAAAAAAATTACTTATGTAACTTTTTAACTATTCTATCAATCCATTATAATAAAATAAAAAATACATTTGAAGATTATTTTTCCATTAAAGAAATTTTTTGGGTACAAAAAAAGAGGGTGTCCCAAAAGTCTAACTTTCGGGCACCCTCTTTTTTCTTCTATAAAATTGGCCTGTTGATTTCCGCTCCAGGGACTCGCTTTCCGCGGGCGGTCCGGGAGCCTCCTCGGTGCATTCGCACCTGCGGGGTCTCCCGCTGACTCGCTTCTCCCGCAGGAGTCTCGCCCCTTCCGCTCCAATCAACAGGGTGCAAGAATCAATATCAGCATTAATACTAAGACAAAAAAAGAAGAAAATCGTCCTTTTTGGTATAATTAAGTCACCACAACCCACCATACGAGAAAGGAACGATTTTCTTATGTATAAAGAGTATAAC
>NZ_JAEL01000137.1 GCF_000518885.1 Bacillus sp. J33 | reverse complement strand
GAATTTAAAGTATAACCACGGAAGCCGCACATTTTGGGCTAAGGGATATTACGTGAGTACGGTGGGACTCAACCAGAAAACAGTAGCAAAATATATCCGCGAGCAGGAAGCTGAGGATAAATTACGCGACCATATGACAAAGAGGGAATACGTCGATCCATTTAAAGATAAGTGACAGGAGTGAACGGTTGACGGTCAATTTAGAGTCCCCTTTAGGGGATTGTCAGTAAAGTGCCCTTATAGGGCGAAATTAAAACCGCCCGTTTTACGGGCGGATACTTACTTTGCCATTTTTACAATCTTTACTCTATTTTTACAGTTATTTGGTTATTTCTTAGCATTCTCTTAATATTCCAAAGCTAGTATTGTAGTTGGGTTTGATACATATTGCCAGTAAACATTATTAATAAATAGAAGAGGTGCAATAGAATGACTGAATTGAATCGCCGGAAGTTTTTAACATACGTAGGTACAGGGGTGGGAGCCTTAACGGTTGCTTCAGCTGGTTTAGGAACAGTAATTCCAAAGGCGGAAGCAAAAGGGGCAGAAGCTGCTTCCCAGCTTTTCGGTTTCCAAAAGAAGATTTCTGGTCTGAATTTTAAACCGATCGATCCTACAGACAAAGATGATCTGGTTCTTCCAAAAGGATATAAATATGATGTTGTGGCAGCTTATGGTGATGTTATTAATCAAAAAGGGGATACATTCGGGTTCAACAATGATTTCACTTTATATTTCCCGATTGATGGTGACAAGCGCGGCTTATTATGGGTAAACCATGAATATTCCAGTGAATTATTTGTTCATGGAGCAAAGCCCGCTAATGGGAAGTATACAACATCCCAGATTGAAAAAATGCTTTATAATCAGGGCGGATCTATTATTGAGGTGTACCGCGATAATGATGGTACATGGAAAATGGATACAAATTCAAAATATGCACGCCGTATTACAGGTTTAACTCCTTTCCAGCTTACAGGACCTGCGAAAGGTTCAAAAACTGTTGGCGGCGCAACAAACGTTCAAGGGACGTTTGCAAACTGTTCTGGCGGCATGACTTTATGGGGAACGGTCTTATCAGCAGAGGAGAATTTTGAAAACACTGCGAGGGACGCAGGCTTAAACGATACACACTATGGGTGGATTGTGGAAGTAGATCCATTCGATCCAAACTTCAAGCCTCGCAAGCATACGGCTCTTGGCCGCTTTAACCATGAAAATGCAGCAGTTGGACTGACAAATGATAAGCGTGTGGTTGTATATATGGGTGATGATAAGAAGGATGCCTGTGTATATAAATTTATCAGTAAAAATAAATATGTTGAATCACGCGGAAAAGCCAATGCAGATCTTTTGGAAGAAGGAACTCTTTATGTGGCCAATATGGGCAGCGGCAAATGGGAGCCTTTAACAATTGATAATGTCCGTAAAGCTGCCAAGGACAAAACGGAACTGCTAAACAAGTTTCAGACTCAGGCCGATGTGGTTGTGCATTGCCATGAAGCAGCGCTGCTTGTTGGCGGAACGCCTACAGACCGTCCTGAAGATGTGGAAATCAGCCCATTTGATAAAACTGTATTTATTGCACACACAAACAATGATAGACATGGAAACTTCCACGGACATATTACAAGATTTATAGAAGAGGGAGATGATCTGGGTGCACTTGCATTCGACTTCGAGATCTTTGCAGCAGGCGGGAAGCAAAGCGGGTTCAGTGCTCCAGATAACTTAACGTTCGATAGTCTGGGCAACCTTTGGACGGTAACAGATATGTCTTCAAGCAAACTGAACAGCGGCATCTACACTCATTTTGCCAATAATGGCATGTTCGTTATCCCGACAATGGGGAAAAATGTCGGGGAAGCCTTCCAGTTTGCTTCTGCACCAATCGAAGCTGAATTGACAGGACCATCCTTTACACCAAACGAAACAACGTTATTCCTGTCCATCCAGCATCCAGGAGAAGAAACAGAAGACCTGAACAACCTGACAAGCAAATGGCCTCACCGCAAGGGAGACACCATGCCGCGGCCGGGTGTCGTTGCGATCACAGGCTTTAAATACTAGGAGGTTATCATGTTATCTAATATTGGAATTCCAGGATTGATTTTAGTTTTGGTATTGGCGCTCATTATTTTCGGCCCTTCTAAATTGCCGGAAATCGGACGGGCATTTGGAACGACCTTGAAAGAATTCAAGAAATCCACACGTGAATTAGTTTCAGACGAGCAGCCATCTGAAGAGAAGAAGAAAGAATTACTATAATAAAAATAAGAGGAAGGGAGATATTTCTTCCTTCCTTTTACTATTGGGGTGTTTTTTATGAATGATCAGGCAGTTAACGTCCTTCAGCATTTCGAAGAGCTCCGTAAAAGGCTGATTATTATCGCCGTAACGTTCATTGTATTTTTAGCGCTGTCCTTTATTTTTGTGAAAGATATTTATGAATGGCTGGTTAAGGATTTGGATTTTAAGCTTGCTGTCCTGGGACCTTCTGAGATTCTCTGGGTTTATTTTATGCTTGCATCTGTTGTCGCTATTGCAGGAACAATCCCTGTTGCTGCCCATCAAATCTGGCTATTCGTCAGCCCTGCGCTGACAAAAACGGAAAGAAAAGTGGCGTTAGCCTATATTCCAGCCCTATTTTTCTTATTTATAACAGGCATTTCATTTGGGTATTTTGTTCTGCTGCCGCTAGTCTTGAATTTTTTAATGGCATTATCCGGTGAAATGTTTACAGCCTTCTTTACAACGGAAAAATATTTTAAATTTGTGCTTCATTTAACATTGCCGTTCGGCTTTCTATTTGAGCTGCCTGTAGTCATTATGTTCCTGACCAGCCTTGGCATCATTAATCCTTATTCACTGCAGAAAATAAGGAAGTACGCTTATTTTGTGCTGATTGTCGTTGCGATTTTAGTCACACCGCCAGACTTTATTTCAGACATCCTGGTTACATTGCCGCTATTGCTTCTCTATGAGGCAAGTGTCAGCTTATCAAAACTCATTTATAACCGGAAACTGAAAAAGCAGGCTGTTCTGCAGTGAAATTCTTAGAAAAATCATAGGTTTTATTGCAGCTTTAGGCAACTATTATATTTGAACCTGAAAAAAAGCTTGGACCCTATTCGGAAAGTCCAAGCTTTTCTTATATTTTATTATTTTATTATTTTACGCGAGGGAAACCGAATCCAGATGCGTAATCGTCACCAGCTGCAGCTCCTGTTCCGCCAAGAATGTCATATTGCTTGGAACGGTTTTGAAGCTCTGAACGAAGGCCGGTATGAGATAAAGTTGGATTTTTAGCCCAAATCTTCGCAGCCAATCCAGATACATGCGGAGTAGCCATGGAAGTTCCGCTGATTGTATTGTATGAGCCATCTGGCCATGTGGATTCAATGGCTCTTCCCGGTGCTGAAACTTCCACATCGCGTTCCTGGATTACATAATCGCCGTCAGTAGCAGGGTTTCCGCGGGAAGAGAAGTCAGCTACACGGTATGAACCGTTCTCCTGGACATTTTCCAATGCAGCAACGGCAACTGCATTCACCAGAGCTCCTGGATAACCGATTGTGTTTTCAGCCGGGCCGGAATTTCCGGCAGCTGCCACAACTAAAACACCTTTCCCATACGCATAGTCAACAGCATCGGCGATCATTGAACTCTTTGAACTTGAACCTAATGACATAGAGATGACTAACTTGGAGCCCGTTCGGACCGCCTCATCTGCCGCATGTTTGATAGCGCCTGCAATATCATCTGAGTAGCCAGATCCTCTATCGTTCAATACTTTATATGCCCATAAATCAGCTTCTGGTGCTACCCCATATATGCCTTCTCCATTAGCTCCGCCATGTGCAAGTACTGTCCCGGCAACATGTGTGCCGTGACCGTTTTTATCATTGCAGCTTCCATCCACTAAAGGAGATCTGTTTTGAGTGAAGTCCTTACATTGCTCTGCTTGTCCAGCAAGGTCATTATGGGATGTGAATACTCCAGTATCAAGGACAGCAACCTTAATGCCGCTGCCACCAGAAGTGCTTTGTACAGTACTGTCATTATAAATGGCTTCAATTCCCCAAGGTGTACGGTCACTTGGAACAGCAGCAGCCTCTGTTCCCGGCTTTGCAGCAGCTTCCTTGCTTACAGGTGATAGACTAACCTGGTCAACTCTATCAATCTCCAAGTTTTTATTTTTCAAGAGTGCCTGATACTGTTTCGCATTTACAGTGGTTGTAAAGCCTTTCTGGCCAAAATCCCAGCGTACGCCATAATTTGCTTTCGCCTTCGCCTGCTCGGCACTCGGCCCTTGAATCATGACACGGTAGGTTTCATTGCTTTCTACCTGCTGGCCGAAAGCCCCTGATGCAAATACAGAAAGCCCCATTGCTGCACTTAATACTGCTGACCCAATGACTCTTTTTTTCTTCATCCAAAATCTCCTCTCAAACTATGTATTTGTTACAGCTAAAAAGCTGTACTTTCATTATATTTACAAAATTCAGAATAGTAAAACATGTCTTTAGGCCTATTTTTGCTTAAATTTAGCATTTTTATCAAAAAATACTAGTTTATACTCCTCTCTTGCAAATTCATATTCTTTGAGTTATAGGTAAATATTTCAAATCATGACTTAGATAGTGATGGAGTTAATCTTCTGGCCAGCAGGGTGTAGCCTGGTAAATCGCAAGAAAATATGCATGACTCGGCTTAACCGTTTATAATAGTGCTATTGGTACTATTTTAATAGAGTTAACTGGGGAGCATTATTTATGAAGGGCTATAGTCAACTGACATTAATCAATGAAGAAACAAAAGCAGTCAGGCTTTTTATATGGCTGTTTTATCTGATTTTTACACTGTATGATTTATTTTATTACTTTCTGTTTCCGCTTAATACCGGGGGCACTCCAGGACTTCCGCAAGGCGGTCTGGGTATTGGGTATTATTTGATCATGATGGGCTTTCTTCCTGCTGCGGTGTATTTTATCAAAACGGGAAGTCCTTTTAAGGTAAAATACATGTACTTCATCGGTTTTTTCCTAACTGATTTTCTAAATAACATGCTTATTTATTTAGGGGAAGCCAAAGAGTTTCAAACAGGCAATGCGGTAGAACTGTTTTTTATTTTATTCGCGCCGCTGTTTGTCAATAAACGATATTTTTGGATTGTTACTGGGGGAACGGTAGGCAAATATCTCCTCGTTGGATTGGTGTTAAGCAGCCAAAAGGTAATGGTGCCCATTGTGCTGCTCTTAATTTTTTCAAGCGTTTCATATCTGCTTGTAAATCGTTTCTATTCTTATATTGATTCACTGACAGCCATATTCCATGAGCTTCGTAAAACAGAAAAGCTTGCTGCTGTCGGGCAGATGGCCTCAGTAGTCGGACATGAAGTAAGAAATCCTCTTTCAGCTTTAAAAGGTTTTACCCAGCTGCAGATGGAAAGGCATCCGGAAGATGGGGATCGTTATCAAATTATGATAGATGAAATAGAGAGAATCAATTTAATCGCAGATGATCTTATGTTCCTGAGCAAGCCCAGGCAGCTGGATTTTGAAGAAATTGACTTGAATAATCTGGTTAGCTACGTCATTTCTATTATGAAAGGGCAGGCATCTAATCAGAATGTTAAAATTATGACTGAGGGACTGGCGAATATTCAGAAGGTCGAGTGCGATGAAAAGCTAATGAAGCAGGTGTTTATCAACCTGGTTAAGAATGCGATTGAATCCATGCCTGATGGCGGAATGATATCTATATCAGCAAAAATACTCCATGGACACAGGGTCCTAATCCGTGTAAAAGATGAAGGCTGCGGGATTATGGCTGAAAACATCAATCGAGTAGGTGATCCCTTTTATACAACGAAGCCAGATGGCACTGGTTTAGGCCTCATGGTCACAAATCAAATAATTGAGGAACATGGCGGGAATATCGAATTTGAAAGTGAAGTCGGTAAAGGGACTGCTGTAAACATTTCTATTCCTGTAAGCCAAAAAAATTAAACATGACCGAATAGAAGAGGATGTGCGTTTATATGTATATCCTCTTTTTATTTCATCATCTAATAAGATGGTGTTCTTGAACTTTGGCTGGTAATTCTATTAGTTTGGCCGATAAACTGAAGTTTTGGCCGATAACAGCCAAATTACTCCTTTAGCACCGACCGCCGCTTAGGGAGGATATAGGGAATATTAACCTGCTTTATACTTAAATAGTTCGAAAGAAAACAGCACTCTATGCGGGTGCTGTTTTTTTATTAGGAATAATGACCCTGTTTTTTACAAAATCTTAATAAATTTACCAGGTTATTCACCACTATTTGCTCATTCTCAAATAAGTCAAAAAATAGATAAAATTAGGAATGGATATCATCCTATTCTACTAATCTCAAGGAGATGTGTTCATTTGAAAAAGCCTATCCGCAAATTTGGCAAAACGATTTTAGCAACTACGATGGCATTATCTGTTTTAGCTGCTCCTATTACATATGATTCTGTTATGGCTGCTAAACCTGAAAATCCCGGGAAAAGCGAACAAAAGTACAGCCATGAAGTCAGCCTTCGAATTTTAGGGACTACAGACATCCATACTCATCTATATAATTATGATTATTACAAAGATGCAGAGACCATTGAATTTGGCCTTGCAAAAACTGCTTCATTGATTAAAGAGGCAAGAGCGGAAGCAGACAACACTCTATTATTTGATAATGGAGATTTAATCCAAGGCAATCCGCTGGGAGACTATAAAGCAAAAGTAGACAAGCTTGAGGACGGAGAAGTACATCCGGTTTTTAAGGCTATGGAACTATTGGATTATGATGCTGCAACAGTAGGTAACCATGAATTTAATTACGGCCTCGACTACCTGGATGAAGTCCTCGATGATTCGCCATTTCCATATGTGAATGCGAATGTTTATAAGGATGACCAGGATGATGACCCGACAAATGATGAAAATTACTTTAAACCCTATAAAGTTATGAATAAAAAAGTAGTGGATGATAGAGGCAAAACCCAAGTCATCAAGGTAGGCGTAATTGGCGCGGTAACCCCGCAAATTACACAGTGGGATAAAGCGAATCTAGATGGAAAAGTCATCACAAAAGATATTGTTAAATCCGTAGAAGAAAACATTCCAAAAATGAAGGAAGAAGGCGCAGACCTTATTATCGTGCTTGCACACTCAGGAATGGGCGATGCATCATATGCTGAAATGGAAGAGAATGCGGCTTATGATCTTACAAAGGTCGATGGTGTAGATGCAATCATTTCCGGACATAATCATAAATCCTTCCCGGGAGACTTTAAAGATCTTCCTGGTGTTGATGCTGAAAAAGGCACTGTGAATGGGGTACCGTTTGTCATGCCTGGCAGCTGGGGCAACCAGCTGGGAATTATGGATTTAACGGTTGTAAAGGAACAGGGCAAGTGGAAAGTTAAGGATTCCCAATCAACAGTAAAATCCATTTTCAAGAGCTATAAAAATGAAGCGGGAGCAACTGTCAGAGAAAGCCTTGTGGACGCTGATCCAGAAATTTTGGAAGCTGTAAAGGAAGATCATGAAGGCACAGTGAATTATGTCCGCCAGCCGGTTGGTGAAACGACTGCCGATATTCACAGCTACTTTGCGCTAGTTAAAGATGACCCGTCCATTCAAATCGTAACAAATGCACAAAAGTGGTATATTGAAAAGCAATTAAAAGGAACAGCAGATGAAAATACACCTGTTCTTTCTGCAGGTGCTCCTTTCAAAGCCGGCGGACGCAATGGAGCAAGCTACTATACTTATATCCCTGAAGGCACAATTGCGATTAAAAACGTAGCCGATCTTTACCTGTATCCTAATACAGTGGCAACCGTAAAAGTGAAAGGCGCAGATGTAAAAGAATGGCTTGAAATGTCTGCAGGCCAATTCAACCAGATTAATGAAAATGAAGCGGGAGAGCAGTCTCTCATTAATAATGACTTCCCTACCTATAATTATGATGTTATTGATGGCGTAACCTATGAAATCGATGTGACAGAGCCAGCCAAATACGATAACGACGGCAAGCTGATTAATCCGGATGCTAACAGAATAAAAAATCTTCAGTACAATGGTGCTGCAATTGACCCTGACCAGGAATTTATTGTCGTCACAAACAATTACCGTGCAAGCGGAAACTTCCCTGGCGTCAGAAATAATACCGCTGTAGAGATGTATCCTGATGAGAACCGCCAGGCAATCATTGATTTTATCCGTGAAGAACAGTCAATTGACCCTTCTGCAGATTCAAACTGGTCATTTGCACCGGTTACTGAAGAAGTAAACGTAACATTTGAATCTTCGCCAGATGCAAAAAATGCAATTGCTGAAAACAGCGGAATCCATTTCGCAGGTGAAGCAAACAATGGTTTCGGAAAATACTCTCTTCAGTTACCTGTTGCAGAAGAGAATAATGAGCCATTCGAAGTCCAGCTTTTAGGCATTAACGATTTTCATGGACAGCTCGATACTTATAACGCTGGTCTAAACGCTGGCGGGATAGAATATTTAGCTGCACACCTAAAGCAGCGTGAAGCAACAAACCCTAATACATTTATGCTCCATGCCGGTGATGCAGTAGGAGCAAGCTCTCCTGTTTCTGCACTTCTTCAGGATGAGCCCACGATTAAAATGTTAAACGAGATTGGCTTTGATTTGGGTACTGTCGGCAATCATGAATTTGATGAAGGTGTAGAAGAAATGCTGCGCCTCATAAATGGGGGAGCCCATCCCAAGACAGTTGAAAAGTATGGTGAGTTTGAAGGAGCAAACTTTCCGTATGTTGCTGCTAACGTAGTGGACTCTGTGACAAAGGAACCGATTTTACCACCATATGAAATCAAAGAAGTAAACGGTGTGCCGATTGCATTTATAGGGATCGCCTATTCTGATACCCCTGGCATCGTTACGCCAAGCGGTACAGCTGGAGTAGAATTCACAGATGAGGCGGAAGCAATTAATAAGTATACTGCAGAGCTAAAAGGACAAGGCATCAAATCCATTGTAGTCGTTACACATAATCCTGCAAAATCTGCTTTAGACGGCTCTGACCCTCAAGAGGAACTGGCTGAAATTGCAAATGCAGTTGATGATGAAGTGGATGTGCTGTTCGGCGGCCATAATCACCAGTACACAAATACATTAGTGGATGGCAAGCTGCTTGTACAATCCTATTCCTATGGAACTGCATTTTCTGATGTTGATTTAACGATTGATCCAGTTACGAAAGATATTGTGGCTAAGAAAGCTGAGATTGTAACTGCTGCACGGGATATTGAGCCAGATGCAGAAATTAAGCAAATGCTCGACACATATATTGCTGATGCTGCACCTATTTTAAACGAAGTAATCGGGTATACATCAACTGGTATCAGCAGAGATACAAATGCTGATGGAGAATCTCCGATGGGCAACCTGATTGCAGACTCCATGATTGCGCAGACAAATACCGATTTTGCCTTCATGAATTCAGGCGGAGTCCGTGCAAGCATTGATGCAGGAGATATCACTTGGAAAGAAGCTTTTACTGTACAGCCATTTGGAAATGACCTGGTTACACTGACGCTGACTGGTGCTCAAATTAAAGAGCTTTTTGAGCAGCAGTGGGGATCAAAAGAAAGAATCATGCACGTTTCCGGCTTAAAGGTGACGTATGATTCTTCAAGAGAAGCGGGGGATCGCATCGTTTCTTTAGTAAAGAATGATGGTACTCCAATCACAGCTGAACAGGAATATTCTGTGACAGTAAACAATTACATGGCTGATGGCGGGGACGGCTATAGCGTACTATTAAATGGCAAGAACCGTACAGTTGATGTTGTTGACCTTGATGCATTAATCAGCTTTATTAAAGCTCATGAAGAGGTAAACCCTGCAATTGAGGGAAGAATTACAAAATTAAATAAATAATTTGTCAGGGTACCAGTTGTTTATGCTGGTACTCTTTTCTTTCATTATCGGCTATACTATAGGCTAGAAAACCTTTGCAGATGAATAAGCTTATTTTACATAAAAAAAGGAGTTACCTATGACACAATCTCTTATTGAAAATATGAAGCCATTCATTCAGGAAGCGTGGAAAAAGTCAGCTTTTACACAGCCGACAACTATTCAGACAGAAGCGATTCCGCTGGCTCTTGAAGGAAAAGATATTATTGCGGAATCCCCGACTGGAACAGGGAAGACACTAGCTTATCTGCTGCCGGTCCTTGAAAAAATTGATCCTGATAAACAGGCGGTGCAGGCAGTCATTTTGGCATCCTCTCAGGAGCTTGTGATGCAAATTCTTGGAGAGATCCAGAAGTGGGGAGAAGGAAGCGGAATTAGATCAGCTTCTTTTATCGGTGGTGCCAATGTAAAAAGGCAGCTTGAAAAATTAAAGAAGCATCCCCATATCGCTTTGGGCACCCCGGGAAGGGTCCTGGAACTCATTAAGCAGAAAAAGCTGAAAATGCATGAAGTAAAGACAGTTGTGCTTGACGAAGGCGATCAGCTTCTGGTACCAGAGCATACACAGACAGTCCAGAACATTGTTAGGTCAACGCTGAAAGAACGCCAGGTTCTTCTCTTCTCAGCGACAATGCCGCCGGTTATCGAACAGCTTGCCAAAGAATTGACAGCAGATGCTGAAGTGATCCGTGTTGAAAAGGATGAAACTATCCAGGCTGCAGCAGTTGATCATATTTATTTTGTGGCTGAGGCACGGGACAAAATTAAAATGCTTGAAAAAATCTCTAGGCTGGAAGGCATTAAAGCTTTGGTATTTGTGAAAGATATCGGCAATCTCACAGTCATGGCAGAGAAGCTTGATTTTAAAAATATCGCCTCGAGTACACTGCACAGCGATTTAAGCAAGTTCGACAGACAAAAAGCGATAAAAAATTTCCGCACTGGCAAAACCAATATGCTGATTGCCACGGATGTTGCTGCAAGAGGTCTGGATATCAAGGGAGTCACACATGTGGTCCATTTCGATTTCCCAAAGGATATTAACCAATACGTCCACCGCTCCGGCAGAACGGGCCGGTTCGGCGCCGGAGGAACGGTCATCTCCCTCGTCACCGAAAGAGAAGAACGCGAACTCAAAAAATTCACCAAAGAACTCGGCCTCACCTTAGCGAAGAAGATTATGCGCGGAGGACAAATCGTTTAAAAGCTCAGTTGCCAGGTACCTATACCAGTCTGTCCAGCTGGTATAGGTACCTGGTACTTTTTTTATTAAGGCTGTGTTAAAGTTTATTGTTGATTTTAGCACCCTGTTGATTGGAGCGGAAGGTNCGAGACTCCTGCGGGAGAAGCGTGTCAGCGGGAGACCCCGCAGGTGCGAATGCACCGAGGAGCGTCGGACCGCCCGCGGAAAGCGAGTGCCTCGTGCTGAAATCAACAGGTAAATTTAACAGATCCTTTATTAAAGGATAACTTTTCTTTCATCGCGAATTATTAGTAAGGCTTTACTTTACTAAAGATTGAGGGGTACAGAAGATGGAGAATCCAAGGCTGAAAATGTTTCATGATGAAGGATTGCTTGAAGCTACCGT
>NZ_JAEL01000136.1 GCF_000518885.1 Bacillus sp. J33 | reverse complement strand
ATTTACGGGCTGTTCAGTAGGTTTAACGAACATGCTTTTACCAATCAATAAAGTAAGCAATGTTCGAATGAGTTGTTCTTGATAGTTTATAAAAGTTAATAAATAGGTTATAATTTGAGGGTACAAATTGTCACTTCCATTCTTGGTTGTTGGGTGTGTGGTAACCTCAATTATCCAAAGAATTTAGGGGGTGGCAATTTTTTTGCCTATAAAGCCCTCTATGGAGATATTTTATAACCTATTTCTTATAGAAGTTTTGACAATACGCAAATGATTATAGGGGGAAAACTATGAAACATAAAAACAAATTGTTAAAAGGAGCCTTAGCGGCAGGNTTATTATTTTCTGCTTCGATTCCATTTAATGTTATGGCAGAGAAACCATCGATCACGATCGATGAGGCAGAGAAAATCTTAAATGGCCTTTCTGCTGAGCAAAGGGAAGCATTGGAGCAGCTGGATATAGGCCCAGGGTTTATCATTTCTCCAGAAGTAGATACAACTACACCCGAAATGATAGAAGTCATTGTTGAATTTAAACAGGCTCCTGCAAAGGTGGAAGTGAGGAAGGAAGCTTTGAAGGGGGAAAAGCTGGCTATAAGAACTGCAAAAGAAAAGGTTGAGAAATCACATAAAGACTTCAAAGCGCATATAAACCAGCTAAAAGCACGTAAGAGCGGAACTTTATATGACACCAGCAAAATTAAAATTAAACGTGAGTATAAAAATGCCTTTAATGGTGTTTCAATGAGCATTCCCGGCATTGCGGTAGAGGAGCTGCTCCGAACAGGAACGGTAAAAAGAATTTGGAGTAATGCCCAGATCAAGCTGGAGCTTCCAGCTGAGAAACAAGCTAAAATTACACCAAAGATGGCAGACAGCATTCCTCAAATCGGTGTGGACAAGCTGCATGATGAGGGCATTACAGGTAAAGGGATTAAGGTTGGAGTGCTGGACACTGGTATTGATTATACACATCCAGACTTATCTGACTCTTACAAAGGCTATCGTGCAGAAAATGGTAATCCTCAAGCTGTTGATCCATCTACAGTTAAAGGCTGGGATTTTATAAATAATGATGCCGATCCAATGGAAACGACCTATAGTGAATGGAAATCATCAAATAACCCTGAATATGATTTTTATGGACAATCTTATTATACTTCACATGGTACGCATGTCTCCGGAACGATTGCTGCCCAAAAAGATAACGAAGTAGATTATGCCGTTAAGGGTGTAGCCCCGGATGTTGATTTATATGCTTACCGGGTTCTCGGGCCATACGGTTCAGGAACGACAGATGGAGTCCTTGCAGGGATCGACAAGGCCGTTCAGGATGGGATGGATGTAATCAATCTTTCACTGGGCGCAGGAGTAAACGATCCGTTATATCCTACTTCAGTTGCGATTAATAACGCCATGCTTTCAGGTGTTGTTTCTGTAGTAGCTGCCGGAAATGCTGGGCCAAATGAAAAGACGCTTGGATCACCAGGCACGAGTGCATTTGGTATTACTGTAGGAGCGAGTGATACAGCAATTTCCATTCCATCCTTTAAAGCGAGTACTGCTGATAAGGTTTTTGAGTACATGAAACTGTTAGCAAAGAATTTCACAGATGATCTAAAGGCCTTAGAAGGGAAAACTTATCCTGTTGTGTTCTCTGGACTGGGAAATCCAGGGGATTTTACCGGCAAAGACCTTACCGGAAAAATTGCTCTTATTGAACGTGGAGAGCTTACATTTGAGGAAAAAGTAAAGAATGCCAGACTTGCTGGTGCGGCAGCAGTCATCATCTTTAATAATACAGAAGGCGAGATTCCAGCCTACATTGGCGAGAATACTACTTATATCCCGACATTCCAGCTTTCTAAGGAGGATGGGGAATATTTAAAAGGAAACTCAGAAGCCGCTCTAACTTTTAACCAGCTTTCTGAGGTTAAAACGGAAGGGGGCTCACTTGCAGATTTTAGCTCAAGAGGGCCTGTAGACAGCAATTATGATATAAAGCCTGATCTTGTTGCGCCTGGTGTTTCTATATTCTCGACATATCCGGAATTTATGAACCATCCGGAAGAAGGTCAGGACTATACATCTGCTTATGCACGGCTGAATGGTACATCCATGGCTACTCCTCATATTGCTGGTGTTGCAGCCCTGATGCTCCAGGATAATCCAAACCTGGATCCATTTGATGTTAAAACTGGGCTTATGAATACAGCTGATGATTTAAAAAATGAGTACTCCGTCTATGAAGTGGGTGCAGGCCGTGTAGATGCCTATCAAGCTGTCCATTCGGCCGTTTCTTTTAAAGTCCTGGATAAAACGGACCATATTGAAAATGGGGAGTACGTTCAGGTAGACGAGATTACTGGTTCGATCAGTTATGGAAACCACTACTTGGATAATACAGACATAGAGGACAGCCGCAGCATTGAAGTAGTGAATCATGGCGCTCAGGATCAATCTTACAGCCTAGAAGTGGAATATCATCCAGCCCGGGAAGGTGTTCAGGATGGGGTTAAGAATAATTTGAAAGTCAATATCCCTGAAACTTTTATGGTTGGATCCGGAAAAACGGAACAAATTCAGGCAGATATTTTAGTTCCGAAATCGGCTGAAACGGGGCGTTATGAAGGATATATTCACGTGGTGAATCAGGCAGATCCAAAGGAACGCTATCAGATTCCATTTGCTATAAGAGTAACAGATAAAGGAATTGCATATGCAGAGCCGTTTTCACCGTCAGTAACAACGGATACACCATTCCATCAATACTATGCGCCAGGGTCTCACTTTGCATTTAAGTTTAAAAGCCCAATGGAGACTTTTGATCTAATTGTAAAGGACGCAAAAACAGGAAAGGCAGTGGGACTTGTCGGCAGCTATGACGGCAGGCAGGCAATGCCGGATAAGGAATACGTCATATTTTTTGGACATAGAGGACTTGTCTATCCATTCACCGGGAATAAAAAGCAGCCTATAGCCGATTACATTCAAAAGCTGCCAGAGGGAGAATATGTGCTTGACTTGATCAGCCGGGATGCTGAAGGGCAGACTTATCATTATGAAAGTGTCGGAATAGTAGATAATACTCCGCCTGGAGTGGAGCTCGACATTGAACCGGGAGTTACAAAAATAAATGAAAGTATGCTAACAGATGAAGATGGACATCATGCTCTTTGGGTACACGGCAAAGTAACAGATTCTACAGTTGATCTTCTGCAATCCAAAGGGATGGATTTTACGCATAAGTCAAATACAGCAGGTTACTATGAAAATGGCAGTCCATTTATTAGCGGATTCCTTAGACTCGAAGATAATGGCGATACGAAATTCGGTGTGCTTCCGGAGGAATACGAAACAAAGCCTTATCAATTAAAAATTTTCCCTTGGGACATGGCGACAGCTGCCAACACGTTTACAGCTCCTCAATATGTTTTTATGAAGGAAGGGACTGAACACGCAACAAGCCGATATGACAAAGAAAGCGTAGGTTTGAATGACGAAATAACCATGACCCTTGATTTAAAAAATGTGAAGAACTTTGTCTCAGGTTCGTTTAATATCCAATCCTATCTTGATTTCTTTGAATTCAAGGAAGTTAAAGCTAATCCAGAACTTCAAGCTTTCGCTGATAAAAATGGAATAGAGATAAAAATGGATGAACCAGTTGTTACCGAGTCGGAAGTAAAGGTTGGCGCATCTCTAATAAAAGCAGGCTTTGAAGGTATCAGTGAAGATATGCCATTCCTTGATGTCACTTTCAAGGTTGTAAACGATACGAATTATACAAGATCCGCGACCCTTGGATTAAATGAATTAACATATCAAAAACATGGGCAGGCGGAAGTGACAAATATTCCGGCATACAGCCTGAACCATTTTGAATTTATTTCAACCCACTCAAGAGTAACAGGCAATATAGCACCAGAAGCATTCTTAACCTCTGGAGGCTGGATCGATAATAAATATGATTTTACTAAGCTTAAGGCTAAGGTTTATGCAAAAGCATCAGACGGGGGAATTTATCAGGGATCAATGGACAGCAGGGGATTATTTGAAGTTATCGTACCTGCAGATAAAAAAGCTTATACCGTATATGTGGAGGTTCCGGGCCATACGGCAGAATATAAAAATGTAATGGCCAGCTTTCAAAAGGCTGGAGAACATCAAGGCATTTATGTGAGAATCAATCCTGAAAATAATTTCGCAGGAGATGTTACCCAGGATCAAGTTATTGATATCCGGGACCTGAAAGAAGCAGTTGAACACTATGGTGAGAAAAATCCTGAGAATGAGCATGCAGACATTAACCAGGATGGAATTGTTGATGAAACAGATATTAGATGGATTGAGAAGAATTTCTTAAAGAAAGGTCCTTTAGCTCAAAAAGGCAACACACCTAAAGAAAAAATAGGGAAGAAAGGACTTACTGATTTCCTGCAGATGATTGGATTGGATCCAAAAGGAGAATAAGGTTCTTGGTGAAAGCGGGAGAGTGATTCTCCCGCTTTTTTCTATCATCCTATAGAAAATTACTGAAGGTTTCACTATAATGATAGAAAGTTATGCAACCGAGGTGCAGTATGATCATAGGGAAAATTATTAAATTTTACAGGGAAAAAGCAGGTCTTACACAGGGACAGCTGGGGGAAGGGATTTGTTCGGTTACGCATTTAAGTAAAATTGAAAGGGGTATTACAGAATACTCTGGTGAAATTACATATCTGCTTGCCAAGAAACTTTGCATAAATCCAGAGGATGAATTGAATCGATATCATGAACTTTCCAAAAGGCTAAATGAATGGCATGAAAGCATGATCATGCAGCGAATACAAGAATCAGAAACCATTAAACATGAACTGCAGGATGAAATTCTTATCCAAATGCCGGATTTTCAAAAGCTGTATAGTTTACTTTCGGCAAGATACCATTTATCTGTGGGTGATTTAGAATCAGCTTCAAAAATTATTGAAAATCTGCAGAAAACCTCTGTCGCCTTTTCACCGCATGATGCCAATATGTTAAAGCATATACAAGGCATCTATTATTTTCTTACTGGCCAATACCGTGACTGCATCAGCTGCTTAACTTCAATTGACCAGGATCAGTATAGCTATGAAGAGTATTACTACCATTTAGCCATTGCATACCATTCCATCCATTCAAATATAACAGCCTATTATTATGGAAAAAAGGCACTTCAATATTTTCAAAGAACATTAAATATACTCCGCATTATTGATACTGAAATGCTATTGATCGTTCAGCTCAATTCAAAAGAGCTTCATGATTTTAATGAAACAAAGGAAAAATATGAACAGTTGATTAAGCTCTGTGATGCCTGTAATTCAGGTGACAGGAAATCAAAACTCTATCACAATCTTGCTTTTGAGTATTTTCGGAGAAAGAAATATCGTGATGCAGCATCACTTTATAAGGAGGCTCTGAAATTAACCGATGAAAATGCCCCACATTATTTAACTGCGTTAGATGGATATATCCATACCTGTTATAAAGGGAATTTACAGTCCCGGGAGATTTTAATAGAAACAGCAGAAAAAGGTATGAAACAGGCAAAGGCTGCAAATGCTTACACTTGGATCTTTTTTCAGCTGCATCTTCATTTGTTAAAGGATGAGGAACAAAAATACTATCAATTTATAGCGGAAACGGTATTGCCATATTTTAAGAAGGTCGGCTATGGCATATTAATCGACCATTACGAGAAAAAACTATTCCATTATTACTCTGCAAAGGGAGAAGTGCAAAAAGCATTGGGGCTCGCAAGTTCATTTATAAAAAAACAAAAAAGCTATTATGATCATGATTAACAAGCCCGTCACCCTTTCACGGAAGTCGATAAGGTGTCAAGCTAGACCGGAAAAAAAAGCTTGTGACGGGATCATCGAAGGGTTCCCATACACAAGCCTACTTTGTTTAGATCCTTATTTTATCGCTCCATTAGGCACTAAACAGTCTGATTTTTCACGATTTGTTTCTTGGTCCTTTTCTTAAAAAGGTTTGCATTTGTCCCGATATAAACGCCTGTTAAGACTAAGGCAGCTCCTATGCCATGAGCAGGTGTGAACGTTTCGCCCAAAAAGAGGGTCGCCATAATGACAGCTGATAACGGCATGACGTTAATGAAAATGGATGCTTTGGCTGCTCCAACTTCTTTGATGCCGTTGTAGTACATAACAAACGAAACAACGGTAACAAAAATGCTCATATGGGCAATGGCAAGCCATGTAGCAAAAGGGGCTTGCTGGACATCGTTCCACGATGTCTCTGCCAATGCAAAGGGCAGCAGAAAGAGTGTGCCATAGGCAACGGCATATGTGGTGGATTCCACTGAACTGAATTTCTTCAATACAACTTTACCAACTACACTATATATCGCCCAGCTGACAACAGCCCCGAGCAGAATGAAATCAATCGGTTCAAAGCCATACTGGAAAAGAGTGAGCAGGTGGCCATCCGTTATGATAAATACAACCCCGCTTAGAGCAATTGCCATCCCAATAAGGTTGTTCCTCGTAATCTTTTCTTTTAAAAATAATCCAGATAAAAGGATAATTAGAACAGGATTGGAAGCTATAAATAAAGAACTTTTGATCACAGGTGCATGTTTGGTGGCCAGGAAAAAGCAAATATTATATAGTGCGATTCCTGTCAACCCGAGGAGAGCAAATAGCCCATGATCCTTTAAATTCGGCTTCTTCCGGTTCTTCTCCATCATCCACATGAGCGGAAAAAGCAGGATGGCCGCCCAAAAGAAACGGAAAAAAGCAACCGTAGCCGGCTCAAAGCTTTGCACAGCAAACTTCCCGGCAATAAATGCACTCCCCCAAGTCGCAGTTGCTAAAGTCAGCATTGCATAAATAAGCCATAATCTCTTTTTCATGTGTTCGCCTTCATTCTTGTTAAATTTTATAGATAGTATTATAGCATCTTTTTCGAATTCCGAAATAGTTATTAGAGAGGAATTAAATTGCTGTTAAAGATAGGAAAAAAGAACGGTCAAGGAATGTCGGTTTTTGTTGATCTTCATCGATTTAAAGCGAAAAACCGATTTTTTTCCTCTATAAGGACCATAAAACAGCAGATTGGTTAAAAACATAGCTTTTTAATTAGCTGAAAATTCATTCTTTTTTCTCTGTTTTGGGACAAGGTCTTCCTTTATCCTTTCTTTAGAGTCCCGAAAAAAAGGGCTTAATAGAAGGGGTGAATACATATGAAGAAATTGGCAGGGAAAATGGGCTTGCTGACAGCATTATTTTTATTGCTGTTTTCCTCGCTTTCCTTTGCGGCAACAGTCCCAGGAGGACCGTCAACAGAAGGAAAAACGAATATTAACAGTATGCTGAGCTATGATGAAGTTGTCAAAACATTAAATGACATCGAGCAGACAAGCAATGGAAAAGTAGAAGTCTTTACATTGGATCGGTTCGGAAAATCAGAGCAAGGCAGAAGCATTTATGTGGCCAAAGTTGGAACAGGGGAAAAGAAAATATGGATTCAGGCACAGATTCACGGAAACGAAAAGCTGGTAACAGAAGCAGCGCTCCAATTGTTAAAAACCTATGCAAGCAATAATTCAAAAGATGTACTGACGGTTCTTGAAGAGTCTACACTTTATTTTATCCCGATGTACAATCCGGATGGGGCGGAAATGAATACCCGCGGAACGAAGCTAGTTGAAACCGGACAGCTATTGGATTTAAATCGTGACTGGGCAGAAGGCGGCTTTAAAGCTAAAGAATCAAAAGTCGTTTACTCCTATTGGGCAGAATTGAAGCCTGACTTTGCCATTGATTTGCATCACCAAGGATTAAAGCAGGTGTATGGAACGAATGAAGCAACATCTTTCTCCCTCGGCGTTTCTTTGGCGCCAAACGGACCAACATTGCCTAACTATGAAAACTACAATGATGTTACAAGACAGATGCTGGCATATGTTTATGATAAAATGAGCGGATATGGCTATACTCATATTGACCGTTACCAGATTGTTGATAGCCAGAAGGAGGTTGGCTATGATATTGATATCAAAGGCGGAGTCGTATCAGCCATGATGATGGGATTGAACTATAATGGACTGAATCCTGGGAATCATAGCCATCCGGCAGTGTTTTTTGAAACAAAAGGAAACTCCAGCGATGGCAGCCTTGGCCAAAAATCGAATGGATACTTAACAAAACAAAACTATTTGGCATTAAAATCCCTTGTTTATGGTTATGTAACAGACGAAGTATCAAAAGTAGATCCAGACCATTGGAATGATATTCCGGCATACCCATTAGCAGGTTACTGGACGGATTATAATGGCATCGTTCCTGTAGGATCATCAGGGTTTTAAACTAAATGAGCTTCAAAAAGAATGGAAGCTGGTATTTATGCCAGCTTCTTTTATCTATTGATCCTTCTTTTCCTCATTCTCCCCAATCATATTCCTCACATCTTCAGCCATTTGATCAAAAGTCTGATTTACCCGATTCATAATCGCATCCTGTGGAGTGTCACTGATTTGATCATCGTTTTTCACTGTCAGCTCTCTTTCCATTCATTTCACCTCCGTTAAAAATATAGTGCGTATCAGGTGATAAAATATTCTTTAAATGTTATGAAAGATAATGAACAATCGACTATGCTTTTGTATGATTGTAAAAAGGATATTTCTGAAACTCTGGGAAATATCGACGGTTATAAAGGGTATTACATATTAATGAAGAAAAAATTTCTCAATTTTTGCTAAATGTTGTTTACACTAAGAATGATTATCAATTAAGATATAAGTCTAATAAATGGTGATTTCTTTACATACAGAAAACTTTAATCAGGAAAGGAGGGAACATAATGTGGCTATTCCCATGGAAGAAAAAGCGTAAAAAAATGGTGGATGCAGCAAGTTATATCTCTATAAAGGAAACGACTGAAGAAGCGGAAATTGAAAAAATGGTCGCAAAGCTTGAAGAAATCTTTTACAGCAGTTCAAGGGAAATCGTTATATTATGCATTGGTTCAGACCGCTCGACAGGCGATTCGCTTGGGCCATTGGTTGGGAAGATTTTAAAAGAAAAGAATAGCCCCTACCCTGTTTATGGAACACTGAAAGAACCTGTGCATGCACTAAATATCAAGAAGGTTTTAAAGAAAATTCATCAAAACCATCAAGATCCATTTATATTTGGCATCGATGCCTGTCTCGGGGACGAAAGGCAAATCGGCTATATTTTAATTAGAGAGGGATCATTTATTCCTGGTAATGCGGTCAATAGGATATTGCCAAGTGTGGGTGATTATCATTTGAAGGCGATTGTTAATTCGCTTGACCCGTTATCACCTGTACATTCTTTAAACAGCACAAGGTTATATACGGTTTTAAAGCTGGCTGAAATTATAGCGGAGATCCTTTCCCGCGTTGCAGCCAATGACGTGACTTCCAAAAGGAAAAAAGAAAAAACAAAAGTTCCTTAACTATCTTAAAATATTCATTGGTTAAATCAGCCAAAAAATTGCTGTTACCCTAATGGGTAAGTTATAATCAGTATAAAGTATACCAAGCAGAAAGAGGGAAATCGATGGGGAACAACTGGACGGAGGATAATCTGATCTCGATTCGCGAGAGGGTTTATCTTCATATTAAGGATTTGATTTTGGATGGTGAATTTAAAGCGGGTGACCGGCTGGTGGAACGTGAACTTGCTGAAAGATTAAATATCAGCAGGACGCCAATTCGGGAAGCACTGTTCCGTCTGGAATCACAAGGGTTTGTTAAAACAGTCCCAAGAAAGGGTGTAATTGTTTCCGATATTTCTGAGAAGGAAATTATTGAAGTATTTACCATTCTATCCTCTCTTGAGGTACTGGCTGCGAAATTGGCTGTGCAAAAGCTGGATGATGAAACGAAAAGCAAATTCAACGCAAGCATTAAAAAGGTTGAAGAATATCTGAATAACCCTGATGAAGATGCTTCTGATTTGCATAGAGACCTCAACCATCTGCTATACAGCTCTGCGAAAAATGCAAAGCTTTATGAAATGCTGAGCGGTTTATCCGATTATATCCAGGCATTTGCGAAGATTGGCCATAAAAACCCGGGAAGGGCAAAGCAGTCAATGGAAGAACATATGAAAATTATGGAATCCATTGTTAATAAAGAAATGGAAATGGCAGAATATTTGACAAAGATACATATTGAAAACTCAAAAAAGGCTTATATAGAAGCCGTGCACCAGGGTGAAAAAAAAGATTAAGAAAGAGCATCAGCCCTTTCTTAATCTTTTTTTTATACCCCTATTACTAAGGGGGAAGTTAAGTTTTTCAAAACCTTTGCCACACTCATGGCAACAATCGGACTTGATTTAGGATTTTGTTCATACGGGACATTCGAAACCGATATCTCGACCTCGCCAAAATAGCCTTTCGCCTTAATCGTATGTGTATTCGATTGGATTGTCGGGTCAGCAAATACTTGGACCTTTGTATCTTCAAATCCAATTCCTGCCAGACTTAAAGCCGCCGACACATTCACACTTTGCGGAAACAGCTTCGATGATTCACGTGCATTGCCTTCATAAATGCAAAATGGTTCAATTAATGATTTTAAATCTACTTTTTCCTCCGCAATGGTACCACTCCAGCTTCTAGGATGCTTTCTGGTAATTAGGGTAATTTCATCTATCTCTCCTAGCGCACCGGCAGCAATTCGATCCAGTCCAGCGATTGCAGCAGATGGGACGAAAATTTGCTTGTTATGTTGGCTGGCTGTAGTTTGCAGCATTTGATAAAAGCCAGTGTCTCCAAATGCTCCAACGGAAAGGACCACTAGATGGCTGCCGCTGGCCAGCGCTTTTTCTCCATACATTTGTAAAGCCTGATGACCTGCTGCCTCAATGATAATATCTAATTCTCCTTTAAAAAACTCTTCCTCATCTGTGGTTACAGCAAAGGTTTGTTTGGCTGAATCCAATACACTTTCTTTTCTCCTGACAAGAACTGAATTTAACTCAACATTTCCTGCCTGTTTCGCTTCTATTAATTCTGCAATGCTCTTTCCAAGAGTACCATAACCGATCATTCCAGCTTTCAGCATATCTGACTCTCCTTATTTGATGAATTGTATTAGATTTTATGAAGGTTATTTCTATTAATCTGCTAAATGAAAGCTTTGCAAATATTGTATACGATATACAATTTGTTCTTAATTTTACCCTAAACCGTTTTTAGTGGCAAGTCATTTTCAAGAAAATAATAAAACATCTAAATTTTCAAAATAGTTTGCACAATGATAATTTTTAATGTTATTATAGTATACAAGTTAAAAATAGTGTTAAGGGAGGCGGTCAATATGTAATGTTTTGTTTGGGCTCTTGAGATCTAGATGAGGGGTTTAATGGAAGGGACAGAATAATGAATGATAGTTTATACTTACTATTTAACAGCTTGAATATTTAATGATTTTTGGAAAGATTTTTGTTTTTTACTAATATGGTATACAATCCACCAAATACAGTGTCCTATTTGGAAGAAGTTTCTTATCCTCCTTGCCAACTCGAAAAACAAGAACAAGGTATTACATAGTCAGCTGCCGATTCGAGCATAACTTTATCTCTTTCTAAACGCCATTTGCAATTAATTTGCCGTACTTAAATAGAGAGTTACATTTCATACTTTGGTAGTGTCAAAAGATTTATGAAAACTACCTAAAGGGTTAGTTTCTCTCCTATTTACTGGATGGAGATGCGCCGCAATCGCTCTTGACAAACACGCCAATGGTTTGAGGATTGTTTAACAAGGGCGAAGGGAACAAAAGAAGGCATACCAAATAAGCCCTTGGTTGTTTCCATTTTAAACCATTGGCAAGTTCGGTTTGTCAAGAGTTCGCTCCGCCGATTGCTGAATTAGCTTAAGGGCTCAGCTAAACAAAAAGTTAGGCTTGTCTTTGTTCTACTATCCATTGTTGTGCTAATCCAATGAGCTTTGTCCAACGTGCTGGCATTGTTGGAAGCCCCTTGAGT
>NZ_JAEL01000135.1 GCF_000518885.1 Bacillus sp. J33 | reverse complement strand
AAATGCTACCGCATTTCCTTACGAAGAGGTGTTAATTCGGGGAAGCTTATTCAATGTCCTGCGGGAGAAGCGAGTCAGCGGGAGACCCCGCAGGTGGTGAATGCACCGAGGAGCGTCGGACCGCCCGCGACAGCTTGAGTCCCTGGAGCGGAAATCAACTGGCCAATTTTATAGAAGAAAAAAGAGGGTGTCCGAAAGTTAGACTTTTGGGACACCCTCTTTTTGTGTTTAGAAAGGGAATTGAAAAATACTATACAAATGTCAAATTGCCCAGTATGATAAGGGATAACAAGGAAGGAGGGCAGAAAATGAAGGAGCAATTGGAGCAAATCCTTACTTTATCGGATTTGGATAAAATAATCGATTTGATCAGTCATACGTTAAAAAAACCGATCATTTTGGAAAATGATCATTTCTTCCTTTTAGCTTACAACTCTTACTATATTGATCAATTTGATCGAGCGAATCAGGAAACTATTTTTTCAAAAAAGTGCCCATTAAATATATTTGAAGCTTTTGTGGAAACAGGAATTATGGATCAGCTTAAAACCATCCAAAACCCATTTAGAATTCACGATATGAAAGAAATTGGCCTGAACCAGCGGGTTGTCGTCAGTGCCAGATATAAAGACACCATCATGGGCTATATTTGGGTTCAGGAAATCAATGACAATCTGACGGATGAAGAAATGGATTTTTTATATGAGGCCTCTGTTCATGTCGGAAAAATCCTGCATAAAAGAACGAAAATCATTCATCAAAAAGAAATAGAGATTGAAAATTTATTCAGAAATGCGATTAATAACCGTTATACAAATGAAAAGGATTTGAAGTGGGAAGCCAATCAGCTTGACATCGTGCTGCCATCCATTTTTTGCATAATGGTTGTGAATGTCATAGATGCCGGAGATGAGCTGGTTGAGGAATTAAAAGAGACGATAAGATCTTACCTCAACTTAAAGGATAACACGAGCCATGTGCTGGTCGATCGTTCCAATATTATTATTATCGTAGGCTGTTTCTCAACCCAGCATTCCCCGGCAGCGGCTTCTTTGCAGATCGTAGAAAATCTGCTGACAAACTTTGACAGGAATCGATACGCCAATATCTATATCGGAATCGGCAATGAATATCAGCAGCTTTTATCCTTTAATAAAAGCTATAAAGAAGCACTTGAAGTAGTCGAGCTAACGGAAAGGCTCGGAACCCAGGAAAATATACCTTACGAATATGAAAAACTGGGGATTATCCGGTACCTGGATATCATTAACGAGAAAAACAAGAAAAATCAATATGTAAATAAAAATTTGCAGATTTTAAAGGAAAAGGATCAGGAAAGTCAAACAGAGCTTCTGAAAACACTGGAATACTATTTGGTCAATAACTGCAAATTAAAGCCAACGGCTGAACAAATGTTTATCCATCCCAATACGTTAAACTACCGAATGAAACAAATCACGGAACTGACAACGATCGATTTCTCGGATTTTAATCAAAAATGTCAGCTTTATCTGGATTTAATGCTATTGAAGGAAGGCCGAGATTAAAAAGCTAAAAAAGTTGTGATTTTTTAAAGCATTGTCATGAGATCATGCATTCAGTCAAAAGGATCATTCCGGCTGCTTACTAATAAGGCAGCAGCTGGATTTCCTCAGCGCCTGCCGCTTAATCAGTCCAGTGGGATTAGAAATTCAGCCCCGAATTTCATTTGTTTTTTCATTTACATAACTGGATTCAGTCACCGGATTTTTGCCCTGATGCTCCCTGTGCTGTCCCAGCTCACGCTTTGCCCTTATAAAGGCAATCACGTATTCGATTTCTTCCTGGGAAAGAGTGCTTCCGTCTACCGATAAATCCACAGACAGGGGATCTGCCAATTCGATCGCGGTCTTTTCAAAGGCTGGCTGAAATGAGGGATCTTCAACTCTGCCAAGTATGTAATCCGTTGAGGTTTGAAATAAGTCTGCCATCAATTTAATGGCCTCTAAAGAAGGTCTGCGGTGCCCTGATTCATAGCCTGCATAGGTGCTTTTGGCAATGCCGAGAAAATCAGCTGTCTCCTGCAAAGACCAGTTGTTGCTCTTTCTTAATATTGTTAATCTATTTAAAATCATCTTTCTACTCTCCTTTTTTTCAGTATACCATCAAAAAATAAAAAAATGTACGCGGAATGAATAATATCTTCTTGATTTCCTCACCATTCCTTCATATAATTACTCTCATAGTACGCGGTTCGCGTATGAATGATCTGAAAATTTTCATGTTTTACATAAGATTAATGGCCCATAACAGGATGGAAGGCGGAACCCTTTATGAAAAAATTATTGCTGCTGACAACCGGGGGAACAATTGCTTCAATGGAAGGGGATAACGGATTAGTGCCTGAATTAGAAGCCGATGAAATTTTAAGCTATCTGCCTGGTTTGAATACTCTTTATCATATTGAAAGCAAGCCTTTGATGAATATTGATAGCACCAATATGCAGCCGGAATATTGGACAATCATGGCGAAAGCGATTTATGAGAATTATGACAGCTATGACGGCTTTGTAATTACCCATGGAACAGATACTATGGCTTACAGTGCAGCTGCGATCTCCTATATGCTGCAGGATCTGGACAAGCCTGTCGTCATCACAGGCTCCCAAATTCCCATTTCATTTCAGAAAACGGATGCAAAAAAAAATATAAAGGATGCCGTTCGATTTGCCTGTGAGAAGATAGGCGGAGTATTTGTCGTGTTTGATGGACGAGTCATACAGGGGACAAGAGCCATTAAACTGAGAACAAAAAGCTATGATTCATTTGAAAGCATCAACTTTCCCTATATAGCATCCATTTATGATAATAAAATTGAATATAGTTACCCAAATCAAACGGATAAGAAGAAAGAAATTAAGCTTGATACCTCCCTTTGCACGGATGTATCTTTAGTTAAGCTATTCCCGGGCATTAAGCCGGAGTATTTTGATTTCCTCAAGGATCACTGTCAGGGCATTGTCGTTGAAAGCTATGGCAGCGGCGGAATCCCTTTTCACGGAAGAAATATTTTGGAGAAATTGAATGAACTGACAGAAAGCGGCATATCAGTAGTCGTAACCACCCAATGTCTGGAGGAAGGAGAGGACATGGAAATATATGAAGTTGGCAGAAAAGTAAATAAGGATGCGATTATTCGTTCCCGGAATATGAATACAGAAGCCATTGTTCCAAAATTGATGTGGGTGCTCGGAAAGACACATGATCCGAAAAAAGTGAAGGAATTGATGGAAACACCCATTGCAAATGATATTACAATCTAAAGAAACAAAGGGAGTTATCAGGAAATGATTAAGACCGAGAGTGGTTTCAGAATTGAAAAAGATTTCCTTGGTGAAAAGGAAATTCCCAAAGATGTGTATTACGGCATTCAAACGATGCGGGCCGTTGAAAATTTTCCTATTACCGGATATAGGATTCATACTGAAATGATTAGGGCATTGGCGATGATCAAAAAAGCGGCCGCCCTGGCAAATATGGATACAAAGCGTCTTTATGAAGGAATTGGCAGCGCGATTATACAGTCCTGCGATGAAATTCTGGAAGGACAATGGCATGAATTTTTTATTGTTGACCCCATTCAGGGAGGTGCAGGCACTTCAATCAATATGAATGCTAATGAAGTGATTGCAAACCGCTCCCTCGAGCTGCTTGGCCATGAAAAAGGGGAATATGGCAAGATTAGCCCAAACAGCCATGTCAATATGTCTCAATCGACAAATGACGTGTTCCCTACTGCCATACATATATCTGTTCTTACTCTTCTGGACAAGCTTTTGAATACGATGACTGATATGCTGGCTGTTTTTAGAAGGAAAGCCCAGGAATTTGATTCTGTTATAAAAATGGGCCGTACTCATCTCCAGGATGCAGTGCCGATTCGCCTTGGCCAGGAATTTGAAGCATACAGCCGGGTAGTGGAACGGGACATTAAACGGATTGGACAAACACGCCAGCACCTGTATGAAGTAAATATGGGGGCAACAGCTGTAGGAACTGGCTTAAACGCAGATCCACTATATATTAAAAATGTTGTAAAGCATTTGGCAACTATAAGTGGGCTGCCGCTTGCCGGGACTGAACATCTGGTTGATGCCACGCAAAACACGGATGCCTATACGGAAGTATCATCTGCCTTAAAAGTGTGTATGATTAATATGTCCAAAATAGCGAATGACTTGAGATTAATGGCTTCAGGCCCTCGTGCCGGGCTTGGCGAAATTAGCTTGCCGTCCCGCCAGCCAGGCTCCTCTATTATGCCAGGAAAGATTAACCCTGTGATGCCTGAACTCATTAACCAGACTGCCTTTCAGGTAATTGGGAATGATCAAACGATTTGCCTTGCGTCCGAAGCTGGGCAGCTTGAACTGAATGTCATGGAGCCTGTTCTCGTTTTTAATTTGCTTCAATCCATCAGTATCATGAACAATGCCTTCAGAATCTTTACAGACTACTGCCTATCGGGTATACAGGCAAATGAAGATAGAATGAGAGAATATGTAGAAAAGAGTGTGGGAATCATTACAGCCGTTAACCCGCACCTCGGATATGAGGTGGTTTCAAGGATTGCCAGGGAAGCCATCCTCAACGGAAAGTCGGTTAGAGAGCTGTGCCTGCAATATGACGTTCTAACAGAAGAGGAGCTTGACCTGATTTTAAACCCGTATGAAATGACAAATCCGGGGATAGCGGGCAGTGCCTTGTTAAATAGAAACTAGGTAGTTTCTGTAAAATAGCTGTTTGTTTTTAAATCTGCTTTATTCCGCTCGTTATTTGCAAATAGCAGATCATATACGCTAGTAAAGAGCCTTATTCCACTTTTGGAATAAGGCTCTTTTGCTTTATCGCTTATTCTGCTCTTTCTCTTTTTCATACTGCCGCTGCGGTGCTCTCTTTTTTTGTACTAGGAATTTCTAAAAACAACACATATCTGTATTTCAATTTAAAATGAATAATTACATGGAAAAAGTAAAAAATACTTTTGTTAAAAATAAACTTTGAAGGAGTGTTTAATAAAAATGGCATTGATACCCTATGATCCATTTAGGCAGTTATCTAATATGAGAAGAGACATGGAAAGAATATTCTCAGATTTTCCTTTTGATTTTGGAAATGAAAATACTCATTTTGGGAACATCAGAGTAGATGTCCATGAAACAGATAATGAGGTAATTGCTACTTGTGATATTCCTGGATTAGAGAAAAAAGAGGATGTAAATATTGATATTGAAAATAATGTTTTAAGAATTAGTGGCTCAATTAACAGAACAAATGAAATTAAAGAAGAGAATATGCACAGGAGAGAAAGATACACAGGTAGCTTTCACAGAGCTATTATACTACCGACTCCTGTTTCTGAGGAAGGTATAAAGGCTTCTTATAAGAATGGTGTACTAGAAGTTATCATGCCTAAACAGACTCAAACAAATAAAAAGAGAATTGATGTAGATTTCCATTAAAAATGAGCAGTTTGCTACCTGTTATGAAAGAGTTTGGCAGGGATTACTTGCAGGAAATTGCTGAGGAACAGCCTGACCTAGTTGATTTGCTAATTTTAAGCTGCCATTTACCTCAGGCAAAGAAAAAAATTATTTTAAATGAGCTGACAAATAATATTAAAAATTACTACCAGCATTACTTCCTTTGAGGTAATGCTTTTCTTTTTAATCATAATAAACAGTAGGTAGAGATAACATCAATTTTTGTATATGTATGTTAGACTACCTTCCCCATTCTCTCAGGTAGGGGTATCCCCCCATATGCCTATGTATTTCCATTGACAGCTACAACCTTTTATGCTTTCTTGACAGCATCTGCATTATATACTTTGTCTTTTCTGCTCATTAACTGCATCAATAACAGCATCAGGACAGGGTAACATATCTTATTAATATTGTCAACTTCTCTAGAAATGGCTCTGTATCAGGCTTTTTTAGCAGTCTGATTAGCTATGCAAAAAGCTGTATATTATATGCAAAGGGCTGTACATATTACCTGACCAATGGAGTCAGTCAAAGGTCAGCTACTATATTTATTGGTAGTTACTTCCATCTGTTTTTTTACTGCATCTATTTCTCAGGCACTTCTCCCCCTGCTCCACACCCCCTAGTCCCCCTTGTACCCCCCCTTTAGCATAATGTCTATTTAAACCTTACCTAAAATAGACAAAACAGCAATCCTTGATTATACTGTGTTTGTAATGTCTATTTAAAGTGTCTATTTACTTTAATGTAAGGAGGTTACATAGATGGCTAAGCAATATGGATATGCAAGGGTATCAACAGCAGATCAACATCTAGAGGCTCAAATAAAGGCTCTACAAGAGGCAGGAGCAGAGGTAATATACAAAGAGATAAGGCAACAGGGAAGAACACTCATAGAGAAGGATTACAGGCTCTCCTGGGCATCCTACAGGCAGGAGATACACTGATAGTTACCAAGATGGATAGAGTAGCTAGAAGTGTCAAACAGGGTATTGCTCTTATTGATGAGCTTACAGAAAAGGGTATCAAGCTGCATGTTCTGAATATGGGAATGTTTGATGGCTCCCCTACCTCAAAGCTGATTAGAAACATCCTTTTATCAGTAGCAGAATGGGAAAGAGAAATGATACTGGAGAGACAGAGAGAAGGCATTGCTGTAGCAAAGGCTCAAGGTAAGTACAAAGGTAAGCCTAAGAAGTATCATGACAAGAATGAGAGTATGCAACATGCACTAGAGCTGTTTGCTAACAGAGCTACTAATGGAAAGACTGTCAAGCAAATCTGTCAGATCACTAAGGTAAGCAGGGCATCACTATACAATATTGCTAAGGAGAAGGGCATCCTCTGAGGGATAGCTCTTTTTTTGTTTTAGCAGGAAATTTTAGATTTTTTGATGTCTTGGATAATCTGGGGTTTTTGGACTTGTGAGACCTTGATACATCAACACTTAGCTGTGTTAAAGAATCCAAGACCAGACTTTTCTTGGGGAAAAATAAAAAAGCCCATAGTCTGCTTAAAGCATAACCATAGACTCTGAGGGTATTAAATGAATTGTCCTTTTAACTCTACTACAGGTTGATTATTATCTAAGGTTGTTACTCTACAGACTTCTAAATTAATGATTCTGTCTTGCTCTAACTGCCTTGCACTTTGGATAGTTATTTGCTCAGCACTATCACTAACCATTGCTTTATATACATGAAATGATGAGCCTATTTCTTTTAAATCATTTAATAGCTGGTCTTTTTCCATTTTTTCTCCTCCTTTCATATATGGAAATATTCTACAAATTAGTTCCAATTACCTGCTCTAGCCCTAAAAGAACCACTCCCTTACTTAAAAGATTTCCTAGCACATTGTCACAGTTTTGAATAGGACATCTAATGATAGATGTGTAGTCAGGATAAGTTGGATCATGCCAAACAATATTCCTAGCATTCCTGTCACAACTACAAAGATTTATCTAACTATAAGAATAGATGGATGTCACAGCTCCTAAGACTGTTCTAAATATGGTCATGTAAGTTTATCTATTCAACAATCAGAGGGGGCAACTGTACTTAACACTAAAGATTGTAAAGAACTGAAAGATTATAAAGGTTACAAAGACTTGATAGATTCTAAAGGATGTATAGTACAACTATTCCTGAATCTTTGTATCAAAATGAGTAACAATAACATCAATAGTAGGAGGTTAAGTTAAGGAAATGAATGCAGTTATTGAAAAAGAACACTCAAAGCATATTCCAAAAGAGTCCATTCAGCAGGGGAAAGCTCTACTCAAGGAAAGAATTTCTAACTCTGATATTGAGCAAGAGGCTTTTGTTCATCTGACTGTCAAGGAATCCTACAATTTGGATACTGATGAAATTGAGAAAAAGGCTTATCTTTCCTTAGACAAAGATTTTATTGCTCAGGGAGGTTTGGCAAAGCTCCATCCATCAGCATTAAAAGTATTACTTGTTATAGCTGCTCACACTGATAAGGATGGCTTTGCTTGGATTTCACAGGAGAGCATTGGAAAGTTAGTTGGACTTTCTAGACAACAGGTAGGAGTAGTCGTCCATCAACATTTGTTGCAGAATATCTACCTTAACAGAAAATTACTGGAGGCTATAAAGGTTAGAAAAAAGGATGGGCAGGAGTTTTACTTGTACCATCCAATAAACTGTCATATTGATTATCAGGTTTATTCTGGAGTTGATGAGCTTTCTGGGGAGTATCAGGATTTAGAGGCTGTTGTAATTGAATGATAATAAATTAGCTTATAAGACATAAGGGAATCTCTGTTAATGAGTTCCCTTTTTTCTTGAACAAAAACATCTGTAATAATGAATAAGATCTTTGGATTAATTCTCTTGTTGTTTTTTCTTATACATCTCTTTTAGTACATCTGGTTCAGGGATTTTATTTAATAGACTTATTACTGAGTCTAAAAATATTTCATTTGTGAAATTCCCATTTTCATTTTTTACCATGTCTACATAATTGGCAATAATCATGACAATGCTTTTTGCATCTGACTCATCTAGTGCAATAAGTTTTTCTCTAAATTTTTCTAAATCTAACATTAAACTATCTCCCTAAATCAATGTTTTTATTAATAAACAGGAAGTATTCCTTCTAACTCAATTATTTCCTCATTAATTAGTCTTTCTAATTTTTTTACAAAGTCATCTAGCTGGTTAATTTCAGTAATTATGAAGAAATTTGCATTCATCTTTTCTGGTACTTCCAACTTATTATCAACTGTTAATTCCAGACCAATATGACCTCTATTATTGTGTTTAAAAAATCTAATGGATATGAAGTGGGTAACATTTTCTGTTTCATTACCTGATTTCCAAGTAAACTCATTTATTGATAAATTACAAAAATAATTAATTCCTTTTCTTAACTCTTCTAGTTCTTCATTAGAAGTGTATATATCTATGTGAGCCTTGCAGTTTGCACATTTAAATTCCATTTGTAATTCATAAAAATCTACATCTTCCCATGTCTTTTTAAATCTTATACTTGGTTCAGGCATTGGATAATCACCTCATTTTTCTAATTCCCTATATTAATTATTGTCAAAATCTTAGCCTCAGTCTAACACATATACAAAAAGTAATAAAAATTCAATCCCTTACCTTAATTCCTCCTGTCACAGCTATTCTAGTAACAAAGGAAATTGAGGCATACAGCCTGTTTTCCTTATTACTATTTGGGAGGAGTTACTTTGAATAAATTACAGATGAAATTCATTGCAGGGTTAGCATTACTAGGACTGGAGAACAAAGCTCAAGATGTTCTGACTAAGGAGTTTAAGGCACAGCTTACAACTCTTGAGAAGGCTCAAGAGGCTCTAGAAAAGGTAGAGGAGACTGTAGAGGTTTACAATACTTTGTCTGCTGATATGAAAGCTCAGAAAAAGGCTCTTGAGGATGAGGTCACTGAGTTAAGACTGAGCATAAATAAATTGGATATTAAATCTGATCTTGTTGCTCAGGTGATGGAGATTAACAAACAGATTGATGCTAAAGAGGTTCAGATAAAGGCTGTAGCATCTGCACAACTAGCTTTAGGTCAAAAGGCAAAAGCAGATACAATGGATGCTTTAGCTGAGGGATACAAGGTTGTTAATGCTTTAGCTGCTGAGATTAGACAACTAATTGATACTGTAAAGCCAGTTGTCAGCAAGAGCAATAAGGCACAGATAGTTCAAGCTCTACAAACAGTTATTCATGAAATGAATGGCTACAGCTATGTATTGAGAGATGTATCAAATAGCATTAATGCTGATAGAGCTACTCATAATGGAGTTAGATTTTACTTTAGTGATTTAAGCATAATATCAGCTATGGCAGATTTAGAAAGAATGTAATGGTCAATTGATTTTTCAAACTGAATACTACAGTTTTGGTGAGGTTGGGCAACTGCTCAGCCTCCTTTTTATTTTACAGAGGAGGGAAACTGCCAAATGAGCATAAATTACAGATTTAATGAGTGGAGAGTATCAGGAGAACAAGCTGAGGTATGGAGTCATAATGCTTACAAGTTAGCAAGGCTTGAGGTTGGCAGAGTATCAGGTATGACAATAGGGGCAATTTTATATTTGCATTTTATTAAAGGAATGACTGCCTCAAGGATTAGAAAAGCACCTATAGCTTTTGGGTTGGCATCCTCAACAATAACAGGCATTATCAGAGGTACTTACTGTCCAGATGCTTACTGTGTTTTTCAAGAGATGCTTAAGACTGAGCCTGAGAAGTTGGACATACTATTTGGAACATATTAAAATTTAGAAAATAAATAGTTTCAATTTAGGAGTGTTTATTGCATGCACTGTTTTTGTGAAAAAAAGGAAACTTTTGACTTAAAGGTTGAAGGTGATGTTAGTGCAGACCCTATTTGGTGTAATCAATGTGGCTGTAACTTTGACATTGAAGAGGTTCCGCTTTCAGAGGATTTAAAGGATGATTTAATGAGATGGGCAATGATGTATGGTAGATGGATTGACTGGAGTAAAGATACATTGTTCCCCAATGGGATTGAATTAGAAAATGAGCATAATAAACAAGGTCAACAACTTACAGAAAAAGTTAAAAAGGAGATTGGTACTAAATATAGAGTAAAATATTCCCCTTCTACCTCAGCTAGAATGTATTCTGATTTAGATTTATGATTACTCAGTAAAACAAGCTGTAATAAAATGGGGTTATCTGTGCCTCTCCCCTTTTTTGTTTAAACATTTGGCAGAGGTATTGCCTTGCTATATGGTTAATTGTCAGGATAAAATAAATTTATGTTATTGAAAAGGAGTATGTAGAATGAGCATAGTAAATTATCTAGGATGTAATTTTACTTTGCCTTTAAGTCCAGATGATGGTGATGACAAGATATTAATTGGTGACTGTTTTTCAGATGAAGAAAATAGAGAGATTGTAAAGAAACATTTTACTACTAAGTATGTGTATGAGGTTTTTACTAATGACTTTGTTGGGATTTGGTTTAATAAACACTATAAAAAAGATTATCCAAAAAGTAATACAGAATCACAAATGAGTTTTCTGGCATTATGTAAGCTGTTAGATAGTTATCTTAAGGAAGGAGACTATTGTGAGTTATATGTGTGCTGGGTTGGTGATGAGGATGAAGAAAGAAATTTAGAATTTGATCAGGTAATTGACCTCAATAATTTTGACATCAATAAAATACAACTATATGAGAAGACCCTGTTGACTATCAAGAAATAGGGTAAGGTATGGAGGATAAACTTGGAACAAAAACAAATTACTAAGAAAAAATTACTGAGTTACCTTTTAGCTGGTGGAATATTTATTTTGCTATTTCTTATTTTTACTACCCCAATTTTAAAAATGCCAGTAGGTTGGGCAGACTTTTTAGGACTTGTCAAAGCAGAACCAAGTTATTTACCTTTTGAATATAAAAAAAGTTACATGACTGCTACTTCCTGTGGTAGGAATTGTCAAACTGTGGAATATCATTATACAGCAACAAAAACAAAACTTGTTGTAACTGCTACTGAAAAAGTAAGTTGGTATGATGATCCCAAATGGGATAAGGATACAAAAATTAAGGGAACAAACTATTTTTACCAAGATAAAAATCAAAGGCAGTACCTATACTGGAAAGAGGAAAAAGAAGAGCTAGAATTAGAAATTGAATATAAAGGTGAAAATAAACTAACTAAATCAGAAATTGTAAAGATTGCAAACTCTGTAAAACCTGGTAGGTAGTTCTAAGCCTGGAAAGAACAGAATTTCATCAGAATATAAAACAGTAAAGGAGGGGCAAAAAAAATGCCTCTCCTTTTATATTCCTAAAATTGTGATATAACCATCTTCTTTGCTTTTATTACCTACCCATGTTTGTAATTCAGTAATCACTGTATTTGGCAAGCAAAAAATGCATGAAACGGCAGTTTAAAATGTAACCACTTGCCAACATTATTGCTAGTTTTGTAATAATGACTCTTTATAGCGATGACTGTCTCCATTGAATACCACCAGGTGAGAGTGGTGGATCAGCCGATCAATGACTGCCTCTGTCAAGATTGGATCACCAAAAACATGGTTCCATTGACCGAACTGCAGGTTGGTCGTAATGATGATGCTTTTGGCCTCATAACACATTGAAATGACCTGGAATAATAGCTCTCCACCTTGTTTATGTAAAGGGATATAACCCAGTTCATCG
>NZ_JAEL01000014.1 GCF_000518885.1 Bacillus sp. J33 | reverse complement strand
AATCAAGCTGTTCTAGAACTTCAATGACCGGAAGGTCATCCACTTGAAGTTTTCGATAAGGTTTATTTACGGGCTGTTCAGTAGGTTTAACGAACATGCTTTTACCAATCAATAAAGTAAGCAATGTTCGAATGAGTTGTTCTTGATAGTTTATAAAAGTTAATAAATAGGTTATAATTTGAGGGTACAAATTGTCACTTCCATTCTTGGTTGTTGGGTGTGTGGTAACCTCAATTATCCAAAGAATTTAGGGGGTGGCAATTTTTTTGCCTATAAAGCCCTCTATGGAGATATTTTATAACCTATTTCTTATAGAAGTTTTGACAATACGTTAAAAAAAGGGGGGGAGAGTCTATGAAAGTAAAAAGAAGAATAGGAACGTTAATTTTAGTAATGATGATGGCAGTCCTTTATACGGGCTGCTCAACAAATCAGGACGTCAGCTCCAGTAAAAATACCGGGAGCAAAACGTCTGATAGCGGTGGAACCTTAGTGATAGCCCGTCTGTCTGATGCAGAAAATTTAGATCATCATTTTATGTCGACAATCAATGCTGCCAGCGTTACACATAATAAAATTTATGAAGGGCTTGTTGGCCGGGATAAAAATGCCGAAATTAAGCCTTTGCTGGCTGAACGGTGGGAGCAGCTTGATGATACAACTTGGGAGTTTAAGCTTAGAGAGGATGTAACATTTCATGATGGTACTGCATTTAATGCTGATGCGGTGAAAGCAACATTTGACCGGTTATTAGATCCGGAGGTTGCCTCGCCCAGGGCTGTAGTATTTAAAATGGTAGAAGAAGTTAAGGCGGTTGATGAATTTACCGTTCAGTTTAAATTATCTGAACCATTTGCCCCATTGCTTTCCATTTTGGCCAGCCATGAAGGCGGGATTATCGCACCAAAAACGATAGAAAAATACGGAAAAAAGATTATTCAAGAGCCCGTCGGGACAGGCCCATTCGTATTTGAGTCCTGGACCCCCGGAAAAGAAATTGTATTTAATAAAAACGAAAAATACTGGGGTGCTGAACCTAAGCTGGACAAAGTTTTATTTAAGGTCGTTCCGGAAGAAACGACAAGAATTTCAATGCTTGAAACAGGCGAAGCCCATATAGCCGAGCCGCTTTCGGTTACAATGATGGATACGGTGGAAAACTCCAGGAACGCTCAAATATACCGCAGTGAAGGATTTGGTACAGAGTATATTGGGTTCAACGTAGAAAAGGCACCATTTGATGATGCTCGTGTACGTAAGGCAATTGGACATGCAGTAGAAATGGATTCCATTCTGGATGGCGTATTTAACAATATTGGAAAAAAATCTAACTCACTGCTGGGCCCAAAGGTTTTCGGATACCATGAAAGTTTGGAAGCCTATGAATATAACCTCAATGAAGCAAAAAGACTGCTGGCTGAAGCAGGTTACGCTGAAGGTTTTGAAGCAACCCTGAAAACGATGGATAAGAAAGAATGGATCAATATGGCAGAAGTGCTTCAATCACAGCTGAAAGGGATAGGAATTAAACTGGATATTCAAGTGTTTGAATACGGTACATTTGTTGAACAGGTAAACCGCGGTGACTCTGAAATATTTATTTTAAGCTGGAGAAATGCAACAGGGGATGCTGATTACAATCAATATAACCTTTTCCATAGCAGCTCTCACGGCGCTGCAGGAAATACCTTCTTTTACAGCAATGAGGAAGTTGACAAGTTAATAGAAGCTGCCCGTGCTGAAAAAGATTCGAACAAGCGTACAGAGTTATATGCAAAGGCACAGGAAATTGAAATGGAAGAGTCCGTATATATTCCGGTTCGTGTAATTGAGAATATGGCTGCCATATCAAAAGACGTGAAAGGCTTCTCTATTAGTCCATCTGGTTATTTGGAGATTAATGATATTTCAATTAAGTAAACGTTTTAAGATAAGAGGGATCCGTTCTGGATACCCTTTTATCTTGTCTAAGCATCATTGCTAAAGAAAGGTGAATGAATATGGATGAAAATTATTGGCTAAAGAATGTCCGTTTGGAATGTGGCTACAAAATTGAGAATGACAAAGTTACAGGGACTATAACGGATTTATATCATTTATTAATAAAGGACGGGCGCATTACAAAAATCAAGAAGGACTTGGAGGCCTTCTCTGAAGACATGCCAATGAAAGATGCGGAGGGACTGCTTTTATTGCCATCCTTTGTCGAAAAGCATGTTCATCTTGATAAAACTTACATGGGTGATCAGTGGAAAGCCTGCAGTCCTGCTTCCAATGTCATTGAACGATGTGAAATTGAAAAAAATGCATTGTCATCTATATCAACAAGTACTTCTCAACGTTCAAGAGCATTGCTTCAGCAGTTACTGTCATTTGGATCAACCCACATAAGAACTCATGTTGATATTTATCCTGAGGTCAAATTGCAGAATTTAGATGGAGTCCAGCAAACGCTGGAGGAATTTTCAAATTACGCAAGCTCTGAAATTGTCGCATTTGCCCAGCATGGCTTATTGCGCTCAGGGACTCCCGAGCTTATTAGAGAAGCTGTTAGAAAAGGTGCAGGAATTGTGGGAGCAGTGGATCCTGCAACCGTTGACAATAATATAGAGGCTTCACTTGTTCAATTGATGGATTTGGCTGTCGAAGGAAATGCAGATATTGACTTGCATTTGCATGACCCTGGCCACCTTGGGACTTTTACGATGAAAAGGCTGGCCATTTTAACTAAGGAAGCCGGCTGGGAAGGAAGAATTGCGATCAGCCATGCATTTGGACTTGGAGATGTTTCGAGAGAAGAAGCCCAGGAAATGGCAGAGATTTTAAAAGATGCCGGTATTTCAATCGTTACCAGCCTCCCTATAGGTCGTGCGATACCTCCAGTTGATCTATTAAGTGAATGCGGCGTAGAAATTGCCGTTGGAAACGATAATATTTTTGATTCATGGTGGCCTACAGGCAATGGAGATATCCTGGAAAGGGCTGGCCGATTAATCGAACGATACCGATGGACAGATGAAAAGTCTCTTTCCCAGACATTGAGGTTTATTACTGGCGGTAAGACACCATTGGATCCAGAGGGGAATCAGATCTGGCCAAAAGCAGGAGATGAAGCCAGTATGATTCTGGTCGATGCAGGCTGTTCTGCAGAGGCGATTGCAAGAAGGTCAGAGCGCCGTGCTGTATTTTATAAGGGGAAGTTAGTTTACAGTAAGAGTGATCAGGAGGGGAAAAATTGAGAGTGAAAAGAGAGATTAGTAGACTTTTTTTAGTTATGCTGATGGCAATCCTTTTTACCGGCTGTTCAACAAACAAGGAAGCATCCAAAAAAGAAAATGCACTGGAAGAGTCATCGGGAGACAGCACTTTAGTTATTACCCGATTATCAGACGCTGAAAACTTGGATCATCATTTTATGTCTTCTATCAATGCAGCAAGCACAACCCATAACAAAGTCTATGAGGGGTTGGTGGGAAGAGATAAAAATGCAGACATCAGACCATTGTTAGCCGAAAAGTGGGAACAAGTGGATGAAATAACATGGGAGTTTAAGCTGAGAAAAGATGTAACATTCCATGATGGAACCCCTTTTGATGCCGATGCCGTGAAAGCTACATTTGACCGATTGCTGAATCCAGATGTAGGTGCTCCAAGGGCAGTCGTCTTTGAGATGGTCAAAGAAGTAAAAGTAATTGATGATCATACAGTTCAATTCATTCTAAAGGAGCCATTTTCACCGCTGCTTTCTATTTTGGCCAGTCATGAAGGGGGAATTATCAGTCCTAAAACGATTGAGAAATATGGAAAAAATATGATTCAAGAACCAAATGGAACAGGCCCGTTTGTTTTTGAATCCTGGACTCCTGGGCAAGAAATTGTATTTCATAAAAATGAAAATTATTGGGGTAATCAACCAAAGGTAGAAAAAATAGTGTTTAAGGTTGTACCAGAGGAGACGACAAGAATTTCGATGCTGGAAACAGGTGAGGCTCATATTTCCGAACCTCTTTCTGTTACCATGATGGATACGGTTGAAGCGTCAAAGAATGTTGAGATATACAGTAGTGAAGGATATGGCACTGAGTATATTGGCTTCAATGTACAGAAAGGCCCATTTAAAGATGTCCGGGTACGAAAGGCAGTAGCCCATGCGGTTAATATGGATGCCATTATTGAAGGAGTATTTAATAATATCGGAAATAAATCAAATTCATTATTAGGGTCTAAGGTTTTCGGATATCATGCAGGAATGAAAGCATATGAGCATAATCTTGAGGAAGCAAAGATACTGCTTGCTGAAGCCGGATATCCAAATGGCTTTAAAACGACAATAAAAACAATGGACAAGAAGGAATGGATCAATATGGCGGAGGTACTTCAATCACAGCTAAAAAGAATCGGGATCCAGCTGGATATTGAAGTGTATGAATATGGTACATTTACAGAGCAAGCCAATCGCGGTGACACAGAAATGTATATTCTTAGCTGGAGAAATGCAACTGGTGATGCAGACTATAATCAATATAACCTTTTCCATAGTAATTCTCATGGGGCACCGGGAAATAAATTTTTCTACAGTAATAAAGAAGTAGACCGCCTTATTGTTGCTGCACGTGCTGAACAAGATCATAATAAACGAATAAAATTGTACGAACAGGCACAAGAATTGGAAATGCAAGATTCAGTCTATATACCTATTCGTGTAATTGAAAACTTGGCAGCGATTGGAGAGAATGTAGAAGGCTTCTCTATTAGCCCTTCCGGATATTTGGAACTTAATGATATTGTCATTAAATAAAGTTTTTTCCAAATAAAAGGGTTGTCCAATTTGGACAACCCTTTTGTCTTGTATGACCTCTTTTAAAATTATGGCAGAAAACAAAACGAATAAAATTAGAGGCTTCAAAAATTATAAATTTTTACTTCAAGTTGCATGAAGTAGAAATTATTTAAAAAGAGGTAAAAATGTTGAAAATATAATAATCAGAATTTTTAGTACAATCAAGTTATGTATTATGTTTTTTAAAAATATATTCAGCAGGGAGGGAAAATAATGAAATATGACTTGATTATCAAGGGTGGCAAAGTTGTTTTTAGAAACGAAGTAATAAAGAATGATATCGCTATAAAAAATGGAAAAATCACAGCGATTGAAGAAACAATTAACAATGAAGCTGACCAGATCATCGATGCAGCTGAACAATTTGTCATGCCTGGAATGATTGATACCCATGTGCACATTTGTGAGCCGGGCCGGACAGAGTGGGAAGGTTTTATAACTGGGACAAAGGCATTGGCAGCAGGAGGAACTACATGTTATGTGGACATGCCATTAAATGCCCTTCCAGCTACGATAGACAAGGAAACATTGCATTTAAAGGCAGAAGCAGCAAAAGGGAAGAATTATATAGATTATGCATTTTATGGCGGGCTTGTTCCCGGCAATCTTGATAGGCTTAAGGAGCTTTCTGATGAAGGAGTTGTAGCCTATAAATGTTTTATGGCGACTTGTGGCAGTGATAACCCAAATGATTTTTCGAATGTGGATGATTATACCCTTTATGCTGGGATGAAAAAGATTGCTGAGTTGGGCCATATATTATCCATACATGCGGAAAATGCTCTTATTACCGATCGGTTAGGCGAGGGATTGGCCAGAAAGGGCAGGACTGCTGCCGCAGATTATGTCTTATCCCGGCCTGTCTTTACAGAAGTGGAGGCGGTAAAGCGCGCTCTTTATCTGGGGAAAGAAACGAAGTGCCGGCTCCATTTTGTACATATTAGCTCCGCAGAAGCAGTAGAGGAAATTATAAAGGCACGAAGTGAGGGCCAGGATGTATCTCTTGAATCCTGTCCCCACTACTTTACGATCACATCTGCCCAATTGGAGGCTATTGGCCCGGCTGCTAAATGTTCTCCTCCTCTGCGCAGTAAAGAAGAACAAGATAAGCTTTGGCAAAAGTTGATAGAAGGCAAGATTGATATGTTAACTTCTGATCATTCACCATGTCCGCCTGAACTGAAGAAAAGTTCTTCAAATAACTTTTTTGAAGTATGGGGAGGAATTACAGGCTGTCAAAATAATGTTGATTTAATGTATGAGGCAGTTTTGAAACGCAATTTACCTATAACTGATTTTGTGAGAATGATTTCCTCTAACCCAGCTGAACGTTTTAACATTCCTAATAAAGGAGAGATAGCTGTATCGAAGGATGCTGATATCATTTTACTTGATGTCAATCAGTCATATGTGGTAAACGGAGAAGATCTATTTTATCGCCATAAGCACAGTCCCTACATCGGCAGGCAGATTAATTGCCGGGTAACAAAAACATTTGTCCGCGGAAATATTGTATATGATTTGGACAAAGGCATTGTCGGAAGTCCTCTCGGCAAAGTTATTAGAATCATAAGGGAAGAGGAAGCTGTGAATGTATAAGCTTTTTTAAATAGATTACAAATAGATTTGCATAGGAGCAGGGAAGTTAATGGGTTTAATAGTTTTAGCGCCTGCTTCAAGACTAATAGCCGAAAAAATGCCCACAAATAGAATCGCCATGGGGAGGAAACTGGGTATGGAGGATTTAATCAATTGCCATGAAAAACTAGAATTTGAAAATTTGGCAAATCGTATTGTGAAGAGGCTGGAATGGCTGGGTTCATTAGCAGAAGATCCGGAAGGGGGAATTACCCGCCTTCTTTATTCAAAACAATGGACTGATACTCAGCAAGCATTAAAAAACTGGATGGAAACCGAAGGCTTGGAGGTACAGTTTGATGAGGTTGGAAATTTAAGTGGTATATTGAAGGGAATAAATCAGGATGAGACAGTTTTAACCGGATCTCATATAGATACTGTGAATAATGGCGGACTATATGACGGCCAATTTGGCATTGTCGCTGGTATTCTTGCGTTAATCTATTTGAAAGAACAGTATGGAGCGCCAAAACGGAATCTTGAGGTTGTTTCACTGGCAGAAGAAGAAGGGAGCAGATTTCCTTATTGTTTTTGGGGTTCAAAAAATATTGTGGGAACAGCATTTAAGAAAGATGTAGAAAACCTTGTGGACTCAAACGGAGTTCCATTTGCGAAAGCGATGAGTGAGGCGGGATTTACATTTAGAAATGAAGCAAAAGCTCCACGCAGGGATTTGAAGGGGTTCGTGGAAGTCCATGTTGAACAGGGAAATGTTCTTGAGAATGAAAAAAAATCTGTTGGTGTCGTAAAAAGCATAGTTGGGCAAAGGCGTTTTACAATTGAAGTAAAAGGTGAAGCAAACCATGCTGGAACGACTCCAATGGGGTACCGTAAAGATGCTGTATATGCTGCCAGCCATATGATCCATGAAACACTCAACATGGCAAAGCAGTATGGAGACCCGCTTGTGGCAACAGTTGGGAGGATGGACATCTCACCTAACACCGTAAATGTAGTACCGGGAAAAGCTGTCTTCACTTTAGACCTGCGTCATATTGATAAAAATTCCATTATTCAATTTACTGAAGCATTCACTGAAAAAATGAAGGAAATTTCGAACGAGCATGGAGTTGATACAACCATCGAAAAATGGCTCGATACTGATCCAGTTCCGATGGATCCCGAGATTGTAGAAATTATTGAAAATAAGTGCATCGAAAATAATTTGAGTTATAAGGTCATGCATAGCGGTGCTGGCCATGATGCACAAGTTTTTGCACCCTGCATCCCAACCGCTATGCTGTTTGTTCCAAGCCATAAAGGCATTAGCCATAATCCAGGTGAATATACCAATCCGGATGATTTGGCTGAGGGAGTTAAAGCATTGATAGGCACTTTATATGAACTGGCCTATAAATAATGATAAAAAAGGGGAGTTTTTAATGGGTTATCCAAACGACTTATTATCAAGCAGGTCCGTAATAGAACATGGGAAATACGCTTTAATTGCACCTGAAGGATTAGTGAATAATGTTATCCCCGGTTTTCATAATTGTACTATTTCTATTTTAGGTTCCCCTAAGCTTGGGGCAAGCTTTGTCGACTACTGCGTAACAATGAAGCCAGGGGGCGGTAATAGTGAGGGGTTTGGCGGTCAAGAAGATATACAGACATTTGTCTATATAATTGATGGAAAAATAAAGGCCAGTGCAGACGATCAAGAGTTTATCTTGGAGGAAAGCGGATATCTTTATTGCCCGCCAGGAGTGAAAATGCGCCTCCGAAATATGGTGGAAGGGGTTTCAAAGCTTTTCTTATACAAGCAAAAATACCGCCCCCTTGAAGGACGAAAGCCATGGATCGTTTCCGGCCATGCAGACAGAATTGAGTACAGAAACTACGATGACATGCACAATGTCAATATAAAAGATCTATTGCCTGCTGATTTGGATTTTGATATGAATTTTCATATTCTATCATTCGATCCCGCTGCCAGCCATCCATTTATTGAAACACATGTTCAAGAACACGGGGCATATATACTTTCCGGAGAAGGAATGTATAATCTCGATAATAAGTGGATTCCTGTCAAAAAAGGTGATTATATTTTCATGGGCCCCTATGTTCACCAGGCAGCTTATGCTGTTGGAAGAGAAAACTTAACATATGTCTACTCCAAGGACTGCAATCGGGATGCGGAGCTCTAATAGTCAATACAATTTTTAATGTAAAGGCTGTGTTAAAGCTTATTGTTGATTTTAGCACCCTGTTGATTTCCGCTGAAAGCTTGAATGCCTGCGGCGAAAAATCACCCGGCAAATTTAACAGAGCTAATGAAAAAGGGATAAAGAGGGAGGAGTAATGCATTGGCAAACATTCAGCAGATAATGGAAGAAAGAGTTTTTGAAATTGATAAGATTGCAAAATTTGATCCTAATAAACCGCAAAAGAACTATTTTTATGAAACAGATAAAACGGTAGGAGCTGTTTGGTGTCTGGAACCAGGACAGGAAGTATACTTGCATTCCCATTCAAATGTAGATGATATTTGGGTTTGTATTGAAGGAACAGGAACATATTTCCCCGACCTGGAGAACGAAATCCAAATAGGGAAAGGCATGGTGATCCTTGCCAAACCTAACCAAATACATGGAATGCGAAATACTGGAGACGGAAGATTTGTATTTGTTGGCTTCGCTGCCGGTTCATTGCCAATGGATATAACAAGATATTAGATTTCATACTGCAAACAAGGACAAAGGTAATCCCCGCTGCCAGTTGCATTTGAATTCGGCTGGCAGTGGGGAAAAATTTATTTGGATTACTTATCCCTTATAAGAATCTATAGACAGCTTCATTTTTAGGATATGATAAATGAAATAGAATAGGCATATGCTGCTTGATAGGCAAAAGCTGATCCAAATCGTTAAGAGGTTTTCTGCAACGGGCAAAGCTGCATAGCCTCCAACTGTCCCAATTAAAGAAGCTAAAGGAATGAGGACAGGCAGTCTCTTTCTGCCAAGGATAACATATAGCATAGGGACAATCATAGAAGCATAAATATTGCCGAGAAAAAACAAAAGTTCAAGCGGTTGTGGAGGTAAAAAACTTACGATCAATAGTAAAAATAAACAAATTGCTCCGGAAAAAATATAAGAGTATTTCCATTTCTCTTTATTGTTTAGGGGACGGAGCAAACTGAAAATATTTTTTATTATTAATATGACAATCGCATGGAGTTCTGCGCTAATAGCTGATGATATGGAACTAATGCAAAAAAGAACAAATAAGATAATAAGCAGATTTGAATTGATTTTTCCAACAAGCTCAAATAATAAAGAATAAATGGAATCATAGCTTCTTCCAAAAATAATGATCATTATTAAAGAGGATAATGCTAGAGGAATCGTTGCCCATATTAAACCTGCTAAAGTAAAAGTCATGCGCAGTTTTTCTTTTTTTATGATAAAAACTCTTTGCCAAGAGGCTCGATCAATGATAACTTGTCCAAATCCAATTAAAACAGCTGTAAAAATAAACCAAATAGCATCGGTGTTTTTAACATAGAGTATGTATGGATGATAAAGTTTAATCCCTTCATAAACAGGATATACTCCTTCCTGGATATAGAAGTAAACAGGAATGATGATAACTGAACTGAATATTAGCACTACATTAATACCTGCGAGTTGGTGGATTCTTTGCATGCCTCCTGCCCCGCCAATAAAAAAACAAAATAATAAAAAAATAAGCATCCAGGAAAAAACTGGGGGAGGAAAGATCATGTGTAAAAGGATTCCTGCGCCCATTGCCTGGACAAATATGGAATGAATGCTGATTATGAGAAGGACTGAGATCATTAACCAGTATGCGGCTGGAGTCAATCTCTCGCGCAGGACATCGCCTATCGTTTGCTGGTCATGGAAGCGATCCCTGATCTTTTTTGCCAGAATTCCGAATAAAATGAGTGAAAGCGCACCCATAAGCGAATAGCCAATACCTCCGGTTAGCCCATACTTGATTAATGTTTCCGGAGCGGAAAGAATTGTATTGCCTGTTACCCATCTTGACAAAAGGCTAACCACCCCAAAACCGATTCCCAGTTGAAATGCCCCGCTTATATAAAAATGAAAATCGGTTTTCTTCATTGAGAGGTCTCCTTCAAACGGTAATCCCTTGGCGATTGACCAGTCATTTTCCGGAACATCTGGCTGAAGTAGTGCTGGCTGTTAAAGCCGCACTTTTCTGAAATAGCACTAATGTTTAGATCTGAATTCTCGACCAGCATTTTCTGTGCCTGTCTTAATCGATAGTCATTTAAGTATTCGGAAAATCCCATCCCCACTTCTTCATGAAATTTTCTGCTCAGATAAGCTGAGTTAATATGAATTTTAGAAGCCAGATAATTTAAGGTTAGCTTCTCGCTGTAATCCCTTTGAATAATTTGCAAGGCCATAACGATTTGCGCTGAGTAGCTTCCAATTCTCTCATATTTTTTCAATAAATTCATTAATTCTTCCTCAATGACTGGTTTTGTGATGTAATCAACCACTCCTATTCTGAGTGAAGTTTGGACGTATTCGAAATTTTGATAAGCTGTGACCATGATTAAATCAATATCTCTTTTAGCAGAAAGCTCCACAGCTAACTCGAGTCCAGATTTGCCCGGAAGCTGAATATCAAGGAAAGCGAGAAAAATATCATGCTTCTTAATTATTTGAAGGGCTTGAGAGGCATCCTGGGCCTTGAAAAAATTCCAATTAGGAAATTTCTTTTGAATGAGATATTCCAATTGATCCAATTCAATCGGCTCATCATCTACAAGCAAGATATTCATTGTGTTTTTTCACCCTCCTGTTTTTCTGCCTTTACGATATAGGGATATGCAGCAAATACAGCTGTTCCATCCTCCAGGTTCGTTAACTGAACAGAAGTCTCATCTTCGGGAAATAGAAGCTCAAGCCTCTTTTTAATATTCTCCAGACCAAGTCCAAGCCCACCATCCCGATTAGGTTCAACGCATTCAAGTGAGTTGTTCCAAACAGATACATATATTGTGGATTCCTTTTTCATAATTTTGATTTTTAATATGGCTTGACCAATATTTTTATCAAAAGCATGTTTAAAAGCATTTTCTACAAGAGTCTGAATTAAAAAGGGTATAATAATAGCTTTATTCACATGATTCTCCAATTGGATTTCGTAATGAAGCCGATCTCTGAACCTGATTTTTTGAATCTCCAAATAGTAATTAACATAAGTTAACTCATCTTCAATCGGTATAAAATTACTTGTAGTTCGGTACTTAAATTTAAGAAGTTTTGAAAGCGTCTCAATGGAACGTATCAATTCGATTTTGCGGTCCAATCTTGCTAAAGCAAGGATTGAATTTAAGGTATTAAAAAAGAAATGCGGCTGGATTTCCTGGTTTAACTGATTATATAAAGCAGTTTGCAGTTCTCTCTCTAAAGCTATTTCCCGTTTCTGTTTTTCAAGCAAATCAATTCTTTTTTCAAAGACAAACAAAAATAGTAAGGTAAAGGACCCCAGCAAAGGAACCAGTACGCAAAACATAATATAAATGGAGAAGGATTCAATGGGCAGCATGGACAGGTTTCTCCTTATGTAGTAAAAAAGGGAGGTATGCAATCAACTCCCTTTTTTAATATAACATTTTATCCCGCATTAACGGGCAGTAAAACCCCACTTCAAGACTTTTAGGGAATAATAAAGGATAAGTGGGGGATCAACTGCCCGTAAAAGCCCGATTATCAGAACTCAGACTAAATACGCCACGTCCTCCCAAAAGCTAACGCTTTCGGTCGTGCGATGTATCGCTGCCGTAGCTTTCCTTGTCCTGTGGCAACGTCTGAGTGACCCGCATCGTGCGGGCCCCAACTAACTATCAGTGGGGGAAGGAACACCCCCACTGATAGTTAGTTTCACTTTATCCAAATCAGAGGTATTTGTTTTAAACTGGCAAATCTTCAGCAAAATGGCAGCTTACATAATGCCCTTTAACAAGCTCTCTTAATGGCGGCTCTTCTTGCTTGCATTTTTCTGCAGCAAAAGGACAGCGTGTGTGGAAGCGGCAGCCCCCGGGAGGATCAATTGGAGATGGGACATCTCCTTTTAAAATAACACGCTCCCTTTTTAAAGTTGGATCCGGAACAGGAATTGAAGATAATAGTGCCTGTGTATACGGGTGAAGCGGTGAATCAAACAATTCTTTTTTCTCTGCAATCTCAACTACTTTTCCTAAGTACATCACCATGACTCGATCAGAAATGTGCCTGACAACACTCAAATCATGGGAGATGAATAGAAATGTCAATTTAAATTGTTTCTGTAATTTCTTTAACAGATTGAGAATTTGCGCCTGGATTGATACATCCAAGGCAGAAACGGCTTCATCACAAATAATTAATTTGGGATTAACCGCTAATGCTCGGGCAATCCCAATACGCTGGCGCTGGCCGCCGCTAAACTCATGCGGATACCTGTCAAGCGCCTCGGGAGGAAGTCCAACATAGCTAAGCAATTCCAGCATCCTGTCTTTTCGTTTCGGTTTTTCAACAACATTCTGTATGGCCATCGCTTCATTTAGTATTTGCTTAACTGTTTGCCGAGGGTTAAGAGAAGCGAATGGGTCCTGAAAAATGACCTGCAAATCACCTCTAAGTTTCCTCATTTCCTTTTTGCTTAGTGATAAAATATTTTTTCCCATATAAAGAACTTTTCCATCTGTAGGTTCATCAAGCCTTAAAATTGCTCGTCCGGTAGTTGATTTGCCGCAGCCAGACTCACCGACTATACTCAATGTCTCGCCTTCAAATAGCTCAAATGAAACATCGTCTACCGCTTTTACAAAAGTTTTTGGCTTGAAGATAGAGTCTCTTTTAACAGGAAAGTATTGTTTTAAATGGTCTACTTGCAGGACGATATTTTTTTCAGCTGTTGTTTCCATGTTAGATAACCCCCTCTTTATCTTTTTTGCCAGACCATTCGTCGGTATATTTCCAGCATCGTACTTTAACACCGTCGGATTGGGTGATAAGGTCGGGCTGGTGAGTTGTGCAAATTTCCTCACGGTAAGGGCATCTGGAAGCAAATCGGCAGCCGGCTGGCAAATTGTATGGGCTTGGAACACTGCCATCTATCGTAATTAATTCGTCCTGATCTTCATGGATTTTAGGCAATGAGTTCAATAACCCCTGTGTATAAGGGTGCTTGGGATTAGCAAAAATCTGCTCTGTTGAAGCATGTTCGACTATATTTCCGGCATACATGACTGCTACTTTATCACATGTTTCTGCTACAACTCCCAAATCATGGGTGATCATGATCACACCCATTCCAATCTTTGCTTGAAGCTCTTTAATCAGCTCCAGTATTTGTGCTTGAATTGTAACATCCAACGCAGTGGTTGGTTCATCTGCAATTAATATTTCCGGTGTACATGCAAGGGCCATTGCAATCATTACACGCTGGCGCATCCCGCCGCTCAATTGGAAAGGCTCTTGTTTGGCTCTTTTTTCAGGAGAAGGAATTCCTACCAGCTTCAGCATTTCAACTGACTTTTCCCATGCAGCTTTTTTCCCCATCTTTTGGTGCAGCCTCAAAGCTTCTGCAATTTGTTCTCCAACCGGGATCACAGGGTTCAAGGAAGTCATAGGCTCCTGAAAAATCATCGATATTTCATTCCCGCGAATTTTTCTCATATCATCCTCTGACATTTTAACTAAATCTCTTCCTTTAAATAAAACGGAACCGCCAGCTATTTTCCCCGGCGGGGAAGGAATTAGGCGGAGAATGGAAAGGGAAGTCATACTTTTTCCGCATCCTGATTCTCCAACAATCCCCAGCGTTTCACCTTTATGCAAAGTAAAATCGATGCCATCAACGGCTTTGCTAACTCCTTTTTTTGTTGTGAAATGCGTTTTTAACCCTTTTACTTCCAGTATTGGTTTATTTCCTTCGTTCATAGCTAGTCACCGCCTATACTTTAATTAAGCTCAATTCGTTTATTGAAGAACCGATAAAATACATCTACGAATAAATTTACGATTACGAAAATAAGCGAGGCAAACAATACTCCGCCCTGAACCATTGGCAAATCACGCATTCGGATTGCATCAACAATCATTCTCCCCAGACCATTAATTGCAAATATAGATTCGACCAATACCGTTCCGCCAAGGAGTGCACCAAACTGAAGACCTACAACAGTAATAACTGGAATCAATGCATTTCTTAGGGCATGTTTATAAATAATGATATGTTCACGAAGTCCTTTGGCCCGAGCTGTGCGAATATAGTCCTGGCGAATAACTTCCAGCATGCTGGACCTTGTCATCCTTGCAACAATTGCAGCTCCTCCTGCACCAAGGGTTATAGCTGGCAAAATTATATGGAGAAGGCTATCCCAACCAGCAACTGGCAGGATTTGAAGTTTAACTGAAAAGAAATACATAAGCATTAAACCAAACCAAAAGCTTGGCAATGAAATGCCTAGAAGCGCAATAAGCATAACGCTGACATCGGTTAAAGAATAAGGTTTGACAGCTGATATGATGCCTGCTGCCATACCCAGAACGATTGTAATGATGATACTAAAGAAAGCAAGTTCAATTGTAATGGGCAATCTTACCAGTATTTCATCAAGGACGGGCTGGCTGTTTTTCAGGGAGACGCCTAAATCCCCCTTAAATACATTTGATAAATATTCGAAGTATTGGATGTACAGCGGCTGATTTAATCCAAGCTGTTCACGAATGGCTTCAATTGTTTCTTTTGAAGCCCCTTCACCCGCGAGAAGGACTGCAGGATCCCCAGGGACAAGCTGCATGATAAAGAAAACTACAAAAGTAACTCCAATGATAACCGGGATTGTTTGTAAGATCCGGCGTAATATAAACATCAGCATAGATATAACCTCCTTAAAGCCATTTATTTTTTCATTCTAGGATCAAAAGCGTCGCGCAAACCATCACCAAAAATATTAAATCCAAGAACCAGAATGGAAATGGCGAGACCAGGAAATAAGGCAATATACGGTGCAGAGAATAAGAAGTCCCTCCCGCTGCTAAGCATGGTTCCCCACTCTGGTGAAGGCGGCTGGGCACCTAGGCCAAGGAAGGATAATCCTGCAGCTGATAGAATGGCAGTGGCCAGCCTTAGTGTACCCTGGACAATGATAGGTGAAAGAATATTCGGAAAAATATGCTTAAAAATAATGACTAAATCATTCGCTCCCAGTGAGCGTATTGCATCAATATATTCAAGGCGCTTTACTTCTAATGTAGATCCGCGAACGATTCTTGCAAATAAAGGTACAGAGAAAGCCCCAACTGCAATGGTTACATTAATAAGGCTTGGACCTAGGGCAGCAATGATAGCAAGGGCTAATAGGATTCCAGGGAACGCAAGCATAACATCCATCATTCTCATAATAATTGTGTCAACCCATTTGCCATAATACCCGGCTACCAATCCAAAAATAATGCCAAAAAATGCCCCAAACAATACAGCTGCAAAACCTACTCCCATAGATAGCCTAGAACCATACAGGATCCTGCTTAAAATATCTCTTCCTTTATCATCTGTTCCCATCCAATGGTCCGGGGATGGTGGTGTCAATTTATTCTCCAAATCGATTTCGTATGGACTATAAGGAGCCAGCAGCGGTGCAAATACCGCCATTAATATATAAACAAGAATAATGATGGCCCCGACTAAAGCAGCTTTATTTTGAATCATTATAGAAAGAAAATCTTTTATTCTCGATTCCTTTGGGCTAATCAATGTCTTTGCAGCAATGTTAGGCTGCTCAGTTTTTACTTGAACGGTCATCTTATTTCCCCCCTAAAAATTTTATTGTGTTAAATGCTGAATTAAAAAGCAGTCTTCCTCCTTCCAATAGAAGATTGGTATAAAAGTGAATGATGTTTAGTTAAAATTATCAAAATTACCTGTAAAGTAAATATTTTTTAAATGAGTTGTCAAAATCTTTTAAAAACATGTAAATATTCTGTAAATATAGAAATTCATCATCTTCTATAATGCAGATAAGCATTAACGGAGGGATGGTGAACATTGTTTTTTTTCAATTTCATTTTTAAAAAAAGGGGAGAGAATAATGCAGAAAGATAGAAAGCATTTTCAGAATGGAATCCTGCTGATCTTACTAAGCTTAACGATGTTGTTTGTGTCCGCTTGTTCTACACAAACACAAACAGAACAGAACGCTGCAAATGAAACAGAAGGGAAAAAGGATGGAGGAACACTGACAGTTGTCCGTTTATCCGATGCAACAAAATTAGACCCACACTTTATTACAGATATACCTTCTGCAAATATTATTTATCAAAAAGTATATGAAAATTTAGTAGAACCAGATAAAGAGATGAACATCCAGCCCTCCCTGGCAACTGAATGGAAGGTCATTGATGATACGACTTGGGAGTTTAAGCTGAAAGAAGGCGTTTCCTTTCATGATGGGACTCCGTTTAACGCTGAAGCAGTAAAAGCAACCTTTGACCGCTTGCTGGATCCAAAAACAGGATCGCCGCAGCGTGAGAAATTCGCGATGATTAATGAAGTAAAAGTGATTGATGAATACACAGTCCAATTATTGCTTGATTATCCATATGCTCCACTGCTTTCAATCCTTGCGAGCAGCGAAGGAAGCATCATAAGTCCAAAGGCACTTGCTGACAACACAGAAAAACTGGCTGAGCATCCGGTTGGTACAGGCCCATTTGTATTTGAAGCCTGGAAGACCGGCCAGGAGATTTCCTTAAAGAAAAATGAAAACTATTGGGGAAAGCAGCCAAATATTGACCGGGTTGTTTTTAAGGTGGTCCCTGAAGATGCAACGCGTTTGGCTATGATTGAAACTGGGGAAGCACATATAAACGATCAGGTGCCTGTTACAGAGATTGAAAGAATTGAAGCATCCGAATCGATGGGACTTTTTAGAGCAGAGGGACTTGCAGTTGAATATATTGGGTTTAACACCAAGAAGGAACCTTTGAATGATGTTAAAGTCCGTAAAGCAATTAGCCATGCCATTGAAAGGGAAGCGATCATAAAAGGGGTTTATAACAATGTAGGCACACTTGCTAATGCAGCTATGAGCCCGAAGGTTTTTGGCCACAGTGATAATGTTAAGCCTTACGATTATGATTTAAATGAAGCCAAAAAATTGTTAAAAGAAGCGGGATATGAAAACGGACTAAAACTCAAATTGCTGACCAGCGATAGAAAAGAACGCATCAACATGGCAGAAGTTATTCAATCGCAATTAAAGGGAATCGGCGTTGAGGTAGACATCCAAGTAATGGAATATGGAGCATATATTGATACGATTGATAAATCTGAGCATGATTTATTCATTGGCGGATGGGGGAATGCCACAGGAGATGGAGATTATAACCAGTATAATCTATTCCATACTGCCTCACAGGGACCTCCTGGAAACCATTTCTATTACAGCAACCCGGAGGTAGACAAAATGATTGAAGCGGCACGCAGAGAGACTAACGAAGCAAAGCGCAAGGATCTTTATGAGCAAGTGATGCAAATGGAATTAGAGGATGCCGTTTATATTCCGATCCGTAATTACGAACATATGGCTGCACATAGCAAAAATGTAAGCGGATTTTGGTTGAATGCTGCAAATTACCTAATGATAGATGATGCAGTTATAAAGTAAATACTGACTGAGATCATTAGTAAGATAACGCGGTGAAAACAGAAAAGTACTTTTGCTGAAAAAGTACTTTTCCTGCATTTTTAATTTAGGAGGAAATAGAATGACTGCCCAAACCCAATGGATTACAAATGTTCGACTGGAAAAAGGCTATATCTACGAAAATGAACGAATTGCTGGGACCAGCACTGAAATTTGCCATTTAAAAATTGAAGATGGAAAAATTGCGGAAATCACCCAAATAGCTCCGGAAGTTAATGAAAGTCAATTTTTTGATGCAAAGCAGCAGCTTTTACTCCCTTCTTTAAGAGATATGCACATTCACATTGATAAGACCTATTATGGCGGTCCATGGAAAGCCTGTACGCCAATAACAAAAGGTATTTTTACAAGGTTAGAAGAAGAAAGGGAACTTTTGCCAAAACTTCTCCCAACCGCACAAGAACGCGCTGAAAAAATGATAGAGCTATATATAAAAAATGGCCATACTCATATTCGCACACATTGTAATGTTGACCCTGTCATTGGCCTGAAAAACTTAGAAGCAACTGTCAATGCACTAAAAAAATATGAAGATGTCCTTACATATGACATTGTAGCGTTTCCGCAGCATGGACTGCTGAGAAGTGATTCTGTTCAGTTAATTCGGGATGCTATGAAAAATGGTGCTACCTTAGTTGGCGGTGTGGATCCAGCTACAGTGGACAGAAATATTGAAAAATCACTCAATACAATATTTGAAATTGCAGTTGAACATGATGCGGGAGTCGATATCCATCTTCATGACCCTAATACATTAGGAGCTTTTACATTCGAGAGAATGGCTGATTATACAAGAGAAGCTGGCCTAACAGGAAAGGCAACGATAAGCCACGGAATTGCTTTAGCCGATCTGCAGGGAGAGGAGCTTGCTGAAATGGCTGCATTATTAAAAGAAAACGAGATTGATGTAACTACTACAATACCAATTAATCGCAAAACTATTCCGGTTCCTGCACTTGATGGGTATGGCATACCAGTTTCTGTAGGACATGATAGCCTCACTGATCACTGGTCCCCATTTGGAACAGGAAATACCATCCAGAAAATTGGAACGCTTGCGGAAAGGTTTCGAATGATTGATGAATATTCCCTATCATCTGCCTTGAAATATGCAACTGGCGGTGTGACTCCATTAAATAAAGATGGTGAGCGGGTTTGGCCAAAAATTGGCGACGATGCGACGATGATGCTTGTTGATGCAACATGTTCAGCGGAAGCCATTGCTAGAAGGGCAATGGTTCAGTCATTATTCTTCAGAGGCAAGAAGGTTAAAAGCAAACAAAATGAAATGGAAACAATGGGCTTATAATTTAAAGGGACAAAGGAGGATATATCATGTCAACTTCGTTTTGGTTAAAAAATATTAAGCTTGAAACAGGGTATCTTCAAGATGAGAAAGGTGCTTATACTACAAAAACGGAAATCTTTCATTTGAAAATTGAAGGAGGGAAGATAGTAGAAAAGCAATACAGCAGCTATGAAATTCCCAAAGATGAATTAACAGTGGATGCAGGGGGATTACTGGCGCTGCCATCTTTTAGGGAGATGCATAACCATCTTGACAAAACCTATCTTTCTCTTGATTGGAAGGCTTGCAGGCCGGTCAAAAATTTAGAAGAACGTTTACAGTATGAAGCAATGGAGCTTGAGGAATTGGCACCTACAGCGAAACAGCGGGCAAGCAAAATGATTGAGCTGCTGCTTTCTAAGGGTTCAACTCATATTCGTACCCATGTGAATATTGATCCATATATAGGTTTGAAGAACCTGGAGGGCGTGAGGGCTGCTTTAGAGGACTATTCGGGTAAGCTGACATACGAAATTGTTGCTTTTCCGCAACATGGCCTTTTAAGTGAAAATGTAATTCCTCTTATGAAAGAAGCGATGAGATCCGGAGCTGATATTGTTGGCGGGTTAGATCCTGCAGGAATAGATCGCAACATTGAAAAATCACTTTATGAAGTAATGAATCTTAGTACAGAGTTTAATGCGGATATAGATATCCATTTACATGATGGAGGGCATTTAGGCTATTATACAATTGATAAATTTGCTGAAATGGTGGAGGATGCAGGATGGCACAATCGTACTTCTGTTAGCCATGCGTTTTGTTTAGGCGAGGTTCCCCTTTCGCAGGCAGAAGAAATGGCAGATAAATTGAGTGAACTTGGAATGTCCATTATGTCCACGATTCCAATAACAAAATCACTCCCTCCAATTGAACTTTTAGACCGAAAAGGAGTAAATGTGTATTTGGGGTGCGATGGTTTCTATGATTCCTGGGGTCCTTTCGGGAATGGAGACCTCTTGGAGAAACTATCTAGATATGGTGAACTCTACCGAAAAAGCGATGAAAAATCTTTAGCACAATCTTTAAAATGGGCTACAGGCGGTCCTGTCCCATTAAAAAGGAATGGTGAGGTAGCCTGGCCGCTTAAGGGAGAAGAGGCAAGTATGATACTGGTCAGCGCATCCTGTTCAGCAGAAGCGGTGGCAAGAACACCTAAAAGGGAAGCGGTAATTTTTAGGGGAAAAGTAGTGGCGGGACAGTTGTTAAACAGTCCAAACGGGCTTCCTATTTGAATAAAGTAAAAGTTTTATAAATGCAATCTGAAAAATAGGAGGATCATGATGTTAAGGATAGATGAGAGCCTATTATTATTTGAAGCTGCTGGGAATGGTAATCTTGAAGGGGTGAAAAAGAGTCTGGAGCTCGGTATAGATATTAATTTGCAGGATAAAAGGAAACGTACTGCCATATTGCTGGCTTCAATGGAAAAACATTATGATGTTGTTCAGTATCTGGCAGATGAAGGGGCAGATATTAATATTCAAGACGAAACTTGTTTAAACCCATTTTTATTTGGGTGCATTAATGGAGATTTAACACTAGTAAGATTAATGATAAGCGCAGGAGCCGATTTAAATCTTTTGACGAGGTTTGGAGGAGTGGGAATTACTCCTGCTTGTGAAAAAGGGCATGTAGAAGTGGTTCGTGAGCTTTTAGCGACAACAGATATAAATGTAAACCATACAAATTATTGCGGTTGGACCCCATTAATTGAAGCAATCGTTTTGAATGATGGCGGAGCAAAACAGCAGGCCATCGTAAAATTATTGCTTGATCACGGGGCTGATGCGAATCTTACAGACCAATATGGAGTGGCTCCGGTAGAGCTTGCCAGAAGAAAAGGATATAGAGAAATAGTGGATGTTTTATTAAAGGCTGCTAAAGAATGATCCGCTTTGGAACTTTCAGAATCCAGTTTTATCAAAAAAGGGATTCTCACTCCAATTTAGAAGCCGGATAAGATGGAGGCTAAAAAGATCCCCTTTCTACGCAATGGTAGAAGGGGATTTTTTTCTATTTATTATCGCTGTTTCAAGGACATATTGATTACGCCCTGCACCGACGCCCGCTATAGTGAAAACAAAGGTTATGACCAGTAGTAAAATTAATGGAAGTGTCCAAGTGTGAAAAAAGTCATAAATGTAACCGATCAGAAAGGGGCCTAAGGCAGCAAGCAAATATCCTGCAGACTGAGCCATGCCTGATAAATCAGCAGCTTGCTTTGCGCTGGCTGCCCGTAAGCCAATCAGTGCTAAAGAGTGGCTAATGGCTGCACCTAAAGCAATGCCAATGAGAATGATGCTGATAATGATGCTAATGGAATTCAGGCTAAAAAGAAGTCCGGCTATACCCGCTGAACAAAAAACACCGATTCCCACAGCAATCCCCTTTTGGTTAGGAAGCCGATCAGCCAGGACGGGAATCAAAAAATTGGCAGGCAGGCCAGAGAACTGAAGCATTGTGACCATCCATCCGGCTGTTTCGGTATTGAATCCCCGATCATAAAGAATTTCAGGAAGCCAGGTAATAAAGGAGAAATAGGCAAATGATTGCAAGCCCATGAAAATGGTTACTTGCCAGGCTATTGCTGATTGCCACAGTCCTGAAACAGAGTCGTCTATTCTTTGCTTGGCAGTACTATTTATTGTTTTTAGCTGAGGGAGCCAGATCAGAACGGCGATTACTACTAGAATGATCCAAACTCCAAGTGATGAGGACCAGCCGAGTTCTTTGTATCCTGCAATCGGAACACTTAGCCCTGGGGCCAATCCAGCCCATAGTCCCATCGAAAAGGTGTATACTCCAGTCAGCAAACCCACTTTTCCAAAGCGTTCTTTTACTATTCCAGGAAGAAGGACATTGCAAATGGCGATGCCCATGCCGACTAAAGCGGTACCTGTAAAAAGTGAAAAGGTGGATCGGATGATGATCCCCAATCCAAGCACAAGGAGACCGGCCATTATGCTCATTTCGTTTCCAAATTTTTGAGCCATTTTGGGTGCGAAAGGAGAAAGAATGGCAAAAGCCAGCAAAGGCAGAGTTGTGAGCAAGCCTGCAAGCCCATTGGATATGCCGGTATCATATCGGATCGAACTAATAAGGGGGCCAACAGCAGTTATGCCGGGCCTGAGATTAAAGGCTACAAATATGATGCCAAGTATTAAAATAGTATTTTTATTCATTTTTCCAGGAGTCATATTTATTCAACCCTTTATTTTGAAATGGTTTAGAAACTGGATTATTACGTATTTCGAACTATTATAATGAATATTCAGATAAAAGTATAGTGAAAAAAGAAAGGAATATTTAGCTTTTAAGTAGATGGCGTGGAAGTTTTTAGATTCCTTTAATCAAAGAAAGATGATTTTACCATTGAGTGTGGTAACATACAAGCATAAGGACATATTAGAGTTAGCAGTCAAATTAGGAGGGATGAAAATGAGTGCAGAAATTAAAAAAGAAGAGAATCGCTTTTTTGTTAACGATGATCATGGAACTATAGCAGCTGAAATTACTTTTACGCCAAGCGGAGAATCTAAAATTACGATTGACCATACTTATGTAAGTGATTCGCTGCGCGGCCAGGGGATTGCAGGAAAGCTGGTGGAAAGTGTTGTACAAGAGGCCAGGGGAAAGGGTTTAAAGATTGTGCCTGTTTGCTCCTATGCAAAAGCTGTTTTTGAACGTAAAAGCGAGTATCAGGATGTACTAGCAAAATAAAGGCGGTGTTTATATGAATGCCAATAAAGTAAGTTTTAATGGAACTGCGATTTCTTATTATGGCGAAGGACAGGGTGAACCGGTTGTTTTAATTCACGGGTTTTGCGGGAGCAAAGATTACTGGAGCAAGGTAATCCCGGCTTTGGCGGAAGAGTACCATGTAATTGCGGTAGATCTTCCGGGGCACGGAGAATCTGGTTTGCCTATGGAGGACACTTCAATTGAAAAGATGGCCGAAGCGCTTAATGATGCTATTCAGGAACTGGGAGTAGAGAAAGTCTCTCTCTTTGGCCACTCCCTGGGGGGATATGTAACCCTGGCCTTTGCAGAGGCTTTTGCAGACAAGCTCCAAAAATTTGCACTCGTCCATTCAACAGCCAACCCGGATTCTGAAGAAGGCAAAAAGGGAAGGGAAGTTGCAGCAGGAAAAATAGATAAAGAAGGAATTAAACCCTTTGTTGATGGATTGATTCCCAATCTTTTTGCACCAGGAGAAGACCATCAGGAAGAAATGCAGATTGCAAAAGAGATTGGATATGGCACCAATCCAGAAGGGGCAAAAGCTGCCTTGAAAGCAATGAAACAGCGCCCTGACCGTAATCAGGTCTTAAAAAATACAGAACTCCCGGTATTATTAATTGCTGGCGAGAAAGATCAGATTATCCCTCCGGAAAAGTCTTTTACCGTTGATCGGACGAACATCCAGCAGGTGACCATTAAAGGTGCAGGGCATATGAGCATGTATGAAGCACCAGGTGAACTGGTAGAAATCATTCGAGGGTTTATGAAGAAGTAGGAAGTAAGCAAATATCTTAAAGGTAAAGCAGCTGGATTTATTGCATATAAAATCGGTCAATCCACATTTAAAGTGCTATGCGCATATAAATTCCTTGCATCCGCTTAAAAGCATGCCCCAAATAATTAGGGTATGTTAATTGTTAGGGCAAGCCCATAGAAAAAAGCTCCTTTTTTCATCAAAAGGAGCTTTTTTCTTTATTACTGTTTGAATATGATCGAAATAATTTCATCTGTTGTCATTCCGCTTTCTACTTCAAAGGTGCCAGGGCGCAATTCATTTGCTAAACCGCGTTTTTCTACATCTTTGTAAAACTGGACGCCGCTTTCAATGATGTTGGCACGTTCAAGGGCATTTCCAACATCAATGCTTGTCATGCCCATTGAGACTGTCAAAATAGTGCGGTAGACAACCTCACCGGCTTCTTTATCTGACTTCTCTTCAGTTTTTTCCTTATCTTTTTCACTAGCTTTTGCTGCAGCAGCGAGATGCTCGCTCCACTCGGCTTCTGTATTGATGACATATCCTTTTGATGCAAGCTGATCGATCATTTCCTGATCTGTAAGTTTTTCGTCTTTAGCCGTTTTTTCTGTTTTATCAGCTGGCTTCTCCGTACTTTTTGCTTCAGAAGGACCAAAAAAGTATGCGCTGCCAGTCAAAATGGCAGCCACTAAGAGACCTGCAGCAAAACTGCGCAAGGAATTAGGTGTCATTGTGCAACCATGCTCCTTTCAGCCTTTTTCGATATATAAGGCATAAGCATACGCTCTACTTCATTAGGAGTAAGCTGTTTTTTTAAGGCAATGCTTTCGAAGGAATAGCCGCGCTTATGAAGATCAAGCATCTCCCTCAGCACCACGCGTTCTTCAGAAGAACTTCCCATTGCACCTGACTGTTGCGCAGTGATTTCTGCGTCTAATTCAATATTCCTGATTTGCTGCTGCAGTTCGTGGATTTCATTTTTTAATGTAAAAGTAACCTGATCAATTTGTTCCTCAAGATTTGATTTGGACTGCGCCGTTTTAAAAAACGATAAAATGAGCAGCACAACTGCTGAACCAAACAAAATGGCTATTACCCATCCCATCATATTAAACCTCCCCTATATTAAAACATATGGTATGTATCTATTTTTTCCAATCTAAATTATACCTTTATTACAGGGGGAATTCGATCCAAATCGACAAAATGGCACAATAGTCCTGTTTTTATGTAAGAAAAAGGGGGGGGGTAAATCTTATTTCTTATTGGGGAGCAGCAAAAGTCAGCCAATTAGTTTACTAATCGGCTCTTGATGACTCTTTTTTGAGCTTGTCAGCATAAACTTCTGTCTTTTTTATATTAACTCCAACAAATGATTCCAATATGGCTTGTCCGCCTGCAATAGCAAGGATGAATACCATGTATTGAGCGGTTGACGGGAAAAGGATATAGAAAAGTCCGAGGAAAATAGCTGACCAAACACCCGTACACCAGTAACAGGTCAAAAGATATCCAATCATGGATTTTGGGACTTGCTTAATTTGGTGGGAAGGTGTTTCTTTTTTCATTAAGAAAGGACTTCTTAAGGGCTCTGTTATTTTATCAAAAACAATTAAATGAGTTAACCGGTAGCTGGCCAATATAATCATAATGAAGTTCATCCAGTTTAATTCCACATTTTTATCCTCCTTTACGCAGCTTAGTTTCACCAGAAAAAAGGAAAGTAAAGGCAGGAACAGAGAGTGTTCATAAAGTGTTCACAAATAGAATGGAAAGTGTTTATAAACAAAAAGCAGCCTTAATAGGGGGCAGCCATATTTTATATAACAGGAATAGCATTCATTTAATCCGGAAAAGTAAAAAATTATTCTTAATAACACGCAAAAAGATCTATGTGAATCAAAATTACATGCTTGTTTTAATCCTTATCGGGAATGGTAATAGAAGAATAAACTTAGGAGGATTTTTTATGTTAAGTGATAAACTAGTTATAGAGTTAAACAGTCAAATGAATTACGAATTTTATTCTGCCCATGCATATTTGGCAATGGCTGCTTACTGTTCAGCTGAAAATTTGGATGGGTTTGCTAATTTCTTTTTAGTGCAGGCCGAAGAGGAGCGTTTCCATGCCATGAAGTTTTACAACTTTTTAAATGACGTAGGTGCCCGAGTGACGGTAGAAGGGTTCCCGCCAGTTAATAATGATTTCAATTCTGTTTTGGATGTGTTTGAGAAAGGGATGGCCCATGAAAAGCAAGTAACAAGCCGAATCTACAAATTGTCGGATATCGCCCTGGATGAGAGGGAGCATGCAACCATGACCTTTTTGAAATGGTTTATTGAAGAGCAGGTAGAGGAGGAAGCCCTATTCGATAGCTTAATTCAAAAATTAAAACGGATTGATGATGACAGTAATGCATTTTTTATGCTGGAAGCTGAACTTTCGAAACGGACTTTTTCTCCTGAAGGGGAGTAAATGACTATATAAATAGTAAAAGCTTCATCCATAGCGGATGAAGCTTTTACTATTTATGCCAGCCGTTTAAAGTTTTGACCGAGAATTTCATTCATTGTATGGACAGTAATAAAGGCTTTATTATCTACCTGGGTGATATAGCCCTTCAGTTTGGTAAAATCTTTGCGGCCAAGGATGGTAGTAATCACTTCTTTTCTGTCGGAAGTAAAGGCGCCAGTTGCAGTATGGATAGTTGCTCCCCTGCCAAGTTCATGAACGATATATGACTTAATTTCATCGCTGTGGCTGCTGATGATGACAATTTCTTTATTTGAATTGAATTGCTGAAGTGCATAATCAATAACAAACCCATTTATAATTACACCAAAGAATGCATACATGCCGACTTGCGGTCCAAAAAGAACAGCAGAGGATAGTGCAATCGATAAGTCAGCAAGCAGCACCCCTCGGCCTACTTCGATGTTTAGGTATTTATTAAAAATCATAGCGATAATGTCCGTTCCGCCGGTCGATGCCTGCTGGTTAAATACAATTGCCATGCCGGTTGCGGCGATGCATTGGCCAATAATCAGCTGAATTAGTATATCATCGCTTAGCGGCTGGCTCATTGGAGCAAATTTTTCAAGCACCCACACAAAGAATGCCAGGGCAAAGCTTGCATAGATGGTTTTAGCGCCAAAGCCTGAGCCAAGGAAAACAAATCCGATCATAAAAAGTACAATATTGACAAGAATCATAAAGGTGCCGATTGAAAGTCCAGGGAACAGGTCATTCATGATAATCGAGAGCCCACTGACTCCTCCTGTTGCTAAATTATTAGGAGACAAGAAAAAGTGGACATTTATTGAAACAAGGAATGCTCCCAGATTGATCAATAAAAAGGAAAGAATTTTTTGCCGCATCACCGCAACCTCCTTTATCATTATTTTTCGCTTATCGTAAAAAGTTGAACAACGGGATTATAAAGCCCATAAACACCCTTTGTAAAGGGAATGCGGCCAAAAAGTTAAGGTTTAATAATTGTGACAATTGGAAGGGGTTGCAATATAGAGGGATAATTACTCATTTGCCTTCTTTTTTTATATAATAGATTTAGTCCAAACAGCTTATCTGATGCTAATGAAAGGAAGTTAGAAATCTTGAACAATAGAAAGGTTATCATTATACCCATCATGATCCTGGTAGCTGCAGCAGCTATGTGGATGCTAAACAAGGACTATCAGCAAATAGATATGTCGGTCAGAATGATGATAGCAGTTGGTGCAGCGCTATTATCTGGCGTCATTTCATACTTTCTGTTTAAACCTGAAAAAGAGGAAAATTAAAATGCCTGCTCCCCACAATGGGGACAGGCATTTTTTTTTGAATTTTTATAATGCTGGGTTGTATTAGAGGCACAGAGGCGCCCGGCTTGATGAAATTAGAAAAGCTGACTCCTTATCCCGGAATCAGCTTATTTTTTGCGTTTGAGCAGCTGTAAGTCGATATACAGCTGGCATCTTGTGTTAAAGTCATCAAAATCGATGGAAGTGAGGTCTGTAATTTGCTTCATACGATATTTTAGAGTATTGGTGTGTATGAAAAGCTGTTCCGCTGTCGGCTTGAGGCGGCAGTTGTTCAATAAGTAAACTTCAAGTGTTTTCAGCAAATTTGTCTGGCTTTCCTGATCCTTTTTCTGAAGTTTTAATAGGTCCTCATTAACGTACTTGGTTTTGCTGTTATGCTGGGCAATAGGCTCCAAATAGCGGAAAACCCATAGTTTTTTATAATCGAATGGCAGTTCTTCGGGTGAACCGATGAATTTTGCAGCTTTTATAACCTCCTGCGCTTCTGCATAGCTTTTTCTTAGCTTTAGAATGGAGTTATATTCACCGCCAATTCCTGCATAAACTGCCTGGTGCTTAAATTGGCTTAGGACAGTATTGGTCAGTTCATGTGCATCTTCCGATAGGCTGCCTGGTGCGGGGGAACTGCTTCCGATCAATACGATAATTTCCAGCTGGTTTGTAAAAATATGGGCTGGATGGCTGAGAGCATTCGCAAACAAGCGCACGGTTTCAGCCAGTTCTGCAAAAATTTCTTCGTCCGCCTGGGCAACGGTAAACACATTCACGATAAAGGCCTCGGGAAGTATGATTTTTACATTTGCCGCTTCCCACTTGATTTGATCCTCTGTTTGGTAGGTCCGGTCAATAACTTTTCTATAAAATTGATGTTTCTCCTCATCTTTTCGAAGCTTTAGCAAGTTTTTCTGATATAGCAGCTTGCCAATATGAAAAGAGATATCGTGCAAAAAACTCAGTTCGGTATCTGATAGCAGACCATCTGTTTCCTGAATCCAGATATACCCCAAGATGTGTTCTTTATATTTCGCGCTTACTACTACTCGCTGATTAAGTCCAATCTCTTCCATTTTTTTAATGCGGAATGGTTCTGGAATTGTTTTCAGCTGATCGACAATGCCTTCGTCCATAAATTTTTCCAAAATGGGTATCGGCCATCTTTTAGAAAAAATCGTCTGTTGATTGGCAAGGTCAAAGTGCTCAATATAATAAGAGCTGTAGGCCAGCAGCGAGAATTGCGCATCCTCTATGACAACCGGCTTCTTTAAAAAAGTGCTGACCATTTCCGTTATCTCATCAATATTTGTCAAATTAAGGATCTTCTCCAGCGGCTGGCTCATATGGCTCCCTCCTAAGTATCGCTGTTCTTTATTATAGAGAAAAACAATGTCAGGCACCACCAGGATTTGGGCAAAAGAAAAAAGACTGGGCATTTTTTGCCCAGTCCTGTGTAAAGACTATTTAAAAGACTTCTCAAAGGAGTCAAACTGTGTTTCGATTTCTTTGGAAGGTTTGCCTGTCAGAAGGCTGACAACAATGATGGCAATAAGGCTGGCAGCAAAGCCTGGAATCATTTCGTACAGCATTCCGGATAAGCCGGCACTTGACCAAATAATAACGGTGCTTGCCCCAACAACCATTCCTGCCAAAGCTCCCCATCTTGTCATGCGCTTCCAATATAAGCTAAGGATGATAAGCGGTCCGAATGAAGATCCGAACCCTGCCCATGCATAGCCCACAAGGCTTAGAATCGTTTCATTTTTCTCCCATGAAATAAACAATGCAACGATAGATACAAGCAAAACAGATAGTCTTCCGATTGTAACCAGTTCCTTGTCTGAAGCAGAGCGTCGGAAGAATGTCTTGTACAAGTCTTCCGTTAAGGAACTGGATGTTACAAGAAGCTGGGAAGAAATGGTGCTCATGATGGCTGCAAGAATTGCTGCAATTAAGAAGCCGGTAATAATCGGGTGGAATAATACTTCACCCAACAGGATGAAAATCGTTTCAGGGTCTTCCATGCTAATTCCGGCATCTGCAACATATGCAATGCCGATAAAACCTGTCAGCATCGCGCCGATGCTTGAGAAAATCATCCAGCCCATTCCAATGCGGGTGGCTTTTTTGATTTCTTTTACTGAGCTGATTGCCATAAAGCGGACAATGATATGAGGCTGACCGAAATAGCCCAGGCCCCATGCAAACAGGGAAATGATGCCTAGCAGGCTTGTCCCTTTGAAAATATCAAGAAGTGCAGGGTCAATGGATCGGGCTGAATCAATTGCCGGACCAAAGCCGCCTACATGGAATAAGGTTACTAAAGGTACAAGGATCAAAGCAATAAACATGATTAGTCCCTGGACAAAGTCTGTCCAGCTAACTGCAAGGAATCCGCCAAAAAGCGTATAGGACACTACTACACCTGTGATGATCCATAGTCCTGTATGGTAATCCAATCCAAAAGTACTTTGGAATAATACTCCGCCGGATACCATGCCTGATGAAACATAGAATGTGAAGAAAATCATAATAACTAATCCCGAAATCAGGCGAAGGATTTTGGATGTATCGCCGAAGCGGTTTTCCAAATACCCAGGAATGGTAATCGAGTCATTGGCTACCTCAGTATAAGTGCGCAGCCTTGGTGCAACATACAGCCAGTTAGCCCATGCGCCGAGCGTTAAGCCGATGACAATCCAGGATGCACTTAAACCAGTCGCATACATGGCGCCTGGAAGCCCCATTAGAAGCCAGCCGCTCATATCGGATGCACCCGCACTTAAAGCGGTAACAGCAGGACCAAGTGTTCGGCCGCCAAGCATGTAATCGGATAGATTGGAAGTTCGCTTATAGGCGTAATAGCCGATCCAAAGCATTCCAATCATATAGATAGAAATGGATATAAGCAATGCATAATCCATCGAGAAACCCCCTTATATAATTTTGTAAATATTTAGATAAAACAAGCTGTGAGAAAGCGTATATCTTTGCTTTCTCACTGCTTAGGAAATCTTTCTTTTGTTTTTGTATTAATTATAGCGGGATTTTACTATTTTGAAAGAAAAATATTTTACCTGATTTTAACCTTTAAAAATACCCTTGAATGCAAATGCAATATTCGCAGGGCGTTCAGCCATCCTTCTCATGAAATAGCCATACCAGTCCATTCCATATGGGACATAAACGCGCATCTTATACCCTTGCTTGGCCAATTCCAGCTGTGTTTTGTTTCTCATGCCGTAAAGCATTTGAAACTCAAAGCGGTCGTTCGGAATATTGTGCTTCTTGGCCAGTTCTTTTGTGTACTCAATGATTTGATCATCATGAGAAGCTATTGCTGTATAATTTCCGTTTAATAAACTTTGCTTGATTAATTTTTTGTAGTTCTCATCTACATCTTTCTTGTCAGGGAAGGCGTGTTCCGGAGCCTCCTTATAAGCTCCTTTAACAAGTCGCAAAAACGGCTGGTACTTGCCAAGATCCTGCAGGTCTTTTTCAGTCCGGTACAAATAAGCCTGCAAAACTGTGCTCACGCAGCTGTATTTTTCTTTAAACTGCCTAAACAAGTCAATAGTCGCCTGACAGCGGGGAACATCCTCCATATCAATTGTAACCATAATCTTGTGCTTTTCAGCGGTATCCAGGATTCGGGTCATATTTTTCACAACGAGATCACGGTCAATATCCAGGCCCAGGGATGTCATTTTGAGGGATACTTGTGAATCCAAGCCTTCTTTACTGATCATTTCAATCGTAGAAATGCATTCCTCTGTCCGCTCATTCGCAACTTCAACGGAATCAACAAACTCTCCCAAATGGTCAACAGTTACCGAAAGCCCCTGATTATTTAAGTCTCTTATAAAGCGGACGCTGCTTTGGAAGTCCACTCCGCCTATCAATTTTCCTGCAGCAAAACTTCCGCCGCGGTTTTGGGCAATTTTGTTTAATAAACTATTTTTAGAGAGATATAGAAAAAAGTCCCTTGTAATCGCTTCCATCCTATTGGACACCTCCATTGATTATTTCTTTAGATTAATCTTACAATTCTGTGACAAGTTCCGACAATGTTCCCGAAAAACAAAGATTTCCTTCTTATTTTGTTGGCAGAAGACAATGGAAGGAGACATTTTCCAAACAAACCAAAGTACTCTTCTATTTGTCAATTAATTATGTAAGAAAAGTTTCCATAATGTTATTTACATTGACGAGCATTTGTATTTAAATAGTAATATAGTTTTGAATATTTATTTATTTCTGAAAAATAGGGGGTTGGAAGATGAGAAAACAATTAAAGAGATTTGCCCAATTTACGGCACTGTCCAGTTTGCTTGTACTATCTGCATGCGGAGGCAATCAAACTGCCGGGGATAAAGAAGGAAATAGCAGCGGGGGAACAGTTAAAGCGGATATCGGAGTCATTTCCTATATCAGCGGTCCGGGAGCGGCTTATGGAGAAGCCATTACAAACGGCTTAAAGCTTGCTCAGGATGAGATTAATAGCAAAGGGGAAGTAGAGATTAACCTTGTTATTGAGGATTCAGCAGGCAAGCAGGATCAGGCATTGACCGCAGCGCAAAAGCTGATGAACTCCGAAAATGTAACTGGCATTATCGGGCCTACTTTAAGTACAGAAATGAATGTTGTAGGACCTGAGGCAGATCTCAATGGAGTGCCAATCATGGGAACTTCAACGACAGCAGAAGGCATCCCGCAGATTGGGGATTATGTTTTCCGGAACTCGCTTCCTGAAGCGTTGGCGATCCCGGCTGCAATCGATAAAGCCATTGAAAAATATGATGCAAAAAAAGTTGCAATTCTATATGGAAACGATGATGTGTTTACAAAATCAGGCTTCGATACGATGAAAAAAGCTGCAGAAGAAAAAGGCCTTGAAATTTTAACGATTGAAACATTCCAAAAAGGACAATCAGACTATAATGCTCAGTTAACGAAAATCAAGGGTTTAAATCCTGATCTGATTTTGGCCTCTGCACTATATAACGAAGGAGCAGTCATTATGGACCAGGCCCGAAAAATGGGGATTGATGTACCTTTTGTCGGCGGAAATGGCTTTAACTCCCCAGAGGTAATCAACATTGCTGGTGACGCGGCAAATGGACTAATTGTTGCAACCCCTTGGTATGGTGAAAAGGAAGATGAAAAGGTCCAGGAGTTTGTCAGCAAATTTGAAGAAGAATACGGAAAAAAACCTGACCAATTTGCTGCCCAGGCATACGATGCTCTATACATTATGGCAGAAGCACTGAAAAATGCAGGTGAGTCTGACCGTGATGCGCTGCGTGATGCATTAGCTGAGATCAAAGGCTTTAATGGCATTCTGGGAGAATTCTCTTTTGATGAAGAAGGGGATGTCGTCATGGATCCAACCGTCCTGGTGATTGAAGATGGAGCTTTCAAGGTGTTTGAATAATAAGGCTATTTTCGTTAAGTTTGTTGCTTTTTGAAGGCGAAGGCAGTTTAACCGACTGAGTTGATTGCAGCGGAGGGCATTAGACACCAGCTCAGAAAAGAGGGAAGCGGGAGACACACGGGCGAAGCCAGGGAGGCTCGCATCGCAAAGCAAGTGTCTCGTGCTGAAATCAACGGGCAAAATTTATAAGAAAAGAGCCAATAATAAAAATCTCTTAGTAAAGCTCTGGCGCCGATAGTGCCTGAGCTTTACTTATAAAAATGAAGATTGCTAGCTTTTATAAAAATATGTTAGTAGGTGGATAGCCGTGTTAATTGAACAATTAATAAACGGATTAACTCTTGGCAGCATTTATGCAATCGTTGCACTTGGGTTTACTTTGGTCTTCGGGGTACTTGGCATTATTAACATGGCCCACGGAGAAATCTTTATGTTCGGTGCTTTTATAGGAGTTGTAGTGACCGCTACCTTCAAAGGCCCGCTTTGGCTTGCATTCCTGGCAGCTATTTTGGTTACTGCCGCTATGGGGTATATGCTTGAACGGTTTGCTCTGAGGCCCCTCCGCAATAAACAAGGTGTTTCACATTTGGCTCCATTAATCAGTACGATTGGTGTATCGATATTGCTGGAGAACCTTTCGCATCATCTTTTTGGCCCGGGGAATCATCCGTTCAGAGCGTCATTTGCCGAAATAAGTTTTCAAATTGGGTCTATCACTGTATATCTTGTGCAGATTGTCATTTTTGTCATTTCTGTACTGCTGATGTACACACTTTCTTTTTGGCTTGGAAAAACAAAGGCAGGCAAGGCGTTGAGAGCTACAGCAGAAAATCTTGAAACGGCGAGCCTCCTTGGAGTTGATGTTAAAAGAACGATTACAATGACCGTTATTATTGCATCGGCAATGGGGGGAATTGCAGGCATTCTGGTCGGGATGGCTTTCAACTCTGTTACGCCGCAGATGGGATTATCCATCGGATTAAAGGGTCTGGCTATCATCATTCTCGGCGGCATGGGAAATGTCAAAGGTGCAATGGCTGGAGGACTGATCCTTGGATTGGCAGAAACCTTTGTTGTTGTTTACGGCAATTCCGGCTACAAGGATGCAATCGCTTTTGTGGCCATTATCATTATACTTCTCATTAGGCCTCAAGGATTGTTCGGCCAAAAAATATCAGCGTAAGAAGGTGAATTCATGCTTGCAGAATTAATCAATCCATATCATTTACAGGTTGCTTCCTTTATATTGATTAACATTATACTTGGGGTAAGCATTTATATTACACTATCAACCGGACAGCTATCCCTTGCCAATGCAGGGTTTATGGGGATTGGGGCCTATACTTCCGCACTTTTGACGCTGAATTTTGACCTTCCGATTATTGTGGGGATACTGGCAGGGACTTTAATGGCAGGCTTGTTCGGGATCCTGATTGGAATTCCGGCTTTGAGGCTTCAAGGAGTTTACCTGGCAATTGTTACCCTTGGTTTTGGAGAAGTGATCCGCGTTATTTTTGTAAACTGGGAGTCGCTGACAATGGGAGCTGTTGGCCTCTCAGGGATTCCGCATATGGGACGCGAAATCCTCAATACACTAAAAGGCTTTGGCTTCGATCCTAAGGTTCTCGGCCTTCAAAATAATCAATTTGTTTTCCTTGCAATTTTCCTGCTGCTATTAATCATTACCATCTCGATTATCACTTTTTTCAGAAGGCAAAACCACTCACGTGTAGGACGGGCTTTTGCTGCGATTAAGCTGGATGAAAAAGCTGCAGAATCAATGGGAATCAACATAACCTATTATAAAGTTCTTGCATTTGCACAAGGTGCCTTAGTAGCAGGATTCGCAGGCACATTGTTTGCACATGTGCTTGCATACATAAGCCCTGCTGACTTCGCCTATCATCGTGCAGTCGAGATTCTGATTTTTGCCGTGTTTGGGGGTAGTGAGGTCATTTGGGGGCCAGTATTTGGAGCGTTATTTTTAACTGTCATGCCGGAAGTGCTCCGTTTTATCAGCGAATACCGCTATATGATTTACGGATTGATCATTATTATCATGATGGCTGTCCGTCCACAAGGACTTATTGATGTCAGCATTTTAAATTGGATCAAGCTGAAAACGTCTAAGAGGGGGCAAAAGCATGGTACTTCAAGTCAAAAAAGCATGTAAAAACTTTGGCGGGCTGAGTGCTCTGTCTGATGTCTCATTCACTATAAACAATGGAGAAATCTTTGGGCTAATTGGGCCGAATGGCGCAGGCAAGACAACGATGTTCAATTTAATTACATCCATGTTTACACCTTCCTCTGGCGAAATATTATTTAATGGTGATAACTTAACAGGCCTGAAACCTCACATGATTACCGAAAAAGGCATTTGCAGGACATTCCAGAATATTCGCCTATTTCCGCAGATGACGGCTGAGGAAAATGTCATGGTAGGGGAACACTGCCGGAGCAAGGCAGGGGTGTTTAGCAGTGTCTTCAGGACAAAAACACAGCGTCAGGAAGAAGAAAGAATCCGCCGCAAAGCAAATGAATTGCTTGAGTTTGTTGGGCTGGGAGGTTATGCAGAGATTGTTTCAGACAGTCTGGCTTATGGCCAGCAAAGAAGACTGGAAATTGCAAGGGCATTGGCCAGCAGCCCTCAGCTTCTGCTCCTCGATGAGCCGGCAGCGGGAATGAACGAAACGGAGACAAGCGAACTTTTTAACCTAATTAAAAAAATTCAGGAACAAGGAACTACGATACTCTTAATCGAGCATGATATGCCGCTGGTAATGAAATTATGCGACCGCATTGCAGTTCTCAACTTTGGCAAGAAAATCGCTGAAGGTACACCATACGATATTCAAAATAACCCTGATGTCATCGAAGCCTATCTCGGCAGTGAGGAGGAAGATCTTTATGCTTAAGGTAAATGGCATTTCCGCCTATTATGGCCAAATCCAAGTACTTAAGAACATCGCCCTGGAAGTGGAAGAAGGCAGTATAGTTACAATTCTTGGTGCAAACGGAGCCGGGAAAACAACGACCATGAAGACCATATCTGGACTTCTGAAACCGAAGCATGGCAGCATTTCATTTCAGGGTGAGGATGTGACGGGATTACGGCCTGATCAACTGCTGAGAAAGGGCATAGCACTTGTTCCGGAGGGAAGGCAGATTCTTGCAGGAATGACCGTTTTTGAAAATCTGGAAATGGGAGCATATCATCGAAAGGATAATGAAATTGAACACGATATTAAACGTATAATGGAAAGGTTTCCTATACTTGATGAAAGGCAGAAGCAGCTTGGAGGGACTTTATCTGGAGGACAGCAGCAAATGCTTGCCATTGCCAGAGCCATTCTGAGTAAGCCGAAGCTTCTCCTTCTGGACGAACCGTCAATGGGATTGGCCCCGTTGATTGTTGCCGATATCTTTAAGATTATTAAAGAAATTAACGAAGCAGGCACAACAGTTCTTCTGGTGGAACAGAATGCAAGACAGGCTCTGCGCATATCTGATTATGGATATGTGCTGGAAACAGGAAAAATCGTAGCGGAAGGAAATTCCCAAGAGCTATTGAATGATCCAAGAATTATGGAGGCCTATCTAGGACGAAAATCAAGTTAGTATTTATTTGAAGGTCAAATCGATTGATTTGGCCTTTTGTATTTTAGCTGGCGATATTATGGTAAAATGTTCGGGTATGATCGAAAGGAAACAAGCTGGAGGATATATGAGAAAGATAAAAATATTTTTTAAAAGACTGCTTATGTTTTTATTAATTCTTGCTGTATTTATGTTTGCCAATAACACCTCAATGTTTACAAAAGAAAGGGATCAAAAGCCCTTGCTGCTGGCTCATAGAGGATTGGCGCAGACCTTCCATATGGAAGGAATAACAGGGAATACATGTACAGCAGAACGAATTTATGAACCTGAACATCCTTTTATTGAAAATACAATACCTTCCATGGAGGCTGCTTTTGAAGCTGGAGCTGATGTGGTGGAATTGGATATCCAGCCGACAAAGGATGGCCAGTTTGCGGTTTTTCATGATTGGACACTTGAGTGCCGGACAGATGGCCAGGGGGTTACCAGGGAACATACAATGGCTGAACTGAAACAGCTTGACATTGGGTACGGCTATACGGCCGACAACGGAAAAACTTATCCTTTCCGGGGGAAAGGAATTGGGCTGATGCCTACTCTTGATGAAGTAATGCAGCATTTTCCGGAAGGGAATTTTTTAATCCATATTAAAAGCAATGATCCAAAGGAAGGAAAACAGCTTGCTGAGTTTCTTTCAAAATTTCCGGAAAGCAGGCTGAAGAATATAACTGTATATGGGGGCGATGAACCTATTGCTGCACTCCAGGAAAAAATGCCTGGCATGCGCGTGATGTCAAAGGCAACCATGAAAAGCTGCCTCTTGCCCTACATAGCAGCAGGCTGGACAGGATATATGCCAAATTCCTGTGAAAAGAAACAGATCCATATCCCGGAAGCTTATGCAAAATGGATGTGGGGATGGCCGAATAAGTTTTTAAATAGAATGGACGATGCAGATACGAAAGTCATAGTGGTTGCAGGTGACGGAAGCTGGTCTGAAGGATTTGACAGCCCTGAAGATCTGGGACGCCTTCCGGAAAGCTTTTCCGGCGGCATTTGGACGAACCGGATTGACCTTATTGCCCCTGTTCATAAGAATAAATAGACGCTTGGAAATATCCAGGCGTTTTTTTATTAATATGTTTTTAGATTTCGTGAATACAAATGGGTGGCAGCGCCTGCGAATCTTCTGCTATTTTTACAGTTAAATTATTCAAAAATTTTGTAAAAAGGGATATTATAATTATAACGGTATAATATTTAGTTTTTCGAAGGATTTTAACGCCTTTTGGTACATATTTTGTAATTACAGCTTGGGGGACTCTGAATGCCGAGGATTTTTTCATTTCTTAAGCCTTACCGGATGGCGGTGGCGGTAGCATTATCACTAATGCTGACAGAGCTTGCGGTTGAGCTTATTCAGCCGTTGTTAATGGCCAAAATCATAGATAACGGAATTATGCAAAATGATCTCCAGGAGGTTATGAAATGGGGAGGGATTATGGCAGCTGCTTCTTTTGCGGCTTTTGCTGCAGGGGTTATTAATTCCTTTTATGCTGCCCACGTTAGCCAAAGCTTTGGGTTTGATGTAAGAAAAAGCTTGTATGACAAGGTACAATCCTTTTCATTTGCCAACTTTAATCTTTTCCCGACATCTTCTCTTATCACCAGAATGACCAATGATATTACGCAGCTTCAAAATACAGTCTTTATGAGTCTGCGGATTATGATGAGGGCGCCCTTATTGATTATCGGAGGGCTTTTAATGGCTTTTGCAGTAAATGTGAAGCTGGCTCTGATTTTATCAGCTGTAGCCCCATTCCTGTTTTTATTTCTAATTTGGATAATGGGCAAAGGGGGAGTGCTCTTTAAGGCTGTTCAGGAAACATTAGATGGAGTAAACAGCGTGATGCAGGAAAATCTGACAGGAATCCGCCTAATTAAAGCTTTTGTCCGCAGGAAGCATGAAGTTAATCGTTTTACCCGTACAAATGAGGATCTTAGGGATGGGACAATTCGGGCATTGCGTCTCATGGAAGTGACAATGCCTGTTCTCCTTTTGATTATGAATCTTTGCATACTGGGAGTGCTTTGGTTTGGAAGCATACAGGTCAATACAGGGGATGTGAAGGTAGGAGAAGTTGTTGCAATTATAAACTATGCCACTAGAATCACCGCCGCTTTTTCCATCTTTTCCTGGATTATTATGGCCTTTTCAAGGGCCCGGGCGTCTGCTAATCGTGTTACCGAGGTTTTGGAAACCGAAGTAGATTTGGCCGATCATTTAGACTCCAATGAGAGCTTAACAGTGAGAGAAGGAAAAATAGAATTTGAGAATGTTTCATTTCAATATCCTGGAACGTCCGAGAAGGTCCTGGATAGTATCAGCTTTAAGATTAATCCTGGAGAAACAATTGCCATCCTTGGTGCAACAGGAGCGGGCAAAACGTCCCTATTCCAGCTTATCCCGCGGCTTTATGATGTTGCCGGAGGAGAGGTGAGGATTGATGGGCATGATGTCCGTGAAATGAGAATGGAAAACCTCCGCAGGAAAATTGGTTTTGTCCCGCAGGAAGCGCTGCTTTTTACAGGCAGTGTAAAAGAGAACATATCATGGGGGAAGGAAGATGCCACCATGGAGGAAATTACTGAAGCAGCTGTGAATGCACAAATTCATGAAACCATAATGAAACTGCCTAAGGGGTATGACACAAGAGTAGGGCAAAAGGGTGTAAACTTATCCGGAGGGCAAAAACAGCGATTATCAATTGCACGGGCGCTTGTAAGAATGCCGGAAATTTTACTTCTTGATGACAGTACAAGTGCCCTGGACATGAAAACAGAAGCAAAGCTGCTTGGATCTCTAAAGAAATATACATGTACGACTCTGATTATTACGCAGAAAATCAGTACAGCAATGGAAGCAGACAGAATTTTATTGCTTGAGGATGGAAGGCTTCTCGCTGAAGGTGAACATGATGCTCTCATTCATACATCAGAATTATACAGACGGATTTACCAATCCCAATCCAGAGAGGGGAACAGGGATTATGCTTAAACAGCTGAAAAGGCCATTCCGATATAAAAAAATCCCATTGGATCTTAATGGAGAAGTTCAAAAAGGGAAAAAGCCCAAATCAAAAAAGATGGGTGCCACATTAAAGAGAATATGGACCTATTTATCTTATAATAAAGGGCTGTTATTCCTCGTTCTTTTCATGGTGCTTGTCAGTTCCGCTCTAGGGCTGCTTGGCCCATATTTAGTTGGTGTGGCAATTGATGAGTATATTGTCACACGGAACAGTGAAGGGTTTATCATCTTGCTGGCCGGGCTGGCAGTTATCTATGTGCTGCATTCGCTATCACTCTGGCTTCAGAATTATTGGATGATCGGCATTGCACAGGAAACGGTTTTTGCGATGAGGACAAAGCTGTTCAGGCATTTGCATAAGCTGCCAATCCCTTTCTTCGATAAGCGCCAGCAGGGAGAGTTAATGAGCAGGGTAACAAATGATATTGAAAACGTCAGCACTACTTTAAATAGTTCAGTTATCCAGGTGTTTTCCAGCCTTTTGACCTTGGTTGGCACAGTTTCTGTTATGATGTGGCTAAGCCCGCTGCTTACGCTCATTACGCTTATCATTGTGCCGTTAATGTTCTTTGGAATGAAATGGATTACAAAACGGACAGGAAGGCTATTCAAGGAGCAGCAAAGAAATTTAGGCGAGCTGAATGGTTTTATTGAAGAAACCATATCTGGACAGCGAATTATCAAGACTTTTTCACAGGAAAAGAAAGTCATGGCAGAGTTTCAAGAGAAAGGAGAAAAGCTCAGGGTGGCTGGCTTCTGGGCACAGACATATTCAGGATTTATTCCGAAGCTGATGAATGTGCTGAATAACCTGAGCTTTGCCATTATTGCCGGGATAGGCGGTATTTTTGCCCTGAATGGAATGATTTCAATCGGTGTCATTGTCATATTTACCGAGTATTCCCGTCAATTTACACGTCCGCTAAATGACCTGGCAAATCAATTTAACACGCTTTTGTCTGCAATTGCAGGGGCGGAGCGGGTATTTGACATAATGGATGAAGAGGATGAATTTAAGAAAGAAGAGCATCTTAAAGAGCTTACTACTATTAAAGGAGAGGTTGAGTTTCGGGATGTTTCTTTTTCATATGAAGAAGATGGCAATACAGTAAGGAATATTAACCTTCACGTAAAAGCGGGTCAGACGGCTGCTTTTGTTGGCCCAACAGGAGCCGGCAAGACAACGATGATTAATTTGCTGTCCCGTTTTTATGAACGGGGCGCAGGCAGCATTCTGATAGACGGTGAAGATATAATACATGTGAAAAGAGAAAGCTTGCGGAAGCATATGGGATTTGTCCTTCAGGACTCATTCCTTTTCAGGGGAACAGTCCGTGAAAATATCCGTTATGGCAGACTGGAAGCTTCAGATGAAGAAGTAGTGGAGGCGGCCACACTTGCCAATGCTCATTCCTTTATTATGAAGCTTCCGCAGCAGTACGATACTGTGCTGAGTCAGGATGGAAATGGCATCAGTCAAGGGCAGAAGCAGCTGCTTTCCATTGCACGGGCATTCCTGGCTAATCCAAGCATTTTGATTTTGGATGAGGCAACAAGCAGCATTGATACGGTGACAGAGCTCAAAATCCAGGATGCCCTCCAGGAACTCATGAAGGGCCGCACTAGCTTCGTCATTGCACACCGGCTAAATACGATTCAAAATGCCGATAAAATCATTGTACTAAAAGAAGGGCGCATTATTGAAGAAGGAACACATGATTCACTGCTCGAACAGGAGGGCTTTTATTTTCAGCTCCATGGGAAAGCAGCAGTGGGGGCACTGAATATTTATTGAAAGGGAGGATTTGGGAAAACTCAAATCCTCCTTTTATTATATCTTTCATTAATTTGTTAATTCGAAAACTTCATAGCGAAATCTATTAGCATTTTTTCATATATATGGACTGAATGCGGAAGGACATATTCTTTGTCACCATGCCAATTCATTCCGGAGGGGCCAAACTCGATAGCAGGGATCCCGTAATTTGCGAAGAATACTGTATCCGCAGAACCGTGCTGGCCAAAGAATACCGCTTTATCTTCGGTATACTTTTCGACGATCGGTTCGAGCATTAAAATGAAGGGGTTATCCCTCTTTGTTATTAGCGGTTTGCTGAACATATTGACGATTACTTCGCCATCAGTAATGCTTTCGATTTGTTTGATGACGTCTTCATGGTTCTGTGTAGGCAAGTAGCGGATATCATAGGACATCACGCATTTTTCAGGCACCTTGTTGTAAACATCGCCGCCATTTATTTTAGCAAGATTAATGGATGGATATGGATAGAACTCCGACGATTCTTTTGCGAAAGGCAATTTTATTAGGTTTTGATGAACTTCAAAAGCTTTTTCAATGGCGCTGACCCCTTCCCAAGGCCGGCTGCCATGGGCCGGATCCCCCTCAATCTCGATATCCAGCCTTATAACACCCTTAGCTTCTAGAGCAATACCAAGCTGGGTTGGCTCAGAACAAATGACAAAATCACCGCGGTACCCTTGCTCTGCAAGGTAGCCCGAACAATTAAACCCTCCGATTTCTTCATCTGACACAATTTGGAGCTGGATTTTCACACCTATAGGCTGATTGTGAAGCTCTTTGACTGCACACATCATGGCGGCTACTCCAGCTTTCATATCTGCTGCGCCGCGGCCATAGATTTTATCCCGAATTTCTACAGGGATAAATTGTTCATCCTTGCCTGATACAACATCAACATGGCCGTTGAAGATGACTGTTTGGTCGCCGCTTCCAATTTCGCAGACTGCCATTTTATAGCCGTTGTTTTCAATTATTTCGGATGGGAGGTTATGGCCGGACATCCATTGATGGCAGTATTCAATTGCCCGGTTAGCCTCCTCCTTAATAGAGCTATTAATAGAAATGAGATCTTTCAGTAAATTCTCCAGCATATTTAAAAAGATCCTCCTTTATTTCTAGCTGAATGCGCTTTGCAGACATATCATTCCTATTCCCAGCTTTGGATAGAAGAAATCGTATTTTTAATAAATACTTTTGATAGAGAACTTTTTAGCAATAAAAAGAACCGAAGAACCAGTAATAATATGATTATAGAGCTGTTTCCCATATATATGTATTTATCAACATGTTCAAGCTGTATTACAAGTGGGGGCAACAAGCTTATGAACACTATCCACAGAAGTATTCGCCAAATACTATTAACAGGCATAAGAAAGGTTAATTATATATATTACAGTGTTTATCTAACTTATCAACAAAATCCACAGTGTTGTGGATAAGATTATGTGTACAACTAACCCAACATTAGCCCAATAATTGTGAAGAATTGGTGAAGTGCATTGCGGAAAGACGTTTTAAGGAGTATATTAAAAGTGAAGAAAGATAGTGAAACATTTCACAAATGGATTCACTAAAGCGACCTTTCTTCACAAGAGCTGGCCGGCTTTTAAATATCCAAAGTGGATAAAAAATTTTAAAAATACATGTGAAACAATTCACAATAAATTATGGAGATGATTATCATGAAATGGTGGAAAACTCCGCAAGCAGCTGTTGCGTGGACGATATTAAGAATTTGGCTTGGCATGCAGTGGCTTGAAGCAGGCTGGCACAAGGTTGCAGATGGATTTAATGCAGGCGGGTTTATGCAGGGAGCCATCGCAAAGGCAGGAGGCGATCATCCGGCCGTGCAAGGCTGGTATGCTGAATTCCTTGAAAGTATAGCGATGCCAAATGCAGACTTATTTAGCTTTTTAGTCGCATGGGGAGAGGTTCTTGTGGGTATCGGGCTAATCCTTGGCGCAGCAACCATCCCAGCTTTAATCGCAGGAGCATTTATGAACCTTAACTTTTTACTGGCAGGAACTACAAGCACAAATCCAATCTTATATACAGCCGCTATCATCCTTCTCTTTACCGGAAGCGGGGCATATTTCTGGGGCGTTGACAGATTCGCGATTCCATATCTTAAGACCATGGTGAAAAAAGGCGGACACAGAATCGGTAAAAGAGAAGCGCACAATTATTAAACTAAAATGTAAGAAGCAGGGAATAAATGTCCCTGCTTCTTAACTTTGTTAATGCAGCTTAGCGTCTTTGTCTGTTCTTAACCCGCTGGTTGGCTGCATTGGAACGTGCCATTGCCTCGAGATCTTCCTGATCGGCAAGCTCGCGGTTAAACTCTACGTCTATGCCGTCAGATTTCATGTTCTTTGGTACTTGTGGAAGTGATGCTTTATTTTTATCACGAGTTTTTTGTCCATGTGCACGGCCCATTGTTTAAAACCCCTTTCAACAATAAAAGTACGGAAACAAATTGCTTCCGTACTTTTATCATGTACTCTTATTAAGCCGGTCATAGGTGGTAATTAATGTTTTGTCTGCCTTCCGGCAAATCCGCCTGCTTTGTCCGCTCTTTTAAATTCTCTTGAATAGGTTACTTCCTGCATACTGGATAATGTACTTTTGGATTTGTCTTTCTTCTTTTTGTCCACTTGTATCATCCTTTCGAAATAAGGTTCACACTTACCTTATTTTTCCCTAATTTGAAGGAATTGATACTAAGTTTTGAAAAACCCGGAAACCATCAAGAATAGATATCCGTGAGAGCTGTTTTTAAGTCCGTAAACAAAAAATTATACCCGTAAGCTTCCAGCTTCCCAGGGAGTGCTTTTTGTCCCTCTAATACAAGAGCGCTCATTTCTCCCAGAATTATTTTTAAAGCAAATTCTGGTGCTGGAATCCAGTGAGGACGGCTGAGGACTTCGCTAAGTATCTGGCCAAATACTTTCATTTTAACAGGATTCGGGGCAGTGAAATTAACGGGCCCCTCCAAATATTCTTGTTCAATGCAAAAAAGTATTCCCTTTACAACATCTTTTAAATGAATCCAGGAAACCCATTGATTGCCTGATCCGACTGTTCCCCCGGCAAAAAATTTATAAGGCAATGCTATTCGCGGAAGAGCGCCTTCATTTTTATCCAAAATGATTCCAAAACGGCAGAAAACAGTACGGACCTCCCATTCTTCCGCTTTAGATGCTTCCATTTCCCAACACTTTACCGTCTCTGAGAGAAAGTCTGAGCCGCGGCTTTTTGAATCCTCATCAAATGTTTCATTTTCTGATGTCCCATAGTATCCAACTGCACTGGCATTAATTAATGTATAGGGCTTTTCTTCCAGACGGCTAATTATGCGGAGAACCTCCTTAGTTGCCGTTAGCCGGCTGTTTAAGATTCTTTTCTTGCGTTCTGGTGTCCATCTCCCGCTGTTTATGGATTCCCCAGCAAGGTTGATCAAGACGTCAATACCTTCCAGCTCATCTTCTGGAGAATCTTCTTTGTTCAGCCACTGTACATATTGAAGATTTTTGGAATGATGATGTTTATTGGCTGCATTTCTCGTTAAAATAAAAAGTTCATGCCCTTTCTCCAATAAATTCTCTGCCAAGGCGTTTCCAACGAAACCGGAGCCTCCTGCTATGGCTATTCTCATGGAATATTCCCCTTTCAAGTGGCAATACTTTATGAAAAAATAAGTATATATTTCAGAACTTAGATAATTGTCTAGCTACAGCGCCTACCCCCTCGAGGTCACAAGCCAATCCTCCCAGAAAGGTAAAGAACACCTTCCCGTAAGGATCGTCTTGTGCTTGAGGCCCGCAGGACAAGGAAAGCTTCGTCAGCATACTCATCGCACGACCAAAAGCGGGAGCTTTTGGGAGGATGCGGGTCAAGCAGACATTGCAACAGGATGTGGCATCTTTAGTCTGCATTCTGCCTTGGCAAGGCGCTTCCGCTTTTCTGATATTTTACGACGTTTTCTTTCAAAAACCTTTTTTGGATATGTTACATTTAAAAAAGAGGTGGAGAAAATGCCGATAATTACAAAAATCACAGTACAGAAAAAAAATAAAGACCGCTACAATATATATATGGATTTTGGCAAAGGTGAAGAATATGCATTTAGTGTGGATGAAGATGTTTTAATTAAACACCAGCTGAAAAAAGGGCTGGCTCTTGATGAATTCGCCCTAAGTGAAATTGGCTACCACGACGATATACGGAAAGCTTATAATACAGCTATTCAGTATTTATCCAGAAGAATGCGTTCAGAAACCGAAGTCCGCAAACATTTAGCTGAAAAAGAAATTGATGAACCTGTCATACAGGAAGTTATTCATAAATTATATGAGTATCAATTTCTACATGATGAAGAATTTGCAAGAGCTTTCGTGCGTACTCAAATGAATACATCAGATAAAGGAAGCGGATTAATCCGCAGTGAACTTAAGGAAAAGGGGATTTCCCCCCATTTAATTGATAAAGCAATTGAGGAGTATCCAAGGGAAGCTGAACTGGATACAGCCATAAAACTATGTGAAAAACAGGCTCAAAAACTTACCCGTGAATCTTCGAAGATACTTAAGCAAAAACTGGAACAAATGCTGCTGCGTAAAGGTTTTAATTTTGAAATTATTCAAGAAGCCATTTCGCAAACAGAGATCGAAAAAGAAGAAGATGAAGAATTGGCGGCCTTAAAGTTCCAGGCGGAAAAAGCCAAACGAAAATACGCTAAACTTCCTGACTTTGAATATAAGCAAAAAATGAAACAAAACCTCTTCAGGAAAGGCTTTTCCTTTGATTTAATTGAGCAATACTTAAAGGATGATGATATATAAATAACACATGGCTAAAACCATGTGTTACTTTCTTTTTGATTCGATTACAATTGGCTCTTCATCCATGCTGTGCAATATGATCTCTGCTACTTCTTTCGGAGAGCGGAGCCTTGATTTGTCCTTAATGTGGTCGCTTTCATCCCAGAAAGGTGTATCCATGCCTCCCATATATACCGCCTTGACAATAATGTTGGTGTCTTCAAGCTCTTTCTGAAGACTCTCAGTAAATCCTCTTACAGCAAATTTGCTTGCAGCATAAACAGATTCATTTACTTTTCCTTTTAATCCAGCAGTAGAAATAATATTCATAAGGAAGCCCTCGTTTTTTTCTTTTAAATAGGGCAGCACAGCCTGCGTCATATAAATTGGGCCTAACACATTAGTATCCAGCATCTCGCTTATTTCATGCTGCTCCAGTTTTTCCACTGGGCCAAAATGTCCAATACCTGCGTTATTGATTAAGCCAAAAAGAGGATGGATTCGGCCTGCTTCTTTTATAAATTGGCGGACTTCTTCATTCTTTGCAACATTAACAGAAAAAGATTGAGCACTTCCTCCGGTTTCTTTGATTTCCCTTTCCACACTCTTTAGTTTGGCAAGTGTACGCCCCGTTAAAATAATATGGAAGCCCTGCCTAGCGTACAATAAGGCAAGCTCCTTTCCTAAACCGGATCCTGCACCGGTGATTATGAGGGATTTCACATGTATCTCTCCTTTATAAGAACAATAAATACAATTGTAGCACGAGGAGGCTCGCATCGCTCCCCGCGGAAAGCAAGTGTGTCCCGTGGTGGATCAACGGGCATGATTCATAAACTAAAACAGCAATTTATGAACTATAAGAGACTTATTTACTCAAAGGCAAGTCTTTTCTAACCAAGACTTTTCCCATATACTTAACTATGGAGAATAACTTAATAAAATACTTCTAAAATTAGATTGGCCAAAACATAGATCAAGTATCTACAGAAAGTATGAGGGGTCCTAAATGCAGGAAAAAAGATATAGCACAATGACTACATATGAGCTTCAGCAGGAGATCGCCGCTCTAAATGAAAAAGCCAGGAAGGCAGAGCAGATGGGTATGGTAAATGAGTTTGCTGTGCTGGAGCGTAAAGTAATTATGGCGAAATCATATCTGCTCAATCCTGATGATTTTAAACCAGGCGAAATTTATCAAATTGAGGGTGATCCAGGCGCGTACTTTAAAATTGAATATATGAATGGGATTTTTGCCTGGGGTTTTCGTTTGAATGGCAGCAAGGGAGAAGAGGCTTTGCCGATTTCCATGCTTAAAAAACTGGAAGAAAGAGGATGAATGAACATCCTCTTTTAATTCAATCAGGATCTCTTTCTGGTTTGTGCTTCTAAAATGATGAGGTCTTGAGTTTGCTGGGTTTCTCCATTTACTTGTGAATGGGCTTTTTTTGGCCGGAAGTTCGGTGAAGTAAATGGACTGGAATACGGATTGTCACCAAAAAATTTTTTGCTGTTTCCCATAATCAAGCCTCCTCGAAATTTTAAAATTCAGGTGTATCATTTTCGCGGTTTGATGAAGCTCTCATCCGTTCCTGAGGGTGTGTATTAATGGTGCCATCAGCCCGGCGTGAAGCGTACTCAGCTTTAGCCCTGGGCTCACCCTCCAGTTTATTGTTATTTTGATTTGGGAAATTTCTTGCTTTATTGCGCATAATAAGCAGCCTCCTAAACCGGAATAAGAGTGTGACCAGCATAAGCCAATCACGTAATACTATTATTTGTTTTTTTTCGAAGGCTATGAAAGATACAGGACATTAATAAATGGTAAAGAGGTGATATTTATGAACGAGTACCAGCAAAAGCTTTATGAGCTATTATTGAAAAAAAATGACAGGCTGTCAGCTGGACAGGCCCAAACATGGATTGAACTTCTCTGGGAGGACTTTGAAGCAACTTATGCCAAGGCGGGCAGAGAGTATAAAGGGAGTGAAATGACTGAGCGGATTGTAAGGCAATGGGTAGAAAATTACGGAAGCAGACTCCATGAGTTTGTGGCAAACAATCCTAAATATAAGCACTTGCTTGAACAGGATAAAAACAAACTTAATTAAAAGCAGGCTGCCTTTTTTGGAGGCAGCCTGTTTAGTTTAATTTTAACTCGCAGACCTTCGAATTATAGTCTGATTAACCTGGAACGATATCCAATTTTTTTCGCAGCTTTTCTTCGCTGAATATCCATCCTGTATAAGAAGATTGGATTGTTAAATCCCGGTTAAGCTGTACAACAGCTACAAATGGATAATGTCCATTGCTCCTATAGCGAAGGTCTATAAAACGGACTTCGTAATAATCATCATATTCATCCACTTCCCATCGGTAAACCGGTGAAAAGGATAAAAAGGCGGATAGGTTCTTATCTTTCTTTGCAGCTTCAAGCACAGGAGTTTCCGGAACAGGAACTCGGTTAAATTGATCCAGTATCCGTATATGATTTTTAACAGCGCGCCCAACAAAAAACTGCTGCTTGCTCATAACTGCCACACGCCAATGGCTGTATCTCATTGTTGGAGCGATAATGATTTCGGTTGCGTCTGGGATCATTGCCTTTACAGCGTTTAAGACCCTTCTTTGGGCTGCAAAACGAAGCAGATAGTACACGACAATGATTCCGTAGATGACTAAAAATGTATAACCTGGATGAGCGCCGAATGCCCAGATAAATAATCCCACAACATGGATCCCAAAAATAAATGGGTCAAAAGTGTTGATGACGCCCAATGCGATCCATTTCGACGAAAAAGGCCGCAGTGCTTGTGTCCCATATGCGTTAAATATGTCGACAAAAACATGCAGGAAAACGGCCAAAAATGTCCAAATCCAAAGATGAAACAAGTTTGCTTCCGGAAACAAAGGATAAATAACCGCCAATATTGCCAGCGGCCAGAGAAGCACAGCTGGAATGGAATGGGTAATTCCCCTGTGATTGCGTATATAAACGGCATTATTCTTTAGCTTTAACACAGTATCTATATCAGGTATTTGCGAGCCGACGATCGCTCCAATCATTACACTGGTTGCCGTAGCCGAACTTTGTGCAACACCCGGATCAAGAGTGGCAATGCCGCCAATAGCCAATCCCATTACTACATGTGTACCGGTATCCAAGAGGAAAGTACCTCCTTCCTTGGGAAATGGTTCTTTTAGTGAATAGCTTAATTAGCAGCGGGCAACCGCTTTTCTTAAGTGTATCAACAAATTTCTTGTAATAACAGCTAAATATGGGTACCTTTAAAGGAGTTGCTTTATAATGAAACCAAAAGTTCAAATGATTGTGCAGTATGAAGTAAAAGACTCTTTGTTTTCACAGTATCAGGCCGTAATGTCCAAGGTGATTGAAATGCTGCCTTCTTATGATGCGGCCGAAATTGATGTTTCTCATTATGATGCGGATTCTTATAAGATTATCGAATCGTTTCTTGTTCCAACAGAGTCTCATTATTTTGCGCTGAAAAAGCTTCGAAAATCCAAAAAGCACAATGTGTTTGGCAGCCTGGATCCATTTTTATCCGGCGGATTGGCCCAAATGGATTGCTGGGCTTTAAAGAAGCAACTGTAATAATATATTCCCATATTTCCGATTGTTTAACATCAGGAGGAGCAAAAATATTGAAAGAAGTAAGTCATAATACTATTGATTCAATTGATATAAAAGGGTTTCAAGATGATCTTCTCAGCTGGTTTGAAGCCGAGCAAAGGGAACTGCCCTGGAGAAAAGATAAGGATCCTTATAAAATTTGGGTTTCGGAAATTATGCTTCAGCAAACCCGGGTAGACACTGTTATACCTTATTTCCACCGCTTTATTGAACAGTTTCCGACAATCAAAGATCTTTCTGAAGCAGATGAAGAAAGGGTATTAAAGGCCTGGGAAGGTTTAGGCTATTATTCCAGGGCAAGAAACCTTCAGTCAGCTGTCCGGGAGGTCCATGAAAAATATGGCGGAAAAGTTCCCGATAATCCCAAAGAGATTTCAGCATTAAAAGGAGTTGGCCCATATACGGCAGGAGCAATATTAAGCATTGCCTATGGCATCCCGGAACCAGCTGTAGATGGGAATGTGATGCGTGTCCTTTCCCGAATCCTTTCCATCTGGGAAGATATCGCCAAGCCATCTTCAAGAAAAACTTTTGAAGCTGCAGTCCGAAAATTGATTTCACACGAGAATCCATCTTATTTCAATCAGGGGCTAATGGAGCTTGGTGCCTTAATTTGTACACCGGCCTCACCTTCCTGCTTATTATGTCCTGTCAGGGAACATTGTACTGCTTTTTATGAAGGGACACAGCAAGAACTTCCTGTAAAAACAAGAACAAAGAAACAGCGCAATGTGCAATTGGCAGCAGCTGTTCTTGAAGATGATCAAGGACGAATTCTGATTCATAAAAGGCCGGCAAAAGGACTCCTTGCAAACTTGTGGGAATTTCCGATGATGGAAATCAACCTTGCTTATGTAAGTGAAAAAGAGCATATGAAGAATGCGTTAAACACGCAACATGGTGCAGAAATCGAGATTGATGGAATGACAGGGCAGATTGAGCATGTTTTTTCCCATTTAACCTGGAACATAAATGTTTACAAAGGGAGAATTAAATCCTTGAAAAAAGAAGAAACAGATTTAAAATTGGTTAGCATTGATGAAATGAAAGAATATCCATTTCCGGTTTCCCACCAAAAAATGTTCAAGCAATTTTTGGATAGCAAAAAATAAAAAGGGGCATGCCCTTTAGGGATAGGAAGTATGATTTTGATTAGCTGCGGCAGCCTTCTAGCCTCTTCGTCATTACTAGTAAGACGAAGAGGCCAGAACATGTATACTGATCGGGTTAATAAGTAAAAACAGGGATCTATGAGAAAAGAGCCTTTAGTTTAATCGTAGTTTACACGACTTCCGTGTGTATAGTCAGCTTCCTGTCTCTTTAAACCGCCGCGGCTTTCAATTTCTTCAACGATTTCCCTGTGGATGGTTTGTCCCTCGGCATTTAAATACGGCATAATTTGTTGAAAAGAATGGTGGTAAAAAGCAAGTTCGCTGTCCTCCCACTCTGTTTTGGGCATCATGGAAAGTTCAGTCATGTCACGGCCAATATACATATGTAATCTTCCTTTCATCACAATTTAATTACATATAGTGTTTTAATCCAAATTGCCATCTATACATGGAAAAAGCTAAAATGAAAAGCATACACGGGGATTTTATTTCTGAATTCCCGGGATTTCTTTACTTAAACTGTTTAGGAAAATAAGAATACATATTTAGAAAGGAAATGAATCATGACACAAAAAGTAGCACTCATTACTGGAAGCAGCAGAGGAATTGGAAAAGCCACGGCAATCAGGCTAGCAAAGAAAGGTTATGACATTGTCATCAATTATGCACGCAGCAAGTCGGCTGCCAATGAGACAGCAGCAGAAATTGAGGCACTCGGCAGAAAGGTGCTGGTAGTAAAAGCAAATGTTGGTGATGTAGAAAAAATTAAAGGGCTTTTCCAGGAAATTGACCGTGAATTTGGAAGGCTTGACGTATTTGTAAATAATGCGGCTTCTGGTGTACTGCGCCCCGCAATGGAACTGGAAGAATCACACTGGGATTGGACCATGAATATTAACAGTAAGGCCTTGCTGTTCTGTGCACAGGAGGCTGCAAAGCTAATGGAGAAAAATGGCGGCGGGAAAATTGTTAGCATTAGCTCCTTGGGCTCTATCCGCTACTTGGAAAATTACACGACAGTCGGTGTTTCTAAAGCCGCTTTAGAAGCACTTACACGCTATTTAGCAGTAGAATTGGCAGATAAAAATATTGTGGTAAATGCTGTATCGGGCGGCGCTGTCGATACAGAGGCATTAAAGCATTTTCCTAATCGTGCTGAGCTTTTGGAAGAAGCAAAAACTAAGACCCCTGCAGGGCGCATGGTAGAAATTGAAGATATGGTAAATACGGTGATGTTTTTAATTGGCGAAGAATCAAGTATGATCCGCGGGCAAACTATTATTGTGGACGGCGGGATTTCGCTTCTTGTGTAGAATAAAAATTGGATATTTCTGGTTTTTAAAAAAGATAGGATAGATTCCTCCTCGCCGGGTTAAATTAATGAGCGTGGAGGTGATTACAATGGCTAAACAACCAAACCAAACTCAAGCTGGAACTAACGTTCAAGAAGTAAGACAACAAAACGCTCAATCTGCAGGTCAAGCTGGACAAGGCCAATTCGGTACTGAATTTGCCAGCGAAACGAATGCTGCTGAAGTAAGACAGCAAAACCAGCAAGCAGAAGCTCGCAAAGGCCAAAACGCTGGCCGTCAAAGCCGCTAATAACATAGCAGCATACTTATAAAAAAGAAACCGCCTTTCATCGGTAAGGGCGGTTTCTTTTTATTGGTCAAATCTTTTTAAAATGATGTTTTCGTAAAGTTTGTTCCTTTTGGGCGGCTAATTATGTTAAACCTGCTGAGTTGAGGGCAATTGACTCCAGCGGGAGAAACGTGTCAGAGGGAGACCCCGCAGGTGCGAATGCACCGAAGAGCGTCGGACCGCCCGCAGGTTCACTGAGTACCTCTTGCTGAAATCAACAGGCAAATTTAACAGAGCCTATTTAAAATAACGCTTTTCTTAAGTTGGTATGGAAAATTAAAATGTTGGCAGGTCAAAATAAAAGTAGGAATCGACAAAACTTCCATAAAGTCAACAGAAGTAGTCAAAGGGTTGAAAGAAGGGGCAGCGAATTATACATACTAGGAAATTTAAATAGGACGGTGAAACGATCATGAAAAACTTTAACATTTTGGTGTCAGAGCAAATGAAAACGATGGAAAAACTTCTTTATCTGCAAAGTGAATTAGAACGCTGCCAGGAAATTGAGGAGGAACTAAAGGCTATCCAGCAGGAAACGGAACTGGAAAGTGTCCAGTATGAAATTGCAAGGATGAAGGCTGAATTGAAAGAGATCCACCGTGTATTTGAGGAGCAGACTGAAGAGGTTATTCGCTCTTATCAGGAAGTAAATGTGACCGTATAATAATGATCTAAAATAATCTGATTAAGTAATAATACCGTCTATAAATTCAGCTCTTATATCCCTTTTTGGCAGCCGTTGATACATTTCAATGGCTCTTTTGTTTTAAAATTTTCCTTTTACCGTTATAATAGTAGAAAACAGGAATCGTACTTTGTTGCCTTTTTGCCTATGAATAGTGATTAAAGCATGCTGTAAGGCCAGAACTTCAGCATCATGGAGAGAGCGCTTATATTAGGCGCCGGAAAAATTTTTACAGGTTGCAAAGCTTCCGGAATAGGAAAGTAGGGGAAAAAAATGGCGGTACCCATAGAAGGCGAACCAATGCAAATTCACAGCTATAAACATAATGGGCATATCCACCGCGTCTGGGAGGAAACAACCGTATTAAAAGGGACACAAAACTTAGTGATTGGCGGTAATGACCGAACGATTGTAACAGAATCTGATGGAAGAACGTGGGTTACAAGAGAGCCGGCCATTTGCTATTTTCATTCTCAGCACTGGTTTAATGTGATTGGAATGATTCGGGAAGATGGAGTATATTATTACTGCAATATTAGCTCCCCATTTATTTTTGACGGAGAAGCGTTAAAGTATATTGATTATGATCTGGATATTAAAGTATTTCCGGATATGACATTTAATTTGCTGGATGAAGATGAATATGAACGGCACCGTCAGGAAATGAATTATCCCGATGTTATTGATAGCATACTAAAATCCAATGTGGATAATCTTATCCATTGGATTCGCCAGAGAAAAGGCCCTTTTGCACCGGATTTTATTGATATATGGTATGAACGTTATTTAACTTACAGACGCTAAAAGTGCCAAATAACGCCTGTTGGACCTTGAGTCAACAGGTTTTTATTTTTGACTTTATCTCTGTATGTTTGTTTTTGCTCGGGGTAATTTTAAGAAAATAACTGGCTGTTAAGGCAGCGAAAATAGTATTGCTGCTTTTCATAGAGAGGGGGAGCGAGACGGTTGGACAGTATAAAAAGATATCTAAAATTCGTAAAGCCGTATCGGCTTCAGATTATCGGAACGATTTTAATCGGCATCATTAAGTTTGCCATACCGCTATTGATTCCGCTGCTCATCAAGTATGTCATTGATGATATTATCGGCAATGAGGCTTTAAGCCAAAGCGACAAAACGAATACACTCTTAATGGTTATGGGGATAATGATTGCATTATTTGTGATTGCACGCCCGCCTATAGAGTATTACCGTCAGTATTTCGCGCAGTGGGTGGCAAGCAAAATTCTGTACGATATCCGCGACAAACTTTTTACCCATATACAAAAATTAAGTTTCAAGTTTTATGCAAATACGCGTACAGGTGAAGTGATCTCCAGGGTCATTAATGATGTGGAACAGACTAAAACCTTTGTTGTAACTGGGCTGATGAACCTCTGGCTTGATGTGGCGACTATTTTGATTGCTGTTGTCATCATGCTCAATATGGATGTGACTTTGACAATTGTGTCTCTGCTTTTATTTCCTTTTTACGCTTTTTCAGTCAAGTATTTCTTCGGGAATCTCAGAAAGCTGACAAGAGCCCGCTCACAGGCTCTGGCGGAGGTTCAGGGATATTTGCATGAACGGGTTCAAGGGATGGCCGTAGTAAAAAGCTTTGCCATTGAAGATTACGAGCAAACTCAATTTGATGCGCAAAACAGAAATTTTCTGACAAAAGCGATTGACCATACAAAATGGAATGCAAAGGCATTTGCGGTGGTTAACACGATTACGGATATTTCGCCACTTTTGGTTATTGGCTATTCGGGCTACCAGGTAATCCAGGGAAATATTTCTCTCGGTGTGATGATGGCGTTTGTAGCATATATTGACAGGCTGTATAGCCCGCTTAGAAGGCTTGTAAACTCATCAACAACTCTAACACAATCAATAGCCTCAATGGACCGCGTATTTGAGTTAATTGATGAAGAGTACGATATCGATGACTTGCCTGATGCCATTGAATGCAAGAATGTTAAAGGGCATATCCAATTTGAAAACGTGAGCTTTTCATACAATGAAAAAGAGGCAGCTGTATTAAAGGACATAACACTCGATGTAAAAGAGGGAGAAACGATTGCACTTGTCGGGATGAGCGGGGGAGGAAAGTCTTCATTGGTCGGCTTGATTCCGCGTTTCTATGATGTAAATGAAGGAAGAATTCTCCTTGATGGCACGGATATCCGTTCTCTTAAAGTAAGAAGCCTCCGCGATAAAATTGGTATGGTGCTTCAGGATAATATTTTGTTCAGTGAATCCGTAAAAACCAATATTCTTCTTGGCAAGCCGGATGCAACAGATGAGGAAGTAGTCGAAGCAGCCAAGGCTGCAAATGCACATGAGTTTATTATGAGCTTGCATGAAGCTTATGAAACAAAGGTTGGCGAGCGGGGCGTTAAGCTATCAGGAGGCCAGAAACAGCGGATTGCCATTGCGAGAATCTTTTTAAAAAATCCGCCTATCCTTGTTCTGGATGAGGCAACTTCGGCCCTGGATCTTGAAAGTGAGCATCTGATTCAGGAAGCACTGGAAAAATTGGCTAAAGACCGCACGACGTTTATTGTGGCACATCGTCTTTCTACAATCACCCACGCCGACCGAATCATTTTAATAGAACATGGAGAAATTTCTGAAGCAGGAAGCCATGAAGAGTTAATGGAAAAACAGGGAAGTTATTATAAGCTATTTCAAGTTCAGCAGCTTGAACATTAGGTCTAAAGCCGGCTCTTTAAAGTGCAGGCTTTTTTTGCGCTTTTCCATGGCAGTGCGTTAAATTACTATAGCTTAACAATGTTTTAATAGTAAGAAACTGTCATTAACGTATAACTTTTTCATACATATTAGTAGAAAACAAATATTTGTATAGGGAGAAAGGCATAGAATACCGTCTAAAAAAATACAATGTTTACTATATTTAAATAATTTAGAAAAATAAGTAGACTTCGACAATCTTTTTTTATAGAATGAAAAACAGATAGTGACCTAAAGTCCAAATTGTTAAAAATGTCCCATTTCATAGAAACGGACGATTAAGAAAGGAGTATCCGTGTGACTCAAGCTCCAGTTTTAGATGTAAAGCAGCTAAGGACTTCCTTTTTCTCTTCGGATGGAGAAGTACCTGCCGTGGACGGTATTAGCTTCTCGGTTAAGAAAGGCGAGATTCTTGGGATTGTTGGAGAGTCCGGCTGCGGGAAGAGTGTTACATCTCTTTCCATTATGAAGCTGATTCCGCAGCCTCCAGGAAAAATTGTTGGCGGCGAAATTCTTTTGGACGGAGAAAATTTAGTTAATGCATCAGAAAAAAGAATGCGTGAAATTAGAGGCAATGAAGTGGCAATGATTTTCCAGGAGCCGATGACTTCATTAAATCCGTTGTTTACGATTGGTGATCAGCTGATAGAAGGCATTAAAATACATAAAAAAGTGAGCAAAAAGGCCGCATTCAAGCAGGCAGTTGAAATGTTGAAACTAGTCGGCTTGCCTAGAGCAGAACAGATTATGAGGGAATATCCCCATCAGCTTTCTGGCGGTATGAGGCAAAGGGTGATGATTGGGATGGCATTGTCCTGCCATCCTAGAGTATTGATTGCTGATGAGCCTACAACGGCTTTAGATGTGACGATACAGGCTCAGATTCTATCCCTGATGAAGGATCTAAATGAAAAATTGGATACAGCCATCATCATGATCACTCACGATTTAGGCGTTGTCGCAGAAGTCTGTGAACGAGTAATTGTCATGTATGCAGGAAAAATCGTCGAAGAAGCGCCGGTAGAAGAGATATTTAAAAATCCAAAGCATCCTTATACACAAGGCCTTCTTCAATCTGTACCAGATGTAAGGGAAAAGAAGGAACGTTTATATTCCATTCCCGGAAACGTTCCCAAACCGGGTTCCATCAAGACAGGCTGCCGTTTTGCAGCGCGCTGCGAATTCGTCCACGACCGCTGCCTGGCTGAAAGCCCTGCGCTTTACAATGTCGAAGAGGCAGAGCAGCACACTGTACGCTGTTTCCTGCATGAGTCAGGAGGTGTAGTGAATGACCGAAGTGCTGTTGGAAGTTAATCAATTAAAAAAATATTTTCCGGTAACAGGCGGTCTTTTTGGAAGAAAAAAAGGCGATGTTAAAGCAGTTGATGATATCAGTTTCTTTGTTAATAAAGGAGAAACACTGGGGCTGGTCGGTGAATCAGGGTGCGGCAAATCCACAACAGGCAGAATGCTGATGCGTCTGATTGAACCAACCGATGGAAAAGTGGTTTTTGAGGGCAAAGACCTGACAACCTTAAGCTCTGGGGAAATGCGCAAAATGAGAAAAGAAATGCAGATGGTATTCCAGGATCCATTTGCTTCGTTAAATCCCCGCCATACGGTTGAACAGATATTGGAGGAGCCGCTAATCGTCCATGGCATTGGCAATAAAGAGGAACGCAAAAAGCGTGTTAAGGAAATGCTTGAGGTGGTTGGCCTCAGCAGCTACCATGCAAAAAGATACCCGCATCAATTCAGCGGCGGCCAAAGGCAAAGAATTGGAATTGCAAGAGCGCTTATGACAAAGCCTAAGCTGATTATTGCCGATGAGCCAGTTTCGGCTCTGGATGTATCCATACAATCACAGGTGCTGAACCTGCTTGAAGATCTGCAAAAGGAGTTTCAGCTAACTTATATATTCATTGCCCACGATCTCGGGGTAGTTAAGCATATCAGTGATAGAGTTGGAGTTATGTATCTTGGAAGACTTGTAGAAATTACAACAGCTGATCAGCTCTATGACAAACCGCTGCATCCGTATACAAAAGCATTGCTTGGTGCTGTTCCGGTCCCTGATCCAACCTTAAAGAAGGACAGGGAGCTATTAACAGGGGACATCCCAAGCCCGCAAAATCCGCCAGCTGGATGTGCGTTCCATACGAGATGCCAGGATTGCATGGATATTTGTAAAACAGAGAGGCCTCAGCTTGAGGAAATTGAACCAGGTCACTTTGCAGCCTGCCATTTATACAGTTCTCGCTAAGCTGGAAAAACCGGCAGCCCTGCATGGATGATAAATATGTAAAATGCCTAACAGGCAAAAGAAAAAAGGGGGAAAACAATGAAAAAGCGCAATGGTATTTGGTTCCTGATTATTGCTTTGCTTCTGTCACTGGCGCTTGCCGGCTGCAGCAGCAACTCAAGCAGCGGAACGAAGGAAGAAGATAACGAGAAAGGCAAAGATACAGAAGAAACCTCTTCAGGCGGTACACTAGTGTTTGGCCGCGGCGGTGACTCCACTTCACTTGATCCGGCTATCACAACAGAAGGCGAATCTTTTAAAGTTACAAAAAATATCTATGAAACACTAATCGAATTCGGTGAGCAGGATACAGAAATTCAGCCTGGGCTTGCTACTGAATGGGAAACAAGCGAAGATGGACTGAAGCATACGCTTAAGCTTCGCGAAGGCGTTAAATTCCATGACGGCACTGACTTCAATGCTGAAGCAGTTGTCTTCAACTTTGAAAGATGGAAAGCTGGCAGCGCTGAGCAGTTCTATTACTATAACTCTCAATTCGGAGATAAAATTTCTGAAGTCAAAGCACTTGATGATTACACAGTAGAATTTATTTTAAACAAGCCTATTGCTCCATTCCTAAAGAACTTGGCTATGTCGCCATTTGGAATTGCCAGCCCGGCTGCAATTGAGAAGCATGGTGAAAAATTCATTCATAACCCAGTTGGTACAGGCCCATTTGTATTTAAAGAATACAAAGCCAACGACCGCATTACACTTGTGAAGAATGAAGATTACTGGCAAGAAGGACTTCCTAAGCTTGACCAAGTTATCTTCCGTGTTATTCCTGAAAATTCTGCCCGTCTGAATGCATTAGCTACTGGCGAGGTAGACTTGATTGATGGCGTTAACTTCAGTGATGTAGGCCAGATCGAAGGAAATCCGGATCTACAAGTATTTGAACGTCCAACATTAAACGTTGCTTATCTTGGACTGACTAGCACTCGCGGACCATTAAAAGATAAAAAAGTCCGCCAGGCACTAAACCATGCTGTTGATAAGCAAGCATTAATTGATGCATTCTATGCGGGTGCAGCGGATCCAGCGAAAAATCCAATGCCGCCGGTTGTAGCAGGGTATAACGATGAAGTCGAAGATTATGAATACAACCCAGAAAAGGCTAAAGAACTTCTAAAAGAAGCTGGATATGAAAATGGATTTGAGATGGAACTATGGGCAATGCCTGTTCCAAGACCATACATGCCAGATGGACAAAAAGTGGCTGAAGCACTTCAAGCCAATTTTGATGCAATCGGCGTAAAAGCAAAAATCGTTTCTTATGAGTGGGGTACTTACCTGGATAAAGCCAAAAATGGTGAAGCTGATACATTCTTATTAGGATGGACTGGCGACAATGGTGATGCTGATAACTTCCTATATGTGCTTCTGGATGAAGACAGCATCGGCTCCAATAACTATTCTTACTACAAAAACCCTGAAGTGCATGAATTGCTTGTAAAGGCTCAAGCAAGTGCAGATCAGGCAGAACGTGAAGAGCTTTACAAACAAGCTCAGGTAATAATCAAAGAAGATGCTCCATGGATTCCGCTTGTTCACTCAAGACCAATCCTTGCAGGTAAAGCAGATATCACAGGCTTCAAGCCGCATCCAACGGGATCTGATTTACTGGCAACTGTAGAATTTAAATAAGATGCTTTTCGGGTGAGATAAGTATACTTCTTATATCAAGGGAAAGGGAGTACAGTTTTGTAGCTCCCTTTTCTATTCCAAAATATTTTAGACAACCTTCAAGAGAGGTGAGATTTCAGTGCTGTCCTACACACTTAAACGACTGTTTTCGCTTATTCCGGTTTTACTGGGGCTTTCCCTTATCGTCTTTTTTATGATTAGGGCAATACCTGGTGATCCAGCACAGATCATTTTGGGACAACTAGCAACAAAAGAGGCTGTAGAGGAATTAACGAAGCAGCTGGGGCTTGATCAGCCTTGGTACCTTCAATATTTTACATATCTTGGCGGGCTTTTGACCGGTGATCTTGGTGAATCTATTCGGACAAAATCCGAAATTAGCCAGGAAATTTGGCCATATTTGGCTGCAACCATTGAACTTACTTTAGTTGCTATGTTAATTGCTGTTTTTATAGGTGTAAATGCAGGCATCATCAGTGCCTGGTACCAGAACTCCTGGTTTGACTATGTTGCGATGGTTTTGGCGCTTATTGGCGTTTCCATGCCAATTTTCTGGCTTGGATTAATGGAGCAGTGGGCATTTGCCATTAAGCTTGATTGGCTGCCAACATCGGGGAGGGAGGAAGTTAGAAATCCGATTACAGCCATTACACACATCTATATGATCGATACCTTGCTGCAGGGAAGGATGGACCAATTCTGGGATGTTGTTAGGCACTTAATTCTGCCTGCATTTGCATTAGCGACCATACCAATGGCGATTATCGCAAGAATTACCCGTTCTACCATGCTTGAAGTAATGAGATCTGATTTTATTAGAACAGCAAGAGCAAAAGGTTTAAGAATGTTTTGGGTAGTTTATAAGCACTCATTAAAAAATGCGATTATTCCAGTTCTTACGATTATCGGCCTTCAAATGGGCTTATTGCTCGGAGGGGCGATATTGACAGAAACCATTTTCAGCTGGCCGGGAATTGGGCGCTATATTTATGAGGCTATTAACTATCGTGATTATCCAGTTATTCAATCAGGCATACTAGTGATTGCCTTTATCTTTGTCATGATCAACCTAGTGGTGGACTTGCTGTATGCAGCAATAGATCCGCGGATTAAATATAATTAGAGAGGGGGAGCAGGCTTGGAACTTTCAACTCAAAAAGACCTTCAGCCGTCAGGTTTGCCAGCTGAAGAAAAAGTAGTATCCCCCTGGCTGGAAGCATGGAGGAGCTTTAGAAAGAACAAATTGGCCTTGATTGGGTCACTTATCGTCTTATTCTTTATTATTTTAGCTGTTTTTGCGCCGCTCATCGCGCCGCAGGGGATCAATGAACAAATGCTATCGAAAAGGCTTCAGGCACCATCTAGCGAGCATTGGTTTGGAACCGATGACTTTGGCAGGGATATTTTCTCAAGGGTCGTATATGGTGCAAGAATTTCGTTATGGGTCGGATTCCTCGCAGTAATGGGTTCCATTGTTGTAGGGTGTCTTTTAGGGGTGGTGGCAGGTTACTACGGGAGATGGGTTGATACCATTATCTCACGTATATTTGATATTATGCTTGCTTTCCCGAGTATTTTGCTGGCAATTGCGATTGTAGCCGTTTTAGGGCCATCATTGAGAAATGCCCTGATTGCCATTGCGGTTATCAATATTCCTAACTTTGGAAGGCTTATCCGTTCCAGGGTGCTCAGTGTAAAACAAGAGGAGTATATTATGGCTGCAAAAGCGATAGGTATGAGCAATAGCCGGATCCTCTTTAAGCATGTACTCCCGAACAGTATGGCGCCGATTATTGTGCAGGGGACACTTGCTATTGCAACAGCGATCATTGAAGCGGCCGCATTAGGATTCTTGGGACTTGGTGCAGAGGCTCCGAATCCTGAATGGGGAAAAATGCTGGCTGATGCCAAGGCATTTCTGGTTCAGGCACCCTGGACGATGATTTTCCCTGGGCTGGCCATTATGCTAACTGTTCTGGGGTTTAACTTAATGGGTGATGGATTAAGGGATGCTCTTGATCCAAGAATGAAGAATTAAAAAAAAGCAGCTGAAATCAGCTGCTTTTTCTATTTTACGCAAACGATGGCGCTAATTTATTCCATATTTTCCTGTATGGTAACCTCATTTTCATCCTTGTGATAAGACTGAAAACTTGTTATCAGCTTATCAAGATGTTCCACATGCTCGTCATAGTCAACAATGGCTGAGACGATTTGCATGATATGGGGAAGAATCGATTCCTCATTAAGTTCATGCTCTTTTTGCTGTGCCAGAAATAGATTCACTAATTCCCTTCTGCTTAGGCTGAAATCTCCTTCCTCAAATACCACATTCGGTCGGACCTTTCCAATGAATTTCAGCATGACATGTTCATGGTAATGAATTAAAATATCCAGCTGCTGCTGTACAGCGTGCTGAAATTCTTCAGGCATTTGCTGCAGATCATTTTCAAAACGGTGCAGCTTTTTTAATGTTTCCAATGAACGTTTTACGGTTGAAATCATCTGTCTGTAGATAACTAGCTTCCGTGATTTGACTAAATCATTCCGCTTAAAGTAGTTTCGTTCTTCTTTATACATTATATATAATTGCTCAAGCTTTACGTTGCTTTCCTTCATTTTATCAATGTCATTTTTCAGCAGCTTATGCTCTGATGCATGCCTGATGTTCAAGCGGATCCATTTTGTAATTTCTTCTGTGCTATTGGAAATCTTGAAGTATAGCTTGTTTTCATATTTAGGCGGCAGAAAGACAAGGTTGACGATAAAAGCAGACAAGACCCCAAGCATAATGGTAGAAAAGCGAATGAGAGCGAACTGCAGAAAAGTGTCTCCTGGTGTTTCCATAATCGCAATCAAGGTCACCAGTGATAAGCCGATTGTATTTTCAATTTTCAGCTTCAGATTAATAGTAATGACCATAATCGCAGCGAGGCCAATAATAAAGACATCATTGCCAAATAAAAGTACAAAGATGACTGCAATTAATGCACCGATGGCATTCCCCTGAATTTGCTCAATAATGGATAGGTACGATCTATAAATGGTCGGCTGTACGGCAAAAATGGCCGCAATTCCAGCAAAAATAGGAGAAGGCAAGTGAAAAAGCTCCGATAAAAATAAAGATAAAATAATTGCGATTCCCGTCTTAAGGATGCGGGCGCCAAGCTTCATACAATATATGTCCTTTCTTCCAGCAATGTATTTTTTATTTGCTGATTGATTAATAATTTTTGACAAGAGGCAGTCCGTGTTATATATACTTTAAACGGTTTTGCTCAGTATTAAACAATATTGTACTATACAGGGATATGGAAAGAAGTTCAAGGGGCATTTTAATGAAATTTTTATTAAGAAAAAGTAAAAAAGTGGGAGTAGGGATCCGGTGGTGAGCATACTCACTTTTGAATTTAATGTACCTGCTTGTGCAATAAAGGACTAGGCGGGGGAACGTAACAAAGTAGTTCCTGTGAAAGGCGTTTTGGAACGGGGGTGAATGTGCCAGCGAACGCAGCAAAGGAGCTGTAAATGGACCAATAGCAGGGAAATAGTGCTGATGAATGGAAAATGGAACTCTTAAGGAAATAAAGAAGCTGATGATTAGCCCAACTGATCAGAAGAATGAACTGTGAAGGGAACGGGAACTATAGAGAAAAGGGAGTATTTCCAAATCGAATTTAACTGTAAACCAGATTTAAAAAAATGAAAACCTATCACACATATAAACATTTAGTTGGATTATAAAAAGCCCCGTCCGAAGTCAAGGACGGGGCTTTCGATTCTTATAGAATATCACTCTGTAGAAACAGATGGATCGGCTTGCTCTTTGACCGGTATGACCTGAAGGAAGTGGTCTGCCGGATGCTCGAGAAGGGCAGCAAGCTGGGAAGCTTCTTCAGACTGGCCTTGATCTTTCAATAATGCGATGTATTGGCCAAGTAGTTCTTTAACATCTTCAATTCCTTTTTCGGAAAGGGAAGTGACAGAGACTTTTGCACCTTTAGCGATTCTGCGCTGGATGGCTTCTTGCGTTAAGCCCATTTCCGGCTGGTGCCTTAAATATACAACACCGCCAGTCATGCCTGCGCAAATCCATGGGCCTGGATCACCAAGGACAAGCCCTCTTCCATTTGTCATATATTCAAATGCAAAGCCTTTGATATTAGCGTTTGTTCCAATATTGCCGTATTCCTTTTCAGGAAGCGGTTTTCTGAGCTGTCCGCCAATAATCATGTCTGCTCCGGATAATCGGATTCCTGCACGGGCATCAGCGTTGCCCTGTGCTACAAGCAATCCCTGCTGAGCTCCATATCCAAAGCCTTTGCCAACAGAACCGTTGTAAAACTTGCCATTCTTTCCTTTTGCCTTAAAAATCTTGATTTGGCCGCCAAATGATGTTTTTCCGATACCATCCTGGGCTCCTCCGGCAACTTCAATATTTATGCCGAAGCTATTGTATGCTCCCAAACCGTTTCCTGGAATAGAACCGCCTTTATATTTAAGGTCTACTGGCGGAAGGGCTTTATAGGAGCCATCCAAACGGCCTCTTACGCGGTGGCAGGAAACGCGGCTGCCCAAAACACGCTGTTCAGAGGTAATGCTTTGGAATTCGCGTGATTGATGCAATTCTTCCACGCTTGCGTCCAGGTATTCTGCTCCAACAGCAACCTGCAGCTGAGCTTCATGCAGCGCAGCAGGAGCTTCCTGCTGAGAAAACTGGCCGATTTCAAGTGTTTTTAAGAGGTGAGTCAAATTAAGCTGATTTTCACCTTTCGTCTGGACAAGAAGATCGGAACGACCTACTGCATCCTGCAGGTTTTTCACACCAATTGATGCTGCCAATGCTTTCAGCTCTTCGCCAAATGCTGTAAACAGGTTCATTATGCCTTGGACTGCAAGGTCAAATTGGCGAGGTACGAATCTTCTTAAACCATGTTCTTTAGCTTGTGCTTCAGAATCAATCTGTGTAGCAATCCCAACGTGGCAAGTGTCAAGATGGCAGCCGCGGCATGTTGTACAGCCGATAGCCAGCATTGAGAGTGTACCGAAGCCAACGCGGTTTGCCCCAAGAAGCATAACCTTCAATACGTCAGCAGCACTCTTAATTCCGCCGTCCGCCCATAGTTCTACATTATCACGGATACCCGCTTCCAATAGAGCATTATGAGCCGCTTTTACACCGATTTCTACCGGCAAACCTACGTGCTGGAGGGCGTGGATCCTTGCAGCACCAGTACCGCCGTCAAATCCGCTTAGTGTGATAATATCAGCGCCGGCCTTAGCGATCCCGACTGCGATTGTTCCGATATTCGGTACAACCGGAACTTTAACAGCTACCTTCGCTTTGTCGTTGGCTGTCTTAAGTTCATGGATCATTTGTGCCAGGTCTTCAATTGAATAAATATCATGGTTGTTTGATGGTGAAATCAAATCTGATCCAATTGTTGCATTACGGGCTTCAGCAATTTTTGCTGTCACCTTTGAACCTGGAAGGTGTCCGCCTTCACCAGGCTTAGCACCCTGCCCGATTTTAATTTCCAGCAAGTTGGAAGAATTTAATAGTTCGGCATTTACACCGAAACGTCCGGAAGCCACTTGCTGTCCTCGGGTTTTTGGATATTTTCCGAGCATATCCTTGATTTCCCCGCCTTCACCATTTAAGCTGACCATGTTCAAACGGTCTGCACCTTCCGCATAGGCTCTGAAAGCTGTCTCATTCTGAGAACCAAAGGACATGGATGAGATGACGAATGGCAGGTCATGCTCACCAACGTGCAAGCTGATATCTTCTGGCTTCAGGTTTGAATTCGTTTCTTTAAATCCAGTTAAATGGCGGATTGTTGTTGGATTCTGGTCCTCCTGCTCAGTAATCTTTTCCTTGTATGCACTATAGTCGCCTGTTGATGCTACTTCGCCAATGGCTTTCCAGATGCGAGGGAAAAGGCTGAATGTCTTTCCGATCCGCTCTTTTTCATTCTGGTAATCTTCTGCTCTGGCAAAAGCATCTTCCTTTAAGGCATCGAAGTTAAAGGCAAGCTCCTTTGAACCGAAGAAGTTTACAATATTCAAATACTCAGCAAGATCTTCGTGCAGGCCGATAGCTGAGAACAGGCGGCCATAACCTCTTAATTCATGAATTCCGATAGTGGAAATAACCTTTTCAAGTCCTTTAGTAAGAGCTGAATATAAATTTGTTAATGGTGTTACAGAATCCCCAAGCACTGTCATAAACATATAGTAAGGACTGATAATATCAGCGCCCAATCCAAATGCTGTAATGATGTCGTGCAGTGACCTGATGGAAGCAGCGCGCAGCAAAATAGAACATTCGCGGCGTAAGGCTTCTTTTACAAGGGCCTGGTCAATGGCAGACACGGCCAAATGCGGATCAATCCAGTATGCGTCCTCCTGATGAGCATTTGCATCATCAAGTACAAGCAGGGTCTTTCCGCTTTGTACAGCCTCAACAGCTTCTGCTGCTAAACGGTCCAAAGCTTCCTTAATTGTTTCATCCTTTCTAAATGTGGTAGAAAGATAAGATATAAGCTTTTGCTCCTGATAGAATCCGGTTACTTGATCGTAGCTTGGCTGCCCAAGAGCAGTAGAGCATTCAAAGCCTGCTTTCCCCTCTATTAAAATAGGAGTCTGCAATTCAATTACTGCACCAGGCTGCTGTTTTTCGTATAATGATGGTCGCTGCCCGATAATGGTCCGTGTAGAGAAATGTTCCGTTTCTCTGTCGCGGTCAATGGCAGGGTTTGTAACGACTGCAACACTTTCCTTAATAAAATCAGCAATATTTTTGCGCTGGGGATTTAGTGCTGCCAGAGGAGAATCATGACCAAGTGAACGGATTGGCTCTGCTCCTTTTTCAGCCATTTGTTCTATAAGCTGGACGTGGTCTCTTTCCCAGCCAAATGCTTTATATTGCCCGTTATGAACTTTGTCCGGGTAGTTTACAGAGATTGTCTTTTCTAGTTTAGGAGACTGAAGGCGAATTCGGAAATTCTCAGCATTCACACGTTTTGAAAATCTCTCATAAACCTCAGCCTGGTAGTCGCTATGTTCATATACAGCAAGTGTGTCGCCGTCCCATTTCAATCCAACCTTTTCACCTGGCGATAGTGGTTTAGGTTCGTTGACATATTCGCTTGATGGAATAATTCCCGGCTCAGATGAGAACAGATATGAACTTTCTGTTTCCAGCATCCAAAGCGGACGAAGACCCAAAGCATCCACGCTGAATACTGCCTCATCGGCAAAGCGGGAGATGATTCCTGCTGGTCCTTGAGCAAAATGCCCCCATGCCTCCCGGATATAGGAATACATATCCTGAAGGTGATCCGGGTATGATTTAATTTCATTGACGATAGGCGGAAACATGACATCCATTGCTTCAAATAAGGAATATCCGTCACGGCAAATAAACGTTTCGATCGTTCTGCTCAAATCCTGTGAGTCACTTCCGTCTTTTACTAGCGGAACGCCTACCATCTTCGCTTCATCTCTTAGCTTGGCAATAGTATTGATTTCACCATTGTGGCCTAAAATGCTGAAGGGCTGCACACGGAAGAAACTAGATAATGTATTTGTTGAATAGCGGTTATGTCCAAGTGTCATCGTTGAAGCTACAAGCGGGTTAGCCAAGTCGTGATAGTACTTAGGCAAAATATCGCCTGCGCCCATTACTTTATAAACTGCATGATGCTGGCTGAGAGAAGCAACATGTACATGTTCGTTTTCTTCAAAATCGACGATTAATTCAAAAAGCTTTTTGGAAAGCTCTCCGGAAGGCTGCTCGGATAAACAGGCAAATTGCCAGAATACAGGGTTTTCCTGAATGGCGATTGGACCTAAAGCAGAGGACTCGGTTACTTCATCAGATTCAAAAATAACTGAAAGCTGTGCGTCGGCAAGCTTTTGCATTAAGTGCTTTTTAAATGACTCAGTATCCTGCTTTCTGGACATAAAAACATGTCCAACCACAAATCCCTCTTTTGATGCAGCTTCTGGATCAGCTCCTGCTTCCTTAAGCTTTTCTTTCCATAGTTCTCTTGGGATATCAATGTGGATACCAACTCCGTCTCCTTCACCATTAATAAAACCGGCACGGTGATTCATGGTAACAAGCGCATTGATGCAGCTGAAAATATTTTCCCGTGTAGGAATTTTCTTTTTTTCCATTGCAGAAACGATACCGCAAGCATCATGTTCCTGACGGTGAAACTCTTTAAAAAGTGAAGGACTCCATTGTTGTAATGTCATAATATTCGGCTGAAAATAAGGCGCTGCCTTAAAGCCGTTCACCTCCTGATTAGTAATCTATTAAAATTAATTGTTTACGGGTTTTAAATGAGGTTGTTCAAAAAGTTAAATTTTTGAAAGGATAAATGCATCATGCATTTATTAAAAGAAAAGTGTGATTATTTAGGGCAGGTCATTGCCTTTTTAACGATCTTTTTGTTAGCGTAATCCGCTCTACAGAAAAGATTTCTCCCATCATATCATATGAATTTTCAGAAATCAATTATTTATACAAAAAGTTGGATAGAAAATAGTGGGACAGAATAGGGGATGTATAAAAAAACACCTTGTTTGTAAACGTTTTCATTTTTGTTATTAAAGAAAAAGGGAGCTTTTTCGCTCCCGGTAATGTATAAATTAATGAATATTTATTCGTTGCTCATTTGCTGGAATGCATTTTGTACTGCGTGAATAGTTGCGTTAATGTCATCCTCAGTATGGGCAATTGTGACAAACCATGCTTCATACTTGGAAGGTGCGAGGTTTATTCCCTGATTGAGCATTAGTTTGAAAAACTTGGCAAACATTTCACCGTCTGTGTTTTCAGCTTGTTCATAATTCACAACTTTTTCATTTGTAAAGTAAAGAGTAAGAGCACCTTTTAAACGGTTAATTGTGATCGGAATGTTAAAATCTTCAGCAGCTGCGCTGATGCCTTCTTCAAGCAGTTCTCCAAGGCGGTCCAAATATTCATAGACTCCAGGCTGCTTAAGAACTTCAAGGCATGCAATCCCCGAAAGGATGGAAGCGGGGTTTCCAGCCATAGTGCCAGCCTGATATGCAGGGCCTAAAGGTGCTACCGTTTCCATGATCTCCTTCTTCCCGCCATAAGCGCCGATTGGCAGGCCGCCGCCAATGATTTTTCCCATAGCAGTCAGATCCGGCTTTACTCCAAGCAGGTCCTGGGCCCCGCCATACATAAAACGGAACGCTGTAATAACTTCATCATAAATAACTAAGGCACCGGCAGCATGGGTTAATTCGTTAACCTGTTCCAGGAATCCTGGCTTAGGCTCAACAATTCCAAAGTTGCCGACAATTGGTTCGACTAGGACTGCGGCGATCTGGTCACCCCATTTTTCCAATGCTTCTTTATATGGTTCAATTTCATTAAAAGGAACCGTGATCACTTCCTGGGCAATTGATTTAGGAACTCCAGCAGAGTCCGGTGTTCCGAGTGTTGATGGTCCAGAACCTGCAGCAACAAGAACAAGGTCGGAATGGCCATGATAGCAGCCGGCGAACTTGATAATTTTGTCTCTTCCCGTATAGGCTCTTGCCACACGGATCGTAGTCATAACTGCTTCTGTACCAGAATTGACAAAACGGACTTTATCCAGATTAGGCATTGCTTCCTTCAGCATCTCTGCAAACTTTACTTCGTGGGGAGTTGGCGTTCCATATAATACTCCTCGCTCAGCAGCTGTTTTTATTGCTTCAGTAATATGTGGGTGTGCATGGCCAGTAATGATGGGGCCGTAAGCGGCTAAGTAATCGATATATTGATTGCCGTCCACATCCCAAAAATATGCGCCTTGAGCCCTTTCCATGGCAACAGGCGAACCTCCGCCTACTGCTTTATAAGACCTGGAAGGGCTGTTTACTCCTCCGACAATATGCTCAAGCGCTTGTTTATGTAATCGTTCAGAATTAGTAAATTGCATTTTTATCCTCCTGATTGAATCCAATTTAATCGTTCACTTATTATTTTAACATGATTGAAAGGCACTTGGTCCAATCTTAAGAGGAAGGCAGAGTATTCTGTATTTTGCTGATGAAAAATACAAGATCTTAATGGGAAGGCTGTGTTAAAGTTTATTATTGATTTTAGCACCCTGTTGATTGGAGGGAAATGTGCTAATCCCGCGAAAATGCTAACTAATTTTCTTACGACGAGGTGTTCATTCGAGTAAGCTTATTCAATGTCCAGCGGGGGAAGCGTGTCAGCGTGAGACCCGGCAGCTGCGAATGCACCGGGGAGCGTCGGATTCGCCCGCTGAACGCTTGAATGCCCCGTGCTGAAATCAACAGGCAAATTTAACAGGGATAATGAGAAATGCGTGCATTCTATTTGTGTTGGGCTGCTTGTTTGTCTAAACTATTTCCTTAGGGCATTAATTGGCAGGAGGAATGATTATGAATGATGCAATAATAGTGCGGAACTTAAAAAAAGAATTTAAAGCATATTCAAGCCGCTCTGGATTAAAAGGGGCTTTCCGAGACCTGTTGACAAGAAATTATAAAATAGTGCCAGCTGTTAACGATATTAGTTTTAATGTAAAACAAGGAGAGATGGTCGGGTATATCGGAGAAAATGGAGCTGGCAAGTCAACAACCATTAAAATGATGACAGGGATCTTAACACCGACAAGCGGCGAAGTTATTGTAAATGGGATGAACCCCCATAAAGACCGCGAAAAGTTCGTCAGCACCATTGGAGTGGTTTTCGGGCAAAGATCACAGCTGTGGTGGGATATTGCTGTTCAGGAGTCTTTCAGGCTGCTGAAAAAGGTGTATAAAGTATCAGATGAACAATATGACAGCCATATGGCACATGTCATAAAAACACTGGATATAGAACCCCTGCTGGATAAGCCGGTCAGAAAGCTTTCACTTGGACAAAGAATGAGATGCGAACTAGCAGCTGCATTAATTCATAACCCGCCGCTTCTGTTTTTGGACGAACCTACTATTGGGCTTGATGTGCTCGTTAAACTAAAAATCCGGGAGTTCCTCAAGGAAATAAATGAAAAATATAACACAACCATACTGTTGACCACGCATGACTTAACCGATATTGAAGCGCTGTGTGAACGGGTAGTTATGCTGGATGACGGAAAAATTATTTACGATGGGGCATTAAAAAGCCTGAAGGAAAAATGGGGTGAAGGCAAGGAAATAGAATTTCAATTCCTGGAAGAAGTGGATCTGGCCGATCTCAATAAAATCACGTCTTCATCTGAAGTGAAATGGGAGAAGGATGGAAAGGGAGCGATCTTTACAGCTATTGTAGAAGATAATGATGAACTTATTTCTTTATTGATTGCAAAGGTGGTTGCGGATTTAAAAGTAAAGGATATCAATATTAAAGAAACTTCGACTGAAGAAATTATCCGAAATATCTATGACCGGGGGATATCGTAATGGAATGGTATAACTTGTACCGAGGCCGGAGGTGTTCCTGTGGATAAATATTTAGAAATGATCCGGATCCGCTTTTTAATGATGCTGGCATATAGAACTAATTACTATACAGGCATCTTAATTTACAGCATCAATATAGGTGCTTATTATTTCCTGTGGTCGGCAATATACGGAGAAAAGGATACAATAGAAAGCATGTCTGTTATCCAAATGTCTACATATGTAGCAGTAGCATGGATGGCGAGAGCATTTTACTTTAATAACATTGACCGTGAAATGGCTGCGGAAATTAAAGAAGGAAAGGTAGCGGTAGAACTGATCCGCCCATATAATTATCTCGGCATGAAAACAATGCAGGGGTTAGGAGAAGGAATTTTCCGCCTGTTCTTCTTTTCAGTTCCCGGGATGGTGATTGTTTCATTTATTTTCCCTCTCCAATTTTCCGCAAATGCAGCTACCTGGATTTTATTTGCAGTATCAATTTTATTGAGTTTTTTTATTAATACACAAATTAATTTGCTGACAGGTATTACCACTTTTTTCTTATTTAATAACACAGGGCTTATCCGTGCGAAAAGAGTTGTCATTGACTTGTTTTCAGGCCTTCTTATCCCAATCAGCTTTTTTCCGATTTGGGCTCAGGATATACTTAAGTATCTGCCCTTTCAGGGTATTAGCTATGTGCCAAGTATGATATTTACAAATAGCTTTTCAAATAATGAGGCCGTTCAGGCGATAATCCTTCAGGGGGTCTGGGTCCTAATTCTGGTTATCCCGATTCAGGTACTGTGGGTGATTGCAAAAAAACAGCTTATTATTCAAGGAGGGTGACAGAATGTTTTATATAAAGATTTTCTTCCAGTATGTCGCCCAGTATATGAAAACAAGAATGCAGTACCGAGCCGATCTATTTGTAGAGGTCTTTTCAGATCTGTTATTTCAGGCAGTTAATTTAATTTTTATCTTAGTCGTTTTCGGCCATACCGATCTTCTGGGGGGATGGACCAGAGATGAGATCATTTTTATTTACGGATTTTTCCTTGTGCCTTATGCGCTGTTTTCATCTTTCTTTAATATATGGGACTTTAACGAAAGGTATATAGTTAAAGGGGAGCTAGATAGAATCTTAACAAGGCCGATCCATAGCCTATTCCAAATTGTTTTGGAAAGGATGGAACTTGAATCCTTATTTGGTGCATTGACAGGTATTGCTGTTATGTTCTATTCGGGAATGAGTCTTGGACTGAAAATATCCTGGGCAGATCCGCTCTTATTTCTCCTGTTTGTTTTAGGAGGAATGCTTGTGTATGGAGGCATTTTTGTTATGATTGCTTGCATAAGTTTTTGGGCCGATGCGAGAACGTCAATAATGCCGATGATGTATAACATCGGAAATTATGGAAGGTATCCGGTAGATATTTATAATACCGTTATCCGATTTGTTTTGACATGGGTGCTGCCATTTGCCTTTGTTGGTGTGTACCCGGCTGCATATTTTTTAGGGAAGGAAGAATGGTTTCTTTATTCATTCTTAACTCCAGTGATTGGAATCGTATTTTTTGGAATTTCAATCCTGATTTGGAATTCCGGAATAAAACGTTATAGAGGTGCGGGCAATTAAGCAAGAGCCGGGGGATATCCCTGGCTTTTATATATATAGACGTGCTGTCATACAGGCACTATTTAAAGCGTATAAATGAATGGAAAAGCCATTCCGAAATGAGGTTGCATTATGGCGCTTTATTTGTCGTTAATCCTGATTGTTTTATGCATGATCATGAGTCTGCAAACTCTCTTTTCATCTGCTAAGATTAAGGGAAGATGGGTTTCTTTAGAGAATTTCCTTTACCTTATAAGTTTGTATGCCACAATTTTGATCGGGTTTGGACTAATTTATATTTTGCTTGATTTGCATGGGCTTGTTGTTTTAATAGATGGCACTAATTACATTGAAGCAGGATTTCTGGATCGGCTTGAAACAGGTTTTTATTTTAGTGCAGTTACATTATTTTCAGTTGGATATGGAGACATTAGCCCAATTGGGATTGGCAGGATGATTGCCGTTATGGAAGCGCTGATTGGCTATGTTATACCCGCAGCATTTGTGGCAAGAGTTGTATTTGATGTGGAAAAAAGGGCATGATGGCGCCGCAAATAGTTGTGTTTGAACGGAAAGTTGGATAGGCTTAAAGTAAGTAAACTTATCCAACAGGAGTGATGGAAAATGGCAATTGCAATTGGAGAGACTGCTCCGGATTTTGAACTGGAGGCCAGCAATGGCAAAAAGGTTAAGCTTTCAGATTACCGGGGTAAGAATGTGGTTCTTTATTTTTATCCAAAAGACATGACGCCAGGCTGTACAACGCAGGCATGTGATTTCAGGGATCAGCATGAGAATTTTGCAGGTGTGAATGCGGTAATTTTAGGTGTAAGTCCAGACCCTCTAAGCAGACATGAAAAGTTTATTGAAAAACATGGTCTTCCTTTCTTGCTGCTTGCTGATGAGGACCATAAAGCTGCTGAGGATTATGGTGTCTGGAAGCTGAAGAAGAACTTCGGCAAGGAATACATGGGGATTGAGCGATCCACTTTTATAATTGACCAGGAAGGAAAACTCGTCAAAGAGTGGCGTAAAGTGAAAGTAAAAGGGCATGTAGAAGAGGCTCTTGAATATATTAAGGAAAACTTGGCCTAGAGTGTTTAAATAAGCATAATTCGCAAAATGGGGAGCCTATTTTTAGGGGAACAAGGCTTTTGTCCATTCCTAAAAACAAGTTTTGCATATCATTTTATTAGGGCATACCTCCTCAGATACTTTTTTCGAAGCGGACCTGACAGGGTCCGTTTTTTTTGATATTTTCTTACGACGAGATGTTTATTCAAGGATGTTTTTCAAATGTCTTGCTCACAAGAGATGGGAGTGAGAGACCCTGCAAGCGAAGCCGAGGAGGCTCTCTTTCTGCTCCGCGGAAAGCATGTGCCCCGTACTGAAATCAACGGGTAAAATTTAAACTAAATCTATTTAGAAAAGAGCCTTTTTAAAAAGGGGTTGCTTCTAAAGAGGCATACCATTTGGCGAGTGAAGAATGTAACGACACGCAGCACCTCTCAAGTATTACCAAAGATTATTTGCCAGGATCTTTTGAAATTTTCAAGCATAACCTTCATACATATATATAAAATAACAAAGATTATATAAAAGCCATTGATCTTGAAAGAGGGTATTGAGATGAAGATTTATACAAAAACGGGAGACAGGGGAACCACTTCTTTAATATATGGGCAAAGAGTTAATAAGGATGATGTTCGTGTTGAGGCATATGGAACATGTGATGAGGCAAACTCAATGATCGGATTAGCGTTAAGCCATCTCGCCGCTGAATTTTTTCCAGATAAAGATAATCTGGAAGATGTTTTCCATAAAGTTCAGACTGACTTGTTTCATGCTGGTGCAGAGCTCGCAACACCTAAAGGAAAGAAGGTAAAGTGGGAGATAACCGAAAAAGATATATCTAATATGGAAAAGCAGATTGACAAATGGGAAACAGATCTTGCCCAACTTACTAATTTTATATTGCCTGGCGGGCATACATCTGGTGCGGCGTTCCATGTTGCAAGAACAATCGTAAGAAGGGCGGAGCGCTGTGCAGTTTCATTGGGAGAAGATGTGAATCCGCTAGTCATAGCGTACTTAAACCGTTTATCCGATTTGCTGTTTGTGTCTGCCCGATATGTAAATCATCATTTAGGCTCCATTGAGCATACACTGCATGCTGATAAGAGCTGATACCCTCTATTAAGTTGTTTGCAATATTGACAAATGTGGTAAAAAATTAGTACACTATTTATAAAGATTATAAAGTAAGAATATTTGTTGGAAAAGAGGTGCATGGCGGTGGCGCAAATGGAATTAAAAGAAGCGCTGGATACTTTGAAAGAAACAGGAGTCCGTATCACTCCGCAGCGTCATGCGATACTTGAATATTTAATAAACTCCATGTCACACCCGACTGCAGATGATATATACAAGGCATTGGAAGGTAAATTCCCTAATATGAGTGTGGCTACAGTTTACAATAATTTACGAGTATTTCGTGAAGTTGGCCTTGTAAAAGAGCTAACATACGGTGACGCATCAAGCCGCTTCGATTTTGTAACTACCCATCATTATCATGTTATATGTGAAAGCTGCGGGAAGATTGTAGATTTCCATTATCCTGGTCTTGATGAAGTAGAGCATCTTGCTTCGCATGTTACAGGGTTTAAAATTAGCCATCATAGAATGGAAATTTACGGAACCTGTCCTGAATGTGCAAGCAAGGAAGCACATTAATAATTACTGAAAAGCTGCCGGCGGAGTGCTGTCAGCTTTTCCTTTTGCTTACGTATAGAAGAGACAAATAAAAACCGGCTACAGCTAGCCGGTTTTTAAACAAATATGAAGCGGTGAGCTGATCAGCTCTGCTTCGTATTTTTTTTATTGTATTTTTCGTTAAATTCTACGCCCTCAAGTTTTGGATCAAGCGTTAAAGGCTCATTGCAATACATGCACATATCAACACGGCCAAGCATCTTAGTATGTTTTCCGCAATTCGGGCAAACCACCTGCACGGTTTTAGTTGAAAGCATGCCGATCCAAAAATATACACCGGTGCTAGCAAGAATGCACAGCATTCCAAGAAGCATAAATATTGTCATGAGAAGAGGGGAATTTCTAAAGAAGATTCCGAGGTACATAACGATAAATCCGATAAAAATTAAACTAAGGGCAAAGGTACGAATCTTATTAATTTTACTTGAGTACTTAGCCATTCTGTTCCCTCCTAAAAACTAACTATAACATACTCTATTTGCCCAAATAAACATATTATTGAATCGTGTCGAAAAATGTCTCACATTTAGGAAGGATTTCATTTATAATTGTCGAAGATATACGCTATCAATAAAATGGAGGAATTATGATGGAAGACATTCTCCGTCCTATTTATCAAGAACGAGCAAGCCAAACAAATACTCTCGGAGTAATTATGACCGAAAAGATACAAAGGTCAATCCCTGCTACAGATACTTTTGATGCTGTGCTGCTCATTCTTGTTAAGGAAGCAGATGAACCTGTGTTTGTTAAGCATTACACATATAAGGATAAAAAAGCGGCACTTCAGATTGTCACGGATAAGCAGCTTCGTGAATGGATCCTTTTGGGATCAAACCGAAAGATCTTTGATTGGCTGTATAATGGAAAAGTCCTCTTTGATCGAAATGAATATATCCATAATTTGAAGGTAGAATTAAGGGAGTTTCCGTTCTATGGGCGAAAATTAAAAATGGGGCTTGAGTTTGCCAAGCTGATCCGCAGGTATATGGATGGCAAAGCTTTCTTTGAAAACCGAAACTATTTTGACGCTTATAATCATATTGTTCATTCTCTTCATCATCTGGCTAGGCTTGCGGTTATCGAAAACGGTTTTCATCCTGAGGTGACTGTTTGGAATCAGGTGAAACAAATTGAACCGGAAATTATGAAGCTATATGAGGAACTGGTAAATAGCCAGGAACCCCTTGAAAAAAGACTTGAACTTCTATTTTTAGCGAGCGAATTCTTAATCCACTCAAGAACAAAACAAGGAATTAGCCACCTTGCAGATATTCTTGCCAAGAAAGATCAATGGTCAATCCAAGACATTATGAATCATGAAGAGCTTCATCTATATGCAGTTGACTTGAGCATGCTGCTTGAGTATCTGATTGATAAACATATTATTGAAGTTGTAAATATGGAAACCAAGGGACAAGGGATTTATCACAGGTACTATAAGCTCGGAAAAAAATTATCGTAAAAAAACATTAAAAGCTATTGACCTTTAATTAAATCCTTGTTATATTTATATCCGTCGCTGCGATATGAACAAAAAACATTTTCACAGCTGACGGATTTCTTTTAAAAAAGTGTTGACAGTTAAAAGAAACACATGTTATATTGATAAAGTCGCTTCTGAGCGATGAGGTAAAATATAACAAAGAGAAATTGATCTTTGAAAACTGAACGAACAAAAACGTCAACGTTAATTCTTTAGTCTTTTTTGAAAAGACAACTTATGAGCTTAATCAACTCTTATATGGAGAGTTTGATCCTGGCTCAGGACGAACGCTGGCGGCGTGCCTAATACATGCAAGTCGAGCGGACGGATGGGAGCTTGCTCCCTGAAGTCAGCGGCGGACGGGTGAGTAACACGTGGGCAACCTGCCTGTAAGACTGGGATAACTCCGGGAAACCGGGGCTAATACCGGATAATTCTTTCCCTCACATGAGGG
>NZ_JAEL01000134.1 GCF_000518885.1 Bacillus sp. J33 | reverse complement strand
AAGTTTAACCAACTGAGTTGATTGTAGCGGAGGGCACTTGATCCTCGAAAATGCTACCGCATTTCCTTCGTGCGGTGCCAGGTCAGGGAAGATTATTCAATGTCCTGCTCAGAAGAGAGGGAAGTGGGAAACCCCACAGGCGAAGCCGGGGAGGCTCCCATTCCTCCCAGCGGGAAAGCTTGAGTGCCTGCAGCGGAAATCAACGGGCGGGATTCATAAGTAAAACCACAATTTACGAGAAAAGAGCCTTTCTCAAAGAGTTATAGACATATAGGTTTTTTCTTAGCAGAAATACCGAAATCTGAAAATTTGTATTATAATAAAGTCCCTATGACTAAAAATGAGGTGATGGCATGAAGTTTATTACAGCGAAGGATGACAACGGCAGTTTTGTTGGACTAATGGATGAATCTTGCACAAAGGTTTTGCCGCTAAATGCAGCTTTAGAAAAAATGGAAGGGAAGAGCAGTTTACCCGCGACCCTAAAGGAATGTATTGCATTAGGAGAGGCTTTCATTGAAAAAGTACATAAACTAACCGATTGGGCAGGCAGCAATCCGGAAAGGGAGGAACTCTATCTAGGGCTGGATTCAATTACATTGCAGGCTCCGATACCGCGCCCGGATAAAAATATCTTTTGTGTTGGGAAAAACTATGCTGAGCACGCGATCGAAATGGGCAGCAAAGAGGATATTCCTGAGCACATTATGGTTTTTACAAAATCGCCGACAACTGTAATTGGGCCAGATGAAACAGTATTAAACCATAAAGAAGTAACTTCGCAGCTTGATTATGAGGGGGAGCTTGCGGTAATTATCGGAAAAACTGGACGGGCGATTCCAAAAGAAGAAGCATTGGATTACGTTTTTGGCTATACGATTATTAATGATGTGACCGCAAGAGATCTGCAGTCTCGCCATAAGCAATTTTTTATCGGTAAAAGCCTTGATACTTCATGTCCAATGGGCCCATGGGCCGTTCATGCATCAGCTGTGAAAAACCCGAACAAACTGGATATTCAAACAACGGTAAACGGAGAAGTAAGACAAAGTTCGAATACAGAACATTTTATTTTCCCTATTGAGGAAATCATCTCAGTTCTATCAAAAGGTATGACCCTGGAGCCGGGAGACATTATTGCTACCGGTACACCTGCTGGGGTCGGCAAAGGATTTAAGCCGCCTCGGTTTCTTCAGCCAGGGGATAAAGTGGAAATAACAGTTGAAAAAATTGGTACCCTACGAAATTCAATAGAAGTATAATACTGAGGCCTATGTAACCCGATACATAGGCCTTGTTCTTTTTAAGGCTTACAGACATTAAATTTATCCATGGAATGAAATTTATATTTTTCGAATAGCGCAAAATTGAATCCAATTGAAGTCATATCCAAAGATTAAGGAGATGTCTGTGATAGAAATCACTTTCATCCATAAAAATTCACAAATTTGCCTCAAATTATGCTTAACTGGCACCATAATTTTAGGATTTTCCAATTCAATATGATATGATGGTATCGAATTTTACAATAGGAGGCACTGGAATGATACATGCCCACATAACGACTTGGTTTTTGGCACTCGTTTTATTTATCGTTGCCCTTGTTATGCATAATAGCGGCAAACAAAGAGGTTTAAAAGTTATTCAAATGATTTTGAGGCTGTTTTACTTGCTGATCATTGGGACAGGCGTATGGATCCTCAGCTCACTTAATAGCATTGATATGATGTATGTCTTAAAATCATTGGTTGGCCTATGGGTAATCGCTATGTTTGAAATGATTATTATTCGCACTGTAAAAGGAAAAAAAACCTCTATTCTATGGATTCAGTTTGTTATCGCTTTAATCCTGGTTTTATATTTAGGTTTTATACGGCTTCCTCTAACATTTATGACGTAAATAAGAAACCTTTCGAAAAAAGCTGCTGAAAAAAGGCAGCTTTTTCTAATTTTGTCATGTCATGACTGCCCTAAATATGGTATTTTTAAAAAGATAGGATTTGCTGAAAACTTTGACAGTCAGCGCTTTCCAAAGCCGAATGCTTCATGGGTATGCAGAGGTTTTTCCTTTAGAATAGACATTACTATCGATGGTGGGTTTTTATGGCTAAAACAATTACATGTCTTTATGAGAATATGAACCAGCTGAATAGTTTCATAGATGATCACAAATTAGTTGAGTATCCCAATTTGCTTGTACAGGTTTTTACAGGATTAATAAAGGAACCTTTTATCAATGATTTGCAAAAGGAATTAGCGAAGCGGCTTCCTTCTGCTGATATTGCAGGCTGTTCAACATCAGGTGAAATATATGAAGGCCGCATTATGGAAAAGCAAACTGTTGTATCATTTACAGCTTTTGAAAAAACAAAATTAAAATCATTTTTGCTGCACCATGATGACTTTAAAGATAGTTTTGAGATGGGAAAGGCTCTGTCTGAAAAGCTGGCTGCATTTAACACAGAAGCATTAATTTTGTTTCCCACAGGATTTGATGTTGATTCATCTTCGTTGCTGGAAGCAATATATGAAACAAATCCGGAGCTGGTTATTGCTGGCGGGATTGCTGGTGATAATGGGGTATTTAAGGAAGGATTTGCTTTTACACAAAAAGGTGTTACCAAAAATGGACTTGCAGCAATCGCACTTCAAAGCGGACATTTTACTGCTCATTCATTTGCAAACTACCAATGGCAGGAAATTGGAAAGACCTTTAAGGTTACAAAGGCTGCTGGTTCCATCATCTATGCCATTGATCATAAGGCACCTTTGGATATATTAAAACATTACCTTGGAGAGGCCTTCTTAAAAGACTTGCCGCAATCAGGAACTGAATTTCCATTTTTATTACCCTACCGCGGTGAAAAAGTATCAGTTTTCATTATTAGAGTGCTTGAAAATGGGGCCATTAAGGTAAATCGTAAGGTAAAAGAAGGCGATACCCTTACTTTTGCATACGCTAATCTGGAAGAAATCATCAACAGTTCTTTGAAAGAACTGAAAAAACTGGCCGAAATATCAACTGAAACCCTCTTTATCTATAATTGTATGGCCCGGAAGCAGTTTGCTAGAGATTTTACCGAAAAAGAACTGGTAATGTTCCAAAGAATTGCACCAGCAAATGGATTTTTTTCCTATGGTGAAATTGCCTCGCGAAAAGGAGATTATCCCAAAATTGTAGGACATTCACTTACCTATCTTGCTATTTCAGAAAATGTTGCTTCATCAGAAAAAAGGTCAGACAAAACATACGTTTATGAGAAGCCTGCCCACTTTAAGACAATCTCTTCACTAACACACTTAATGCATGCAGCCCAGGATGATATAAAAATTTTAAACAGCACCCTGAAAATCTCTGAACAATACTATAAGTCTCTATTTGATAATAATGCCGATTTTGTTTATTCAACAGATTTGAACGGACACTTCACAAGCGTAAATCCGGCATTTGAAAACACATTCGGATACAGCAGCAATGAGATATTGGGAAAATCAGCTCTTGCATATGTTCGCAATGAAGATATCCCGCGGGTGCGAATGCATTTTTATCGAGCAATTAAAGGAAAAGAACAGTATTATAATGTTTACATAGATTCAAAGTCAGGTGAAACAAGCCTTTTTCAGCTGAAAAACATTCCAATTACGGTGAATGGGGAATGTGTAGGTATTTACGGAATAGGCAGAAATATCACCGAACAGAAAAAAATTGAAGATAAAATTACAGAGCTTGCTTACTTCGACCAGGACACAGGTCTTCCAAATAGAATGAAATTTACAGAGCAGCTGGACCTCTTATTGAAAAGAGCGAAAAAGAAAAGGAAAATGCTTGCGGTCCTTTCAATCGATATTGACCGCTTTAAAATCATTAATGATAGTCTTGGCCATTTTGCTGGTGATATGGCTTTAAAGGAGATTTCTGAAAGGATTGAAAAGGTTTTGCCTTCTGGCTCCTATTTAGGCCGATTTGGAGGCGATAAATTTACACTAATAGTAACCCGGGAAATATCAATAGATAAAGTAATGATAACATCTAAAAAGATATTAGATGAAATTTCAAAACCTTTATTCCTGGCGGATCAGGAGTTTATTGTCACTGCAAGCACAGGTGTCAGTTTCTATCCAGGTGATGGAATGGATGAGCATACTCTGTTAAAAAATGCAGATGTGGCTACGAATCGTTCTAAGATGCAGGGAGGAAACAGAGTGACCTTTTTCTCTTTGGAAATGAACAAGCAGGCATTGGAAAGGCTTGAACTTGAAAGCTACTTAAGAAAGGCTTTGCAGAAAAAAGAATTTTACTTGTGTTATCAGCCTTTGATCGATCTTGAAACCGGAGAGCTATACGGAAGTGAGGCCTTAATCCGTTGGAATCATCCAAAACTTGGCCTTGTTTCGCCGGGAGAATTCATCCCGCTTGCCGAGGAAACTGGCATCATTGAGGAAATTGGAAGCTGGGTTTTGAGGACTGCCTGCGAGCAGAATAAGCAATGGCAAATACGTGGCTATGATTACCTTTCGATTTCGGTCAATGTGTCCGCTTATCAGTTCCAGCAGCCGGGCTTCTTAACCGTAGTCAGGAAAGCTTTGGACCTATCCGGACTGGAACCACAATATTTGACTTTAGAATTAACCGAGAGTACGATGCTCAGAAATGTGGACTACAGCATTCAGGTCATGCAGGCGCTGCAGGCCTTGGGTGTAAAGGTTTCGATCGATGATTTTGGCACCGGCTATTCTTCTTTAAGCTATCTGAAAGATCTTCCCATAAATACATTAAAGATAGATCGATCATTTATAAATAATCTGCGATTAAACACAACCGATATTGCTATTGTTAAAGCAATCATCACAATGGGGCATGGACTTGACGTCAAAGTGGTGGCAGAAGGGGTGGAAACAAAAGAGCAGATTGAACTTTTAAAAGAATTGAAATGCCATTATGCACAGGGCTTTTATATACATAAGCCGCTTAGAACGAATGAATTTGAAGAAGGGCTATCAAATCAGGTACAGACGTACAGCTAAGCAGTGACATCATCAAATGCCGCTAAATGGAGGAAAGGAAGGATGTCAGGAGTTTGGATTCTGATCATTTTAATTTCAGTTATGATCATTAGTGTTTTTGTTGTCCAGGCGGCTACTAAACAAGGAGAACATCCTGTTCTAACACAAAAAGAAATTTTGGAAGCATTAAAAAAGCGGGAACAGGATGAGAAAGCTGGCCGTGAATAAAAAGAGCAGTCTGCCGGGCATTGGCAGACTGCTCTTTTTAATTTAAGGCTCTTTTCTCAAAGATTGTTGTATTTACTTATAAATTTTGTCCGCTGATTTCAGCACGGGGCACTCAAGCTGTCAGCGGGGAGGAATGAGAGCCTCCCTCGGCTTCGCCTATGGGGTCTCACACTTCCCTCTCTTCATGAGCAGGACATTGAATAATCTTCCCTGACCTGGCACCGCACGAAGGAAATGCGGTAGCATTTTCGAGGATCAAGTGTCCTCCGCTACAATCAACTCAGTTGGTAAAACTTAGTTTGCCACCCGAAAAGCAACAAACTTTACGAAAACAGCCTAATTTAAAGATAGGCTTAACTTCAATAATTTCTTGCTATGATCCCCTCGGCAAAGCGCGCTTTTCATACCTCGTATGCATTGAAGATTATTAAGGAAGAGAATTCACAATGATTTGCAAGCCTTAATCAGAACAAGGAACTCAGATTGGGAACGCTGCGACCTTTTAAAAGCAAATGTTTTCGGTTCGGTGCGATGTAAAAGGCTGAAAAAGCATTCCTTGTTCTGTTGTGCTCTATCCAACACGCTCGCCAATGGGCGGGGAACGACCCTTCTATGAAGAAATCTTTTCAATTACCATTCGTTTCCCGCTGTTTAAGGTGAATTCAAACCGGTCGCTCCTTTTTTCATAATAGCAAAAATGATGCTGTACATTGCAGATGTGGTCCTGATTATCAAAAACGATAAAATTCACGCCGCTTTTCCGATCCTTATCATTGAAAAATGCTAACTGATTATAACAATAGATACAGTCATAGACTGAAAACTGCATGGAGTTCAAGGTTGTTATAAATTGATAAAAGGCATCATCATTCATTTCCTCCAACAATCTTTCCAGGGAGTAAACAAGGTGTTTTCGTATGCGGACAGAATCCTGATCTTTTAAATGAAAAACTTCATCGGCCAGTGCAATCTTGCCATCTTCGAATAAAATGCCTTTCTTCCAGCGCTTAAAGCGAAATACTTCTAATTCCTGGTGGAGGAATTCATCTAACAATGATGCTTCATCTGTTTCATGATCGAAGAAAACCCATTGATCATTGATAAACTCCACAGTGCCTTCTGTAAAAGCACGGGATTGATATTCAATAAGCTTTGATCGCTGCTGTCTATTCATAAATAACCTCCATTAACTTCCTCAACTTCTTTTTAGACAGTTTAGGCGATTTTTATAACCGCTAAAGTGGACAATTAACTTTTTTCTAGGCCGTGCATACAATAGCATCATGCAAAATATGCCCATACGATTCCGCTAAGAAAGGATGATGTAAATATGTGTGGAATTACCGGCTGGATTGATTTCCAAAAGGATTTGAGAAAGGAAACGGCTGCAATTGAAAAGATGGCGGATACGTTGGCTAAGCGAGGTCCGGACGATACGAATGTCTGGACAGATATTCATGCAGGCTTTGGCCATAAAAGGCTAATTGTTGTAGACCCTGCTGGCGGAAAACAGCCAATGACAAGGACAAAGCATAGTAGCCGCTATACCATTTGTTATAATGGAGAGCTATATAATACAGAAGATCTCCGAAAAGAACTCCTTATAAAAGGATATTCGTTTAAGGGCCATTCTGACACAGAGGTTTTACTTACTTCATACATGGAATGGGGAGAAGATTGCCTTGAATATCTGAATGGCATTTTTGCTTTTGCCGTATGGGATGCAAAGAACGAGCAATTATTCATAGGCAGGGACCGCTTGGGCGTAAAACCATTATTTTATAAAGAAACAAAGAAAGGAATTATATTCGGATCAGAACTAAAGGCCATTTTGGCCCATCCGGAAGTAAAAGCTGAAATTGACAGGGAAGGCTTGGCTGAAGTATTTGGATTAGGACCATCAAGATCTCCAGGTTCAGGAATATTTAAAGGGATTGATGAATTGAGGCCTGCACATGCCTTGGCCTTTTCAAAGAATGGTTTGAAGGTATGGCGGTATTGGAACGTTAAAAGTGCCCGACACAAGGATAGCGTTGAAGAAACGGCTGAAAAAGTCCGGAATTTATTTACGGATGCAGTGACAAGGCAACTGGTATCGGATGTCCCGCTTTGCACTTTCCTTTCTGGTGGTGTAGATTCAAGTGCGATTACTGCTATTGCTGCTAAGAACTATGAGAAAGAGGGCAAAGGCCAGCTGCATACCTATTCCATAGACTATGAAGGAAATGATGTTTTCTTCAAGGTTAATGAATTTCAGCCCAACTCGGACGGTGCCTTTATCCATAAGATGTCCCAAACATTTAACACCAGGCATAATAGTTGTATCATATCACAGCAGCAGCTGGCAGAAGATTTAATAGAATCAGTGCATGTAAGGGATCTTCCTGGCATGGCCGACATTGACTCCTCTCTCCTCTGGTTCTGCCGTGAAATAAAGAAGAACTTTGTTGTAGGCTTATCCGGTGAATGTGCAGATGAAATATTTGGGGGGTATCCATGGTTTCACAGACAGAGAGACCTGGAGCGCAAGGGCTTTCCTTGGATGCGGTCAATTGAAGCCAGGCATGGGCTATTAAAAGAGAATTGGCGGAAAAAGCTGAATATACAAGATTATGCAATGGAAAAATATATTCAGGCAATCTCGGAAACTCCGAGATTAGAGGGAGAAAGCGAAGAGGACGCAAGCAGGAGAGAGCTATTCTATATAAATATGATTTACTTTATGACAACTTTATTGGATCGCAAAGACAGAATGAGTATGGGCGCAAGTCTTGAAGTAAGGGTGCCTTTTGCAGACCATCGCCTGGTAGAGTATGTATGGAATATTCCATGGGAGATAAAAATGCATGGCAATCGGGAAAAAGGGATTTTGCGCAAAGCGCTAGAAGGCATTTTGCCAAACGAAGTCCTATATAGAAAGAAGAGCCCTTATCCAAAAACGCATAACCCGGAATATACCAGCGCTGTTCAAAAAATGCTCAGCGGGTACCTGAAAGATCGTTCGTCGGCACTTTATGAGTTCTTTGACCAAGGCCAGCTGAAGAAAATAATTGAATCAGGAGGAGAAGCATTTCAGGAGCCTTGGTTTGGCCAGCTTATGAATGGACCTCAGCTTCTTGCACATCTTGCGCAAATTCATATTTGGTTTAAAGATTATAATATTAATATAGTGGAATAAAAAAAGCGGCAGATCACACAATGCCGCTTTTTATTTTTAGGCTCTTGTATTACTTTTAATTTTGCCCGTTGATTTCCGATGCGGCCACTCAAGCTTTCACCGGGCTGGAATGTGAGCTTCCTGGGCTTCGCCAGTAAGGTCTCCCCCTTCCCTCTCTTCGGAGCAGGACATTGAAAATAGCATGCACCGCATGAGGAAAGTGCTAATGCATTTTTAAGGAGTTAATTGCCCTCCACTGCATTCAACTAAGCTGATTAACCTTAGTTAGCACTGAAAAACAGCAAACTTTACGAAAACTGCGTTAATTTAAAACCGCCTTGTTGGCCACAAATGATTTATTCATCCATACTTTTGACCTCCAGCGCCATAGCATGAGCAATCCCCTGAGCCATTCATCTGCAATAAAAGCAATCCAAATGCCGGCAAGGCCCAGGCCGAAATGGATTCCAAGAAGGTATGAAAGTGTAACGCTTACCCCCCACATGGACAATATCCCCATATAAACAGGGAATTTGACATCGCCAGCTGCCCGTAAGGAGTTAATGACGACTAAATTGAATGACCTCCCAGGTTCAAGGATAATAGTCAAAAGGATAAGAACACTGCCAGCTTTAATAATATCGGGATTGGAAGTAAATATGCTCATCAGCTCTTCTGAGAACAAGGCAAAAAGAACAGCTGTACCAAAGGAAATCAAAATGGCCAGGCGCAGGCTTTTTAGGCATCTTTTATAAGCAGCATCAAAATCACTTGCACCCACCATATGCCCAATTAAAATTTGGGTGCCCTGGCTGATGGCCACACTGAAAAGGAATATGAACATCATAATGTTTTGTGTGTACACTTTTGCGGTTAGCGCTTCCGTGCCTAATGCAGCAATAAATATGGTGATGACCATTTGCGATCCATTATAGGATAAATGTTCCCCGGCAGAAGGAACCCCGATTTTTAGAAGGTTTTTAATATGGTCTTTCGGAAAGCGGAAAAGCATACCAAACGGCAGTGCATTTTCAGTTCGTTTAAGCAATACTGCTAAAGCTGCAGCAAATCCAATCAATCTGCTTGCCACTGTAGAAATTGCTACCCCCTCAACTCCCAGTACCGGAAAGCCGAAAGGACCGAAGATAAAAAAGTAATTTCCGATAACATTTAAAATGTTCATTCCAATGGTAATATACATAACATCCCTGGTAAATCCATAGCTTCGGATGATTGCGCCGATTGTCATAATGAGCGCCTGCACAAAAGATAGGCCGCCGACAATAATCAAGTAAGAGTTCGCTTCATTTAGAAGCTCCTCAGGCAGATCCATCAATTTTAGCAGAGGCTTGCTTAAAACATAAAGAAGGACACTTAAGAGGATACCAAAAACAAGGTTTGCCCCCAATGATACTGCGGATATTTCAGCAGCTGTTTTATTGTTTTTTGCTCCGAGATTTTGTGCTATCAGTATTGAGGTCCCAGTAGCAACAAAACCAAACATAACAATAACAAGGGATAGGATCTGGTTTGATACACCGACCGCTGCAACAGATTCATCCGAATATTGCGATAGCATGAGAGTATCTGCATTCCCCATCAGCATATGAAGCAAAATTTCTATAAATATGGGCCATGTTAATGCAAATAATGTAAGCTTTTTCTGGTTTTTAGTCATTTCTATTCTCCCAGTGCATAAAGTTTATTTTTTCTTGTCATGAGAAGGGAAGGAAGTTTTTGTAAAACGAAAAAAGAAAAGTCTTAAGGAAATGGACTTAAGAACTTTTCTTAACTGAAATAAATTAAATCTTATTGAATGAAGAAGGAAATGATAGAATATCATACCCAAAGCCATCCAGCTTTATAATAAGGCGGTCAGCTTCAGCTGCAAACTCTTCACCTGAAAGTAAATTTGTTATTTTAACGCCTTTCATGTTAAAAGGAAGTGTAAATTCGCCGCTTTCAGCAGTAGGATTGGCTACGATTACAATTGTTTTTGACTCGGTGTATTTTCGATAGGCAACCAAATTGCCGTCAGTTTGGAAAAATTCGAAATGGCCTTCGTTAGCAAGCATTTTTTCTTCCCGTCGCAGCTTGATTAACTTTTGAATATGGGAAAAAAGATTCCGGTCTTGTTTGGCTTCATCCCACTCCATGCATTTTCGGCAGCCCGGATCCATGTCACCGCTTATCCCGACCTCATCTCCATAATAGATGCAAGGCGCGCCCATAAAGGTAAAAAGGATTGTGTAAATCAGTTTAACCTTGTTTTTATCCCCTTCACATTCAGTCAGGATTCTTGGTGTATCATGGCTGCCGACAAGATTGAAGGCAGCTTCATAAACATTAGCCGGATAGCGGTGGATTTCAGCTGTCATATTATTGGCGAAATCAGTCCCGGTTATGGATTTCTTTGCTACCAGGTTAAGCAAGTTGGTTGTAAAAGGATAATTCATGACTGCATCAAACTGGTCTCCTCGGAGCCAGGGCATTGAGTTATGCCAAATTTCACCCAAAATATAGAGGTCAGGTTTTAGGCTCTTAACAGCCTGCCTGAATTCACGCCAGAACTGATGATCAACTTCATTAGCTACATCCAGTCTCCATCCGTCAATGTTAAACTCTTCAATCCAATACTTAGCCACTTTTAGCAAGTACTCTTTTACATCCGGATTTGCGGTATTTAGCTTTGGCATTTGTTCCACGAAAGCAAATGTTTCATAGTTGGGAAACTCACCGCCCTTTAGAGGAAAACTGTGCGGATGAAACCATTCTTTATACTTTGAGTTTTCCCCGTTTTTAAGAACATCCTGAAAAGGAGGGAAGTAGTATCCGCTATGATTGAATACAGCATCAAGCATAACGCGAATATTCCTTTTGTGGCATTCTTTTACCAGCTTCTTAAGAGTTTCTTTAGTTCCAAACTGCGGATCAATTTCCAGATAGTCTATTGTATCATATTTGTGGTTGGAAAATGCTTTAAATACAGGTGTGAAGTAGATTCCTGTAATGCCAAGATCCTGAAGATAATCGAGATGTTCCATTACCCCCTCAAAATCACCGCCAAAAAAATTAGTGGGAGAAGGATCGGCTGCGCCCCATGGGAGAGCACCTTCAGGGTCATTATCAGGGTTCCCGTTCGCAAATCTTTCAGGAAAAATCTGATACCAAACTGTATCCTTAACCCATGAAGGGGCTTTAAACACTTCTTTGGCATGAATGTACGGAAAGTTAAAGTAATAACCGGAATCTGCAGGAGCTAAGGTGTAAAACCCTTTTTCTGTTAAAATCAATTCATCTTCTCCAGACTTTAATTTGAAGCCGTAGCGCGATCTCCTATAATTAGGTTCTATAAATACATGCCAGTAATCATGAATTCCGTCTGTACCGGATTTTATCATTTCCGTTTCTTCATATTGCCATTTTCCATCACTCCAAAGATATTGATCTCCATGTATTAAAATTACTTCTGAAATGTCATTTTTTTTGGTCTGTATTCTAATATGTAGAGTTTTTTCGTTAATTGGATATACAAAATGATCAGCAGGATAGTGGATGATAGCTGCTTTTTCCATTATTACTCCCCCTTAAGGTTAGTCGTATTGTCAAAACTTCTATAAGAAATAGGTTATAAAATATCTCCATAGAGGGCTTTATAGGCAAAAAAATTGCCACCCCCTAAATTCTTTGGATAATTGAGGTTACCACACACCCAACAACCAAGAATGGAAGTGACAATTTGTACCCTCAAATTATAACCTATTTATTAACTTTTATAAACTATCAAGAACAACTCATTCGAACATTGCTTACTTTATTGATTGGTAAAAGCATGTTCGTTAAACCTACTGAACAGCCCGTAAATAAACCTTAT